>CAZPWT010000040.1:0-138680 GCA_964590435.1 uncultured Planctomycetia bacterium
CCTCATTTCCGAGGGTGAGGCGGCTCCCGCGGGCTGGTCGCCCGCGGTCGATTCGTCTCTCAGAGAGGCCGATGTCGTGGAGGCTGTCGCACTTCACTAAATGCCGTATCCAGGTGTCTCAAAATCGTTGTCAACTACCGGGACTCGCTTCCCATCAGACGACGAATCGTAGCCGATCGTTCACTCGAGTTCAGTCCCGAAATCCATCTAGACGAGCGCGGAGATCCGATCCGTGGTTTCCGGTGGCTTCTTGCATCCAAATCGAATGAGGATCGCAGTGCCTCTAGGCTTGAGATACCCGGACGCTCGCCCTTACCCCTTCAATGAGCTCCACCACTCGTGGTGGAGCGACGTCGTCAGCACCGACAGCGCCAGGCACGCGCTCGGGCGCGAGGCATTGCGGCGCAAGCAGGAACCACTCCGCGAGAGCTTGGGCAGGGGGCAACGGCGCTGGCCTTGATCCGTCGCGGCGCAGAGGGCTACGATCCTCTCCGTGAAGCTCTCTCACCTCCGATTCCTGCCGTCCGCCGCCCTGCTCGTGCTCTTCTGTTTGCCCTGGCTTGAACTCTGGTCATGGGGCGGATGCATGCCTGCATCGGTGGCATCCGCGAGTGGACTCCAGATGGTGCTCGGGACGGCGAGTGCAGATCACGGGGGCGACATTGGCATCCCGAAGATGGACGAGGAAAACGCGGCCTATGTGCTGTCAATCGCAGCGCCGCGGCGCTGGGCTTGGGCGATCGTGGGGACGCTGCTTCCACTGGCTATCGGCGTGACGCTGATCTGGCGGCCGGACGGAGTCCGCCTGAGAGAACTTCAGGCGGGCTCCCTGTCCCTGCTAGGCGGGCTCGGTGCCTGGTTCTGCGTGCTCGCATCGAAGGCGCCGTGCTTTGGCTACTGCCCCGAACCGGCGCAGTACTTCGGTCTATTCCCCAACTGCCCGAATCCCTTTATGGCGCTCCTCGGCGTTTCTGCGGACGACACCTTCGGTGGTCCCTTCGTCGAGGCGCGTTTTGCCCTGGAAGCCTCCTTTCTCCTATACGCCCTCATCGCGACGGCTGGGATTGTCCTGATCGTTTTGTACGAACAGCGAAGGCGAAAGATCGCGGAGTAGTGGAGAGCTGGCCCACGAGACGCGAACTTGCCTGGGTGGTCAATATGGCCAGTTGGCAATCCAGTCCCGAACGAACTGTTGCACGTGTTCGTCACGGCCGTCGAGGTGATCGAGCAGCTGGCGCGCGATGTCATTGTTGAGCGACATGGAGTAATTCCACCGTTGATCAGTCAGGTGCACCTCGAGGATCCGGCGAAGCTGCGGGTGCCGGATTCGATACGCCAGCACCATGCCCTCGCACGAGAGCGAACCATCGGACTCTGCCAGGAGTCGATCCGCCAAGCGGACCTTGTCCGAGGTCACCTTGTCGAGCTACGCGAGCCAATCCTCAACATCGTCGGCCCACCCCATATCCCCGCGATCGATCCTCGCGTGAACGCGCCACATCACGAGCTCGTAGCGAAACCGTGGGACCACAAACCACGCGGTCACCAGTAGAGCAATGGCGAACGTGATGTTTCGCAGCGGAAGCCGTCGGGTCAGGGTCTGGGTTTGGACCGCCCCGGGAGACCGCTGCCCTTCGAAGGCGGAACCAGCCGCCGAGCCGACGTGATCCATGGATCTGGCTCCCCGCAATTGCCGCCAGACCACTATCGGCTTCTGAGCACTACTGTCAGGAGCTGCCGACGAGGTGCAGTCCGAATCCTATGCGGCGACCGCGCTAGAATCAGGCGATGAATCGGACTCTTCTCCTGTCCGGCCTCGCACGCGTTCTCACGCTGGTCATCTCGGTGGGCGGATGCGCTCCAATTCCCGGCGACTTGCCGGCGAGGGAGATTCGCGAGGACTTCACGGTTCCACCGCTTCGGGCGGAATTCGTCGGCAAGTTCGAGTTGGCTGTGCCGGAGTCCCGGGCTTTTTGGGAGGCGGATCCCCGAAACGCCGTGCTTCAAGGCGATGTCCTGACGGTGCTCTACGGTGACGGCGCCGCTCATAGAGTCGTCTCGGTCGACTCGGCCTCGGGCAAGGTGCTTTTTGACTCGTCCCTGTTCCGCGACGAGAACCACGACGGGTTTCTTCGGGTACGCGACGGACAGCTCGTTCTGCTCTGGGACAGCGACGGGCCCCCACAGGAGCCTGCCTGCCCGTCCCTGCGCTATGAGAGAGCACGCCGACCCGAGGGCGCGAAGGCCTGGATGCGTCCGCAGGAAGTTGGGCCATACATGGTCTGGTCTGAATCCTGGAGTCTCGGCAATCCTCACATTCCGCTCGTCTATCACACCGACCTTCGGGTCGAGATCAAATCCGCAACGGATGACTCGTGGGCTCGCTTTACCAAGTCCCTGACGTGCAACGCGTGGGC
The DNA here is from genome assembly GCA_964590435.1 of uncultured Planctomycetia bacterium. Taxonomy (GTDB): domain Bacteria; phylum Planctomycetota; class MHYJ01; order WSZJ01; family WSZJ01; genus WSZJ01. The sequence continues at coordinate 2,418 of CAZPWT010000040.1, forward strand.
TGCTTGTGTCAAAGACGACGTCCTTTGGGTCGTCGACGGCGGCGAGCGAGACGATGCAGAGGTACTCACGTTCCGGGGCACCGGCTTCGCCGGCCGTTTCTCAACCTCCCTGAAGCTCACCAACCCGCGAATATTCTCCCTCGGCGATGGAGTTGCTGTTGTGGGTCAAGGGGAGCGCGATTACGTCGAGGTCCTGGATCCCGCAAAGCCCGACCGCAGGGTCAGGGTGACGGCGAGGTGGTTCGAGTCGGGATCGGACGGTCGAAGGTTGTTCATCTGCGGGGACAACGGCGACGGAAAGGGACCCTTCCTCTGCGCAGGAACTCCTGATTCGGACGCGTGGCAGTTCGCGCGTATCGATCAAGGCTGGTCCCCGGCCGATGGGTTCTTCATCGCGCCCGAAGAAGACAAACTCGTGTTCGGTTGGATCAGCGGGCGCACGCTGGTCGTCTTCCGCGTGGCGATCCCCTGACCGCACAAGCTCTCCTTCTCATCGCGAGGCGTCGCACATCGAGCTTCCAATGCGATTCAGCACCCCTACCCCTTCAAGAACCTCCTCCACTCCCTGTGGAACAACCCCGTCAGCACGCTCAGCGCCAGCCCCGCCGTCGGCCGCGGGTCGTCGCGGCGCATGTAGTCGTCGTGCGGGGAGAAGTCGAGGAGGGGCGGGTCCATTTTGCCGCGCTCGGGGTTCCGGAGGAAATGCAGGACGTCGCCGGGGAAGAACACCCGGGCGCGGACGCCGAGCGGCCAGTCGGTGACCGGCGCGAACGCCTCGCCGCGCGCCCATTTCACGAGGAGGTCGGGGAAGTTGACGCCGGCCTCGACGGCGAGGGCGAGGGAGCCCCAGAAGCGCGGGTTGATTTCCATGAGGGAGAAGCCGTCGGGGCGCTTCTTGAACTCGACCATGGCGACGCCGGTCCAGCCGATGTGCCGGAGGAGGCGGACGGCGGCGTCCTCGAGGGCGGGGTCGCGGGCGGATTCGCGGAGGGTGCTGGGACCGCCGGTGGTCGGGTACTCGCGCAACCGCCGATGCGTGAACATCGCGAGGACGGTTCCGTTCTCGCCCATCAGCACGCTGACGCCCCAGCCCTCGCCCTCGACCTTCTCCTGGATGAGGTAGCCGGGGCGGAAGGCGGCGGCAAGGCCGGCGCGGTCGCAGAACGACAGGCCGCGCGAGCCGGAGCCGCGGGCGGGTTTGACGACGAAGGGCCCCGGCGCGTCCACGGCGGCGGGGTCGGTCCACGTCCGCGGCGCGGGGACGCCACACTCGGCCGCGCGGGCCAGCGTCCACGCCTTGTCGCCCGCGTTCCGCACCAGCGCCGCCGCCGCGAACGGCAGCTTCGCCGGGATCTCCGCCCGCCGGTCGAGCGCGAACAGCAGCGTGTCCTCTTCCATCGGCACGATCACGTCCACGTCGAGCAGCGCCGGGGCCTCGCGCAGCCACCGGGCGAAATCGTCCGGCCGGGTGACCGGCGACGGGTAGACGACCGCGCGGCCGTGGCGTGAGAACAGGGCGGGGCTGAAGTGCGTCTTTTCGCCGACGACGACCCTGTGCCCCGCCTTTCCCAGCGCGCGCACCGCGGCGAGCGTTTTGCGCCAGTAGCCGTCCGTCACCAATACGCCTGTCATCTGACCAGTGTATCGGTACGAACGAACAGCAGTGTTGAGTGATGAGGATTGAGTGGTGAGAGGTTCGAGGTTCAGGAGTCGGGGTTCCCGGTTCGGCGCGCCGTCACTCACCACTCAATCCTCACCACTCAACACTGCCTTTCGCCGATCAAGCTGAACGGCGCCTCAAGCCGATACAGGATCACCCGGAAACTCCCTCGATGCGCAAACTCCCCTACTGGATTGGGCTCGCCCTCGCCGCCGCTGCGGCGGGCTGCGCCAGCGATCCGCCGCCAAAACCGGTGGAACCGGCGCCGCGGGAGCCGGAAGTCGAGCCCCGGGAAACGGTTGAAGTCGCGAAGCCGGACCCGATCGGGCCGAAGCTCGTCGCGGAGGCCGACCGGCTGTTCACGGAGGCCGCAAGGTCGCGTGCCGCGGGGCGGCCGGACGACGCGTGCGACCAGTACGGCGGGGCGATCGCGATCTACGAAGCGCTGGCGAAGTTCGACCCGAACCCGGCGCTGCCGATCCGCGCCGCGAACGCCCGCGAAGCCCGCGGCAAGGCGGTCGCCGAGGCAGTCGAGGCGGCGCGGGCGAAATACCGCGACGAGTTCCTCGCGACCCTGCCCCCCGCGCCGTTCCCCGACGACGCTTCCCTCATCCGCCATTTCGAGGAACTGGTCGCGCGGAACCCGGACGACCGGGCGGCGCGGCGGCGGATGGCCGCGCTGTACCTTGCAGCGGAGCGGTACCCGGAAGCGGCGGCGGCGCTGGAGGTCGGCGCGGACCCGGAGCCGGTGCTCGAGCTGGCGCAGGCGGCGCTGTGGTACCGGCTGGGCCGGAACGACGACGCGGTGAAGAAGCTGGAGGAGATCCGCCGCCGGTGGCGCCGCGCGTTGCCGCCGCAGATCCTGCGGCCGGCGTTCTGCCTGCAGCCGCCGAAGGGGTTCGACAAGTTCACGCCGGCGGAGAAGGCGGAGTTTTTCCCGCAGCAGAAGCTGTGGATTTATTTCGAAGCGGGGAACGCGACCTGCGAGCCGCTCGAGGGCGGGAAGTGGCGGGTGTCGCTTCGCTGCGACTACGAGATCCTGGACGAGAAGGGCGCGAGCGTGGCGTGGCCGGAGGTGAAGGATTTCGCGAGGGACTACGACCCGGCGCCGTACGGGACGCCGGTGAACGACGTGTGCCTGCAGCTCGGGATCGTGATGCCGAAGGCGGCGAGGGGGAAGTACACGCTCGTGCTCCGGCTGACGGACAAGGTGGAAGGAAAAGTGGGCGAAGCACGGATGGCGTTCGAGCTGAGGTAGCCCCGGCGCGGAGCGCCCCCTTAGCCTTAACCTTTCCCTTTTCCTTAACCGGCCTTTCGCCCGCGCGACAACGGCAGGTTAAGGAAAAGGGTAAGGTTAGGGTAAAGGGACGGGCGCTGCGCGCCTGCGAGAACGGTCGACGCTTTTTGGCGCGTTCGACGGGGTTGACATTAAGATGGCGGGGTTCCCTTCGACAGGAGCCCCCTCCATGAAGTTCTTCCTCGACACCGCTTCCGTCTCCGAAATCCGCGAAGCCGCCGCCCTCGGCCTGCTGGACGGCGTCACCACCAACCCTTCGCTCGTCGCCAAGGAGAAGAAGGACTTCCGCAAGCTCCTCGTGGAGATCTGCGAGGTCTGCGACGGCCCGGTTTCTGCCGAGGTCGTCGAGACGAACTGCGAGGGCATGCTCCGCGAGGGGCGCGAGCTGGCGAAGATCGCCGACAACATCGTGGTGAAGATCCCGCTCATCAAGGAAGGGATCAAGGCGTGCAAGATCCTGCGCGCCGAGGGGATCAAGACGAACGTGACGCTCTGCTTCTCCCCGAACCAGGCGCTGCTGGCGGCCAAGGCCGGCGCGTCGTACATCAGCCCCTTCATCGGCCGCCTCGACGACATCTCGACGGACGGGATGCAGCTGATCCGGGACATCCGGACGATCTACGACAACTACTCGTTCCCGACGGAGATCCTGGTGGCCTCGATCCGGCACCCGATCCACGTCCTCGAGGCCGCGAAGATCGGCGCCGACGTGGCGACGATGCCGTTCAAGGTGTTCGACCAGATGCTCGCTCATCCGCTCACGGACAGCGGGTTGAAGAAGTTCCTCGACGACTGGAAGGCCACTCAAGGCAAGTAGCCGTTGGCTTGCCCTTTCCCTTGCCCTTTCCCTTGCCCTTTCCCTTGCCCTTTCCCTTGCCCTCCTCGCATTCCCATCGGCCAATACAGGCAAGGGAATGGGAAAGGGAAAGGGCAAGGTTGACGGGCCCTGCATGCCGATACATCTCTCGGGAGACGCTCCGCGTTCCCACCATGAAAGACCGCCTCTGCTTCTACCACACCGCCGTCCAGGCGGTCGGGATGTGCATTCACTGCCACAAGCCGTACTGCCCGGCTTGCCAGGTCGAAACTCCGTACGGGAAGTTCTGCTGTCACGACTGCAGCGGGAAGTACGCGGCGTTCAAGGCGACGTGGAAGGAACCGAAGCTGCGCACGCCGTGGCTGGGTCCGCTGATTTCGGGCGCGATCCTGCTCGGGATTCTCGCCGTCGCAGGGGCGTGGGTCGGGCACCGGTGGCTGGGGATTTCCGCGCTGAGGCCGTTCGACGTGATATCGAGGTTCACACGATGATGCCGGCCTCCCGGAACGCTGCCCTCTCCTCCCTGCTCGCCGTCGCCGCCCTCGCCGGCTGCTCTTCCACCGAGGAAAACAAGCCCCGCGACACGTCCTGGACGGAAGCCGAAGGCGCTTACCTCGCCGGCGAATGGTCCGTTGCTATCCCCGCCTACGACCGCTTCATTTCCTCCCACGCCGATGACTCCCGCGTCGTCGTCGCCCGCCTCCGCGTCGGCCGCTGCTACCTCGCCATGAATCGCCCCGCCGCCGCGCTTCCCTTCATCGACCAGGCCCTCTCCGACGCCCCCGACAAGAAATTCAAGGCCGACGCCCACTCCGCCCGCGGCATCGCCCAGCACTTGCTCGGCGCGCCGGAAAAGGCGGAAGCGGAGTTCCTGGAGGCGATCCGGATCGGGGAGGGGTACATCCGGAAGGACGAGGTCCTCTACTACCTCGGCGTCTGCCGGATCCGCCGCGGCGACTGGGACGACGGGCTGGCGGACATGGGGGCGGTGATCAAGGAAGATCCGGCCTCGCCGTACGCGGCGAAGGCGCGGTCGATCCGGTCGTCGGGCGTGCGCGCGTTCTCGATCCAGGTCGGCGCATTCGTTGACCCGGCCGGCGCCCGGCGACGCGCCGACGATCTGCGGGCGAAGGGCTACGACTCGGAGATCGTGCCGGAAGGCGCGCTGAACTGCGTGCGCACCGGCCGGTACGCGACGTGGGGCGAGGCGACGGAAGCGGCGCGGGCGCTGGAGACCCTCACGGGTTTCGACGCGGCCGTGGTGCCGTAGAACCCTCCGGGAAACGCCAACTTCAAACGTTCCAAGGGCCAAGGAAACGCCAAAAGCCAAGATCCAAAGCCCGGCGACAACCTAGCTTCACCCCCCTTGAAAGTTGGAATTTGCTCCTTGGCGTTTCCTTGGCCCTTGAAACATTGGAAGTTGGCTTTTGCATTTCCTCCCTTCCCCTTGAACGCCCCTTCAAAACCCCTTACCATGCCCCGATTTGCGCCCACAGGGGGACGTGCCGGGCGCACAACATCGGGGGACTTCATGGGGATCGTCGCTTCCGTCAAGCGCGCTGCGACGCGCGCCGTCGTCAATCAGCTGCTCGGGATGGTGGATTCGTCGGATGCGACGCTGCTGAAGATGCTGCGGGCGATCAAATCCGTCTCGTCGCTCGACTGGTACGACAAGGGCCTGGCGGCGATGGAGGAGTACATCCGGGTCGGACACCCGGGGGTGGAGGCCGCGCGGCGGGCGGTGCGCGTGATGAGCCCGGCGACGCGCCGGAAGGTCGTCGAGAACTTCGTCATGAACACGTTCATCGAGGGAAACCACAAGCGCGTCGAGTTCTACGAGAAGGAAGGGTTCGGGCCGCCGACGACGCTTCTCATCAGCCCGACGACCGTGTGCAACCTGAAGTGCTACGGGTGCTACGCCGAGGGGCATGACGTGCACTCGACGCTGTCGTTCGAGGCGATGGACAAGCTGATCGGGGAAGCCAAGGGGGTGGGCGCGCCGTTCGTGCATTTCGTCGGCGGCGAGCCGTTCCTGGTCAAGCACCTGTGGGACCTGTTCGACAAGCACCCGGACGTGTTCTTCAACGTCTTCACGAACGCGACGCAGCTCGGGGACGCGGAGATCGACCGGCTGGCGAAGATGGGGCACGTGGCGCTCTCGGTGTCGGTGGAAGGGCTGCAGATGCACACCGACGAGCGGCGCGGGCGCGGGATTTACGCGATGGCGACGGAGACGATGCGCAAGCTGGCGGACAAGGGTGCGCTCGTGGCCTTCAGCGCGACGTACTCCAAGGCGAACTTCGACACGGTCGGCACGTCGGAGTTCATGGACGCGATGATCGACATCGGCTGCGTGTTCGGGTGGTTCTTCCCGCTCATGCCGGTCGGGTCATGCGCAGTGCCGCAGCTCATGCTCACCCCGTACCAGAAGCTGCAGTTCAAGGACCGTCTCGCCGAAATGCGCGCGACCAAACCTCTGCTCTTCTTTGACTTCGGCCACGACGAGTGGCTCGCGGGCGGCTGCCTCGCGGGACGCAAGATGCTCCACGTGAACTCCCAGGGCGGCGTCGAGCCGTGCATGTTCACGCAGTACGCGGTGGACAACATCCACGGGAAATCGTTCACGGAAGTGCTGCGGTCGAAGTTCCTCGGGAAGGTGAGGGAAGACGACCGGATCCGCGCGAACCCCAAGAAGACCTGCCTGGTGACGGACGTGCCCGAGGTGATGCGCGAGATCGTGAACTCCACGGGCGCGAAGGATCAGTCCGGCGACACGTTCATGACGACGATGGCGCCGGTGATGGACGCCTTCGCACGCGAGGACAAGGCGCTTCATGAGTCGGAGAAGAAGTGATGCTGCAGGCCGCGAAAAACTACGCGCTTGAGAAAGTCATCGACGGCGTCGCTTCGGCTGCGGCGAACATGTCGGACGCGGGCATCCTGCGGATGATCTCGATCCTGCGGACGCTGATGCCGGCGGACTGGTATGCGAACGCGCTGAACGCGGCGGAGAGGTTCGTGAAGGAGAAGCATCCGGGTGTGGAAGCGGCGCGGAGGATTTCGCGCAACCTTTCGCCGGGAGTGCGCAAGTCGATGATCCGGAACTTCGTGCTGGGCGTGCTGATCGAGGGGAACAAGGTCCGGAAGAAGTTCTACGACGAGGAAGGGTTCAACGCGCCGCCGATGCTGATGATGAGCCCGACGAGCGTGTGCAACTACCGCTGCTACGGGTGCTACGCGGACGGGGAGGACTGGAAGTCGGAGCTGGAGCCGGAGCTCCTGCACAAGCTGATCGACGAAGCGCAGGGGATCGGGTCGCGCCTGATCGCGTTCACGGGCGGGGAGCCTTTCCTGCGCAAGGACCTGATGGACATCATCGGGAAGCACCGCGACGTGATGTTCTCGGTGTACACGAACGGCTCGAAGGTGACGCCGGAGATGCTGGACAAGTTCGCGGAGTGGGGAAACGTGCACCTGAGCTTCTCGCTCGAGGGCGGGCAGGTGCTGACGGACGACCGCCGGGGCGCGGGGGCGTTCGCGATCGTGATGCACCAGATGGACGAGTGCAAGAAGCGCGGGATCTTCTTCGGCTTCGGCTGCACGGTGTCGCGCAAGAACCTCGAGGCGGCGACGTCGGACGAGTTCATCCAGTTGATGGTGGACAAGGGGGCGGGGTACGGCTGGTACCTGAACCTGATGCCGACGGGGCCGGTGGAGTCGCAGGACCTGATGCTGACGGCGGCGCAGCGCTACTGGATGCGCGAGCGGTCGGCGGTGATCCGCAAGACGCACCCGATCTTCCTCGTCGATTTCGTGAACGAGGCCTGGCTCGTCGGCGGGTGCATGGCCGGCGGCCGCAAGTTCATCCACATCAACTCCAACGGCGACGTCGAGCCGTGCATGTTCATCCACTACGCCGTCGACAACATCCGCAACAAGTCGATCCGCCAGGTCCTGCGCAGCGACTTCATGAAGAAGATGCGCGAGGCCGTCCCGCACGACGCGCGCGACGCCCGGCCGTGCCCGATCATCGACCACCCGCACAAGTTGCGCGAGGCGATCGAGTCGACGGGCGCATACAAGACGACGCCCGACGCGCACCAGTTGGTCACCGACTGGGCCCCGTACCTCGATTCCTACGGCGCCGAATTCGGCCGGCTCGACGCGAAGCACGAAGCCGACGCGAAGGATCCCGAGCTGGTCGCCCTTCGCGCCAACATGCCGCGCCCGGAAGTCGCGGTGGGCGTGGAAGTCGGCAAGCGATACGGCCCGCGCCGCGAGGACGAGCCGGTGAAGCAGGGCTCGTGCGGCACCGGGTGCGCCACGACCGCGACGGTCGCGCGCGCGCCCGAGACGCCGGCTTCCTAGCGTGGGCGCGTCCCGGATTTTCCGGCTCGCGGTCTTCGCCGCGATTCCCGCGATCGCCGCGGCAGCGCCCCCGCAGGGCGCTTCCCCGTTCCGCATCCTCTGGATCCAGGGGCACAACGAGCTGAGCATCGAGAGCGGCAACCCCGACGGCGGAGGCGACTTTCGCAGGGCGATCCTTGCGGCGTTCCCCGGCGTGACGATCGAACCCGTCTGGCTCGCGTCCCTCGCCGCGGATCCCCCCCGCGACGCCGTGCTGGTGATGGCGGGACCCAGGCGGGACGTGAGCGAGGCCGACGCCGCGAAGCTGGCGGGGCTGCTTTCGGGAGGGGCGAGACTGCTCGTCTGCATCGATCCGCAGATCGAGCACGACCGCGTCGACCTGGCGCGCCTCCGCGCCGTCCTGCGCGACGCCGGCACCGATGTCGGCGCCGACCGGATCGTGGACAGCGCCGCGGAATTGCCCCCGGAAAAGGAGATGGCGACCCGGGCGCAATTCGCGGTCAAGTGGGAGAGGGCCGTTTTCAGCGCGAAGTTCGACCGCACGGAGCATCCCCTGCTCGCCCTGCTTCCCGCGGGCGCCGACATCGTCCTCTCCGACGCCTGCCGCGTCGCCGCCATGGCCCGCGCTTCCGACCCGTTCGACGCCCGTGAAATCGCGTCGACTTCCGCCTCTGCGTTCGCCGTATCGACCGGGAACGCACGGAGTTCCGCGGGACCCGTGCTTGTCGCGGCCGCGCGGCGCGCCGGCCCGGGCCGCTACGTCGTGGCCGGGGACGCCACGTTCCTCACCAACGGCTTCGTCGGCCTCACCGGCCGAAAGGATGCCCCCCTCGCGATCGCGGCTCTTCGCTGGCTCGCCGAGGGCATTGAAGGGCCGCGGGCCACCGGGGCGCGCCGCGCGCCGGCCGCCGACATCCCGGAGGAGGATCGCCAGCCGTTCGCCCTCTACGGCGCCGCGACGATCGCGGCGCTCCTGGTCATCGGGAACGCCGTCCTGCGCGGCAAGGGCTAGTCCCGCTTCCGCGCCTTGAGCGCCGCCCGGATCCACGCGTCGATCGGGTGAGTGAGCGCCCCGTGGTCCACCACGCCGGCCTGCCAGAGATCGTCCAGCGTCGCCGGCCAGGCCGGATCGGCTTTCCCCTGCGTCCCTCCGTCCGGGTCGGGAACGGACATCTCCTGGAGCTTTTTCAGCGTCCCGGGCGATCCGTGCGCCACGAGCGCGGACACGACGGGAAGCGCCGCTTCCGGTTCCCCCTTCTCACGGTCGAGGAAGGCGACCATCGACGTTTCGACGTCATCCGGAATCCTGTCGAGCGGATCCAGCGATCGCGCCAGCGACCAGGCCACGGCGCGCGGCCATTTCATGTCCCGCACGATGGTCGCGGGAGGCGCCCAATCCTGCGAGAGGAGCGCTTCGGCCAGGGCGCGCTGGTCGAGTCCGTCGCGCGAGAGGGCGAGGAGCAGGGCAGCGTTCGAAGTCACGACGGCGCCCGCGGCCCGGGGCGCCTGGAGCGCCGCGCGCGCCGAATCGCGGATCGAGGCGGCGGAGCGTCCCGCGTCGCCGGATGAAGGCGAAGTCCCGCCGGCCACGAACTGCTGGAGCATCCGCAGGGACTGGCCCTCGACCGTCTCCAGCGAGAGGCCCGACTTTTCCCGCAGCGCGGCTCCGGCGAGTTCGTGGACGAGGGCGGGATACTCCACGGCGGCGGTCGCGAGCTCGCGCCACTCGTCCGGATCCAGCCCGTTGGGATGCACGCTGCCGGCCGCCGGCGGCGCCATCAAGGCCGACGCCAGATCGACGAAGCGCGGGCCTTTTTCCCACGGGTCCACGCCCGCGCGAAGCTCAAGCAGCAGGTGCGGGCAGTGAAACGGCGTCGACGTCTCGCAGCAGACCCAGCGCCACTCCTCCACTCCCTCCGGCGCGAACGCCACTCCCCGGCCGTCCGGCGGCGCCGCAAGCCGCCACTTCCGGTCCGACGCCGCGAGCGCCGCGTCCGCGTCTCCGCTCTCGACGCTGCCCGAGGGAAGCGGCATTCGTGTTTCGCCGCCGCCGGAGAGCGCGAGGAGCAGCGTGGTGCGCGCGAAATAGAACGTCGCCGTGCCGATGCCGCCGCGGCCGCCTCGCGCCTGCTCGTAGCTCCCCGTCTCCGTCACCATCACCGCCGACGACCAGCGGCCCCCGGCGGGAAGGGCGATCTTCGCGCTCGACTCGCGCGAGGCGGGGCGCTTCTTCAGTTCCTTCCCCGACTCCGACTCGCAGCCGCAAGCGAGAAGGGCGGCGAGAGCGAGAAGGGCGAGTCGATAAGGGAGGCTCATGCGTGCCAGCGAACGACATGCGTGGTGCCCAGGTCAAGCCGGAATCTGAATTGTCGTCGCGCCCGCCGCCGGACCGTACGATTCTCCCGGTGAAGGCCGACCCGAAATCCCGCAAGACCCTCCAGCGCCGCCTCGACATCGCGCGCGCCGCCGCGGCCGTCTTCCGCCGCAAGGGCTTTGCCTCCGCCACCACCGAGGACATCGCCGGCGCCCTCGGCATGACCAAGGGCTCCCTCTACTACTACTTCCGCGACAAGTCCGACATCCTCTTCTTCTGCCAGAACTACTCCCTCGACCGCCTCCTCTCCGAAGCCGCGCGCATCCGCCGCTCCGGCGCGCCCCCCGCCGCCCGCCTCCGCGACCTCGTCCGCGCCCAGATGGCCCTCATGCTCGACGAACTCGCCGGCACCGCCGCCCACATCCAGACCGACGCGCTCGAACGCAGGCGATGGAGAAAACTCGTGCTCAAGCGCGACCGGTACGAGCGCGAAGTCCGCGCCATCGTCGCCGACGGCGTGAAGAAGCGCGTCTTCCGCTCCGCCGATCCCGCAACCGCCGCGCGCGCCATCCTCGGCGCCGTGAACTGGACGATCACCTGGTTCAGGCCGGGCGGGAAGCGCACGAGCGAGGAGGTCGCGGCGGACTTCGCGGAGCTCTTCGTCGAAGGGTTGCGCAGCCGGCGCTAGCCTGGACCGAGCTTCCTGTGCGCCTCGCACTCGCACCACTTGTCCCCGGGATTCGGGCACGTCCACGCCAGCGCGACTTCCGCTTCGCAGGACCCCTCCGGGTACGGGCCGCGGACGGAGAGGTCGGTTTCGCCCATGAAGTGGTCGTAGAGTTCCTCGATCATCCAGACGCGGCACTCGTCGCAGAAGTACCACGACCGCGTTTCTTCGTCGCCCTGCACGAAGACGCTGATGAACGCCTTGCGCCGGCGCACGGGGCCGAGTTCGGCGCCGCACTTGCCGCATTTCACGGAGTCCACGTTGTCGCCTCGACGAGACGCTTCCCCGGGACACCGGGGACCACGCCCCGATTATGTCACGTTCGCGCGGCCACGACGCGCTTGGTCCGGGGGTGGGCACGGCAGTAGGATGGACCCGGGATCAGGGAAATTCTGTGGAGGGAGGACTTTGACGACGCCCGGATTGCCGGCGCCGCGGCCCGCCATGGAGCCGGGGCGCCTGCTCAGCGCCCTCGTCGAGCACAGCACGGACGCCTTCGTCATGGTGGACGCGCAGGCGAGGATCCTCTATGTCTCGCCGGCCTCACGTCTCCAGGTCGGATTCGAGCCCGCCGAGCTCGCGGGCGTGGACCCCTTTTCGCTGGTGCACCCGGACGAGGTGCCCGCCATGCGCGAAATGTTCGGCAGGGTCGCTTCCGAGCCGAATCGCGTCGAGCACGCCGAGTTGCGGATGCGCCACAAGGACGGCGGGTGGCGCTGGCTGGAAGCGACGGTCCAGAACCTCCTGCACGAGCCTTCCGTCGCCGCGGTCATCGTCGTCACGCGCGAGACAGGGCGCCAGCGGGAAGCGGAGGCGGCGCTGCGAGCGAGCGAGCAGCGGCTTCGCGCCGTGGTCACGCAGGCCGCGATCGTGCTCTGGGCGGTCGACCGCGACGGCGTGTTCACCCTCTCGGAGGGGTCCGGCCTTGAGGGGCTCGGTCTCAGGCCGGGGCAGGTGGTAGGCCAGAGCGCGTTCCAGGTCTACGCCGCGCAGCCGGACGTGTGCGCCCTGATCCGGCGCGCGCTCTCCGGGGAGTCTGTCCGCACGGCCGTCGAGGTCGCGGGGCACTGCTACGACGCATGGTTCGGACCCCTTCGCGACTCCCGCGGTGCTATCGAGGGCGCCACCGGCGTCGCCAGCGACATCACCGAGACGCGGCGTCTCCAGCAGCAGTTCCTGCAGGCGCAGAAAATGGAAGGGCTGGGGCGGCTGGCGGGCGGCATCGCGCACGACTTCAACAATCTGCTGACGGCGGTCCTGGGATTTGCGGCGATCCTGCAGAAGCGGCACCCCGCGGGGGACCGGGACCATGGGGAGCTCGAGGAAATCCGCAAGGCGGCAGACCGGGCGGCGGGGTTGACGCGCCAGCTGCTGGCGTTCAGCCGGCGGCAGGTCGTGCAGCCGCGCGCGATGGACCTGAACGCCGTCGTCGAAGGTGCGCGCGGGTTGCTGGCGCGGCTGATCGGCGAGGACGTGACGCTTCTGACTTTCCATGAGGCGGCGGCGGCGTGGGTCCTTGCGGATCCCGGGCAGCTCGAGCAGGTGATCGTCAACCTGGCGGTGAACGCCCGCGACGCGATGCCTGATGGCGGACGGCTGGCGATCGCCACGCGCCGGCGCGAGCTCGGCCCGGCGGAGGCGCAGAAAGAAGGAGTGGGAGCGGGGTGCTGGGTCTGCTTGGAGGTGACGGATTCCGGCACGGGCATGTCAGAGGAAGTGCAAAGGCGCGCTTTCGAGCCGTTCTTCACGACGAAGGAGGCGGGGAAAGGCACGGGACTGGGGCTCGCGACGGTCTACGGGATCGTCACGCAGGCCGGGGGACACGTTTCGCTGGTCTCCGCGCCGGGCCGTGGAACCACGTTCAGCATCTGGCTGCCGGAGACATCGCCGGACGAAACGCGCGCGGTCCCCGAAGCCCCGCGAAAGGACGTCGGCACCGAGACCATCCTGGTCGCGGAGGACGAGGAAAGCGTCCGCGATCTCTGCCGCGCCGCGCTCGCCGAGCGCGGCTACCGGGTGCTCGAGGCCGGGAGCGGCGCCGAAGCGCTGGAGGTGCTAAACCACGCACGCGAGCCGATCCACCTCCTGCTCGCCGACCTGGTCATGCCCGGCATGGGAGGCCGCGAACTCGCCCGCCGCGCCCAGGAAATCCGCCCCGGAATCCGCGCGCTCTTCGTCACCGGGTACGCGCCGGACGCACCGGAAGAAGTCCCCGGCCACGATTCCGTCGTCCTCAAACCCTTCACGCTGGACGAGCTCGCCCGGAAAGTGCGCAAAGCGCTCGACGGCCCGCCCGTCATGGGCTAAGTGACCCGCTCCGGCGTCCACGCCCAGGCGTGGATCGTGCGGACGAACAGCGCGTGCGGCGGGTCGGGGGGAAGGGCGATACCGGCGGCGCTGGCCATCGAGTTTTCCCGGATCGTCACCCGGGCGGGGCGCAGCTCCCACGGCGCGTGGTGGATCTCCGCGCGCGCAAGCCCGCCGCCGCGGGCCGGCGCGTAGAGGCAATAGCGCTCGGCGAGGAAGTATTCCAGCGTCCCGGGCCGCGCCCGGAATTCTCCGCCTGACGGGGCGTACCGGGCGCGGAAGACTGCCGCCGGCCCGTCTCGCGCCGTGCGCTCGCTGTCGTACGAGACGCGGCCCTCCTCCTCGCACACCTCCATCCGCGCGCGGCGGTAGGGGAGCCCGTACCACGCCCGCGCGACCGAGATGACCGGGAGGTTGGAGGCGTCGAGGCTGAAAAACCACACCCCGGGCTTGCCGCCGTGCGTCACGTACGTGCGGACGTTGAGCTCGGGAAACGCCGTCGTCCCCGGAATCGGCGGAAGCGCGCGCAGCCGCACGTTCTCCATCCGGAACGGCACCACGCCGACCCAGGCCGACCCTTCCCACGTGTCGATCCCGAGCGGCGCCGGGATGAGTTGACGCAGTGCGTCAACACCCACGCGCCAGTGCAGGAACCCCAGCGCGCTCCACGTCTGCCTCATCGCCCACGCCCGCGAAGGGCAGGGCCACGGCCGGTGCCTCGCGTCCGGCAGCCCCACTACCCTTCCGCCTCCGCCTCGGCTTCCCCGTGACGGAAGTCCGGGTTGTCGAAGCGCGTGAACTCCTTGCGCCACGTGAGCTGCACGTCGCCGACCGGGCCGCTGCGCTGCTTGGCGATGATCACCAGCGCGTCCGTGTCGTTGTCCTTCAGCGCGTCCTTGTAGTACCCCGCGCGGTGCAGAAGCATCACCACGTCCGCGTCCTGCTCGATCGATCCCGATTCGCGCAGGTCCGCCAGCATCGGCCGGTGGTCCGTCCGCTTTTCCACCTCGCGGTTCAGCTGCGACAGCGCGATCACCGGCACCTTCAGCTCGCGCGCCATCGACTTCAGCGACCGCGAGATGTACGAGATTTCCGTCTGGCGGTTGTCGAACCGGCTCCCCGCCTCCGCCGCCCGCACCTCGATCAGCTGCATGTAGTCCACGACGATCAGCGCGAGCTTCTCCTTCATCTGGAAGCGCCGTGCGCGCGACCGGATCTGGTTGACGGTGAGGCCGGAGGAGTCGTCGATGTAGATCGGGGCGCTCGAGAACCCGGTCGCGGTCTCGACGAGCCGCGCCTTCTCTTCCTCGGTCACGGTCCCCTTGCGGACACGGTGCGCGTCGATCCGGGCGTGCGAGCAGATCATGTTCTGCGCAAGCTGCTGCCCCTGCATTTCGAGCGAGAAGATCAGGACCGGGAGGGATTCCTTGATGGACACATGTTCTACTACATTTAAAGCGAATGACGTTTTTCCCATGCTGGGCCGCCCCGCCACGATGATCAGCTGCGCTTCCTGCATCCCGCTCGTCATGTCGTCGAGCGCGTAGTAGCCGGTCGGCACCCCCGTGATGCGCTTGTTCCGGTCGCGCATCGCCAGGATGCGGCTGAAGACGGGGCCGAGGATCTTGTGGATCGGCGTCGCTGTGGACGTCTGCCCCTGGCTGATCCGGAAGATCTCCTGCTCCGCGACGACCGACAACTCCTCCGAGTGCACCGCGGGGTCGTACGCCTTGCGGAGGATTTCGGAAGCGGCGCCGATGAAGCCGCGGAGGAGGGCTTTTTCGCGGACGATGTCGGCGTAGTACTCGGCGTTCGCGGAAGTCGGGACCTTGCCGGTCAGCTCGAGCAGGTAGTCCGCGCCGCCGACCTCCTCGAGCAGCCCTTTGCGCGACAGCTCCTCGCGCAGGATGATCGCGTCGACGGGCTTGGCCTCGTCGGTGAGGGACTGGATGAGCTTGAAGAGCGTCTGGTGTTTCTTGAGGTAGAACGAGCCGGCCTCGACTTTCTGGTCGACGTCGTGCATGGCTGCGGAATCGAGCAGGATCGAGCCGAGGAGGCACTGCTCGGCTTCGAGGTTCTGCGGCTGGATGCGTTCTTCGGCTTGTCCCATGGGGGGGGAGGATTCTAACGCGAGGGTGGCAGGAAGCGCAGTTTCGTCGTGCCGGGGCTGGTGGTTCGTGGTCGGTGGTCGGTGGCGTACGACCGGCTGTCCTGGGGAGTGGAGGCTCTCGTGCCGTTCACCAACCACAGACCACCAGCCACCGACTGTCCTCCCCAACAAAAAAGGCCCCGCGTCGCCGCGGGGCCTTGTCCAATCGACTTGACGTTCTACTTCTTTTTCTCGGCCTTCGCAGGCTTGGCTTCGGCCTTCGGCTCCGCCTTCGCCTCGGCCGTCGCAGGAGCCGCGGCCGCTTCCGCAGGCGCCGCTCCTTCCTTCTTCCCTTCCTTCCCGCCTTCCTTCTCCTTGCCTTCCTTCATCTTCTTGGGCCGCTTGCCGCGCATCTTGGGGTCGTGCTTCTCGGCCTCGTCGACCGAGATCCCCTTGGCGAACGGGTTCTCCTCGTCCGTCTCCGTCCCGGCCGCCTCCGCCTTCGAGCCGGCCACGACGAGCTTCAGCTTCGACTGCACCTCGGGGTGGAACCGCACCGTGACCGTGTACTCGCCGAGACGCTTGATCGTCTGGCCGATCAGGATGAACTTCCCGTTCACGTCCATCCCCGCGCGCTTCAGCGCCTCCGCCACCGTCGACGGCGTCACGCTCCCGAACAGCACTCCTTCGTTGTTCGCGAGCATCTCCACCGTCACCTGCGTGTTCCCGATCTGCGCCGCAAGGTCGCTGTACTGCCGCTTGATGTCCGTCTCGTGCTTCTCGGCCTTGCGCGCCGCCGCCTTGAACTCACGCGCCGCGCCCGCCGTCGCCGGCGTCGCCAGCTTCCGCGGGTACAGGTAGTTCCGCGCGTAACCGTCCGACACGTTCACCTGGTCGCCGCGCTTCCCCAGCTTGTCCACCGTCTGCCACAACAGGACCTTGATCGCCATGTGTTTTCTCTCCCTTACCCGACGAACGGCAGCAGGGAGAGGTACCTCGCCCGCTTGACCGCCGTCTTCACGGCGCGCTGGTGGCGCGCGCAGTTGCCGGACCGCTTGCGGCTGAACAGCTTGCCCTGGGCGGTGCAGAGTTTCTGCAGGATGTGGATGTCCTTGTAGTCAACGCGGGAGAGCTTGCCTTTTTCCCTGCAGAAGCGGCACCGGTTGTCCTTGCGGAACTTCCTGTACTTCTTTTTCGGATCGCCGCCGCCGTCGCCGTCGACGTCGCCCATCCCGAATTCGGGTTCGGCGTCGCGGCGCGGCCCGCGGTCACGATCGCGGTCCGGCTTTTCTCGTGTCGTCCTCGGCATATCTCTTCAACCTCTCAGGTAGTAGTCGTTGTTAGCCTTCGCCAGCCCTTGCCAGCCTTCCAAGCCTTCCCCGGCCTTCCCTAGAACGGCGGGTCGCCGCCCATGTCCGGCGGGGGCTCGTCCGACGGGCCCGGCCCCTCGTCGCGCGGCTCCTGCTGCGGGGGAGGCGAGCTCGGGCGCTGCGGTCCGCGTGCCGGGGGACCGCCGCGCTGGAAACCGCCGCGCCGCGCCCCGCCGCCCTCGGAACCTTCGCTCCCGCCACCGCCACCGCCGCCTCCGCTGCCGCCCACGAACGTCACCTGCTCCGCCGTGACCGTCAGCTTCGACCGCTTCTGCCCGTCCTGCTCCCACTGGTCCATCTTCAGCCGGCCCTCGACGAACACCTCGCGCCCCTTCTTCAGGTACTGCGCGCTGATCTCCGCCTGCCGACCCCACGCCGTCACGTCCACGAACGTCGCTTCTTCCTTCTTCTCGCCGCTCGCAGGATCCGTGTACTGCCGGTTCATGGCCATCCGCAGGTCGCAGACCGCCGTCCCCTTCGGGGTATAGCGCATCTCCGGGTCGGCCGTCAGCCGCCCCAGGAGCATCACCTTGTTCACGCTCGCCATGCTTACTTCCTTTCGGTCGCCGACGGCGGCGCAGGCGCCACCTGCTCCTCGGGCGGCGGAACCGCCTCCACCCGCACCAGAACGTGCCGCAGCACGATGTCCGACAGCTGCGCCTCGCGGTCGATCTTCGTCACCGACTGCGTGTCCCCCTTGAAATACACCAGCATGTAAGCGCCGCGCTTGTGCCCGCCGATTTCGTACGCCAGCTTCCGGTCGCCCCACTTGTTAGAAGCGAGGATCTCGGCGCCGTGGCGCGTCGCGAGGCCGTGCACGTGCTCGACCACCTTGTTCCAGTCCTTGCCGGCGATGGTCGGCTCGACCACGAACATTCCTTCGTACGTCCCGGTCTGAACCATGGCTATTCCTCTTTCTTGTCTTGTTTTGAAGGGTCTTTCGGGGGTTTCGGAGGGGCATTAAAGCGGTTTGCCGCCGCGTTCACGCCCTTCGTCGCCCAGACTTCCACGCCTTCGGCCGCCGACTGGATCGCAGGCTCGATGGCCTTGAGCTCCTCGCCCGAGAACTTCCCGAGCACGAAACTCTCCACCACCCATCCCGCCGGCAACCCCAACCCGATCCGCAGCCGCGGGTAATCCTGCCGCCCCAGCCGCTTCTCAATATCCTCCAGCCCGTGGTGCCCGCCGGAACTTCCGCCCGCCCGGAAACGCAGGCGGCCGACCGGCAGGTTGAGGTCGTCGCAGATCACGAGGCAGTCGGCGGGTTCGATCTTGAACCACGCCAGAAGGGGTTGGACGGCCTGGCCCGAGAGGTTCATGTAGGTCTGGGGCTTGACGAGAAGACATCTCTCGCTGCCCAGCGTGGTTTCGGTCACGAGCGACTCGAACTGTTCGCGAGCGGCTCCGGCCGCGTGCGCACCGGGGCGCCTTGCGACCGCTTCCACCACCATGAATCCCAGGTTGTGCCGTGTCCCTTCGTACCGCCGCCCCGGGTTCCCAAGGCCGACGATCGCTTTCACGGACGCTATTCCTTCTTCTTGTCCGAGCCTCCCTTGGCTTCCGGCGCGGCTTTCCCGCCCGCTGCCGGCGCTGCCTCGCCCTCCTCGGGCTTCTTGGCCGTGAGAACTTCCGGCTCCGCCGCCGCAGCCGCCGCGACCGCGTCCGGCGCCGCGATGACTTCCTCGATCGCCTTGTGCACCGTCACGACCAGGTGCTCCGCGTTCCCGTCGATCGACACGCCCTCGGGGAGGTGCAGGTCCTTCAGCTTCGCCACCATCCCGATGTCCATCGCCGTCACGTCGTGCTCGATCACCTTCGGGATCCGGTCGGGCAGGCACTGGATCGGGATCTCGTTCATCAGCACGTCCATTTGCCCTTCGCCCGACGCCACGCCCTTCGACACGCCCTTGATCTTCAGGGGGATCTTGAGCGACAGCTTCTCGGTCATCGACGTCCGGCCGAAGTCCACGTGCAGGATCTCGTCCGTGATCGGGTGGTGCTCCACCTCGCGGATGTACGTCAGCTCCTGCTTGCCGTTCAGCGTCAGCTTCACCAGGCGCGTCCCGGCCTTCAGGATGCCTTTGAAGCCGTGAGCCGGGATCGTCACGCTCACCGTCGCCTCTTTGTGCCCGTAAACGGCCGCCGGAATCCGGCCCTTCTTGCGGTCCTTCTCAGCCTGCCGCGTGCCGACCTTCGGGCGGGCGGCGGCTTCGAGGTTCAGGATTTCCATCGGATGGCTCCTTGGGTCTGTGGTCTGTCGGAAAGGGGGCGAGATCCTAGCGAGGCGGCCCGCGGGCTGCAATTGGAAATTGCCGGGCCTCGCGATGGAGGCCGAACTAATACCTAAAATCCGCGGCTGTGCCCGTTAGACAAAGAGGCTGCTCACCGACTCGCTCTTGTGGATCCGGTGGATCGCTTCCGCGAGAAGCGGCGCGACGGTGAGCTGCTTGAGCCAGGCCCGCTCTTTTCCCGTGATCGGGATCGTGTCGGTGACGACGAGCTCCTCGACGCCGCTCTTCTCGATCTTTTCCATCGCCTTGCCGCAGAGGACGGCGTGGGTGGCGATCATGCGGACGCTGCGGCCGCCGCGCTCGCTGGCGACGCGGGCGGCCTCGGCGATCGAGGTGCCGGTGGAGATCATGTCGTCGACGACGACGACGTCCATGCCCTCGACGGAGCCGATAACCTCGGCGACCTCGGTTTCGCTGGGGCCGGTGCGCCGCTTGTCGATGATCGCCAGCGCGGCGCCGCCGAGGCGCTTCGCGTAGGCCCTCGCCATCTTGGCGCCGCCGACGTCGCAGCAGAGGACGCAGATCTTGCTCAGTTCCTTCTTCTTCAGGTAGTCGATGAGGACGGGCGCGCTGTAGAGGTGGTCCACGGGGATGTCGAAGAACCCCTGGATCTGGGCGGCGTGAAGGTCCATGGTGAGGACGCGGTCGGCGCCGGCGCGGGTGATGAGGTTGGCGACGAGCTTGGCCGTGATCGGCACGCGCCCTTCCGCCTTGCGGTCCTGCCGCGCGTAGCCGAAGTACGGGATGACGGCGGTGATACGCTCGGCTGAAGCGCGCCGGAGCGCGTCGATCATGATGAGGAGTTCCATCAGATTCTCGTTCACCGGCGGGCACGTCGACTGGACGATGAAGACGTCCGAGCCGCGCACGTCGTCCTGGATCTTCACGTCGATCTCGCCGTCGGGGAACCGGTTGAGGTCGACGTGCGACAGGTCGAGGTTCAGCGCCTTCGAGACGCGATTGGCGAGCGCGGGGTTCGAAGTGCCGGCGAAGAGCTGGAATTCCTTCTTACGCACGCGGGCCGCTCCGTTTCTTCGTGGAAGGGGCGATGAGTGTCTTGCGGTCCGGGGGACGGGTCAAATTTTTGGGCGGGGTTTTGTCGAGCTTGCGCGCCGGGACGCCGACCCAGACTTCGCCTTCCGCCATGGTCTTGCGCGTCACGACGGCGCCGGCGCCGGTCTTCGAGCCCTTTTTCATCGTGCTGGGCGCAACGAGGACGGTGTGACTGCCGGTGGAAGCGCCGTCCTCGATGACGGTGGGGTGCTTGTTCACGCCGTCGTAGTTGGCGGTGATCGTGCCGGCGCCGATGTTGACGCGGGCGCCGATGGTGGCGTCGCCGAGGTAGGAGAGGTGCTTGGCCTTGGAGTGCGAGCCGAGGCGCGACTTCTTCATCTCGACGAAGTTCCCGACCTCGGCGTGGTCCTCGAGGACGGCGCCGGCGCGGAGCTGGCAGAACGGGCCGACCTCGCAGTGGGAGCCGATCTTCACGCCGCTGCGGATGACCGTGAACGGCTCGATGACGGTGTCGGTGCCGATCTCCACGCCGCCCTCGATGTACGTGAGGTCGGGGGCGACGATCGTGACGCCTGCGTCCATGTGGAAGCGGAGGATGCGATCGCGCATCTTCGACGTGGCGAGCGCGAGGTCGCGGCGCGAGTTGACGCCGAGGACCTCGGCAGGATCGTCCGCAACGAACGCGCCGATGCGGCCCTTCTTCATGAGGATCGGCAGCACGTCGGTGAGGTAGTACTCGCCCTGCGCGTTCGTCGGCTTCAATTGACGCACCGCGTCAAAGACGGCGGGCGCCTCGAACGCGTACCCGCCGCTGTTGATCTCCCGGATTGCGCGCTCATCTTCCGAAGCGTCCTTGTGCTCGACGATGCGCGTCACGTCGCCCTTGCCGCTGCGGATGATGCGGCCGTAGCCGGTGGCGTCGTCGACCTCGCAGGTGAGCACGGTCGCGAGCCGGCCGTCGGCGGCCCGGCCGAGCCCCGCGAGCGTCTCCGGCCGGACGAGCGGCGCGTCGCCGCAGAGCACGAACAGCCGCCCGGCGAATCCCCTGAGCGCCGCCTCGGCCTGCGCCAGCGCGTGCCCCGTCCCGCGACGCTCCTTCTGCTCGACCCAGGTGACCTTCTCGCCCTTGTACTCAGCCTTCACCTCGTCCGCCCCGTGCCCGACCACGACCACCAGCGGGTCCGGCTTGAGCGTCCGCACCGCGTCCAGCACGTGCGCCAGCAGCGATTTCCCGCAGACCTCGTGCAGCACCTTCGGCCGGTCCGATTTCATTCGGACGCCCTGCCCGGCGGCGAGGATGACGGCGGCGGTGTTCATCGCGGGACACGATACGGTGGGCGGGGATTGGGGCGAAGTGAAAGGCGTCTCGGGGGATGCCCGATTCTCTTTCATTCGCTTTTATTCGCGACCAAGTCTTTCGTTTTTGTCTTTCGCCAGCCGTCCCGGTTCCGTTCTTTCCTTAAGACGAGCCGCGAATCCGGTCTCGGGTGGACGCAAAAGGAACGACCTGGTCGCGAATGAAAGAGAATAAAGACGAATAGGACCTGAGCAGGCCTGGCCGCGCCCCGCTAAAACCCGATCTCCACGCTCATCGTCGCGTTCAGCCCCGGCTCGTTCACGCCGCTCCCGTGATACCGGTGGTCGATGTCGAACAGGTTCTCCACCGAGAGCGTTGCCTTGATCCGCTCCGTGAATTCGTAGCCCCCGCGGAGGTTCGCGGTCGTCCACCCCGGGGTGCCGCGATCCGGTATCCGCACGTCGCTCTTGTCGTCCGCGCTCAGCCTCCGCTGGCCGCGCGCGCTTTCAAAATACCCCTCGATGAACCACTTATCCTCCTGGTAGCGCACGCCGTACGTCGCCATCGTCGGCGGCATCCGGCGAATGACTTCTTCCCGCCCCCGGTCGCGCCCCACGATGTACGTGAACACCACGAACGGCCGCACGTGCGGGAAGACCTCCACCTCGAGATCCAGCTCCACGCCGTAGATCGCCGTCGAATGGTCGCTGTTCGCGCGCGCCTTGAACGGCTTCCCGGACGGCGACGTCGCCGACCCGCCGAACATCACGTTCTCCCGCGTGATCTGGTCCTCGATGTGCGTCTTGAACCCGAACAGCGACCCTTTCCACTTCTTGTTCCCGCCCTTCAGGCCCACCTCGATCTGCGTCATCGTCTCGGGGTCCAGGTCCGGGTTCGGCACGTCGAACGACGACCCCGTCTCCTGGAACGCGCTGAAGTCGTCGATGTTCGGGGCGCGGAAGCCGCGGCTGATCCCCGCCACCGCCCACAGGTTGATCTCCGGGATCGGCAGCCGCACGTTCCCGTGCAGGTCCCACGACAGGTCCGTGAACGTCTTGTCGAACCCCGCGAGGTCCACGCCGTCGCCCGGGATCGGGTCGAGCTCGTTCATGTCCACGCGGATGTGGGTGAAGCGCAGCCCGCCGACGAGCGAGAGCCACTCGGCGGGCTTGAACTCGTCCTGGAGGTAGAGCCCGAACGTGCGGTACGTCGAGTCGTCCGCGAACGAACCGCGCGGCGGGTTCTTTGTCGTCAGCCCGGTCAGCTGGTCCGTCGAGCGCGTGTCCGAGTTCACCCAGTCGTGATACAGCTCGAATCCGCCGGTCACCGTGTTGAGCGGCAGGAGCTTCGTCGAGACCATCCCGCTCAGCCCGCCCGACAGCACCGAGTCTTCGTCCTGCTGCAGCACCGTGGACCCCCGGCGCCGGATCCGCCTCTGCTCGCTCTGGTGGTCCGCGCTCACCGTCACGTCCACCGTCTCCAGCACGCCGCCCAGCTCACGCCCTTCCAGCTTCGCGTAGTACAGCTCGTGCTGCTGGTAGTCGCGGTGGAACTCCACGAATGCGTTCGTGCCGGTGTCGCGCCAGCCGATGAAGAGCTGGTCGGAGCGCGGGACGTTCACGAGGGCGGCGGCGATGGCCGCGCCGCGAAGGGTCCAGTGGTCGCTGAGGTGGAAATCGGCATGGACGTTGCCGTCGAATTCGTCGTAGCCGGTATAGGGCTGCCGGCCTGTGTCCTTGCCGCCGTCGAGGTCCCGGCGCCACTTCCCGGACCCGCCCGCGTACCACCCGAATATCCCGAGGTTGCCCTCAGTCTCCGCCCGGAAATGGAACGAGCGATCGGCGGAGGCGCCGCGGGCCTTCGCGCTGGCGTGGATGTCGAAGAACTTGTCGAAATCCTCGCGGTGGTGCGTCCAGAGGGAGATGGTGCCTCCGAGCGCGTCGCTGCCGTAGAGGACCGAGCCGGGACCGCGCACGACCTCGATGCGGTTGACGATGAACGGATCGATGGTGGAGAGGTACTGGTTGGGGCCGAAGCGGTAGATCGAGTTGGTGATGCGCACGCCGTCCACCATGAGGAGCACCTGCTGGCCGATGAGGCCGCGGACCGAAGGCGAACCGCCGCCGTACTCCGTGGACTGGACCATGATGCCGGGCTGGCGCTGGAGCGAGGCGGGAACGGAGCGGGGGTTGTCGCGCCAGAGCTTCCCGGGTTCGAGGAGGTTGGTCGCCCGCGGAACCTCGGCGTCGGGGCGCGCGAGGCGCGTCGCGGAGATGATCAGGCCTTTCTTCTCGGCGGCGTCGGGGTCGAGGACGGTCCCCCCGGTCGGCTTCGGTTCCTTCCCCTCGGCCGGCGGCGTCTTTTCCTCGCCTGCAGGCTTCCCTTCGTCCTTCTTCACTTCTGGCTCCTGCGCGAACGAGACGGCCGCCAGGAACAGCGACAGGACGAACGCGGAACGAAGCGACATTCAGCCCCCTGAGGTTGGAATCGGAAAGCGCCCCCATCGCAACGGGCGTGCCGACGCCGCGAGCAGGGATTTGGGCTCCGGTTGCCCGAAAGTGACGAACTCTTCGCCAGTCCCGCATAGAAAACGACCACCGGGTTTCGGATGCGGGCCCTGCAGGCGTTCAGGTATGCTTCAGCCCCCGTCGCCGCAACGCCACGCGCGGCGGGTCGAGGACTCGCGATGGACCCCACCGACCTGCAACTCACGCTGAAAGGCATCAGCCACCTCGTCGGGAACACGCCGCTGCTGGCGATCCGTCTCTCGTTCCGTGGACGGCGCACGACGGTTTACGCGAAGGCGGAGAACCTCAACTTCACCGGTTCGATCAAGGACCGGATGGCGCTGTACATCATCCGCCGTTCGTACGAGCGGGGGCTGCTGAGGCCGGGCGCGCCGATGGCGGAGGCGACGAGCGGGAACACGGGGATTTCGTTCTCGGCCGTCGGGCGCGCGCTGGGCCACCCGGTGACGATCTTCATGCCGGACTGGATGAGCCAGGAGCGCAAGGACCTGATCCGAAGCCTGGGCGCGGACGTCCGGCTCGTGAGCGCGGCGGAGGGCGGCTTTCTCGGCAGCATCCGGATGGCGGAGGAATTCGCGAAAGCGACGCCGGGGGCGTTCCTGCCGCGGCAGTTCTCGAACGAGGCGAACGTCGAGGCGCACGAAGTGACGACGGGGCCGGAGATCTGGTGGCAGCTGCGCTTCCATAATCTGAAGCCGGACGCGTTCGTGGCAGGGGTCGGGACGGGCGGGACGATCATGGGGACGGGGCGATTCCTGCGGAAGGTGCATCCGTCCGTGAAGCTCTACCCTCTGGAGCCCGCGAACTCGCCGACGATGAGCACGGGGTGCAAGGTCGGCAAGCACCGCATCCAGGGGATCTCGGACGAGTTCATCCCGCCGATCGTGAAGCTGTCCGAGCTGGACCCGGTGATCGCGGTGGACGACGGCGACGCGATCCTGATGGCGCAGAAGCTCGCCGCGCGTCTCGGCCTCGCGGTCGGGATCAGCAGCGGCGCGAACTTCCTGGGAGCGCTGATGGTGCAGGAGAAGCTCGGGCCGGAAGCGGTCGTGGTGACGGTGTTCCCGGACGACAACAAGAAGTACCTGTCGACCGACCTGATGAAGAAGGAGCCGGCGAAGCCCGGCGCGCTCAGTCCCGAGGTCGAGCTGCTCGGTTTCGGCGCGATGAAGCGCTCGTGCCACACGTGTCTCGAGAGCGAGGACGCGGGGCGCGTTGCGCCGGGGTGCGGGTGTGAAGACGAGGCGGAAACGAGGGCGGGGCGGGCGCAGACGTAGGGTCGCGTGTCCCGCCCGGCCCCGGATGGCGTTTCAGCGAGCGCGCGGAATCCGCAGCACCGCACCGGCAGCCACCGCGATGCGCTCGATGTGTCCCGTCACGGACTGTCCGTTCACATCGAGAATCGCGTGGGCGTGGATGGACGTTCCCGGGTGCGTCATGTTCCCTGCAGAATCCACGGCGTAGAAGCCGACCACGGTGGCTTTCTGCGGCTTCCCGATCTGGTGCTGCCAGGGTTTCTCACCGTCCGCGAGTGCGACGCCGGGCTTCATCGGGCACATGCCGTTCAGGACGTGCATTTGCAGGTCGGTGACCGAGCCCTCGATGACGAATGCAAACGGCTGCGCCGTGTCCAGGCCGGCTCCGCGCGCCTTGTCAGCGATGAAGGCGTCGAGAGCCTCCCCGGCGAGGTCGTTTTCGATCGTGAACCGGTCCCACTCGGCAACGTGCGACAGGAGAAGCAGGGCCGCGCCGTCCTTCGAGGTGGACGACGGCCCGTCAATGCGCAGTCCCGCGCCGGCAGGACGCGCGACCCAGGCGGAGCCGTCGACGATCGTGATCTCTCCCTCAAGGCCAGCGAGCGCCCCGACCGCGCAGGCGTGGGGTTCCTTCAGCGCATCTGCGAGCGAGACGAGTTGCACCGCCTTGCCGGCCCCTCCGCTCAGGACGTCGTGCATCCGGCCGTACTGGAGGACTTCAGGTTGCCGACCACTCGGCTCGGCGCATCCGGCGACAAACACGGACAGCAGGAAGAGGAAACCGGTAACGAGGTGATGACGCTCCATGGCTTACTCCTCGAAGAGAGCGGGGATCAGGGTGGACAGCTGTCCGACGCAGGCCAGCCTGCGGGCAACAACGCCGGACTTCCCTCTCCCCGAGCGGGGAGAGGGAAGAGCCGGCTTACATTCCGGAGTCCTTGCGGTAATCGTCGGCGCTCATTTTCTTCGTGCGCCCATCCGGCCCGATGAACCCCACGAGCTTCGCCTTCGCCGTGCCGGTCACCGGAACTTCGAAGACCCCGAGGGCGCGGCAGTAGTACTTCTTCGCGTCCGTCCGGTCGAAATAAGGAGCCTCGTCGATCTGGTCCCCGACGAGCGTGCACTTGTTCCCGAGACCCAGCACCACGTAGATGTTCGCGGCGATGCGCGGCGGAACGACCAGCGGATCGTCGGTCATCATCGGGTTCAGGCCGAAGTCCTTCACGAGGATGCTCAGCCCCTGGCTCCCCAGCGACTTGTCGAGCACGCGCACGAACTGCAGCCCGCTGGCCCCCATCATGCTCGGCATCGTGGTGAAGCAGTGCATCTCCACGCCGCTGTCACTCGGGACCACCATGGCACCCTCGTCATGGAGCATCCCCATGTTGATTCCCGAGGACTTGATCGATGTGATCTGGTCCGCCGTCAGCGTCGTCGCCGTGGCTTCCAGAATCGTGTTCGGCGCCTGGAATTCCGGCCCGAGCTTGGTGAAGAGGTCGGTCGCGACAAGCGCCGTCATCGGGGTGGCCGGCTTCTTCATCAGCGAATCCCAGCCGCAGGGGTACTGGCCCTTCAGCCCCTGGCGGATCTGGATCTGGTGCGAGAGGTCCGCGAGCGAATACGCCTGCGTGCTCGAACGGCTCTTCGACTGCACGTTCTCGAGTTTCAGGATCACGAGTGAGGACAGCAGCACGAGGATGGCGAGGACGATGAGCAGCTCGATCAGCGTGAAGCCGCCGTTTCTGTGTGTGGTACGCATGATGTCGGGTCTCCTGTCAGGAACGTCGTGGTGGATGTTGTTCGACCGGAAGTCCGGTCCCGCAAGGGATTCAGTTCTTCAGCACCGTGCCCGGATGGGGACCTTTTCGATTCGGCGGAGTGAAGGCTGCGGGGGGAAGATCCGCTCAGTCGTTGCGGCCGCGCCGCCTTTCGGCACCCACAGCACCCCTTCCGTCGCCGGAAGATGCGGCGCGACGCGGACCACCGGAGATCCTTCCTCTTCGCTCTGCGGTTCTCCGCACGCCGCCGAAATGCCCGCGGCGGCAGGAGCAGGTGAACAGCGGCAGGCCGAAGCGTGGGGAGCACAGCAGCAGGTCACGGATACGCAGGATCGGGCGGGCAGGCTCTGCGATCGGGAGTGAAAGAGGGAGAGTCCCGGAATGCCCACAACCCAGAGCGCATACCAGAAGGCAGCGGCCACCCGGAACCGGGTGGACACAGCGGCGAACCTCGACGTGTGAAGAGGTGACTTCATCGAGTGTCCAAGGCCGCAAAAGAGAGGCCTTTCAGGAATCGAGAAGCGGCGTCGGGACGCCGCTCCGTGTTTCCGGATCGCGCGTTTTTGCGCGCCCGTAACCGGTCTCTCCCGCGCGGACGGCGGGCGCCGGTGGCTGTGTTTCCGCAGTTCATACCGGTCGCCTCCACAGCCAGACGTGCGCGACACGCCGCGGGTCGTTCGCGGCAGGCCAGCGCTCGTGAGTGCACGTCCAATCCGCCAGAGCCGCGCTCGCCCACGCCTGCACCTCGGCTTCGATCGGATCGCCCTCGACTCCGAACCCCAGGAGCAGCAATCCCGCCTGGTCCGCGTCGCCACTCCTCAGGCAGGACAGCGCCGCGATGTCCTCGCGCCCGGCCTCGAGCTCGAAATGGAACTTCGGCAGGTTCCCCTGCGCTTCCCACCACGCACGCCACGCGCCGCGCACCTCGATCCACGTCCGCGTCCCATCCGCCCCTTTCAGCAAGAGGTCGCACTTCCCCAACCCCGGCGCGGGATAGCGGCGGCGCCGCTCCACGCCGATCCCGCGCGCCGGAAGGAGCCGCTCCAGTTCGCGAATCCACTCCCACTCGGTCATCGGCTTGCGCAGCTCAGGCCTCGCGTACCAGCCAAAGTCCTCCAGGCCCCACCGCCGTCCCGCTTCGCGGTCCATGCCGCGGAGGACGTCGGAAAGGACGGAAGGAAGATCCTGATTCTGGCGCGCGGTGTTCCCGGGCTGCCCGGGGGTGGCGGTTGCGTTCATTCGAGTCGCTCCTTTGCGGACTCGCAGTGCTCGAGGAGCGAATAATCGCCCGCAGTTTCTGCATCGATGATGAGGGCGCAGAGGCGGTCGCGGGCAGACGCCGTTTCGCGCGCGGCTGCGGCCAGGAGCGCCGACGCGAACCGCGTGCGGCGGCCGGTGACGCCTGAAACCGGGGCCTTTTCGAGTTCGCGTGCGCAGGGAGCCAGCATTCCCGCGGACAGAAGTGCGCCCGCGGCGCCGAGGCGGGAACGCGCGGCCTCGGCGGTCATGGACAGGGCATCGGCGACCCCGGCGGCGTGCATGAACATGCCGGCGGCCTCCTTTGCGCGGCCTTCGGCGAGAAGGATGTCCGCGCAGAGAGAAGCGGCGGCGACCTCGTCCGCCGGGCGGTTCGCGGCACGGGCTTCGTCAAGCAGCCCTTCGGCCACCCGAAATGCGAGCGGGAGATCGCCGCGCGCGGTCGAGGCGCGTGCGAACAGCCGCCGTGCGGCATCGCGCCCCTCGCTGTCGATCCCGGCCGGCGCGGCATCGCGGGCGGACATGGCGCAGCGAAGCGCGAGCAGGGGGAGGTTCCGGTCGAGCGCCAGGGAACCCAGCCCGGTGAGCCAGCGCCGCGTCTCCTCGACGCCGAATGCCGCCGCAATCTCCGGCTGCGCTCTCAACTCCTCGATCCCGGCGGCGAGCGCGAGGTCGCGCCGCTTGATCGCCGAGTCCATCAGCGACGGAAGTGCCGCGCGAGCCTCGGCCCAACGCCGCGCCAGGATCGCCGACCGGGCCGACTCCAGGGCGCGAAGGGCAGACTGAGCAGAGGTGCGCGGCATCGCCGGCGCGGCGGAGGCCCCGCGGACGGACGCGAGACGCCGGCATTCCTCCGACCAGAACGCGTCGCCCATGGCTTCGAACGCGAGCGACGCTTCGACGAGTTTCGTGCCGTCCGCCCGAGGCGCCAGTCCTTCCAGGAGCAGGTCGACCGCCCGGGCCGCTTCGTCCGGATTCGCGCGGCGAGCGCACTCGCTTTCGCGCAGGGCCGCTTCTCCGAACGCCTCCTCCCAGGCGGTGGCGATCGCGGAGCGGAGCGCGACGGATTCCGCGTCGACGCGGCCGACGGGGCGGCGGAACGCCTCGAGGGCGAGGTCGGGCATGTCGCGCACGAGCTCTCGCGCACAGGCGGCG
Organism: uncultured Planctomycetia bacterium; assembly: GCA_964590435.1. Taxonomy (GTDB): domain Bacteria; phylum Planctomycetota; class MHYJ01; order WSZJ01; family WSZJ01; genus WSZJ01. The sequence goes on from CAZPWT010000040.1 coordinate 31,943, forward strand.
CGGCCGCGCGCGGCGTGGGAGGCCAGGCGGGAGGCAAAGCGGTTGACGTCGGCGTCGGACAGCGTGACCTCGGCGCTGCCTCGATCCGTGGCGATCCTGACGTACGGCCGCGCGGCGGGGTGGGCGCCCGCCGGGCTTCCCGTCGGCGAGGAGACACACCCGGCGAGCAGGCAGAGCACGGCCAGGGGCAGGGCGTTTCTAGTGTTGGTCATGGTTGTCGATCACTCCTTCCACGAAGCCTTTGATCCACTCCGGCACGTTGGGATCGCCGTCGAGGTCCGTTTCGGAAAACGCATCCAGCGCGTGGTCGGCGAGCTTGAGCCACGGGTGGAGCGACAGGGACTGAAGCCGGTCCCGGCTGATCCGTTCTCCTTCGTCCGGCGTGACGAGCACGTGCGGCGTGATGAGCAGGATGAGTTCGCGCTTCGAGCGGTTGCGGACTTCCCTGCGGAACAGGACGCCCAGAACGGGCAGATCTCCGAGGAAGGGGACCTTCTGTTCGCTGTCGGAGATTTCCTCGCGGATGAGGCCGCCGACGGCGAGCGCCAGGTGGTCCTTGCCGACGATGACGGCCTCGAGGATGGCCGTGTTGACGGTGTCGACCGGGAACGACGTCACGGCACCGGAGCCGGTCGAGACCGGGAGGCTCGCGCCGCCCGTGACGACGGAAGAAGACTCCTGGAAGATCGTCAGCGTCACGGTCCGGTCGGCGTTGATGTGCGGGATGATGCGGAGCGTGGTGCCGATCTCCTCGATCTCGACGGTCGGGGCGAGCTGGTCGGTGACGACGCCGGTCGTGGTGTTGGTCACGACGGTGACGTTCCGGACGAGCGGGCGCTCCTCGCCGACGAAGAGCCGCGCCTCGCGATTGTTCGAACAGAGCAGGAGCGGCGTTGCGACCGTGCGGATGCGGCGCTCGGTGCTCAGAAGCTGGATCCGGAAGCGGAGGCGCTCGTCGAGGAACTGGTAGAGGAGCGTCCCTCCCTCGAGCGGGAAATTGCCCGCGCCGAGGACGTATTTGAGGCCCGTCGCGGCCGCGGGAAGGAGCGGGTTGGCGGGCTGCCCGTCCGGCGGACCGGTCGCCGCGGCATCGTCGGCGATGCTCAGGTCAAAGATCGACTTGAATCCGTCGGCAAGATCCAGCTCGAGGATCTTCATTTCGAGGAGAACCTGCGGCGTCGGGCGGTCCAGCTCGAGCACGAGCTTTTCGATTTCGCCGACCGCGCGCTCGTCCGCCGTACGGACGAGGAGCAGGTTCGAGGTGCGGTTGACCGTGACGTAGATGACCGACTCCTGGCTCATGGCCGCCTCTACATCCGCCTCGGAGACCGCCCCGGGCGATTTCGACCCGTCGGATTCCGCGCGCCTCTTCGCCATCTCCGCCAGCCGCTCCGGGCTCAAGTCGCGGTCGATGGAGGAGAGCTGCTGCCCCGCGTTGCTCCCCGAACCGCCGCTTCCATATTGGCTGCCGTTGACGACGCCCGGGATCAGGCCGTTCTGCGCGGAAGTGTCGGTTGGGCCGGAGGCGTGCGTCTCGAACGCCGTCTCGTCGATGCCGAGCGACAGGATGACGCGCGGGCCGTACAGGTCGCGAATCTGCGTCGCGATCAGCACGGCGTTGGGGTGCAGAAGCGTAAAGACCTTCGTCTTCGCGTCCCTGACGACGACCAGGTCGCGCTGGTACTCCTGCGCCGTCATGATCCGCAGCACCCGGGAGGCGGGGTCGTCGCGGTACCAGAGCGATGCGAGCCCACAGAGCGTCTCCACCGACGTCTTCAGCGAAACGTCGCGCAGAAGAAACGACACGCGCGACTTCGCGGCGTCCTGCGTCGCCACGATGTTGTAGCCCGAGACGTCCGTCAGCAGCCGGGCGCCGTCGCCGACCGAGGCGTCGCTGAGGCTCACGGACTTGACCCGAATGTCCTCGATGCCGGAAGGGGCCTGCGCGAACGCAGGCGCCGCGGCGAGAAGGAAAACGGCAAGAGCGATCCTGGTTTTCATCGGAGCAGCACCTCCCTTGATCCGGGCATGAACTCCACCCGCACACCAGCCGGGCCGATCTCCTTCACCAGCATTTCGGCCCACGCGCCCCCCAGTCCCACGCGGTCTCCTGCGTGAACGAGGAGCGCGGGGCTTTTGTCGACTTCGAGAAGCGCCGCGGCAGGCCGTCCTTCGGCCTCCATGACGCCGCGGACCGCAACCGCGGGAACCACGACAGGCGTCTCCCGGCCGGGAGCGCCACCCTGCTCCCGCCGGCGGGCCTCCTCGAGCGCCCGCTTCATCGCCTCGTCCGCTTCCGTCGGGTCCGAAGCCGGGTCTTCACCGAGGGCGAAGGGAACGAGGAGAAACACGAAAAGAACGGTGGGGATCCAGGTGCGCATCACTTGCCTCCCACGATGGAGTAGATGGCGAGGAAGAAGGCCAGGTAGACGAAGCCGACGATGCCGCCGACGACGATGATGACAACGGGTTCGATGATGGCGCCGAGGCGCCGGATGAGGACCTGCAGCCGGGCCTCGTGGAACCCCGCGACCTGGAGCAGGACCTCGTCGAGCGTCCCGGAGCGTTCGCCGACGGCGACCATGCTGGCGAGCATGGGATAAAAGGGACCGGGAACGGAAAGCGGCTCCGACAGCGGGGAACCCTGGAGGATGCGTTCGCGGGAAGCGCGGACGACGGCGGCGGAGCGGGCGTTGGAGAGGAGGGGCGCGACGACGTCGAGGGCGTCGGTGATGCGGACGCCGCTGGCGACGAGGACGCCGAGGTTACGCGCGAAGGTGGACGTTTCGGCGAGCCGCACGATGCGGCCGACGACCGGGCCGCGGAGAATGAGCCCGTCCGTCGCAAGCCGGCCGGGCGGCCAGGCGCGCAGAACCGCCAGCACCGCCGCGCCCGCCGCCAGCCCGATGCCGATCCCCGCCGCGTGCTGCTGCACGAACGCCGAGATGTCGACGAGCAGCTGCGTGACCGGAGGGAGCTTCCGGTGGAACCCCAGCAGGAACTTCGTCAGCTTCGGGATCAGCGCGATCATCATGAACGCCACGACGCCGACGGCCAGCACGAGGACGATCGCAGGGTACGCCAGCGCCGTCATCACGCTCTGCCGGAGAAGCCGGCGCCGCTCCATCGAGTCCGCGGCCCGGTTCAGCACCTCCTCCAGGATCCCCGTCGCCTCCCCGAGCTTCACCATCGTCACCGCCACCCGCGGGAAGCACCGGTGCTCCAACAGCGCGTCGCTGAAGCTCACCCCGGCGCGGATCCGCTCCGACACATGCCTCCAGGTCCACGCCATCGAACCCCGGAGGCTCTGAAGCGCGCACGTCTCCAGCGCGCTGGTGAGCGGCAGCCCGCTTCCCAGCATGAACGCGATCTGCTGCAGGCCGAGTTCCACGTCCTCGGAGCGCGGGCGCGCGACCCGGTGCCACAGCGGGCGGTCCGGCCCGCCGGCCGGTTCGGCCGCGCCGCGCACCTCGAGCGTCACGAGCCCGTCCGTGCGCAGGCTCTGAAGCAGCGCGCCCTCGGACGCGGCGCTTCCGGAGCCACGCTTCGTGCGGCCTTCGGCGTCTTTCGCGATCCAGGTGAAGGTGGGCATGGGGTTCCTCAGATCGCCACCGCGGCGAGGACTTCGGGGAGGGAAGTGACGCCCGCGGCGAGCTTGGCGAGGGCGTCCTCGCGCATCGCGGGGAGATGGCGTTCGCGCGCGATCTCGAGGATCCGCGGTTCGCCGGCGCCGCGCGCGATCTCGGCGGAGAGCGTTTCGTCGAGCGACAGCAGCTCGAACAGCCCGACGCGCCCGCTGTAGCCGCGGCCGGCGCAGTGGATGCACCCTGCCGGCCGGTACGCCGGAATCCCCGCGGCCTCCGCGCTTCCCAGCGCGCGCGCTTCGGCTGCAGCAAGCGTTCCTTCGCGGCGGCAGTGGGGGCAGAGGCGACGGACGAGGCGCTGGGAGGCGACGAGGCCGAGCGTGGCGCCGATGAGGTAACGGTCGACGCCCATGTCGGCGAGGCGCGTGACGGCGCTGGCGGCCGAATTGGTGTGAAGCGTGGCGAGGACGAGGTGCCCCGTGAGGGCAGCCTTGATGGCGATGTCGCAAGTCTCGCGGTCGCGGATCTCGCCGATCATAATCACGTCGGGGTCGTGGCGGAGAATGCTGCGAAGCGCCTTCTCGAATGTGATTTTCTGGGCGGGATCGACCTCGACCTGGGCGACGCCCTCGATGTCGTATTCGACGGGGTCGAGGACCGCGATCGCGTTGACGGCGCGCTGGGCGATGATCCTGCGGAGGGCCGCGTAGAACGTCGTGGTCTTCCCGCAGCCGGTCGGCCCCGTCGCCAGCAGCAGGCCGTGCGGCCGGCGGATCTCGCGCTCGAACAGCTCCAGGTCGCGCGCGCTCATCCCGAGCCGCTCCAGCGTCAGCTGCTCCATGTCCATCGCGAGGAGGCGCATGGAAGCGCGCTCGCCGTGCTTGGTGGGAAGCGTCGCGACGCGGATGTCGACCTTGTCCTGTGCGCCGAAGGCGTGGGTGAAGCGGCCGTCCTGCGGGGCGCGCTTTTCGGCGATGTCCATGCCGCCGAGGATCTTGATGCGGCTGAGGAGTTCGGGGTGTGTTTCCGGCGGGAGGCGGCGGAACTCCTCGAGCTGGCCGTCGACGCGGAGGCGGACGCGGACGCCGGACTTTTCGGGATCGATGTGGACGTCGGAGGCCTGACGCAGCCACGCGGCGTAGAGGATTTCGCTGCACAGGGCGACAGGATCGGCGGGGTCGGTGGCGATTGCGGCGTCCCCGTAGACGCGCCGGAGGACCTGACGGAGCGACGCGGGTTCCGCGAGCCACGGCTGGAGCGGGACATCGATGTAGCGTTCCAGGGCGCGCAGGGCCGCGGTGTCGCCCGGGTCGGCGCAGGCAACGTGGACACGCCCGTCGACGAGGCACAAAGGGAGAACCTGGCGCCGCAGCGCAAGCGTGGCGGGGACGCGCAGCGCCCATGCGGGGTCGATCTTGACGAGGCGGACGTCGAGCTCGACGGGGACTCCGGGGCCGGCGGCGGACGCGTCGGTCTCGAAGCCGACGAGCCACGCTCCGCCGCCCGCCGGAACGATCCGCGCAATCCGGCCCGCCCGGCGGGATTCGCCTCCCGCCCAGCGGAGGACGGCTTCGGCGCGAACCCCCGTGGACGGTGCGCCGGCCCCGCTTCCCTCGGGGACCAGCACCCCCGCGCCGCCGTCCGAGACGTCCTTCACCACTCCCTCCCACGTCGCGCCGTCGGCAGAGATCGTCGCGCGGCACGGGTACGCGGGCGGAAGGCGGACGAAACGCCGGCGCTCGCGGGCGCGGGGCGTGTCCGAAGGGCGCGCGGCAGCGGCGCCGGGGGGCTGCATGGGAAGCGGGTTGGTCATGGCCGCCCTCCGCGCGCCGGCGACCGGCGCGTGCGCGACGCCGCGCGGTCGCGCACGAGCGCGGGGTTCCGCGACGTCCCGTGCGCCGTCGCCTCGGAGACGTGCCCTTCCACGAGCAGGCGCGCCAGGTCCTCCTCGAGCGTCTGCATCCCGAGTCCGAACCCGCCCTCCATCGCCGCGTAGATCTGCGGGCTCTTCCCGGTCGCCACCAGGTGCGCGATGGCCGGCGTCATCACGAGGATCTCGCTCGCGACGACGCGGCCGCGGCGCGCGCCGCCTGCGCCGTCCGCCGGGATGAGGTGCTGCGCGACGATGGCGCGGAGCACGAGCGAGAGCTGCTGCCGGATCCCCGCCTGCTCGTCGGCGGGGAAGACCGACACGAGCCGCTCGAGCGTCCCGACGCAGTCGCCCGCGTGGACCGTCGTGAAGACGAGATGCCCCGTCTCCGCCGCACGGATCGCCGTCCGGATCGTCTCCAGGTCGCGGATTTCACCGACCAGGATCACGTCCGGGTCCTCGCGCAGGCCCGCCACGAGCGCGTCGTTGAAGCTCGATGCATCCGACCCGACCTGCCGCTGGTTCACCAGGCTCAGCGCCGGCGAGTGGATGTACTCGATCGGGTCCTCGATCGTGACGATGTGCGCCCGCCGCGTCGTGTTGATCCGGTCGATCATCGCCGCCAGCGTCGTGCTCTTCCCCGCCCCCGTCGGTCCCGCCACCACCACCATCCCGTCCGGCAGCTCCGCAAACCGGTACAGCGACTCCGGAAGGCCCAGCTCCGGGAGGCTCCTGAAGCGGTCCTCGAGGCGGCGGATCGCGGCCGCCGTGCCGCCGAGGCGGCGGAACACGTTGAAGCGGAACCGCGCCGTGCCGGCCGCGGTCATGGCGCCGTCCTGCGAGCCGGTGGCCTCCAGCCCGCGCGTCCCGCTCCATGCGGTGAGTTCGCGGCAACAGGCGTCGACGTCCTCCTTCGAGAGCGTCTTCCCGTCCGGCACCAGCTCCCCGTGGACGCGGTAGATCGCCGGCATCCCCGGCGCCAGGTGCAGGTCGGACGCGTCGCGCCGGACGCACTCGCGCAGCAGCGCTTCCAGCGCGCTCGCGCAGCCTGTTGGCGGTTTCCCTTCGAGGATCAGATCCATAGCACCAGCGTCCACTCGCGGGATTCGTGTTCGTTCGCGGCCGGCGCAAGCCGGAGTTTCAGCACCACCGCGTCCTGCAGCGTTTCGCGGATGCCCGCCAGCAGGGCCACGACGTCCGCGTACTTCCCGCGGAATCGCAGGGACCGGACGCGCGCGGGCGACCCGGCCGGCGCAGAGCGAACCTGTTCGTCCATCGGCTTCGGCAAGGCCCCGGCGAGCTCGGCGCCGCCGGACCGATCTTCCAGCAGGAGCAGCCGGTGCCCGTGCAGCAGCGAAGCCAGGAGCTCCCCCGCCTGCGCAGGAGTTCTCGAGTCGCAGCATCCGGCGGAGGCCTGAGCGTTTCCTGAGGGAGTCCCTTTCACTTCAAACTCCGCCAGCACCCGCCTCTGCTCCTCGATGGCGATCCTGGCCGGCCGGGCCTGTTCGGCCCCGGCGATCGCGTCTTCCTCCGCAGAGTAGCGCCTCAGCTCCGGCCGTGCATGCAGGTGCACATACGCCAGGGCGACGAGAAGGGCGGGGGCGAGGGAGACGAGCATCTTCTGCCGGCGATCGGGTTTCATCGTTCTCCCCTGGGTGCGGCCGATGCGCGCTGAGGCGCGGGGCCGATGCGGATTTCGAAGGAGTAGAGGCCTGCGGCGTTCAGCGACCGGGGTCCCGTGGATGCGCTCCGGCCCCCGGCCTCCAGCGCGTCCGAAAGCGAACCGGCGAGGACATCCACGGCGCCCGCCTTCACGCTGAGGCCGCGGATCGATCCGGTGTCCCAGGCCAGATCAAGCTCCGTGACGAGCACGCCCGCGGGACGGTGCATCGCCAGGTGTTCGAGAACGCGTTTCAGGTGGTCCGACCGCGGGAGCGCTGCCGGGGACGCGATCGAGGCGCGCTTCGCCGCAACGTCTGCCTTGAGACGCGCGAGGTCTTCCGACGGCGCGCGCGCCGCCGCGAGCCGCGCCGCGATCTCCCGCGACCGCGTCCGCAGGGTCCACGCATGCCACCCGCAGGCCGCCATCGTGAGCGCGGCAAACGCGACCGCCAGCACGACGAGTCGGAACGCCCCGACCGGTCTCTCCTCCGGACGAATCGCCGCCACCGCCGGCTCCGCCGCGTCCAGCACCCCGGCCCACGCCTCCAGCCACCACCTCAACGACGCGTCGTCGCTGAGCCGGAACACGGTCAGGCCTTCGAGGTCCGCAGGCTCCGTGGCGGAAGAGGCGACGAGGCACTCCGTGGCGGATTCGGCTCCGGCGATGGCGCGCAGTGTCCTCGCACCGGCGGCCGGGAGAATGGAGGCGCGCAGGCCGGTGCGATCCGGGTCCTGCACGACGGCGTACAGGCCGCGCCAGATCTCGAGGCGGCCCCAGCCGGTGCCGCCGCCCTCTGCGTCGAGGCGGGCGGGAAGCGCCGCCGGGTGGACGATCCCGGCGAGGCGGCCGCCGAGCGAGCGGACGGCGTCCTGCACGCGTTCGCGATCGGCGCGAGGCATCTGGACGACCTGGAATTCCCGCTCCCGGCCGGCGCCGCGCAGGCCGCGCCATCCGAGCGCGGATTCCGCGGGCCCCATGCCCGACACGACCTGCGCTTCGTACGCCAGCGCCTGCCCGAGTTCCGAGTCCTTCAGGTTCCGCACCGCGTCCGCGTTCAGCTTGAGCACCTGCACGAAGACGTCGTCCGTCAGCACCCACACCGGCCCGCGCAGTTTTCCGCCCGGCCGCGTGGCGGCCTCGATCAAGTCCGCCAGCGTTCCCTGCGCCAGGCGTTCGGACGGCTGAAGCGCCGTGATGCGCAGCGGCGAGCCGGCGACCTCGACTCTCGCGAGGAGGCCGTGCTGGATGACGAGCAGCGTCAGGCGGGGAACGGTCATGTCAGGGAATCTCCACGCGCACTTCGGGAAGGCCGCCCTCGACGACGGTCACGGGAACGATGGCGCTTCGCGGAACAGCTCCGATCGGGTCCTCGCTCCCCGGGATTCCCCCGGTCACGAGATACGCGCGGACCGCGCGCGGGCCGATGGAGGCGAGATAGGGCCCGCCGGCCGGCAGCACGATCTCGGCGCCGGACGTGGCGGCGGCGTCCCACTGGGCGATGGTCTGGAGTACGCCGTTGACCGGGCCGTAGAGCCGCAGGACGACGGCCGAACCGGCCGGCACCGAGGACGGAATAACCGCGCGGAACGTCAGTTGCCCCAGGTGCCTCGGCCCTTCGAGCGGCGCGGTGCTGCTGTGGATCGTCACCGACAGGTCGGCGTCGTAACCGGAGCCGCCGGACGCGCCGTTCGCGCCGAGACTGCGCAGGATCGCCGCCTCGTCGCCGGCGATCGCGACGACACCGTCGGCCTTCCGGAACTCGAACGCGCCGTCCCAGCCGTCGCGGAAGCGGGTCTTTCCCACACCCAGCTGCAGATAAGGCCCGCGCCAGCCCGCAGGCAGCCGCACTTCGACATCCCCCGCCGGGCTTCCAATCGCGAACGCGGGCAGCGCCAGCGGTTTCTTCCACAGCTCCTGGTCCGTCGAGCCGTCCCCGAGCACGACCGGCAGCCTCCCGACGTCCGCCACGAAACCGCGGATCCACGGCGACCCGTCCGGCAGCCGCTCGCCCTTCGGCCCGATCACCGCTTCCTCCCACGCCGTCATCGACGCGCGCGTCGCGTCGTAGCGCGACTGGTCGACGAGTCCTTCCGTGGAAGTCACGGCCACGGTGGCCAGGAGGACCAGGACGAACAGGACCACGACCAGCTCGACCAGCGTGAGGCCGGAGCGGGGCGAGTTCCCTGCAGGGTGGAGGAAGCGCATGGGTTCAGGGCCTCTCGTCCGCGACGAAGAGATAGGCCACGAGGTCGTCTCCGCAGGCGCTCCGCACCGGGAATCCCGTCGCGGGCGTCTGGACGATGCCGTCGGGCCCTGCCGAGACGAGGCGCGCGCGGCGCCCGTTCTCGGCCGGGTCCGCCGAGTCTCCCGGGATCTGGACGAAAACCGGGCGGCGCCAGCCGTCCGCCGGCAGGAGGTCCCCGGACGCACGGACGCACGCGGCCGGGAAACTCTCGTGGAGAACTTCCGGCGCGCCGTCGCCGGACTGGAACGAGACCGGCCCTGACGGGGAGGAGTACGTGACCCGGCCCGTCCCCGCCATGGCGTACGGTCCGCGCCAACCCAGCCGCACCACCGGGTCGAAGTCGCCCAGATATCCCGGGCGCGCGAACACGTCCGACAGCCGGAACTGCTCCGCGGCCGGACGCCCGCTCGCAAACCACTTCCGCCCGTTGTCCCCCGCGAAACCGGGACTCTCCTTCGTCCCGGAGATGGAGTCGCGCAGCGCCGCAAGCGAAGCCCGGGTCGCCTTCTCGGCCGAATCCTCGGCCGCGCCCGCGACGAACATCGCCGAAAGCGAAGCGAGGGTCACGAGGATGGCGAGCACGACGACGAGTTCGACGAGCGTGAAACCACGACGGGTGTTCCGAGGACGCATGACGACAACCCTCCCTTGGCGAGGACGGACTCCAGGATCTGGCCCCAGTGGCGGTGGGAAAGGCGCAGGCGATCGCGTGGGCGGACCACGGGCCGCAGACAGGCCGGGACGCCGGCGATCAGGCACGACCGGGGCGGGAAGGGCTCTCGCGGGAGCCTCTTCGCGGACGGACTATCCCCGCGGAGGCTTCAACGCTTGCCTGGCACGCCCCTAGTCGGCGGAGGCGAGAGGCACCTTGTCGATTCCGCCAAAAGGCAGGTCGGCCGGCCTCAAGATGCGAGCCTCCGCGAATTCGCCGGGTTCAGGTGCGGCGACGCAGAGTGCGGATTCGGCGATGTGGGGAGCAATGCGGGATGTCTCGGGAATCGACCCGTTGTCGCGGTCGTCGCCGCAGGGAGCATTCGTCCACGACTCCAGGCCCGGGACGGGAACGCTCTGCTTTGAACAGCAGCAGTTCTTCGATTCGTGGGACGTCTTCGCGCAGCAGCAGGCGCCGGTGGAGCAGGATTCTCCTTGGGCAGGGTCGACCGCCTTCGCAGGCGCGGAGGATTCCGCCACGCCACCGGAATTTCCCGCTGCCAGCACGGCCCCCGTGCTCCACAGCACGTACCACACAGTCGCTATGGCCGGAAGGCCGCGCGAGAGGAGGATGCGCCGGACAGTGCGTCGGAGGCAATTCATGCTCGGATGCAAGAGCGCAAATCGCACGCCCGGCGAGAAACGAGAATTGCGCTTCCCGGACACAGCGGATGTTTCGTCCGGCAGATCGATCACCGGCCAGTAACACCTCCCGAACTGCCATCCACTACACGAATCCGTACCCGAACCGTCCCTTGATGCACAGATGCCCGTGCGTGATCTCCACGTCCATGGGCGACGTCACCTTCACGATGCGGTTGTCCTGCGCGTACAGCGTGAGCGTGCACCCGACGCCGCAGTAAGGGCAGATCGTGTCCGTCTTCGTCTGCTTCGCTTCGTCCCACGTCTTCGCCTTCCGCATGTCGTGCTCGCTCTTGAACATGAGCGCGCCGGTCGGGCAGACGCCGATGCAGTTGCCGCAGTAGACGCAGGCGGAGTCGGGGAGCGACACGTTGTGCTCGGTCGAGATGCGGGCGTCGAACCCGCGGCCCGCGACGGCGATCGCAAATGTGTTCTGCGCGTCGGTGCCGCACGCCTCGACGCACTTGTAGCAGAGGATGCACTTGCCGTAGTCGCGGACGTAGAGGTCGTTGTCCACCTTGACGGGCTGCGCGACGGTTTCGGTGCGGCCATCGGAAGCGTGGTGATGCCCGGGCTCGCGGGCGTCACGCTCGTCGGCCTTCGCGGCGGGATAGGTCGAACCGTAGCGGGAAGGGTTCGCGCCGTACTTCTTCATCCACTCGCCGACTTTCGGCGCGGTCGACAAGTCCACCGACGACCCGAGGAACTCGAGCACCATCTTGCGGGCGAGGCGGACGCGCGGCGAGTCGGTCTTGATGTCCATCCCCTTCTCGACCTTGCGCGAGCACGCGGGGGCGAGGACGCGCGCGCCGGCGATCTCGACGACGCAGATGCGGCAGACGTTCACGGGCGTCAGGTTCTCGAGGAAACAGAGGGTCGGCGTTTCGATGCCGCGCGCGCGGCAGGCCTCGAGGATGGTGGTGCCGGCGGGGACGGAAGCGGCCTTTCCGTCGATGACGCAGTCCACCATCGGCGGCGCGGCGGCGGGCGGGCGCTCCGGCGGCTTCGACGGCCGCGGCGGCGGGTTGAACCAGATGCTCGGCTCGTTCATCGCTTTCCCTCCAGGCAACCGGCGCCGAGCGCGGAGACGGCGGACTCGATGGCGGAAGCGGCGGTCTGGCCGAGGCCGCAGATGCTGGCGTCGCGCATCGCCTGCGCGACTTCGGCGAAGAGCGCGAGCTCGTCGGCGGTAGAGCCGAGCGGTTTCTTCGAGCGCAGCCGCGCGAGAAGTTCCTCCTGTCGCTGCGTGCCGACGCGGCACGGGACGCACTGGCCGCACGACTCGTCGCGGAAGAACTGCGCGACGCGCGCGAGGATGTCGCCGACGTCCACGGTGTCGTCGAACACCACGATGACGCCCGACCCGAGCGACGCGTTGATCGCCCGCGTTCCTTCGAACGTCAGCGGCACGTCGAGCTTGTCGGGCCCTATGAAAGTCCCCGCCGCGCCGCCGAGGAGGATCGTCTTGATCGCGCGCCCGCCCGCGACGCCGCCGGCCAACGCGAGGACCTCGCGCAGCGTCTTCCCGAACGGGACCTCGTACAGCCCCGGCTTCGCCACGTGCCCCGACACGCAGAACAGCTTCGGCCCGGCCGATCCCGCGGTCCCGATCCCGGCCCACGCCGCGCCGCCCCCCGCCAGGATCGGCGGGACGTTCGCGAGCGTCTCGACGTTGTTCACGAGAGTCGGCTGGTTGAACAGCCCGACCTGCACGGGGAAGGGCGGCTTGTTGCGCGGCTCGCCGCGTTTTCCCTCGATCGAGTTGATGAGCGCGGTTTCTTCACCGCAGATGTACGCGCCGGCGCCGCGGCGGATTTCGATGTCGAAGGCGAATCCGGCGCCCATCACGTTCTTCCCGAGCAGCCCGGCCGCGCGCGCCGCTTCGATCGCAGCCTGCATGCGCGACGCCGCGAGCGGGTACTCGCCGCGGATATAAATGAAGCCGTGCTCGCAGCCCGTGGCGAACCCGCCGATCGTCATCCCCTCGACCACCGCGAACGGGTCGCCTTCCATGAGCAGTCGGTCCTTGAACGTCCCCGGCTCCGATTCGTCCGCGTTGCAGATCAGCCAGTGCGGCTTCACCGGCTCCTTCGCGACCGCGTCCCACTTGCGCCCCGTCGGGAACGCCGCGCCGCCGCGGCCGACGAGTTTCGAAGCGGTGACTTCCGCGATCGTCCCGGCGGCGCCGAGTTCGATCGCGCGTTTCAGGCCGGCGTACCCGCCCGACTTGCGGTACGCGTCGAGGCTCGCCGGGTCGGCGACACCGATCCGACCGATCAGTTTCAACCCGGGTTGGCCGGCTTGCGGCACCGACCTGCGAAGCGCCTCGAGGTCTTCGCGCGGCGCGGTTCCCTTGAGACCCGCGAGCACGGCTTCTGCCGTCGCTGGAGTCGAGAACGTCTCCGGCTTTTCGCCGGCGCGCACGATCAGCGCGGCGGGACCGCGTTCGCACTGGCCGAGGCACGGGCTGCGGCGCCAGGTGGCCGAGGTGCCTGCGTGCCCATGCCCCGCGGGCCCGAGCGACTTCTCCAGCGCCGCGCAGACCGCTTCGCTCCCCCTGATCCGGCACGCGACGTCGTCGCACACGTGCGCGACCGCCGCGGGGCGCGGCGTCGTCGAGAACATGTGATAGAAAGTCGCCACGCCGTATGCCTCCGCCGGCGGCACCGTCAGCCGCTGGCAGACGTAGTTCAGCGCGCCGGGCGGGATCCATCCGAAGCGGTTCTGGATGGCATGGAGGGCGGGAAGGAGGAGGTCGCGCCGCGAGCGGGCTTCGTGGCCGCCGGTGAGCGAGGAGTGGCCTTCCGTCGCGAGGTCGCGCGCGCCGCCGGACCATGCGGAGACGGGCGGGCCGAGGACGGAGTCCACGGAAGCGCGCTCGGTGACGGTGGGTTCCGGGCCGGTAAAGCGGAGGTCCAAGGTTTCTCCTCTATAAGTCCCGTCAAATCAGCCTTATCCGCGGCCGTTTCCGCGCCATCCGCCTTCATCCGCGAATGCCTGTGCCTTTCAGTCCTTCCTGTCAACTCGCGGCGACTCTAACAGCCAGGCAAAAGGGAATTCGCGGATGAAAGAGGATCACGCGGAAACAGCCGCGGATAACGACTCTCCCGACTCCCATCTCCCGACTCCCGTCTGCCGTTCTCCGTCACACCTTCCGCACGTTGACCGCACACGCCTTGAACTCCGCCGTCCCGCTCCTCGGGTCCACCGCATCAATCGTCAGCAAGTTCGTCGCCACATCATCCGGAAAATGCAGCGTCATGAACGTCAGCCCCGGCCGCAACCCGTTGTCCACGTGCGCCGCCACCTCCACCACCCCGCGCCGCGAGCTCACGCGCACCTTCTCCCCGCTCTTCACGCCGATCTTCGCCGCATCCTCCGGCGACAGGTCGAGCGTCTCGCTCCGCCGCATCGGCGCCGAATACTGCGACGTCTGCACCCCCGTGTTGTACTCCTCCAGCCGCCGCCCCGTCGTCAGCCGGAACGGGTACTCCGCCGTCAGCTTCTCCACCGGCGGGTCGTGCTCCACCGCGTGAAAACTCACCCTCGGCCCGTTCAGCGGCCGCTCCCACAGCCGGCTGTGCAGGAACATCTCTCCCGGGTGCTTCTCGTCGTAGCACGGCCACTGCAGCCCTTTCTCCGCTTCCAGCCGCGCGTAACTCATCCCCGCATGCACCGGGCTCACCTGCCGCACTTCGTTCCAGATCTCCTCAGACGTCGGCGTTCCCCAGTCGTGCCCGAGGCGCTTCGCAATCGCCAGCAGGATCTCGATGTCGTCCTTCGCCCCCGCCGGCGGCTCCACCGCCTTGCGCACGCGCTGCACCCGCCGCTCGCTGTTCGTCACCGTCCCTTCCGTCTCGCACCACCCCGCCGCCGCCGGCAGCACCACGTCCGCCAGCTCCGCCGTCTTCGTCAGGAACATGTCCTGCGCCACCATGAAGTCCAGCCCCTCGAGCAGGTGCCGCGCGTGGTTCTGGTCGGCTTCGCTCTGAAGCGGGTTCTCGCCGAGCACCCACAGCGCGCGCAGCTCCTTGCGCTCCATCGCCTGGAACATCGCCGACAGGTTCCACCCGCGCTGCGGCGGGATCTTCACGCCCCACGCCTTCTCGAACTTCGCGCGGAACGCGTCGTTCTCCACGTGTTGGAAGCCGGTCAGGCGGTCGGGAAGCGCCCCCATGTCGCCGCCGCCCTGCACGTTGTTCTGCCCGCGCAGCGGGTTGAGCCCGCACGCGTAGCGGCCGACTTTCCCGGTGAGAAGCGCGAGATTGATGAGCGAGAGCACGTTGTCCACGGCGTTGTGGTGCTCGGTGATCCCGAGCGTCCAGCAGATGATCCCGGTCTTCGCGCGCGCCCAGCTGTGCGCGATGTCGCGGATCACCGCCGCCGGCACCCCCGTTTCCTTCTCGGCGTACGCCAGCGTGTACTTCTCGACGCCCGCCCGGTACGCCTCCAGCCCTTCCGCCGCGTGCGCGATGAACTCCCGGTTCTCCAACCCCGCAGCCAGGATCTCCCGCCCGATCGCGTTCGCCAGCGCGATGTCCGACCCCACGTCCAGCCCCGCCCACACGTCCGCCCACTTCACCGAGCTCGTCCGCCGCGGGTCGATCGCCACCAGCCGCGCGCCGTTCCGGACGCCTTTGAGAAGGTGGTGAAAAAAGATCGGGTGCGTCTCGCGCGCGTTCGACCCCCACAACAGAATGACGTCCGTCTTTTCGATCTCTTCGTAGGAGTTCGTCCCCCCGCCCGCCCCGAACACGGTCGCCAGTCCGGCGACGCTGGGCGCGTGTCAGGTCCGGTTGCAACTGTCCACGTTGTTCGAGCCGAACACGACGCGCGTCACCTTCCCCGCGATGTAGTTCATCTCGTTGGTGGTCTTCGAGCAGCTGAACATCCCGAACGCCTTCGGCCCGTGCGCGGCGACGACGGCGCGCAAGCCATTGGCCGCGCGGTCGAGGGCTTCGTCCCAGGTCGCGGGACGGAGCTTGCCGTGCCGGCCGCCGTCGCGGACGAGGGGGGTGGTGAGGCGGGGGTAGGGACGCAGGGGCATTGACGACGATTATAGGCGGCGGAACGGCAACTGGGGCGGTCTGCGGACGCAAGGGTCGTTATTAATAGATCGGGCCGCTTCGTTTAATAGCGAGTTCGCGTGTTCAGGAGTACTTCATAAGCGCGGCTTGGGTACCTCAGGATGCTCAGCGAGGGGACGGAGCCGCTGGCGCGGTAGGACCGGCGCGGGGGGAGGCAAGCAAAGTGAAACCGGGCGCGCGCTGACCGGTCTGGAATCCGTCCTGGGAGTTTGAGTGGATAAACCACTCAATTGGATGGTATAAGCGCTCATATGAACTTCCTGCCTGAGTTCCTGTCCTCCCGCGTCAAAGCCGAGGTCCTGCGCCTCCTCTTCGACCCGGCCGGAAGCGAGCTCCACGCGCGCGAAATCGCCCGCCGGGCCTCCCTCAACAGTTCCACCGTCCGGCAGGAACTGGCCCGCCTTCAAGCGCTCGGGCTGCTCAACCTGCGGCGCAGCGGCAATCGGGCCTACTACCGCGCCAACCCGGCGCATCCGGTCTTTCCCGACCTGCGCGCCCTCGTCGCCAAGACGAGCGGCGTCCTCGACCTTCTCCGCAGCAGCCTCGCCGGCAACGACGTGTCGTGCGCCTTCGTCTTCGGCTCGATCGCGGGCGGCCTCGAAAAACCCGAAAGCGACGTGGACCTCATGGTCATCGGATCCGTGACCCTTCGCGGTCTGTCCGGGCGGCTGCCGGACGCATCCCACCAGCTCGGCCGCGAGATCAACCCGCACATCTTTACCCCGCAGGAGTTTGCGAAACGAGTCCGCTCAGGGGATCATTTCGTGACCACGGTGATGGGCGGGCCGAAGACGTTTGTGATTGGAGACGCCGATGACCTTGAAAGACTGGGAGGAAAACCGCTGGCTTCGCCGGCACGCCAGCAGCCGAGAAGAGGTCGCCGGTCTCCTGAGCGTCGTTGACCGCGACGAGTACGACCATGCAGGTGGGGCAACCGACGGGGACGCGGACGAGTTGCTGAAATTCGGGAAGGAACTCAGGAAGGAAGTCCTCGAGTGGCTGTCCCGTCATTACCCGGATCTGGTGACCAAGCCATGACGACGCCGTCCCCCTGCGCCTGGCAAGGCTCCGTCTCCGAGTTTCTCGCGACGCCGGAGGAGCGCGTCCTCTCCGACCTGACGGCATTCCTCCGCGAGACCGGCGCGCCCCAGATCCTCGCGTGGGACCGCTCGCTCCGCGTCCTCCGCGACGAGCTCCAGTCCTGCCTCCCCGATGCCGCCGGCTTCGCCCTCGTCCTCGAGTTCGAACTCCCGCGCTCGGGCGGCCGGCGCCCGGACCTGATCGTGTTGGAGAACGGTCTCGTGCTCGTGATCGAGTTCAAGAACCGCGTCGCCGCGGAACCGGCGGACATCGCCCAGGTGAAGGGCTACATCCGCGACCTCGAGGAGTACCACGCCGCCTGCCGGGGCAAAACGCTCGTGCCGCTCCTCGTCCCGATCGGCATGGAGGGCGACCCCGAGACACGCGACGGCGTCCGCATCGTCCCCTCCCGCAAACTCGGCACCGTCATCCGCGAGCTGTCAAAGGGAGGCGCCGGGAAGCGCGGCGATGGCGAAGCCTTCCTCCGCGCCCCCTTCGAACCCCTCCCCGCCCTCGTCGAAGCCGCGCGCCTCCTCTTCGAGAAGAAACCCCTCCCCCGCATCCGCGCTGCCGAGTCCGCTCGAATCCCCCAGACCGTCGCGCGCCTCGAAGGCCTCGCCCGCGACGTCCGCGCGACAGGGAAGCGCACCCTGGCGCTCGTCTCGGGCGTGCCGGGAAGCGGCAAGACGCTCGTCGGCCTCCAGCTCGTGCACTCGCGCGACCTCGGCGCCCCCGCCGTCTTCCTCTCGGGGAACGGCCCGCTCGTCAACGTCCTCCAGTACGTGCTCGAGAACCGCGAGTTCGTGCGCGACATGAAGAAGTTCATCCACGACCACCTCGTCCGCACCCAGTCCCCGCCGCGCGAGTCCGTCGTCGTGTTCGACGAAGCGCAGCGGGCGTGGGACCGCGACCGGGTCCTCAAGAAGCACCGCGGGGCGTTTACAGCGCGGTGTGCGGCCTCACGCGAGACGAGATCGGCTTTCTGCGCAGCCGCCATGCCTGTGACCGGCGCCCGAACCCTCGCGCCGGTCCCCGCGTCAGACGAAGTAATGGCAAACGCCTTTCTCTTTCCCAACCTTCCAGTGGGAAGTACCTTCTGCGTGGCCACCTCTGAAAACGCATTCCCAACCCTCCCAAGGCATCGGAAGGCAGCAATCTCATGCCCCTCAAGATCTCCAAGTCACTCAAGCTCAAACTGCCCGAGGATGAGCGCGACAAGATTGAAAAACTGCTGAAGGACAAGGCGGGAGGCATCTGCTGGCTCTGCCAAACCAAGCTCAACTATGCCTCGGACACCATCGTTGCGGATCATGAAATCCCCGAAGCTGCTGGCGGCGAAACCAAGGAAAAGAATCTGAATTTGGCCCATGACAGGTGCAACTCATTCAAGCGAGACCACGCAACAATTGATGTCAGGCCTTACCTCCGGCTGCTGGAGAAGATGAAACAGCACGTCGGAGTCGTGAAATATGACGATGTCCTCAAACTAATGGACATCGAACCGAAGCTGGTACATCTAACGCTTCAAGACGGAATTGTTGAGATTCAGTCGCCCGATGGCAGCGTCCGCCAGTACCCTGTATTCCAAGAACAAACAGCGGACGGAATCGTTTCCTACGCGTTCGCTGAACTACCGATTACAGCTGTATTCAACGATAGCGAATGCCAGCCTCGCGCTATTAAGCCGCAGCATCTCTGGGCAATCTACAACGATTTGAAGCACAATCCTCTGCACGAGCCTCCAGGATGCAGGGCCCTGAAAGCCAAGGGCGACGGAATGTACAAGCTGGTCATGTTTGACGGACAGCACAAGTCCATCGCTTCTTGGATTACAGGCAGGAAGACCGTTGTATTCAAGGTGTACATCGATTTCCCGCGCGAAAATGCAGTAAGGCTCGTCAACTCAATTCAGGCGAAGATCCGCAAGCTCCCGCTTTCCCCATTTGAGCTTGCAGCAAAGATGGCGGAGGAATGGCAGGATCGATTGGCCGATTACGAGAAGGTTCTCGGCGACAAGTGCTCGGAGGACGGTTTCCTGAACTGGGTTGAGAAGGACGAGCGCGCGCGTGCTAAAGCAGCGTTCGCCGACGCGCTCATCCAGAACATCATTGAGTCCCAAGACTTGGCCTTCAACAAGTACGTAGCCTCTCCAGGGGCTCAACCCAAAGGAATTCAGATTACGCAGTCTGCATTCCGGAACAAGGTCCTGCGACGACTCCTGCGTGAGGAGCCACTTAAGGAGGTGTTCTCCCGTAGTCAAGCACTTCGGAATATAGAAGCCGAGAACATCGTCAGGCTCTTGAACATCTTCGTCGCACATGCCTTCGAGCCCGCGGGCAAGGAGTTAACCGAGCACGAACGGACTCGTGCAAAACGAGTTACCTACCAAGGATCGCTCCAGTACGTCATGGGACTGTTGAGACGGCTAATGGCGCACCGCCTTGTGACCGACGAAGGGCGCGAATTCATGGACAAGGTTCCCGATGCCAAGTCGTGGGCCACCTTGGAGGAGGACATCGAGCGACTCATGAAGCATCCGGTTTGGACTGCAGAGTTCGACCGTAGCGAGAAGATGAACGCGGTCAAGGAAGCTCTGAGCAAAAACCAAGATATGGCCGAGGCCTTCGGAGCTGTTGGTCTCAAGCTCGGATACGTCATTGGCGCTGACAAAGTATCCCAAGCTGACCTCGACTAGCCGTGGCTGTTGCGCCCACGCCCGCGAATGGAGACTCTGGAAATCTGTCGCCTGAGTTGGCGGCGAAGGTCGCTAGGAGTCTCCACTTGACACTCCCAGATGATCGCAACTTTCCAACCTGATCTGCGGAGTTTCCTGATCGCATTCTGGTCACGCTGGACATTTGCGAGGAATTTCGCCACCCAATAGGACCTCCTAGTTTTGGGAGTGTAGCAACGAACACAACGAGCGTGCCGGTGCCAGAAACAGCCATGTACGAAGACGGCGACTCGGACTCGATTCAGGACGAAGTCGGGACGGCCGGGAAGTGTGCGTTCGTGTTCCGAGAATTTGAATCGAAGTGATCGGAGGCAGGCTCGTACCGCAAGTTCGGGAGCGGTGCCGGATGATCGGATTCTCGACATGTTCCAGCTTCGTCGCGACTTACTAAGCTTGTCCATCGAGTGTACCTATCGCCTCAGATGTTCGTAACCCGACTGCCTCGAACCAGTTCGATGAACTCCTGAACCGTCAACACGCTGCCGAGATCGCTCCTAGAATAATTTCGCCGGACTTCCCTAGGCACGACAAGCCGGACGTCGTGCTTTGTCATATCCGCGATTTGCGCTGATGAGATCGTGGGCTGAACCGTCACGAGGAACCTGGTCTTAACCTTGGGCGCTTCCTGCAGCACTTGGCGCCACCTGTCCTTGCAGGTGCTCTTGACGCCAAGGATCCACACCGGGGGCCTTCCTGAGTCATGGAGGTCGTAGGTTCGCGCGTCCGGTATCACGACGTCTGGACGTCCCTCGATCGGTGGACGGACCTCGTGGGGAATCCGATTCTGCCTGAGGACCCAGCTGAAATGGTTCTCCAGCGAGCGGCCCGCCCGTGACTTTCGGCGATTCATGATGGAGGAAGCCGTCTTGAGGAAGTCATCCACCGACGCAAATCCACTGGCCACCATCGAAGTGCTGAGCTTCCGCTCCACGTGGCGAAAGAGGTCGTATTCCGTGCGGATCAGGGACATCAGGCTCTCATCCGGTCCAGCCTTCAGGGCCGCGGGGTTGCAGCTCTGCAGCGACTCGACGGCCTCCATCGAGAATCGGGTTGTGTCCGGGAAGTCGCGGAAGTGGCCGGCGAAAGCCTCGAATCGGCGGGTAAGACAGTCTTGAACCTGCTCGTCGGAGAGCAGGGCGGGAATGCCCCCGGTGTAAATCCCCCAAAATCGGCCGATCTCGATGTCCAGCGCAGCCAGCACTTGGTCGGTCTCTTCGTCGCCGGTGATGACGAAGGCTTCGAACTTGGCGTCAGCCGTGCGCACAAAGACGACGAGGTCGCCCACACGCTCCGGATCGAGGTAGGGGAACGCCTTCCCGAACCGCGTCAGCCGGTACTCGCGGCGTGTCTTGGCGCCGTACCACGTGATGCAGGAACTGGTCTCCAAGCCTCCGTTCCACCTGATGCGGACCGGCTCCTTCGTCAGCGAACCCTCATCCGGAGGCATTCGCGTGAACGACTTCCAAACGGGCTTCGGCAGGAGGTAGCCGCACTGATGGCTGCCCGTCGCGCCCGTTTCGTTCGGCGTGATGAACTTGACGATAGCGTTGCCGTGACGCAGCGCGGACTCGATGGCGAGCTCTGCGGGGGAGCCGCTCATCCTTCATTCCCTCAGAATCGGGCCTTCATGACGCGGCTGACGATGCGCTCTTGACGAGACAGCCGCGTTTTGCGACGAGCCATGCAAGCACAGGGACGATAGCCTTTGCAACAGCACTGACGACGGGGGGGGACACGGAGTTCCCGAACTGCTTGTAGGCCTGGGTATCGGAGACAACGATCCGGTGGTTCTCCGGGAAACCCATCAATCGGGCGGCTTCGCGGGGCGTCAGCCGGCGCGGGTTCTTTCCGGTCTGAGGGATGAGGATCTCGGATCCGTCCTTGTAGTAACGGGCGCTCAGCGTCCTCGTGATTCCGCCGGGGTCTGCGAGCCCGAAGCCGAAGCCATGGCCCAGGTCGCGATGCTTCCGCGCGTAAGCCTGAAGGTATTTCCACAAGTGGTCTGAGAGCGTGTAGCGCGGGTCGGGATTCGGCTCGAGAATCGAAGCGAGCGTCGGCCGCGGTTCCCTCGGTGCGACAGGCGGCTCATAGGGAGGTTCGGGACCGAAGACGCGCTTGTCGAACCCAACCAGGAAAACGCGCTCGCGGTGCTGCGGCACCCACCCTGCTGCATCCAGGATGGAGGGAACGACCTTGTAGTCGAGATTCTCAAGCGCGCCCTTGATGACCTCCCACGTCCGGCCGCGATCGTGCGAAAGCAGGTTCTTCACATTCTCCAGGATTAGGACGGGAGGCCGTCTGACCTCCAGGATTCGGATGATCTCGAAGAAGAGCGTTCCCTGCGCTCGATCCTTGAACCCGTGTTCCCGGCCGAGGCTTTTCTTCTTCGATACACCGGCGATCGAAAAGGGCTGGCACGGGAATCCTGCGGCCAGCACGTCGTGAAGGGGAATTGACGCGGGATCGACCTTGCGGATGTCGCCTGCGGGCGTCTCTCCGAACCAGGCCTGATAGGTCCGCTGGGCCCACCGATCCCACTCACAGGAAAAAACGCAGGTGCCTCCGACCGCTTCGAGACCGATGCGGAATCCGCCGATGCCGGCGAAGAGGTCGATGAATTTGAACGGCACGCCGTTCTGGATCGACGGGCGGGGCGGCTCCCGGAACAGCGGCAACTGCGGCTGGTGCATGCCAAGTCCTTGCTCCAGGAACTCGACGACGAGGTCGTTCTGCGAGATTCCTCGTTCTGACGAGATCTGGCGAAGGCGAGCGTGCAGCCGCGGCGGGAGGTTGCGGATCGACAGCTGCGGACTTTTCGTTTTCTGGGACATCATGATATCACCCTGATATCACTGTTTCCCCAGATTGTCAACGAAACCGCTTTGATTAGGTTATTGTTAGTATCGCAATGCCACAAAATTCGTCAAGGTATCTGCCGGCTGATGGCGAACTGGGGAAGCTGCCGGCTACGCCCTGCGACCGCCAAAGATCGATTCCATGGCCGACTCCGCGTCGTAGAACTCGTCTTCCGCGAGTTCGCCTGCCCTGTACCGCCGCCACGCTTCCCGCACCACGTTCGCCAGCACGACCGGCCACCCGCTGCGCTCGTAGAACTTCGCAACCAGCGGCGCGAAACCCGGCATCGGGCACCGATCTCCGCGGTTCACCCGAACGCCGCACCCGTGATCGAGCGCGGAGTCCGGGTGAAGTCCAGGGAACACGAAGCAGACGGCGGACCATGCGCTTCGGAATTCGACGCGGGACAGTTCCGCGAGTTCTCCGCGGCTCATTCGAGCGAGGCGAGCGACATGACGGTATCTGGCGCGGATGTGCCCGAGGCTGAGAGGGACGCGATCCATCCGCGCGCTATTCATCCCGCACCTCCAGCCCGAGGAAACGGGCCGCTCGTTCGACCTCCGAGGAGTCGTGGACCTTCTGAACCGCAAGGTCCGGCTTCACGCGCATCCGGCAGCCGAGGAAGCCGGGACTGCCGAGCGCGGAAACTTCAGCCGGGGAATGCCACTTCCCGAAGCTGCCTTCGCAGTCCTTCGCGGCTCTGACGACGACGTGAAGCGTTTCCGTCTCGCCCGGAACACAGTCCAGCACCTCGGTGTATCGGAACACGTCGCCGCGCTTCAGCTCGCGAATGGTGAGTGCGGTACTGTTCATGTGCGGTCTCCTTCCCTGTTGTCCCGAGGGACAGTTTGGAGCCGGCTCAGCCAGATCGGCTGCGGGAAGGAGCCGGGACTGCAACGCCGAGCGACGCGGAGAATCTTACGGCGTCGACCATGGCCCTGCCAGGAGGGCGCTTCAATTTCCTGCGGGCCGAAGTCCTGGCTCATCCAGGAGTTGGAAACAATCGATCACGACGCGGCGGATTTTTGGTTTTCCCGCCTCGCGCCGCCCGCCCTTCACATCTCCTCCTCGTAATTCCCCGTCCTCTTCCGCATCTTCCGGTCGAACGCCTTCGCCCACTCCGCCGCGTCGAAGGCCTCCGGGCGCCAGAGGCCGAGCCATTCGCGACGCTCTTTCTGGTACTCGGTCGGCTGTTCGGCGGCCAGCGCTTCCAGGCAGTCCTCGTAGCCGCCCGGGCCGCCGCTGTCCTCCGGGGGGAGGGCGCGGGCGCCGGCGAGGAGCCCTTCGACTCGCTTCGCTCGCTCAGGGCGGGGACGGGGTCGGGGATGTGGGCGCGGCAGTGGACGTCGACCTGCCAGCGGTCGCCGAAGTCGTACTCGTAGAGGATGCGTTTTCCGCCCTCGGTGGCGAAGACCTCGTCGAGGCGGACGTCGCCGGCGAAGGGGCAGGCTGCGGGGATCCTGTAGGCGATGCGTGACGACGACCGGACGCCGAAGCCGGACAATCTATCGTGGCACGAAGATCGGCGAAACTATCGGCAATATCATCGGCATTATGATTCCATATTAAACTTTTAAGTCTCTTATGGACATGATGTTAAATAGTAAATAACATCGGCAACATGATCGGCAATTCAAACCCCAAGAAGCCCATTTCCGAAGGCATCGGCCTCATGGAGCCGATGCGCCCTTCCGGCGAGCACCCTGAGCTGTCCGACCTTGCGCTGGCCCTCGTTTCGGAGTCGAGCCGGCTGGCGGGAATGCTCCATCCGAAAGTGCAGGCGTCCGTCGGCGACCTCGTGCGCTCGATGAACTGCTACTACTCGAACCTCATCGAAGGGCACGACACACACCCGAAGGACATCGACCGGGCGCTGGCGAAGGACTACTCGGCCGAGGGACCGAAGCGGGCGCTTCAGAAGGAAGCCGTCGCGCACATCGAGGTGCAGCGGCTCATCGACCGCGGGGAGGATCCGGCGGAAGCGCCGGCGAGCCGTGCGTACGTCGTGTGGCTGCACCGGGAATTCTGCCGGCGGCTGCCGCCGGAGATGCTGCGCGTGGAGTCGCCGGGGAAGAAGGCGATCGCGCTCGTTCCCGGGGCGCTTCGGGACACGCGCGTGGTCGTCGGCCGGCACGAGCCGCCGCGGCCGGAGAACCTCGCGCGGTTCCTCGCGCGGTTCGAGGAAGCCTACGCCGCGCCGGGCCTGTCGAACATCGAGCGGATCGTCGCGGCCGGCGCGGCGCACCACCGCTTCCTGTGGATCCATCCGTTCCTCGACGAGAACGGGCGCGTGGCGCGGCTGATGTCGTACGCGACGCTGAAGCGGCTCGGCGCGGGCGGCCCGCTGTGGTCGGTGGCGCGGGGGCTCGCGCGGCGGGTCGAGGAGTACAAGGCGCTGCTCCAGAACGCCGACGAGCGCCGCGAGAACGACTACGACGGCCGCGGGACGCTGTCCGAAAAGGCGCTGGTGGCGTTCTGCCGGTTCTTCCTCGAGGTGGCGATCGACCAGGTCCGCTTCATGGCCTCCCTGCTCGATCCGGCCGAGTTCCTGAACCGGATGCGCATCCACGTCGAGGAGGAGGTCGGCGCGAAGCGGCTTCCGAACGGCAGCGCGGCCCTCTTGCGCGAAGCCTGGCTCTCGGGGGAGTTCGAGCGCGGGAGGGCGGGCGGGCTGACGGGGTACGGGGAGCGTCGGGCGAGGGATTCGGTGGCGGCGCTGGTGAAGCGCGGGATGCTCGTGTCGGACGGCCCGAAGTCGGCGGTGAGGCTCGGGTTTCCGGTGGACGTGGTCGGGCGGTGGTTCCCGATGCTGTATCCCGCGTCGGCGGGCTGATACCACAAACCGGGTTCCATGCCCCTTCCCGCCGGCTGCGTGCCCTGTGCGTGATGCGAGAATCACAGGGACATCGATGACCTCCATTTGCCCCGGGTGCGGTAGGCGGCTGCATCGACGGTGCAATCGCCCCGTTCAATTTCCTGTTGCCCCTTCGCCCTGCATTCCCTAGGGTTCGGCGCATCAGGGAGGTGGAGCGGCGAAGGCTAATCGTCGCAGCGAGGAATCAAAGTCGAACTGGAATGTTTCGAATTCGGAGGCACCGATGAAGAGCCACATCGGCTATCTGATCGTAGGCGTCATTGCGGTCGCAGGTTGTGAGCCTTCGCGCAAGGAGAAGCTCGAGCCTGCCGCTGCCGGCAATCCGGCGATGGAGTCACGGCCCGGAGGCGAATCCCCTCGAACGACCGCGCGACCTCCCCTTCGGGAGGCGTGGCGCGCAAGGGTGCCCGGCGGGCCTCCGAAGGATCTGCGGGTGTCTCCGGACGGGGAGTACCTGCTGTCGCTCGGCAACGATCACACGCTGGTCTGCATCCGGACTGCCGACGGGAAGCTGGCGTGGACCCGCTCTGTCGGGTACGGCGACGATTTTGGATTCAGCCTCGACGGCAAGTTCGCCTTCGCCTGCGACTGGAGTGATGGTCCGACGGCATGGGACACGGCGAGCGGCGAACTCCTGCCGGGAACGTGGAGCCGGCGAACGATGGGACTCGGGAAGTTCTGGGAGAGTTCCGAGCACGCCTTCCTCTATGCGCGCGGGTCCGGCCCTGTCGTGGCGTGGCGCCAGGGATCGTGGTCCCGGCCCGCGTTCGAGTTCGGGCAGCGGTATCGGTTCGCGCCCGACGGTTCCTGCGTCGTGGAGTGGACTACGGAGACGGAAGTCACGGGCGACGCGGAGCGGCGGAGGAAGGACCGAATGACGGTTCGCGTCACGGAGATCCCTTCCGGCAGGTCTAAGTTGGCCTTCGAGGTCTGCGGCACGCGGGACTGGGATTCCCCGGAGCTGACATGCTCCCCGGATGACAGGGTCCGGCTCCTCGGATTCGCGGTCGACGGAAAGGCGAAGATCGTCTCGGTCGAGACTGGAGACGTTGTCTCCACCTTCGGGACCGAAGTGCAGCTGGTGGGCGGAGGGGTGGAGGGCCAGTGGGTGACGTCCTCAATCCACACCGAAGAGTCGGCCGGCAGCGCGGGCACCTGGATGCGCTCGAATCCAATGGAACTGTGGGTCGACGGAAAGGTCGAGCACACGTGGCCCCGTGCCAACCAGGCGGTGGAAGTGTGGGTGCGCCCCTTCGGAATCGTCGCGCTCGAACCACGAACGAGTTCCGGCTCCTGCGATGCGATCTCCGTCCGATCCCTTGTCCTTGGTTTCCAGTTCCGGGACGACAAGCCGGTGGACTCCTGGCCTGGCGAAAACCTCCGCTGGATTCCGTTGCCGGGAGGCGACTCACTCCTGTGGACCGGTGACGGAGCCGTGATCCAGGGAGCGGCCGCCGGCCCGCTGTTGTTCGAGGCGTCGAACCTGGATGGCGTCTTTGGTCCGCGTCCGAAGGCCGATCGCTTGTTCCGCGTCGGCGGTTCGCGTGTCGCCTGCATCCACGGGACAGGAATCTCCGTTCGAGACCTGGACACCAAAGAGGTCCGGACCTTCCCGTCGCCGCATGACGCGACCATCAAGTCCGTGCGCATCCAGAATGGCGCCGTCGTCGCGCGTTGCGACGGAAGGGCCGTCGCCTTCTCGCCCGCGGACGGGCGGATACTCGCGGCAACCGACGAGGAGGCCAGCGACTGGAACGGCGCTTCCTTCTGGAGTTTCGACCAGAATCGCGAAGCGGCGAGCTCCAACAATGCTCGCTTCGCGTGCCGCAAGGAAGAGGGTCGCCTCAAGGTGATCGACCTCGCCAACGAGAGGCAGGTCGGAGAACTCTCCGCGGATAACCGCGTCTATTTCAGCAGCCTCTCCAACGACGGCAGATTCCTGCTTGAGTTTGTGTCGGCGCCTGAGAGTCCCTTGCGCGCCCGGCTTCGATCGACCCGGGATGGCACGACGCTCGGCGAAGCGGCCGAGGAGTTTTACTGGAGCACGCTCGGAAGGCCGCGCTTCAGCCCGGACGACCAGTTCCTGATTTTCGGTTCCAAACCGGCGGCGGTTTACGACCAGAAGCTTCGGAAGATCCTCGAACTGGATTCGAGCGTCGACACTGTTGCCGATTCCAGCGACGAAATTCTCAACTGCCGGTTCACACCAGAGGGCAATCTCGTCAATCTTGCTAGGGGTGGCCATCTGCAAATCGTCAGACTCTCGGAGGGAACCTCCGTGAGAGTCCCTCTTTCTGGCGACCACGACGATGCCCTTGGAAGTGCGATCCAGTTGTCCGCGGACTTCAGGTTCGCACTGGTTTCATTCAGGGGGCCTCGCTCTCATCTCCTCGCGGACCTGTCCCGCGCGAGCACCAGCGGCGGACCCCTGACCTCCTTCGGCTGGCCCTGCCCCGCCTGTTTCGTGGGTTCCCACAGGGTGGCCTTTCTGACCTTGGAAGCGATTGAAATCCGAGACCTCGCGGGATGCCTGCTCGAGAGGCTTCCGAAAGAACACGCTTCATCCCTGTGCCGGCTGGAGGACCTCGAGGGTTTCGTCGCCATCTCGAGTGCTGACATCCGGGCGTACATCGCGAGGCCATAGCAAGGCACCGTTCGCCCCCGCGCACCCGAGCACCGTCGGCGCCCGCGTGCGTTCGTGCTGAAGGGCCCTGATCGACTTCATGCGATCAGTGAGGGCGTCTGCGCGGCAGTCGGGCGCCCGGCGTGCCGAACGCCCGACCGGCTTCGCTTGACACTCCCCGGCCTCCTGCCGAAACTCGCCCCGAGGTTCAGGGGTGGTCCTGATTTCTGGAGAGAGGGAATTTCGTGTCCATCTCGCAGTGTCTCCGGTCCTTTTTCAGCGCGCTTCTCTTGCTCCCCGCGCTCGCGGCGGGATTGCACCCGGCGCGCGCCGAGGCGGCGGATGTGCTCGTCGCAATCGCCTCGTCCGGAGCGGATGCGAAGTCCAGGGTCGCGGGGCCGATGCTGCGCGAGGGGCGAAGCTTCGTCGCCGATGGCGATGCCTCGGCGGACGACCTGGGCTCGGGAACCGCGCTCGCGGAGATCGTCGCGGAATCGTGCGCGGGCCTCGCCGTGCGCATCCTGCCGCTGCGGATCGCTTCCGCGAAAGCGCCCGACCCGGCGCCTGAGGCGCTCGCCGCGGCGGTCGACGCCGCGGTCGACGCCGGCGCCGACGTCCTCCTCGTCGCGTGCGTCTCCGGCCGCCGACAGCCCGCGGTCGCCGCCGCCCTCGACCGGGCGCTGAAAAAGGGTCTTCTCCTCCTCGCCCCGGCCGGCTCCTCGCCCGACGGCTTCGACCTCTTTCCGGCCGCCCACCCCGGCGTCCTCTCGGTTGCCGGCGTCGAGCCCGCCCCGGCGTCCTCCCCGCAGGCCCTCCCCTGGCGCCTCACCGCCTTCGCGAATGCCTCCGCGCGCACCGACGTGCTCGCCCCCGCGCTCGACCCGGAGCGGGATCTCTTCGGAAGCGGCGTGGCGGCGGCGCGCGCTGCGGCCTTCGCGGCGGCGGCGCTGGCGCAGAGGAGCGACGTGCCGCGGGAAAAGCGGCGCGAGTGGCTTCTCGGGCTCGGGGACGGCGCGGTGGCCGGGAGGGACGCGGCGGGGAAGCTGCCTCGCGTGTGGGATCCTGCGGCGCTGAAGGCGGCGCTCGCGCGGGACGCCGCGCGGGGGAGGTTCGTGGTGGAATCGGTGATCCCGGAGTCACAGCGGTCGGTGAAGGTCCGCGTGCGGAACGTGTCGGCCGCGGCCTCGAAAGGAACGCTTCGGCTCTACTCCGCGCTTCTCCGGGAGCCGGTGACCGCCGCGATTCCCGAGACGGCGCCGGGAGCGGCGGCGACGTTTACGGTTGAGATCGGCGAGGACGCGGCCATGACGCGCTGCGTCGAAATCGCCGGGACGCGCGAGGACGACCCGCCGGCAGACGTGGCGCGCTTCGAGACGCCGGTCCGGGCCTGGGCCGGCGCGGTTTCGCTCGCGGGCGTCGAGGTCCTGCCGCCGGACGAGGGGGCGAAAACCGTCCGCGTGCGCGTTTTCGTCGCCAACGCCTCCGGGGAGACCGCCGAAAGCGTCCGCATTCTCGTCGGACTCGGCGCCGCCGAGCGGACGCGCACGGTCGCCGCGGCCGCGGGCGCCGTCACGACCGCGGAGATCGACGTCGAAATCCCCGCGCCCGGCGCGTCCGGCGCGGCCCTTCCCCTGCTGGTCGAACTCGGCTCAGGCGCGGAAGCGGCGGCGCGCGGGGGAAACGTCCCCGCGGGCGCCGGCGTCCTTCGCCTCGAACCTTCTCCCGTGAGGAAATAGCCCGATGCGCTCCCGATCCCTTCGCCTGACCCTTCCGCTCTTCGTCGTGGCCCTCGCGACCGCCGCCTGGCTCGCGCCGCGCGCGCTCTCGTCGCCGGAGAGCGGCCGCCGCCCGGCCGTCTTCGACTGCGAGGACCCGCCGCCGCTTCCCGAGGGCACCGTCATCGTCGCGGTCGTGGACACGGGCGTGGACGGGAGCCACCCGGCGCTCAAGGGACGCTGCCTGCCCGGAGTGGACGAGGCCGGGGCGGTGACGGAGGGATCGGACATCGTCGGGCACGGGACGGCGATGGCGGGGCTGGTCTGCGCGGACGACGAGAACGACGCCTACGACGGAATCTGCGCCGGCGTCCCGAATGTCCGCATCCTGCCGGTCAAGGTGACGATGGGAGGGACGAAATGCCCGCCGGCGACGCTGGCGCTGGGAATCCAGAGCGCGATCGACCGCGGGGCGAAGATCGTGCTGGTGGCGATGGGAATGTCGTTCACGACGGAGAAGCTGGAAGAGGTGATGAAGAAGGCGGAGGAGAAGGGGGTGCTGGTCATCGCGGCGGCGGGGGCGAACGGGGGCTTTCACGACCTGTATCCGGCGGCGCATCCGTGGGCGATCTCGTGCACCGCGACGGCGCCCCACCAGGAGGAGCAGCCCGACGGGACGAAGATCGTCACCGAAACGCTGGCGCAGCCCTGCAACCGCTCGGGCAAGACCGAAATCCTCTCCCCCGCCCGCGCCGCCGTCCTCTCGGCCGACCACGGCTACGCCGAAATCGAAGGGACGAGTGCCTCTGCCGCGCGCGCCGCCGGCTACGCCGCGAAGTTGCTTGCGAAGCACCCCGGCATGAGCGCCTCCCGCGTCCGTGAGATCCTGACACTCAGCGGAAAGGACGACCGCCACGGCAACTCCTGGGTCATGGTCCCCGCCCGCATCCTGTCGGCGGAAGCGATCAGCCGCTACGTGAAAGGCGACGACTTCGGCGACTTCGTCCTGACCTACTGCAATCCCGAGTGGGCGAAGCCGAACCAGAAGATCAAAGTGCGCGGCGTTGTCCGCAACATCGGCGCGAAGCCCGTTTCGGGCGAGCTGGTGCTGCAATCGTGGAAGCCGGTGCCGTTCAAGTGCAGCGCGCCGATCCCGGAGGTGGCGCCCGGGGCGACGGCGGAGGTGTTCGTGGAGGTGCCGGGGCTGCCGCCGGACATCATTTCTACCGACGCGCAGATCGTCTCGAAGCAGGACGAGAATCCGGACAACAACCGGCTGTTCGTCGGGATCATCCCGCTGGACGAGGACCCGTGCATCAACATCCAGCGAACCAGCGTCCGTGGATGGACGAAGAGTGGAGAGGCGATCCTGAAATGTGTTGTGGCTAACCACAGCCCCGGCGCCTTCGATGGCCGGATTGAGGTCCCCATCAAGGACAAGCTCTACCAGAGTGCCATCCACATCGAAGCGGGGCGACAGAGCACGGTTGAAATTGAAGTAGTCGTACCGGAACCGGACAAGAAGTTCGCTGGCGCGAACTTCTCGGTCAGGATCATGCGCGACAAGGATCGACTCGAAGATCAATCGGTGAATCTCTGTTCGGAAGAGGCAAGTGCGTCGACCCAGTACGCGGATCTTTGGGCAACGCGTGAGTTCATTCTTGATGCCCCGGCATTCGTGAGCAAGTCCAGGGCAGACTTCCCGGTCCTCGCTTTCATTCCTGAGGTCCACTCTGCACAACTTGATCGTGTGGAGTACTGCACCCAGGAGGATGAAGGAGCGCGCAAGAAATCCGGCGTCTGCCTCGAGGAGATCTTCCTAGAGAGTCTGGACGAGTCTGTCGCGCTCACCTATCAAGCCCCGAAGGACTTGGTTACCGAGAGGATCGGCGGCGTCCGGCTCCTCCAGTTCCTCAGCGTCCCCTTCGCGAACGAACTTCCCCGGTTCCAGATGCCGCCGCAGGTGCTGAAGCACGTCCTGATCGAAAACGCCGCTGGCGAGGAGATGTCTCCTGGAATGCTCCCGGGCTGGATCGACTACGACGGCTGGAGCGTCGTGTTCCGCCTCCCCAAGTGGACGCTCGTGAACTCTGAGGGGCGTCTCCCGAAGGCCGGCGACTACGCCTACCTGCGCTGCTACGCGAAGTACTACGAGCTTCCGTACCCTGTCTCCCGCGAGAAGTTCGGAAAACTGTCGTTCGACAATTTCGGCCTGCTCCACGAACAGGAAGCCATCCTGCGCATCCAGCTCGACGTCGAACTCCCCCACCTCTTCCCCAACGGCCAGTACCTCGACACGCACGTCCACACGGCCTCGGAGTTCTCCCGTCGGCTGGTCGAGCCGCGGCTCGCGTTCGGCGGGCCGCTCTGGATGCTGATGCGCTCGGCGTACGCGATGGGGCTCGTTGGCGACCACACGCTGGCCCGTGCGCGGCATAGGATTGCGCGGGCCCGCGCCCTCCAGGCCCAGTTCCGGCTTGGCTCGTGGGCGCTTCGTCCCCTCCGACTCTTCGAGTGGGAGCGGGTCGGTGCAGATCCGCTGGAAGGCGGAAGCGCGCTCCACACTCTCATTACGACGGACCACAACTGTTTCCTGACGGACGAGGACATCCCGGATGCCGAGCCCTATCGAGGGACGCCGCCGGGCGGCGAGATCAAGGTGCTTCGCAGGTTCGTGGGAGAGGGTGCGGGGCAGGAACTCGCCCTGCACGTACCGGACCGTTTCCTCGGCGCGCCGCACGCCCTGGTCTACCGCGCGGGGCCGATGCAGGGGCCCTGGCACGCGGGGCACAGCTACAAGGAGATGATCGGCAAGTGGCGCGACCTCCTGCAGGGGCTTCGGGTCATGACCGAGAACAAAGGCGTGCTGAAGCTTCAGAAGGTGATCCCAACGGTGGACGATTTCCTCGCGACGTTCTTCAAGGGGCTGAAGTACGGCCTGGGCGTGGTCGGCATGGTGGCGCCTCAGGGTGAGGACGCACTGCGGACCGCCTTGCGCGAGGCGATCAACGAACAATTTGGAACGAAGATTGCCGATGGGCCGTTCAAAGACCTGATCGATTCGTGGGGGAACCGGTCGGCGAAGGATTGGGCGGACTTCCTCAGGGAGGCGGAGGCGATCGCGGACGAAGTGTCCCGGACGCCGGACAAGAACCGCTGGGACGTGATGACGACGGAAAAGCAGCTGCTGGATCCGGCGAATGCGAAGTCGAGCTACATCGCCGCCCATCCGTTCCTCGACACGAAGAACCCTGGCGTGAAGGACTACATCCACGAGGACATCGCGCTCGCCCCCGGTTCGCTCGCGTGGGAGCCCGACGACCTGCCGAAGGCCGCGAACCTCACGACGCAGCGCATGCGCCTCGAGGACTACAACGGCGACTTCCCCTTCAAGGGCATGCAGATCTGGAACGAGCCGCAGTACCACAAGGCCGAGCTCGGCGACCCGTCGGAGCTCTTCCGCACGAACGTCTGGCGCCGCGGCGTCATGAAGCCGAACAAGGACTGGTTCGACGAGCTGTCGTTCGGCTTTCACTACTATCTGCGCGACATGGTCCGCCCGGGTCTGCTCTACGCGATGGACTCCTCCGCGCGCACCGACGGCGCGAAGGTCGTCTTCGCCCGGAAGGCGTACCTGTTCGCCGGGAGCGACGCGCACGGCGCGTTCAACTACACGAGCGGGCACGGCGGGACGGTGCTGGGGCACCCGACGTTCACGAAGCTGGTGACGCTCTTCGGTTGCTCGCACGGGTCGGTCGCCCACACCTCGCATTTCGCGGCGGCGCGCGTCTACGCGGAGGAGCCGAGCCTCGACGCGGTCGTCGAGGGGCGCCAGGTGTGCACGGACGGCCCGCTCTGCTGGCCGTCGCTCGACACGGACACGTGCTTTGACTCGGACGCGGGCATCTGGCACGACTCGTGGCGCCACGCGCGCTTCGCCAACAACGACGACGGCCGGATCGGCGGGCGCGGGGCGTTCGACGGCGGCCGCACCGCGCTCGTGCGCCGCGACTGCGGTAACGCCGCGCTGCGATTCCGCGTCGCGGGCGCCGAGGGACAGGGCGGCCTTCCGCGGCTCTGCGACCTCTTCACCGTCTCGCTCTCCGACAAGTCG
This sequence comes from uncultured Planctomycetia bacterium, assembly GCA_964590435.1. GTDB lineage: Bacteria > Planctomycetota > MHYJ01 > WSZJ01 > WSZJ01 > WSZJ01. Next base: position 65,742 of record CAZPWT010000040.1, read on the forward strand.
CTCCCGCGCGAGACCGCCGGCATGGCCGTCCCGTTCCTCGAGCCCGCCGACGAGTGGACCCCCGGGCCGTGGTCCGAACTCCAGGCCCGCGCGCTTCCCGGCACCGTCACCTTCTCCGAGCCGCGCGCCCTCGTCGTGGCGGCCTACACGGCGGGCACGCGCGCCCGCCGCTTCGACGTCCCCGAGCGCCGCTGCTTCGCCAACCCGGTCTGGTGCTCAACGGTCGAGATCGGGATCTCCGTGAAGCCGCGGATCGTGGATGGGGTGGCGATTGTCCCCGTCGGCGCGTTCACAGCGACGTTCACCTGCGACCATTCGATGTTCGAGGAGGCGCCGGTCGTGTACGCGAAGCAGTTGAACGACGCGGGGGACAGCGTGGCGGGCACGTGGCGACTGATGCCGGTCCCGGACCCGGAAGAGGGATTCTGGCGGAACCGCGACCGGCAGGTGGAGGGGAAGGACGTCAGGCAGGCGGACTGCGTGCTGAAGGCGGCGAATGTGGAGGCGATCCGGCTCGGGAAGCCGTGGTACCCGGTCGAGGGGGTGGTGACGTTCGCGGTGATGATTGCGAACCCGCGCGACGCGCACGGCAACCGGCTGAACGCGGTCGCGAACCTCGTCGAGGTCCCGGCCCCCGCGGGCGGCAAGCCGCCCCACGACGGCGGTAACCCGGGCGATGCCGGGACGCCGCCCGGCGAGCAGGCGCGCTCCGGAGGCGACACAACGACGGTCACGGTGAAGGGTGGCGAGCAGGTGTCGTTTCCGAAGGGTGCGACGATCGACGGCAAGCGCATTCCGCCGGGCGCCTGGTCCGTGCCGCCGGAAGTCCCCGAGACCGGCATCCGCGTGCTCGTCACCTGCGGGCAGACGACGCTGACGCTGCTTCTCACCCGCTCGGCGACCCCGGACTCCGCCTCGCTCCAGCGGACGACCGGCGGCTTCACCGGGAAGGCCCCTGCCGCCAACACGGGTTCCCCGAGCATCCTCGTCAAGAATCACGCGGACCGGACCGCGACCGTCTCCGAACCCCTTGTCGTCACGGACTCGTCCTGCGTCTTCCTCGCCCCGGACCTCGAGCCGGGCCCTTGCGACGTCGTCGTCACGCAGAGCGGGACTTCGAAGACCTTCAAGGCCGAAGCCGTCGCCGCCGTCCTGCAGTGGGACCAGCCCGACGCCCAGGTCGGGGATGTCCGCGCGCTCTCGATCTTCCTCCAGGGCGCCTCGCGCCCTGCCGAGTGGCGGGTCTCCGGCACCCTGACCGTCCAGAACGCCGAGATCGTCGAGGCGGACCCGCGTCTCAAGCGCGAATCCGACGGCAGCTTCACCGCGACCGATCTTCCCGGCGACGCGGGCATTGTTCTCCGCGCCCGGGCCGTGCAGCAGGGAAAGATGACGGCGACGTCGCGGTTGGAGGCTCGGCCGGCGGGAAAGTAGCGACTCCCCTGTTTTGAACCCCCGTTCAAATTCCCCTTGAACCCCCCGCGCCCTTCGGGGATTGTGTCCGCATGACCACCACTTCCCAGCAGCGCATCTCCTTCACCCTGAACGGCGACCCGGTGTCGGTCACGTTCGGGACGCACAAGACGCTTCTCGAGGTCCTCCGCGAGGATCTCAACCTCACGGGGACGAAGCACGGCTGCGAGCTCGGCGAGTGCGGCGCGTGCGCGGTGCTCGTGGACGGGAAGCCGGTGCTGTCGTGCCTCATGCTCGCGGCCGAGGCGGACGGCGCGAAGGTCACGACGGTCGAGGGGCTGGCCGACGAAGCGCGGCTGCATCCGCTTCAGGAAGCGTTCGCGGACTGCGGGGCGGCGCAGTGCGGGTACTGCACGCCGGGGTTCCTGGTGACGGCGAAGGCGCTGCTGGATGCGAAGCCGAAGGCGACGCGGAAGGAGATCTGCGAAGGGCTGGCGGGGAACCTGTGCCGGTGCACGGGGTACATCCAGATCTTCGAGGCGGTAGAAATCGCGGCGGCGAAGATGGCGAAACCGGGTGCCGGCAAATGAGCCCTTCCAAAGAACTCAAAGTCATCGGCCAGGCGCGGCGCCGCGTGGACGGGCGCGCGAAGGTCACGGGGCAGACGAAGTTCGCGGACGACCTGGTGTTCTCGCGGATGCTGCACTGCCGGCTGGTGCGCTCGACGGTGCCGCACGCGCGGATCAAGGCGGTCGACGCGTCGAAGGCGCTGGCGATGGAGGGCGTGAAGGCGGTGCTCACGGGAGAGCACTTCCCCATTACATACGGGATCCTGCCGGTGTCGCAGGACGAGCATCCGCTGTGCCGCGAGAAGGTGCGGTTCGTCGGAGACCCGGTGGCGGCGGTGGTGGCGACGTCGGAGGAGATCGCGATCGAGGCGGCGCTGCTGGTAAAGGTGGAGTACGAGCCGCTGAAGACGATCGCGGACGCGCAGGAGGCGCTGAAGACGCCGGAGCCGCGGATCCACGAGTACGGCGACCACGGGAACGTGCACAAGGCGGTGGCGCTGGAGTTCGGCGAAGTGGACGCGGCGATCGGCGGGGCGGACCGCGTGTTCGAGGACACGTTCTTCTTCCAGGGGAACACGCACCTGCCGATGGAGCAGCACGCGGCGGTGGGGATGGTGGACCCGGACGGGAAGCTGTGCCTGTGGTCGTCCACGCAGACGCCGCATTACGTGCACCGCGCGCTGGCCCGGGCGCTGGCGATGCCGCCGCACCTGATCCGCGTCATCGCCACCCCGAACGGCGGCGGCTTCGGCGGCAAGACGGACCCGTTCAACCACGAGATCGTCGTCGCGAAGGCCGCGATGGTCACCGGCCGGCCGGTGAAGATCTGCCTGACGCGAGAGGAAGTCTTCTACTGCCACCGCGGGCGTCACCCGGTGCTCATGAAGTTCCGCACCGGCGTGAAGAAAGACGGGACGATCACCGGCGTGGACCTGCAGACCCTTCTCGACGGCGGCGGCTACGGCTCGTACGGCGTCGCCTCCACCTTCTACACCGGCTGCCTCCAGACCGTCACCTACGCCCTCCCGACGTACCGCTTCCGCGGCTGCCGCACGTTCACCAACAAGCCGCCCTGCGGCCCGAAGCGCGGCCACAGCACGGTGCAGCCGCGCTTTGGGCAGGAAGTCCAGATGGACAAGATCGCGGTGGCGCTGGGGATGAGCCCGGCGGAGCTGCGGCTGAAGCAACTGGCGCCGGCGAACTCGATCACGGCGAACTGGTTCCGGATCGGGACGAGCGGGCTGAGGCGGTGCATCGAGGAGGTGGTGAAGCGGTCGGGGTTCCGGGAGAAATGGGGGAAGCTGCCGCCGGGGCGCGGCGTGGGGCTCGCGTGCTCGACGTACCTCACGGGCGCCGGGCACCCGATCTACTGGAACGACCTGCCGCACACGGGGGTGCAGCTGCAGTTCGACCGGTCGGGCGCGGTCGTGGCGTTCTGCGGCGCGACGGATTGCGGTCAGGGTTCCGACGACGTGCTCGCCGCGATGATCGCCGAAGTGTTCGGCCTCACCACGAACGACATCCGGCTCGTCACGGGCGACACGGGTATCACGCCGGTGGACCTCGGGTCGTACTCTTCGCGCGTCACGCTCATGATGGGGAACGCCGCGATCCAGGCGGCGGAGCGCGCGAAGGCGCTGATTGCGGAAGCGGTCTCGAAGAAACTCGACATCCCGCTCGACCGGCTCGTCTTCGCCGGCGGCCGGGTGTTCGACGCGTCGGACCCGGCGAAGAGCCTCTCGTGGCAGGACGCCGTCATCCAGGGCGAAGCGATGCACGGCACGCTCGGCACCACGGGCTCGTACAAGCCCCCCGCGGTCCCGGCGAAATACAAAGGCGGCGGCGTCGGCCCCAGCCCCGCGTACTCGTTCACCGCGGCCGTCGTCGAGGTCGAGGTGGACAAGGACACGTGCTTCCTCGACGTGAAAAAAGTCTGGATCGCCCACGACATCGGCCGCGTCCTCAACCCGGTCCTCGCCCGCGGCCAGGTCGAAGGCTCCGTCTACATGGGCCTCGGAGAAGCGCTGATGGAGGAGTCCGCCTTCCGCCGCCTCCCCGCGAACCTTTCCGGCGCGCTCGTGCACAAGACCCCTTCGCTGCTCGAGTACAAGTCCCCGACCACGCTCGAAATGCCCGAGGTCGACACGGTCTTCATCGAGGACCCCGACCCCAACGGCCCGTACGGCGCGAAGGAAGTCGGCCAAGGCCCGCTTCTCCCGATGCCTCCCTGCGTCGCCAACGCCGTCTACGACGCGATCGGCGTCCGCGTCGACGAGTCCCCCGTCACTCCCGAGAAAATCGCGAAAGCCCTCTGGGACAAGGAGCACGGCCGCGAGGGGCGCTTCGGGCCGAAGGACTTCCCGGTCATCGAGTGGCCCGAGGCCTCCAAGGTCAAGACGCCCGCCGAGGGCGGCGACGGTACGGCTTCCAATGAGAAGCCGCGCAAGTCCAAGCTCATGGCCTCCGGCTTCCGGCTCGCCCCCGACTCCCCGGGCGCGAAGGTCGAGGGGGTGAAGTCATGATGAGATGCCCGTCGTTCCGCTACCACGCGGCGAAGTCGGTGAAGGAAGCGGCGTCGGTGCTCGCCGACGAAGGGCCGCGCGCGATGCTGCTCGCGGGCGGGACGGACCTCGTCCCGAACATGAAGCGCCGCCAGCATGTCCCCGCGGTGCTCGTGTCGCTGCGGAAGGTGAAGGCGTTGCGCGGCGTGAAGCTCGCGAAGGACGGCTCGGCGACGATCGGCGCGTGTTCGACGCTCGCGGACCTCGCGCTGAACGCGAAGCTGGCGAAAGGGTGGCCCGGGCTTTCGCGCGCTGTCAGCAGCATCGCCAGCCCGCTCATCCGCGCCGCCGCGACGCTGGGCGGCAACCTGTGCGTGGACACGCGGTGCAACTACTACAACCAGAACCACGAGTGGCGCGAGTCGATTTCGTTCTGCATGAAGGCGCCGGGGCCGGCCGGCACGGCGGTGCAGGAGAAGACGCACGGGACGTGCTGGGTCGCGCCGTCGAGCCCGCGCTGCTGGGCCGTGTCGTCCACGGACTCGGGGCCGATGCTCATGGCGCTCGGCGCGACAGTGACGCTCGAGTCGAAGGCGCGCGGCGTCCGCGAAATCCCGGTCGGCGCGCTCTACGGCGACGACGGGATGGCGTTCCTGAAGAAGATGCCCGACGAACTCCTCACGCACGTCCGCGTCCCCGCCCCCGCCGGCGCGAAGTCCACGTACTGGAAACTCCGCCGCCGCGGGTCGTTCGACTTCCCGGTCATGTCCGTCGCCGCGTGGGTCCGGCTCGCCCCCGGCGGCGAAGTCGAGGACGCCCGCGTCGTCCTCGGCGCCGTGACGTCGCGGCCGCTCGACTGCCCGGAGTCCTCGCTCCTGTTCGGCAAGAAACTCACCGACGAATCGATCGAGGAGTTCGCCGAGAAGGCGTCTTCCCACGCCCGCCCGCTCGACAACACGGATTTCCAGGCCGCGTGGCGCAAGAAGACGGCGCGCGCCTTCCTCGCCGGGGCGCTGAAGGAAATCCGGGGAGACGACAAGGCGACGCTCGGCGTCCTGGCGCAGCGCGTGATGCAGGGGGCGAGCTGCCTGGGGTAGGGGCGGCTGGCGCAAGGAGCGGTCCCGTTCCGCTTGAATCTCGATGTGCATATACGTACACTTGATGAAAACAGTACGTATCGGAGTCCTTTCATGCGCCGCACCAAGCTGACCCTGAGCGCCGACAGCGCGCTCGTCGAGGCCGCCAAGAAGCTCGCCGCGGCGCGCGGCACGTCCGTGTCCTCGATGTTCTCCCGGTTCCTCCACTCGCTCCTCGCTGGTGCGGGGACGGACCTGCGCAGCGCGCCGCTGACGCGGAAGGCGTCGGGGCTCGTGAGGCTTCCGACCGGAAGGACGGATCGGGAGCTGCTCGAAGAGGCGCTCGCCGCGAAGCACGGGCCGCGGCGATGAGGGTGTTCGTGGACACGAATGTCCTGCTGGACGTCCTGGCCGAGCGGAAGCCGCACTACGACGCTTCCGCGGCGGTCTGGCTGCTCGCGGAGTCGGGTCGGCTTGACGCCGCAGTCGCGGCAGTGAGCTTCACCAACTGCTGGTACCTGGTCCGGCGCTTCGGCGGCGCAGCGGCGGCGGGCAAGGCGATCCGGCTCCTGCGCGACGTTTTCCGGCCCGTGGATTTCACCGCCCAGGTCCTCAACCAGGCGATCGACGCACGATTCGACGACTTCGAGGACGCCGTGCAGTACCACTCGGCCGTCCAGGCTCGCGCGAAATGTCTCCTGACCCGGAACGTGGATCATTTCCCGCGCACGCCGATCCCGGTCCTGTCCCCCGCGGAGTTCCTCGCGGCGAATTCGTTCCGGTAGCCGCGCGCCGCTCCAGGCCCCCCCCGGCGCCATCGGATACCATCCCCGCGTGCCCTCCTCCCTCCCCGACCGCTCCCCCGTCACCGCCCGCGCCGTCCGGCGCGTCCGCGTCGGCCACCCCATGCCCAAGCCCGACCTCGACGCCGTCGCCGTCGAAGAGCCCCTCGAGATCCGGCTCGGCGCCCGCCCGCTTGCGGTCACGATGCGCACGCCGGGGCTGGAGCGCGAGATGGTGCTCGGGTTCCTGTTCGCGGAAGGGTTAGTTTCGACCGCCGAGGACGCGCGCATTGTCATCGAGCCGCGCGGAAACGTCGCCCGCGTGCGGCTGCGGGCGGGCCACGCGCACCCGACGGCCACCCGCCACGGCACGCTCACCACCTCCGCGTGCGGCGTCTGTGGCCGCTTCTCCGTCCAGGACCTCCTCGACCGCGTCGGCCGCGCGCGCGGGGCCGCCCCCGTCACCGCTTCCCTCGTCGCCCGCGCCCCGGCGCTCCTCCGCTCCGCCCAGCCTTCCTTCGGCCAGACCGGCGGCCTCCACGCCGCCGCCGCGCTCGACGCCCGCGGCCGCCTCCTCGCCGCCGCCGAGGACGTCGGCCGCCACAACGCCGTGGACAAGGTCGTTGGCCTCCTCCTCGACTCCCGCTCCCTCGACCGCCCCGCGCTCCTCGCCGTCTCCGGCCGCGCTTCCTTCGAGATCGTCCAGAAGGCCGCTGCCGCGCGCTTCCCCATTCTCGTCGCCGTCGGCGCGCCGTCGTCGCTCGCGGTGGACCTCGCGGAGCGCGCCGGGATCGCGCTCGTGGGGTTCGCGTCGGGGAAGAGGTTTAACATCTATGCGCATGAGGAGGGGATTCGGTCCGCGTCCCGCTCGGGCCCTGCGAGGGCGCCGAATCGTTAGTGAGGGCTCGTCCGTGCCCATGAATCTTCAGACCCGAAACAGGTATGTGGCGAACGTGTCCGACTTCCGGAACCGACTTCCCGGCATGGGCGCCGAACGGATCGCGCTTGATCAGCCCCCCCCTGGGTTCAGTACGCTTGCGATCGCGCAAGCCGGGAATTGCTCTCGGATGTCGCGCAGAATATCAGTGAGTCTCTTCGGAAGAGTTTGACATGATCAAGATGCGGCCCGTGTGGCATGCGTGGTGGACGAGCCCCTTCCTCGCCAGCCTGCTTCTGTACTCGATCGCGCTGGCGGAGGACAAGAAGTGCAGCCCCAAGCTGGACCTCCAGTGCCCGACCCAGATCAAGGCGGGCCAGGGCACGGGTGCCGAGGGAGCGGTCCACGAAGATCCTCAGGATCCGGACTCAAAGGTGGTTTCGGATGACAGGCTCATCGCAACGGTCCTGAAGATGGAGAACTGCACCCAGTGCATGGTGAGTTGCGTTGCGACATGGACCGAAGGTGCGGGTCAGTTCAAGAAGAACGTCACGGACAACAGTTTTCAGTCTACCCAAGCCCTGCCCGACCAGCCTGTACCGATCATGGGAGTCGCGAAAGGCGCTCCCACCGGCGCGAAGGTGGATTTCGAAGTGAGATTGATCTGCGACGGACAGGAGAGGGTCGTCAGGAAGTGCCCGTCCGTTCCGGTTGTTCAGTGAATCGATGCCATCATGGCTGGAAGCCGTCGGGTCGAGATCCGGCGGCTTCCGGCTTTTTCTCGGCCATCGCGTGAACATGACCAAGGCCGGTGTTCCTTTTTTCACAGGCGCGCTCCTCGGCGCGCTCCTGGCAATCATGATTTGTCGTTCGGTGCACTCCGGCGCTCGGGAGCAGCCTCCTAGCCCGGTTAACTCGTCGCATGCCCCGCCGGATGAGTCCCGCGAACGGGATCGGCAACTCGCTGAATTGAAACGCGAGGTCAGCCGGCTTCAACGCCTGGTCAGTGTCCTGACTGCAACCCAATCCGCCGATGTGGCCGATGCCAGGCGTTCGACAGGGAATCTGAGACTGACAGGATCCGCGATCGCGCGCGAGCAGCTTCGGGCTTTGGGAAAGGAGTACGCACGATTGCTCGCGCGGTCTCGGTCGGAATCGGGAGATCTCAGCGCGGAGTGGCAACGGCTTTTGGAAGAGCTTGCGAGGGTCGATGACTCGCTTGTCGCCACACTCGGCGTCTCCGGCGCCCAGGCTCTCTACTCACCCTTCGGTACCCCGGAACTTCTTCTGGGTTTCCTTCAACAGACACCACCCGGGTTGACCGAGGCAGAGATGACAGCGGTGCGGTCCGCACTGGATCGGTCCCAGTCTGCCTGGATTCACGCCACCGAGGGCTGGTCCGACAGGAGCGAACTCGAACGCAATCTCGAGAGCCTCGAACTTGAGATTCTGGCGCGACGGGAAGTCGTGCAGTTCGCCGGCTTCGAGCAACTCGATGCCATTCGTATGCTGGATTCCCGGCTGGCTTCGGGGACTTCGGACAAGGTCTATTTCCCGGGAGATCGAGACACCTTCGCCTCCCGCGTCGCGGCCGACTGGGGCGAGAAGCTCCGCGCCGATGCAGGCCAGCGGCGTGATCTTGAACGCATCGCCCGGGAGTTCCGCGACGACTACGAACTCCACGAACGCGAGTTGCTTCGCGGGATTCCGCCGGGTGGCAGCCCGGACTGGCGGGCGAAACAGTGCGCCGAGCTACGGACGATGGTCACAGCTATCGGGAGAATGTCGGACTCGATGACCCTTACCGATGAACAGAAGGCGAAGCTCAAGGCGTGGTCCGAGATTTACAGCTGGCGGGAGCGCTAGGCGCCAGCGCGCATCTCCTGTTCTCGTCGCCGCCGTCGCTCGCGGTGGACCTCGCAGAGCGCGCGGGGATCGCGCTTGTGGGGTTTGCGTCGGGAAAGAAGTTCAACGTCTATGCCCACTCAGAACGGGTGGGGTTCGGGAGTCGGTAACCGGTCCGATTTCCACCTGAACCCTTGCCCTTCGCAATCGTTGAATGAACTCATGCAGATCTGGTTGCGCCTGTTCGCCGCGATCCTCCTCGCGGCCTCTCCCGCGGCGGCCGACGTGTACCGCACGACGGACGGCGGCAAATCCTGGGTGGCCCGCGGGCCGAAGGACTACGTCGTCAGCCGGCTGACCGCGGACCCGAAAGACCCGGCCGTGGCGTGGGTCGTCGCGCAACCCACCGCGGCCGTCCTTCCGCCCGGCGAGAACCCGAAGTTCGCTTCGCCCGTCCTGCTCCGCACGGCGGACGGCGGCCAGAAGTGGGAGAAGATCGCCTCATACAAGGGCCCCGATCCACTGTGCGTCGCCATCGACCCCGCGAATTCCGACACGATCCTGGTCGGCGGCTGGTTCGGGTCGATCAGCCGCTCCATCGACGCCGGACAGACGTGGGAGAAACTCCCGGTCGGGGACTTCGACTCGTCGCCGCAATCGTTCCGGGAGAACACCTCCTGCAACGTCAGCTCGCTCGCGATGCGCGGGGAGAGAATCCTCGCGGGTTTCGAGCGCGCCGGAAGCGGCTTCCTCGCGCTCAGCGAGGACTCCGGCAAGACGTGGCTCCGGATTCTCCAGGATGGATGCTTCTCGTGCGTGCTCTTCGGGGACCGCATCCTCGCGTACACCAGGGGATGGGACCTCGTGCAGTCGTCCGACGGAGGCAAGACCTGGAGCAAGCTCCGCACGGTTCACTGCCGTCATGACTGCCAGGAGGGAACGTTCGCCCTGTCTCCTGACGGGAAGGAGGTCGTCTTCGCACGCCGTGACGAAACGATCGCGTGCCTCGCAGGGGAGGACTGGAAACCCTGGAAGTCACCCGCGGCGGACGAGTGCCTGAAACAGGTTCTGCTCCTCGGCAAGGAAGCGCTGGCCCTGGTCCGGCAGGGCGCGACCGAGGAACACAAAGGACATCAGCACTTCCGCGCGGGCGACGAGGTGCTGTTGAAAGCACGAGATGCTTCGGGCGAATGGAGCGCCCGGACGCTTCCGGAGGATTGCGTGCCGGAATCTCTCGTGCGCGCCGGCGACGGCGGCGCCGTGTGGCTGCTGACGAAGTAGATCGCCGGGAGAGGCCAACTTTCGTGCCACGCTCAGCAGGCGCCGCCGCCCTTGGCGAATTCGGCCCACATCAACCAGTAACCCACGAAGAGCACCTGCAGGATGCCTGAAATCGTCAGCCACGTGACGGGAACCGGCGAGTGAAGCGCTTTCCGGAAGACAAGGCCAACCGCGAACGGTGCGATGAGCGCGGAAACGAAGATGGCTTCCATGTAGTAGGCTAAGACGATGCTGTCGTCGCGCTCGAAGAGCCGGAAGACCGGATTCGGTGGATCGGCCATGTGCCAGAGGATTGCGGTGGCGAGGGACGGCAGCAACGTGGTGAGCGCGCAGGAAACGAGAAGAAGGACTCTCCGCGGCCCGGAGGACGATGGCTCGCTGCGGATGTCGGCAGATTCGCTGGCCATCCCGTTATTGTAGGGTTCGAGCCACTCGTGACGACGGGGCTTCTTTCGATCAGCGGCGCCAGGCCTGGAGTTTCCTGAAGGGGGGCGGCGCGCGCCGCGACCGCGGGTACTACTGGACGCACGTCGGCGCGGATCTCGACGGGCTGTTCGAGAAGTACCGCAGGGCGGGCGCGGAGATCGTCAGCCCGCCGGAGGACAGGCCGTGGGGGCTCCGCGATTTCCGGCTGCGCGATCCCGACGGGCACCTGCACTGCTTCGCGGCGGAGATCGGGACGAAGTAGACTGGCGATCTCCCTCTGCTCCCCGGAGTTCGCATGAGTCGATTCCTTCCCGCCGCGCTCGCCGCCGCCGCCGCTTCGTCCCTCGCCCTCGCCGAAGACGCCGCTTCCACCGCGATGCTCCGCAACACGGGCGGGCCGGTGATCGAGATCGTGGGGCCGGGCGGTGAAGCGCTCGGGCGGGTGGTTTCGCCGGGGTGGAGCCTGGCTCTTTCCGAAGGCCGCCCGCAGATCAGCGCCATCTCCGCAAACCAGGCGCTCGTCGTCTGGTACGGGCCTGGCGGGGCGGCGGTTTCGATCGTCGAATCCTCCGGCGGGGCGCTCCGCGAAGTCTGGAGCGACGCGTTCGAGCCGGGGTGGACGATCCATGCGGCGCGCGACTTCAACAAGGACGGGCGGCCGGATTTCCTGATGCTCAAGACCGCGGGCGAGGGGGACGAGCGGTCGTTCTCCTGCGCGATCGCCGTCTGGGACAGGCAGAAGGGGATCGACGTGGTCACCGACCCGGTGACGATCGTCCCGCAATGCCGCGGCGCGTATTTCACGACCGGCGACATGGACGGCGACGGCGCCGCCGACGTCGTCTTCCACAGCTTCGACTACGGCGGGTCGTTCGAGACGAACCTCTGCATGCTCAAGGGGCACGGCGACGGGACCGTCGACGCCGCGCCGAAGAAGGTGGTGATGCTCACGAGCCCTCACGCCGCCTCCAGCCCGGTCCTCGAGGACCTCGACGGCGACGGCGACCTCGACGTGTTCCTGCCGCCGGACGACGACGTGTCCGACGAAGGTCAGTGCTACGTCGCGTTCAACAAGGGCGACGGCCAGATGGAGAACCTCAAGGAGTCCGTGGACCTGAACCCCGCGAACGAAGGCGACACCGCGGACACCTTCATCGCGACCGCTTCCATGGCCGACGTGGACCATGACGGGAAGCTCGACCTGGTCGCGCGATGCGATTTCATCGAAGCGAAGACCTGGGAGATCCGCGTTCACCGCGGCCAGGGCGGCGGGCAGTTCGAGGAGAAGGGGCAGGTGCTCGCTTCCGGGGAGTACGCGACAGCCGCGCAGCCCGCGCTCGCCTGGATCGGCTGGCCCGGGCGGGACGCGCAGCCGGCGGCCGAGGAGCCCCCCGCGAAGAAGGTGATGGAGGCATGGTGGACGGCTCTCGGCTCCACGAAACCTCGTGAAGCGGCCCGCGCGATGGGATCGTTCCTGAGGGCCGGGGCCGCGGCGGCGCCGTTCCTCGTCGAGCACGTTCCCGCCGGCGCGAAACTGGACGAAGATCGCATCGCGGCTCTCCTCCGCGATCTCGACGCCGACGACTTCGCGGTGCGCGAGAAAGCCAGCGCCGCCCTTCTCGGGATGGCGGATGTCGCGGAGCCGCTCCTGAAGGCGGCCATGGCCGAAACAAGTTCCGCCGAGGTCAAGGCGCGGTTGCGCGAGATCCTCGAGAACCCGCCTGCAGGCAAGCTGTCCGACCTGAAGCCCGAGGACCACGCGATGCTCCGCCTGCTGGCGCTTCTCGAGGCCCTCGATACGCCCGAGGCCCGCGAAGCGATGGCCCGGCTGGTGAACCCGAACGTCTCCCTCGCGCTCCGGACGGCGGCGGGCGAGGCGGTCCGGCGGCAGAAACGATAAGCGGGGCCGAGCCTGGCCCAACCCTCACGCGCGGAATGGCTCAATCCCGGCGGCGCCGCAGGCGTCGCGCAGGAGAGCGTGGCGGAAGAGATAAGCGATCTCGGCGTTCACGGACGCATGGTAGTCAAGGGCCGCTTCGCAGCAGAAGACCGGATGGGCTGGTGTCGCGGGCGGCAGGGCAAACGTCCTTCGCGCCTCAGTTCTGTCGCTTCCGCCGCGGCGCGAATCGCGGGCGCGCCTCGGGTGCCGGCGCGGGCGCCGGCGTGGCCGGCGGAACCGGGGGCGCGGTGGCCGCGTGCCAGTGGGCCCAGGCGCAGTGCTCGAGCGCCGTGGCGAAGTCGCCGGGGGTGGCGAAGCGCCGCGCGCGGTCCTTCTGCAGGGCGCAGGCGATGGCGTTCGACGTCGCAACCGAAACGGCGGGGTTCACGGCGCACGCCGCGAGCGGGGCTTCGTGGATGTGCCGCGACAGGACGTCCGCGACGGTGCCGCCGGGGAACGGAGTGGAGCCGGTGAGCATCTGGAAGAGCGTGACGCCGAGGGAGTAGATGTCGCTTCGGATGTCCACGTCGCTGGAACCGCGGGCCTGTTCCGGGGACATGTACGCGGGAGTGCCGTTGAGCACGCCGCCGGCGCCGGTGCCGCTGGGAATGGCCAGCCCCAGGTCCGCGAGCTTCGCCGCGCCGCTGCGCGCGAGGAGGATGTTCCCGGGCTTGACGTCGCGGTGGACGAGGGCGTTCTCGTGGGCGTGCTGGAGCGCGCGGGCGACCTGGCCGCCGATCGTCAGGCAGGTGCGCTCGTCGAGCGGCACGCGCGGCTGGAGGACCTGGCTCAGCGGCGGTCCCTCCACGAGCTCCATCACGAAGTAGTGCACGCCGCCCGAGCAGCCGACGTCGATCCCCTGCACGACGTTCGGGTGCGACAGCCGCGCCACGATCCGGGCCTCGCGGACGAACCGCGCGACGACGGCCGGGTCTTCCGCCAGCCGCGGGTGGAGGATCTTGATCGCGACGACGCGGTCCATCGAGATCTGCACCGCGCGCAGCACGCGGCCGGACTGCCCTCTCCCGATTTCCTTCTCCAGCCGGTACCCCGGGATCTCCAGCGCCGTCTCCACGTCCGTCTGGATCTTCGCGACGACCGCCGCCTGCGCGGCCGAAATCCACTTCTTCGAGACGAGGAACTCCCCCAGCTTCACCGCGGCGGTCCCGTTCGCCTGGAGATCGCGCTGAAGGGCCAGCGCTTCCTGCAGCCGCTGCTTCGAGATGAACCCGAGGCGGACGGCGATGGCGCCGAACTGCCCTTCCGGGGGCGGGGCGGCGGGCTTGCCCTGGGGGCCGGGCGCCGGGTTCATTCGGGTCGAGTCTCCGTCGAGGCGGCGATCGGGTGGCCTTCCGAAACCCGGGAAGTTCCGCGCCGCGGGGACGAACTGTACCGGGAAGTCCTGCCGGGGTCGAGCGCGCACCCGAGCGGTTTCTGCGAACTTCCGGCCGCGCGCGGCGTCTATACAGTGGATTCAACGAACGGAGACGGCCCGATGAACCTCACGCTGGTCCTGACGCACGACTGCAACCTGCGGTGCCGCTACTGCTACGCCGGCAAGAAATTCGGGCGGGCGATGTCGTGGGACGTGGCGAAGCGCTCGCTGGACTTGGCGTTTGCGGAGCCCGGGGCGTGGATGGACCTGGCGTACTTCGGCGGGGAGCCGTTGATCGAGTTCGAGCTGCTGAAGCGGGCCCTGTCGTATGCGAAGGAGCAAGCCGCGGCGCGCGGCATCCTGCTGCGCCCGCAGCTCACCACGAACGGCACGATGCTCACGGACGAGGTGGTTGACTTCCTCGCCGCGGAGAATTTCCTCGTCGGCGTCAGCGTGGACGGCTGCCGTGAAGCGCACGAGGCGACGCGCCCGGGTTGCGGCGGCGCGAGCTCGTTCGACGCCGTCGTGGCGGGGCTCGACCGCGTCCTCGCGAAGAAGGTCCGCATGGAGGCGATCGCCGTCGTGGACCCCGCGAACGTCCGGTGGCTCGCGCAATCCGTCGCGTTCCTCGCCGACCGCCGCATCCCGAAGATCACCGTCAATCCGAACTTCCTCGGCAAATGGACCGACGCCGCGCTGGAAGAAATGGAGCGGCAGTACGCGCTCGTCGCCGACGACTACGTCGCGCGCTACCGCGCCGGCCGCCCGATGTGGGTCAACGTCATCGACGGGAAGATCATCACCCGCCTGAAGAAGGGCTTCTGCGCGGGCGACCGCTGCGGCTTCGGCGTCCGCGAGGTCGCCGTCGCCCCCAGCGGCAACCTCTACCCGTGCGAGCGCCTCGTGAGCGAGGACACCGACGCGGCGATCCAGATGGGCAACGTGTTCGACGGCATCGACCGCGCGAAGCAGGACCGCTACCGCCGCGAAACCGGGAACTCCGACCCCGAGTGCGCCAAGTGCGCCTACCGGGCCCGCTGCATGAACTGGTGCGCGTGCACCAACTACGCCCTCACCGGCAGCATCGACCGCGCCGGCGGACTCGTCTGCTGGCACGAGCAGCTCGCGATCCGCGAAGCCGACCGCGCCGCAGCGCTTCTGTTCGAAGCCGCCCAGCCGCAATTCCTGAAACAGCAGTACCACGTGGAGGCCACGCCATGCGCCTGAAACCCGTCGAGAACTCCCCCGAGCCCGATTACCCCGACTACGACAAGTTCCACCACGACCGCCGCGAGTTTTTGGCCCGCATGGGCGCAATCGCGGGAGCGCTTCTCGCCGGCGCCGGCCTCGCGGGTTGCGGAAAGGAGGAATCCGGGCGCGAGGGGCCCCAGCATCTGGGCGGCGTGATCGCACCGCCGGAGCCCCCGCAGCCGCAGCCTCCTCCGCTCGAGCCGAAACCGGTCCGGCCGGAGCCGCCCGGGGAGCACCTGCGCGGAGAGGTCGCCACGCCCGATCCGATCCCCGAACCGCCGGAGCCGCACATCGCAGGAGGCCTGAGGGCGCCGTGCCCGCCGGGGGAAGAGGAGAAGATCGTGGAACCGGCGCCGCCCGAAACCCCGGAGCCGCCGAGATAGCGAGCGGTTCCCGGCCGGGACAGGGGAACTCCCTCCAATTCAATCACGAGACCCACCACCCCTTCGCGGCCGGCCGCGAAAGCCGGTCGAGCTCGCGCAGGATTTCCTCGATCGTTGCTGAGCCTTGGCCTGCCGGGTCCCCGCCCAGCTCGTCCCGGAGCCTCTCCAGGGCGGCTCTCAGCCTCCCCGCATAGCCGGGGGCCTGGCTGCCGCCAGAAGCGCCAACAGGACGCCGCTCAGAAATCGCGGAATCTCCAAGTCCAGGTCAATCGGGAACTGATCTGTCCATGGAACCCAACTGGAGACTCTCGTGAGAATATCACCCGCACTTGGCATCGCCGCGATGGCTCTCCTCGCGGGCTGTTCTTCACCACCCCCGCGAAGCGGGGCTCTGGATGACATCCGCGTCCTCTCCGCGGACGCCATCGTCCTGCCCGTCGCATTCGAGGGCCAATCGACGCCGAATCTGTGCGGGGTCTCCGCGCTTGAGATGCTGACCCGGTACCACGGCGTGTTGCTCCGGAAGGGGATTACCGAGGAGCTGCGCTCGCAGGCGACCGCGGCCGAGGGATTGCAGGCCGGAGCGCTGGAAGACGCCCTGACGCAGGCGGGCTACGACGTCGCGCTCTTCACGGGCGCCCTTGGAGAGGAAACCAACGGGTTGACTCGCCAATTGCGGCTTGGACGCCCGGTCATCGTGCTTCTCGGACTGGGAGAGGAAGGACCTGGCCATTACGTCCTCGTGACCGGATTCGATCCTGTGCGGAGCCTGATCGTCGTTCTGGATCCGCGGCGCGGCCTTCTTGCGGTTCCGGAGGCTGAGTTCGACCGGAAGTGGAGCGAAATGAGGCGGCTGACCCTGCTCGCGGTTCCGGGGACGGTCCCCGCTGCCGGGACGACAGGAGTTGCGGAAGCGAAATAGGAGGTCGCGATGAGAGGCAAGTGGGCTGCTGGGTCGGTACTTTGCTCGATGGCACTGGCGGCGCAGGCAGTCGCCGACCCACCGGGAGCTCTGTCGTCGGGAGCGGACGAACTCTCGACGCTTCGCGCGTCCGAAGGTGGGCGGGAGCTTCGCGGACTGGCGGGCGGGGGCGGCCAGCGAGGCATCGACGTGCTGTCGGAAGGTGAAAGACTGTCCCTTTCGTCTCACGACGACGCAGGCCTTCGTTCTCTGGCCGGCGGCGATGACCCTCAAGGCAAGGACATGGGGGCCGGCTGGTGCGGTGCGCACGGAAACTACTCCGGACCGAGCTGTACCAAGTGCGGATCTCCCAGCCCGGGCAGTGATCCAGGGGCCAGCGGCAGCACCTCCACCAGGTTCCTCGTCATCCTGGCCCTGGCTTTCCTTGTCATTCTCTGCGTTTCGGTGGTCATCGTGCTCTGACCCGGGCTTCTGTTCCCGCATCTCCTGCCGGCCTGCAACCGCTGCCTGCGCGCGGTTCGGGCCGGGTTTTGGCCTGGCTACTTTCGCGAAGCGCGGGTCGGCCGTCCGGAAACGGCCGTCAGCCTTCCGCCCCGGTCCGCGGCGAGGATGTCGAGGATCCCGTCGCCGTCGAGGTCCGCGAGCGCCGGCGGTGCGATGCACCCCTCGGGCGACAGGGAGTGGGACCAGAGGGCCTTCCCGGTTGCGAGGTCCAGGACCTCGACGGTTCCCCGGCTCGCCGTTGCGACGACTTCCCACCGGCCGTCCTCGTCCAGGTCCCCGGCGACGGGAGCCGCGTGCGCCGGAATGGGCGTGGTCCACACGCGCTCGAGGCCCGGCCACGCGAACGCCGCGACGCCGCGGCTGCCGAGCGACGCGAGGACGACAAGTCCGCCTCCGGGGCGCGGGGCGACGCAGAAGCCTCCCGCCCCAGGCTCGGCGCACACCACGGCCGCCAGCCTGCCGCCGGTCCGCCCGTCCAGCGCCACCAGTTCGCCGTCGATCGTCATCGCAAGGACATCCGGCGCCTCGTCACCATTGAGCTTCGCGAGCACCGGAACATGCCTCACTCCCCCGCCGACCGGCGCTTCCCAGACCAGGGCGCCGTTGCTGCCATGAAGGGCCCTGAGCGGCTGACCGTCCGCGGCGGCGAGGACGTCGGGGCGACCGTCGCCGTCGAAGTCGGCGACCGCGGGACCGCCCCAGGAGAAGGCCTTCAGGTCGACGCGCCACAGGATGCGCCCGTCCTTGCCGCTCCAGGCGATGGCATCGCCGGCGAGGCGGCGAGTGAGGGCCACGTCGAGGGTGCCGTCGCCGTCGAGGTCGGCGGCCGCGGGAGTCGCATAGACGTCGGTGAATCCGGGGCCCTCGAACCGCGGACAAACGGGTTCGCCTGACGTCGCCAGGATCTCCAGGCCCGCGTTGGCGGATCCGCCCTGTTCAACCCACGCGAGGATCTCCGGCCGGCGATCCCCATCCCAATCCGTGAGGAGCGGCGGGTTGTTCGGCGGCGTGTGGCCCGCAAACGTCCGCGCGGCATCGCCCGTCCTCCCGTCGAATCCCCGCAACCATCGATCCTGTCCCCAGTCGCCGGCTTGGAAGACCACGGGGCCGGCGCCCGAGGTGACCGCCACCGGCCCGGCAAGGAAAGGCCCCAGCGCATCGGCATGCCAGAGTTCCCGGGGGGAGCGCGCCATCCCGACGAACGAAGACCGCCGCCCGAAAACGATCCGCAGTTCTTCGCCCGTCTCCAGCGACTGGAGCGGCCGGGGTGAGCCTTTCAGGCGAAGGGTCCACAGGGCGGCGCCTTCGCCGGAGAGACACCGGATCCCCACGCCCGCGACGCCGAAGAGGACCTCCGCGCGGCCATCACGATCGATGTCGCGGACGAGGCACCCTTCCGGGGCCTCTTCCGTCTTCCACAGGACGCGCCCGGAATCACAGTTGATCGCGAGAAGAGCCTCGGCCGTGGGGACGAGAAGCACGTCTCCGGTCAGGAAGACCGGGGTCTGAGCCAGGAGGGACCGGATGTGCCATCGAATGCGGCCATCCGCCGGGTCGAGAGCGGCCGTGTCCCGGTCCCCGGCAAGCAGGAGCTGGGCTGGACAGCCGGGGCGGGCGGCGGGAACGCTGACGAGTATCCCGGGGAAAGAGAGAGGAAGGGTTCGCGCGAGGGCGCCGGAGAGCCCGTCAAAGAGGTCGACGCGATCGGCGTGGCCCGCGAGGACGGCAAAGTGGCCGGCGCCTTCCAGGTCGGCGGTCATCGTCCAGTCCCATTCGCCCGTGCGGGACCAGGCGACGGATCCGTCCCGGGCGGAAATGGCGCCGAGATACCGGCGGCCGGAGGGCTTGTCTCCGGGGCCCGACAATCCCGAGAAGACGACGTGGTCCCCGTCGATCCCGAAGCGCGGCGCGTGGAACTCGGCGTCGCCGGACCGGATTGGCCGCGCTTCGCCGCGGGCGACATTGACGACCCAGAGGTTCCCCTTGTGGGCGCCGATGACGAGTTCGGCGACGCCGTCGCCGTCGAGATCCGGCCCGCAGCGAAGTTCGGCCCCTTGGGGAGCAGACCGGGAGGCGCCGGGTTCGGTCCACGAGAACCTGAGGCGGCCGCCCGCGCCGGGAGCCAGGTCGAACAGGTCGATGCGAAGCCCTTCTTCCCCGTCGGAGTGCGCGGCGAGCACGCGCCCCACGTTTCCCCGCAGGTCCAGGATTTCGATGTTCCAGGAGGCGGACCCGGCGACGGTCTGGCGCCGCAGGAGGGCCCCGTTCGCCCCCGAGACGAAGGCGACGTCACGCAGTTCCTGGACCGCCAGGTCGGGCGTGCCGTCGCCATCGATGTCGGTGATCGCAAACACCGTGCAGGCCGACTGGATGGCGTCGCTTCGGAAACGCCAGATCTCGCCTGATTCGAGGCCGAAGTCGGCACGGGCCCGGCCACCCGCGGGGATATCGATGGTCCGGCGGATGTCGAAGCAGCCCGGAGCCCAGGCGAGGAGCGCGTGGCGCCCGGAATCGAGTTCGGGGGCGCCAAAGGGGAGGCCGTCCACCTCGAGCTTCGCAGTGGAGGGATCGAGCGACATCTCGAGCAGCCCGCGCTCGTGGCGAAGCGCGACCGGCAGGACTTCGATTTCGCGCGTGACGAGCACGACGGGCGTGGCGGGCTCGTAGCCCGGGGCTTCGACCCTGACCGCGTGGGCGCCCTGGGAGAGAACGATGTCGAGGGATTCCCCGCCGGTCTTCCAGGTCCGGCCTTCGACCGTGACCGTCGCCCCGGCCGGGAAGACGCGCAGCCGCAGGGTTCCGGGCTTGAAGTACCACCACGACCCGGCGCCGGCGAAGGCGATCGCCAGCAGCGACGCCAGGGCGCCGATGGACCAGAGCAGCGGCTGGCGCCGGATCTGGCGGCCGAGGACGTACAGCGCCGTGCGCCGCCGGGCGTGGCGGAGCGCCGCGCCGGCCAGGCACGCGTCGATGTCCTCCAGTAACGCGGGGACGTCCGCGTACCGCCGCGCCGGGTCCTTCTCCAGGCACTTCAGGACGATCGCCTCGAGGTCGCGCGACGCTCCCGGGTCGAGCTTGCGCGGAGGTATCGGATCGCGGTCCACGACCTGGAGGATGACCTCCGTGGCGTTCTCGCCCAGGAACGGCGGCCGGCCCGTCACGAGTTCGTAGAGGATTCCGCCGAGGCCGTAAATGTCGCTGCGCGTGTCCGCCTTCCCCAGCGCCTGCTCCGGGGACATGTAGTTCGGCGTGCCGACGATGAGGCGGGACCCTCCGACCGAGCCGTCGGCGATCTCGAAGGGCTTCGCAAGGCCGAAGTCGAGGACGAACACGTGCCCGTCCGGCCCGACCATCACGTTCGAGGGCTTGATATCACGGTGGATCACCCCCGCAGCGTGCGCGGCCCCGACCGCCGCCGCCGCGTCACGCACCCACCGCAGCCTCTGCTCCCGCGCCACCTCGGGCCCCGCATCGTCCAGCGTCTTCCCGTCGATCAACTGCATCGCAAGGAACGGCTTCCCTTCGTTCTCCCCCACCTCGAAGACCTTCGCGATGTTCGGATGGTCCAGCCCCGCGATGATCGATGCTTCTCGCTCAAAGTACATCCGCGCTTCCCCGCTCTCCGGCCTCTTCGGGACCTTGATCGCGACCCAGCGCCCCAGCCGCCCGTCCCACGCCCGGTAAACCTCCCCCATCCCGCCCTCGCTCACCTTCGTGACAAGCCAGTAGTCGCCAAATCGCTTCGAGACGTCCTTCATCGCCTCGGCGACTTCGGCCGGAAGATGCCGGCGGAGCGCGCGAAGGGACTCGGGCGGAAGAGGAAGGAGCTCGAGGAGGCGGCGGGAGGGGTCCTTCTCCTGCGCGATCAGCGCGGTCTCGACCTGCTCCTCGCTCAGGAGTCCCGCTTCGACGGCGCGGCGCGCGAGGTCGAAGTCCGCGTCGGAGCCTGCAGATGAGGGAGGTCGAAAATCGGGCATCCCGGAGACACTACTCTATGGACGCTATACTTGGCTCTCATGTCGCGCCGCCTCGGATCCACGAATCTCAAGGGACTTCCCAGCCCCTCCGCCGGAAAGTACTGGCCCGCGACGGCGTGGGAACTCGTTCGAAAGGCGCGCGACGCCGGCGGCCGGGAACGCGAAGAGGCGCGCAGGCAGCTCCTGACCCTGTACTACAAGCCCGTGCACAGGTTCTTCGCCCGGGTCCTGCGGGTCGGCGCCTCCCGGCTCGAGGACGTCACGCAGGAATTCTTCACCCGGTTCATCGAGAAGGATTTCCTGAAGAACCTTCGCCACGAGAAATGCTTCAGCAACTTCCTGAAAGTCGCCTGCCGCCGGCACTACATCAACTGGTGCGAGGCGGAACGGGTACGGCAGGGGGGATCGAGCCCGAAGGTGTCGCTGGACGAATTCGGGTCGTCGGTCGACAGGCCCCTGGAGGAGGGACACTTCTCGTCGCTGCTCGACGAGGAACTGCGGGCCTCGTTCCTCGAGGAGGCGATGCAGCGGGTGAAGGAGAGCCTGACGGCCGGCGGAAAGGAAGAGGCCTGGAAGATCTTCGAGGCGCGGACGCGGGTAGACGGAGGCGCCCCGCCGGATTACGCGACGCTGTCGAAGCAGTTCGGGATCAAGGTCTTTGACATCCGCAACAGGATCGCCGCGGCGCGGAAGATCTTCCGCGAGGCGCTGCTGCAGATCGCGCGGGAGCGATCGGACGACGGGCAACGGGAACTGGAAGAGCTGGGATTGATGGCGTTCCTGCAGTAGCCCGCCGGGGCCGGCGCTCGCGGAAACCGGCGGCATTCTCGCTTTGTGAACGCGCCCGTGCTCCGTAGCATCACCCCGGTTTCGCGCGACGATGGAAAACCCCCCTCCAGCACCCGACGACCGGAAGCCCATGCTCGACGCCACCGTCCTCGCGGGCGGCACGCCGACGGTGGTGCCGGGGGGCGCCTCGCCGGGCGGCGGCGGTCCCGGCGAGACGCGGGAACGCCTCGGACCGTACCGGCTCCTGCGGCGGCTCGGCGGCGGAGGCATGGGCCAGATCTACCTCGCCGTCCAGGAATCCCTCGGGAGGCAGGTCGCCCTCAAGATCCTGCCGCCGGGATTCATGGAAGGCTCCGGCGCATTCGAACGCTTCCAGCGCGAAATCCAGGTCCTGTCGCAGCTCCAGCACCCGAACATCTGCGCGGTGCTGGAAGCGGGCTCGCAGGACGGGACGCACTTCTATGCGATGGAGTTCCTGCGCGGCATGGATCTCGCGCGCGTCCTGAAGACGCAGCGCCTGGACGAACGCCGCGCCGCGGCCGTGGCGGTGCAGGTGGCCCGGGCGCTCCATTTCGCCCACCAGAAAGGGATCATTCACCGCGACATCAAGCCCCTGAACGTCATGCTCGTGCGCGGCGAGCGCCTCCGGGCAGGAGGCGCTTCGCATGGCTCGGGGACCACGCTGGGGACCTCGCTGTTCCGGTTTTTCCGCAAGCGCGTGAAGGAGGCGGGCGCGGCGGCGGCGGCGGCCGGCCCTGCGGTCGTGGAAAGCACGATGGCCGACCCGCATGCGCCGTCGCCGGAGTACGAGGACCGCGCCTACGTGATCGACTTCGGCCTGGCGCGGGACGGGGCGCGGAGCGGGTCGGGGCTGACGGTGACGGGGGAAGTCGTCGGGACGCCGTCGTACATGGCGCCGGAGCAGGCGCGGGGGGAGCAGGACCTGATCGGGCCGGCGACGGACGTCTACTCTCTGGGCGCGACGCTGTACGAGATGCTGACGCTGCGGCCGCCGTTCACGGGGGAATCCGTCGCGGAGGTGATCCACAACGTGATCCACTCCGACGCCATTCCGCCGCGCCGCCTGGTCCCGGCCATCGACCGCGATCTCGAGACGATCGTGATGAAGGCGCTCGAGAAGTCGGCGGGACGCCGCTACGCGTCTGCCGCGGGAATGGCCGACGATCTCGAGCGCTGGCTCGCGGGCCTCCCGATCCTCGCACGCCCCGCTTCCCTCGCCTACCGTCTCGCACGCAGGATCGCGCGCAACCGGGCGGCCGCCGCCGCCATCGCCGTCGCGGCCTCCATCGCCCTCGCGGGCGCATGGGCCAACTACCGACCGGGCCGCATCGAGTTCCTCGGCGATCTCGAGGGTTGCCGCTTCTTCGTCGGGCCCGACGAGGCCTCCCCGGACGGCGCCACCATCTGGCCCCCGGGAAAACGCCGCGTGCGCGTGGTCCGTGAAGGGTTTGAGCCGCTCGAGCGCGACGTCACCGTGGGCTCCGGCGGGCGTGAACAGGTCGAGGTGGCGCTCGTGTCCAGCTTCGGCCGGCTGGACGTCACTTCCGATCCCGCGGGCGCGGAGGTCTGGCTCGACGATCGACTCGCGGGGACCACTCCCTACTCCGCGCAGGTGCTCACCGGACGGCACGGGATCCTGGTCCGGCTCGCGAACCACGAAGAAGTGCCGCACGCGCCGGTCGTCGAGCCCGGGAAGACGGCTTCGTTTCGCGCCCTGCTCCGCCACGAGCAGGGACGCCTGACCGTCACCTGCGCCCCTTCCGTGATTACGCTCGAGCTGACGCGCCCCGGGGAGGAGACGGGGCTGTCGCTGGCCGCGCCCATGCGGGACTTCCCGATCGACACGGGACCGTGGACCGCGGTCGCGAAATCGGAGAACCACGGGACGTCCCGGTTCTCGTTCACGATCAGGAAGGGGGTGACGGAAGCGCGCCACGTTTCCCTGATGCCGCACCTGCTCTGGACGGCGCAGACGGAGTCCGCGAACTGCCAGATCGGGGACCTGGACGGAGACGGGCTCGACGACATCATCTCGAAGTCGCCGAATCCGCCGCGCATCCGGGGGATCCGCGGCGCCACGGGGCAGACGATCTGGGTCCGCGACGCGCCCGATCCGCCGGGAGACGGGACGGAGTTCGCCCTCGTGCTGGACGTCGACGGGGACCTGGAGAACGACGTCCTCTTCGTCGATCACCGGGGCCACGTCGTCCAGCTTGACGGCCCCACGGGAAACGTCCGCCGCACGATTCCCGCTCCCGGGGCCCGCGACGTCGTCGAGTTCGGCGACATCGACGGAGACGCGCTTCCCGAACTGCTCCTCCTCACCGCGGACTCGGTCGCGGCGTGGGATCCCCGCGCCGCCCGGGAACGGTGGCGGTTCCGGGGACTCCCGGAGGTCAACGCGCTTCCCGGCCGCCTCAACAAGGACGCGGTCCCCGACGTGATCGCGTGGCGGACGAGCTGGGGGGCGGTCGCGGACACGCGGTCCGGATTCGTGGCGGCGCTGGACGGGAGGGACGGAAGCGTGCTGTGGAGGACGGAGGAGCCGCCGGAGTCGACGCCGCAGGTGGCGGATTTCGACGGGGATGGGCTGGACGACGTCTTCTTCGCGAACGCGCGGAAGGCGGGGTCGGCGAAGTTCTGGCTGTCGGGGCTGGACGGCGGGGTGATCCACACGGCCCCGGCGGGCGGCGGGTTGCACAGCGACACGGCCGGGGACATGGACGGCGATGGGTTCCCGGAGGTGCTCCGTTCGACTCCCCCGGACGGCCTGTCGGTGTTCGACGGGCGTACGCGCGAGCGGGTTCACGTCTATCCGGGGCTGGGCGGCTGGAACCCGCCGGTCCTCGCGGACACGACGGGGGATGGACGCCCGGAGATCCTGGTGATGGGGCCCGGCGGGATTCACATCGTGGACCACGCACAGCGCAGGACGGTCGGGGTGCTGGCGACCCCGTCGTGCGACCGCCGCGCCGCGCTGGCCGACCTCGACGGCGACGGACGGCAGGATTTCGTCGTGCCCTGCAGCGACGGCACCGTCCGCGCATTCGCGCTCGAGCCGCCCCCCGTCCTCTGGAAATCGAGGGCGTCGGATTACAACGCCGTGACCGTCATGCAGGTCCCCGGCGCCGAACCCGCCCTGCTGGTCCAGGACGCGGACGGCTCCCTGTTGCGTCCCGGCGACGGTTTCCGACTCGGCGCTTCCACACGCCTCTCCGGCAAGGCCGCCTTCTATCGCACGCCGGACGGCCGTGCCCGGGCGTTCGTCGCGGGGAACACGCGCTCGGTCGATCTCGAATCGCTGGACACGCTGTGGGAAAGCCCGGCCTGCATGGGTCTCTCCTGGCCCTTCGTCGCCGACCTCACCGGCGACGGGTACCCGGATTGCCTCTCCGGGGACCTGGTCTGGAACAACCCCGTCGGCGTCTACGACGGCAAGTCCGGGCAATTGCTCTGGAAGCGCCTGGACCTGCGGCGCATGACCTACGTGCACGACGCCTATGCCGAAGGGCTGCTCTGGATCGCCGCGCCGGACGGCCTGCATGCCGTGCGGCCGCTGACGGGCGAAGACGTCCGGGTGCACCGTTTCCAGGCGCGCCCGTGCTCCGTTCGCGCGGTGGACCGCGATCTCGTCGTCGGCGTCACCGACGGGCATATCATCCGGTTTCGCCCGTCTCCGGACGGGTCCATCTCCGAAACCTGGCGCGCGCTCACCCCCTCCGGCATGACCTCCACGTCCCCCGCGATCGGCGCCCGGCGAGCCGTGGCCGTGGCGCTCTCCGGCGTCCTCACCTCGGTGGACCTCGAGACCGGCCGCGTCTCATGGAGCCGCAGGTTCCCCGGTTCGGCGCACGGCGGTCCCGCGCTTCGGGACCTGGACAGCGACGGGATCGAAGAAGCGGCCGTGGCGTGCCGGTCGGGATGGGTCCTGGTGTTTTCGGGGACCGACGGCGCAGAGCGCTCCCGCGCCAACCTCCGGGGGGAAACGGGCGAGACCACGCCGTTGTGGATCGACGCGGACGGCGAAGGCGACCCGGAAATCGTGTTCACGAACCGCGACGGGTTCACGTACGCGCTGCGCGTGACTCCGCCTTCGGTCCGGCCGGTGCGCTGGCCCTCGAACGTCTCCAACCAGGCGGTCGCCCACGCGGGCTTCCCGGCCGCAGAGGCCCTTCGTCTCGCCGCGGAGATGCTCGCCACGGGCCGCGACGCCGACCTTCCGGACCTCGCGCGCCGCATGCCGACCGCCTTCACGTGTGCCCGCGCCGCCCGGGCCTGTGCCGCGCTGGGGCGCAGGTCCGAGGCGGCCGCATTCGCGGAAGAAGCGCGCCGGCGGGGCGCCCGCCTCGCGGAACTCGAGTTCCTCCGGTGCGCGGAACTTCCGCCCGGACAGGGACCCGCGGAACTGGCGCGTGCGCTCGCCGAACTCCCCTTGCGGCAGTTGCTCCGGATTCCCGTCCCGGCCGCGGCCACGCCGCTGGGCCGCGCCGCGGCCGATTCGCTCGCCCTCACCCCCGGCGTTTCTCCCGAGCGCGCCGTGACCGTCCTCACCATCTCCGGCCTTCGCGAACGGGCCGTCGCCGCCACCAGGGCCGCCGTCGCCTCGGGCGTCGACCCCGGACCGCTTCTCCTCGCCCGCGGACGCGCCGCCGCGGCCGCGGGGCGTGACGAGGAAGCGGTCGAGGACCTGCGGGCGGCGGCCGAGATCCGGTCGAGCGCCGAGGAAGCGCGGGCGGAGCTGGCGTCGCTCGCGGGGCTGGCGGTGGATTTCATGGTGCGAGGAACCAGCGCCTGGCAGCGCGGCGACACTGCGGGTGCGCTGGAGCTGCTTGAGCGCTCCGTCCGGCTCGACCCGGAGGTCGCGGAGGCCTGGAACAACCTGGCCTGGATAGCGGCGACGGGCGCTGGGGCGACTCCCGAGCGCGGCCGCCGGGCCGTCGAGGCGGCCGAACGCGCGGTGGCGCTCGCACGCGAAGTGGATTTCCCGAGCCCCTCCACCGTCGCCATGTACCTCGACACCCTCGCCGCCGCATGGTTCACCGCCGGCGATCCTGCCCGCGCGCTGGCCTGTCAAGAAGAGGCTCTTGCGCTGCCGATCGACCCGGGCCAGCGCGCGGAGCTCAGCGCACCGCTGGAGAAGTACCGGAAGGCAGCCGGCGCAAGTCGCTGAGAGAGCGCGAGGAGCCATCGCGCGCCGTCGGCGATCGGACCTCGCGTCCCGCCGGCGATCCTACTGGGCCGCGCGCACAAGCCACTCCCGGAGGATGGCGCGAAGCGCGGCGGGATCGGCTTTCCACGCGGCCGCCCAGCGGGCCAGGTCCGCGGCGGCGGGGGCCGTGCCCGCAAGGGCACGGTGCTGGCGCTCGAGCCACAGGCGCCCGAACGCATCGCTGCGCACCAGCTCCGGCCCGAGGCCCTTCACCGCCGGCGGCGCCGCCGGGTCCTCGGGCCGCCGGCCGGCCACGCGTGCGAGAAGCGCGGTCGCGGCGGATGCGGGGTCCGGGAAGCGGCGTTGGGCGGGGCCGTCGGCGAGCCAGCGGGACCAGGTGGCGGCGAGGTCGCCGGCGCCGTTTGCCCAGGCGACGGAGTCCGCGGCGAGGTCGACTCCCTCGGGGAGGAACGGACCGGTCATGTCGAGGTGGCCGAGATCGCGCGCCAGGAGCACGCGCCAGAAATCGGCGTCCGCGAGGATGTCGTCGGCCACGCCGGCGGGAGCGAGGGCAGCGAGGCGCTCCGTGGCGGCGGGGTCGGCCTCGAGCCCGAACGCGCGGCCGACGAGCGCCTTGATCCGCGTGCCGCGCGCCGGCGAAGGCGCCGGCGGACCCCCGGCCGCGGGCGAGCGGGCGCGGAGCCGGACGCGCGCCGGGACGCTCCGGCCTTTCGAAGGGTCCACGACCACCAGCTCGATCAGCCAGGTGCCGGCAACGTCGGGCTTCAGCGTCGCCTCGCGCCCGTCCGCATTCCGGATCTCCTCCGTCGATCCCGGGGGCGCGACCGCGACCCGCCACTCCCACTTCAGCCGCCGCCCCCCCGGCTCACGGCTCTTCACCCCGTCGAACCGCGCGACCCGCCCGGTGTCGACCTCCTGGTCCGGCCCGGCGTCGGCGAAGGGTCGGACCTCCGCGGGGGCGGCGCCCGACGCGAACGCGACGAGCGCGGCGTACTCGAGGGAGTCCTTGCGGAAGTTGTCGCCGCCGCCGTGCTCGGAGCCGCCGTCGGCGAGCGCGAGCGGCTTGAGGACGAGCGGGGAGCGTTCCGGGGCGTCGGGGCGGGTGAAGCGCACGACGGCGTCGAAGTTTTTTTTTCGCGAGATGGCGCCGTGCCCCGACTTCCCGGGAAGGGTGAGCGTGAACCCGCCGACGGGGAGGCCGGCCTTGCCGTGGCACGACATGCAGGCGGCGTCGAGGATCGGCAGGATCTTCTCGGAGAACGTCGCTTCGCTGGGCGGCCGTGAATCTGCGGCGGCGCGCGGCGGGAGTTCCGGGCGCGGCGGGAGGGCCGTGCGCGTGGCGACGTCGAAGGGCGACTCGGCGGGCGGCTTGGGCGGCGTCGCGGGCGGCTTCTTCGACGGAGGCGGATCCGGCCGCCGCGGCGGCGGATCGGGCGGTTTCGCGGGAGGCGGTTCGGGAGGATCGGTCTTCGGCGCAGCCCCGGGGGGATCGCCGGGCTCGGGTCCGGTCTCGGGGAGCGCGGCGGGCGGATCGGGCGTGAAGACCCGGGCCACGGGAGCCGGCGCGGCCGGCGAAACGGGCCGCGGCGCCGGAGCCCTCCCGAGGACGACCGCCAGCGTCGCCGATCCCGCCACGAGGACCGCCATCGCGCCGAGAACCGCCGGAAGCCACGACGCCGGCGTCCTTCCAAAGTCCAGCTCCCCCGTCGGCGCCTCCTCCGCGTCCGCTCCGGGAGCAGGAGCGCATGACGGGCACAGCTCGCGCCCCGCCGGGATCTCTTCCCCGCAACCACAGACCAGGGCGATCACGTTCTCCGCGGCCACGCCGGGAACCACGACCTCCGCCCCGCACCCCGGGCAACGCGCGCTGCGGCCCGTGTTGCAGAGCGGCGCCAGCAGCCGGTGGCCACAGGCGCATCGGAACTTGACCTGCAGGTTTCCGGCCTCCTTCGGCACCGCCGCCTCGCTCCTCCGCTACGCCTTCTTCAGGAACCCCACCAGCGGCCCCTGCGGCTTCCAGTCCGGGAAGAACTTCTCCAGCTTCGTGAACCCCAGGAACCCGCTCAGCACCTCCGTGAACGTCAGCCGGAAGTCCGTGTGCGCCGGCATGTCGCGCTCCTCGTACAGGCTCTTCGGCTCCAGCCCCGTCCACTTCCCGAAGATCTTTCCGCCGTCCACCGTTCCACCGGTCGCGAGCATGATGCCGCCGTGCCCGTGGTCGGTGCCGTTGTTCCCGTTTTCCGCGACCGTCCGGCCGAACTCCGACATCGTGAGCACCAGCACGTCCTTCATCTTCTCCGCGCCCACGTCCTCCACGAACGCCGCGATCGAGTCCGAGACGTTCTTCAGCATGTCCGCCATCTGCCCGTCGTCCACCCCTTCCTTGGCGTGGTGGTCCCAGCCGTTGTAGTCCATCGCCGCGACCTCGAGCCCGCACCCGGACTTGATCACCTGCGCGATCCCCTGGAACTGCCGCCCCAGCCCCGTCGCCGGGTATTTCACAGCCCCCGCGCCGCCGGCTTTCGAGAGGATGTCCTGGAGGAAGCGCAGTTTGCGGATCGTCTCCTGGCCTGCGCCGAGGATCTTGTCGGCCGGGTCCTCGGAGCGCTTCTCCATCCCGCCCTCCATCCCGTCGTCCTTCTTCTTCCCCTTGCCGTACTGCCCCTCGAACTCGTCCATCGCCTGCATCGCACGGTCCTCGGGAACCGCGAGCACGGGGAACTGCCCGCGCAGCGACCGGGGCAGCAGCGGCTGCGCCGCCAGCGCGCGCAGCTCCACTTCCTTGCGCTGCCCTTCGTTCGTCGCCGTCAGCCACCGGTTGAGCCACCCCTCCGTGATCGTCCGCACTCCCGGCGCCGCGTACTCCATGAAGTCCTGCGCGTCGAAGTGGCTGCGCGTCGGGTGCGGCGACCCCACGTTCAGGATCGGCGCGAACATCCCTTTCTTGTAGAGCGCGTGCAGCCCCTTCATCGACGGATGCAGCCCGAATCCGCCGCCGAGTTCGAGCGCGCCACCGTCCGTTCCCGGGGGCGGCACTGCGATGGTCGGCCGGATCTTGCGGTAGGTCGCGTCGGTGTAGGGCGCGACGACGCTCAGGCAGTCCGCGCCGCCCCGCATGTAAAGCACGACGAGCGTCTTCACGCCCGCGGCCGCGCCCTTGTCGTCGGCGAGGACCCTGAGGGGGAAGCGGCCTGCGGCGAGCGCACCGAGGGCGGCGCCGGAGACGCGGATGAAATCGCGGCGGTTGAAGGCGGTCATGGGAGTCTCCGCTACTGTTCCTGGAAGGTGGGGGAGCCGAGAAGGGCGCCGAGGAGATCCTCGGCCGTTTCGCGGGGCTTGAGTCCTGCCTTGAGGATCTCGGCGCAGCGGGCCTCCGTGGCCGCGTCGACGCCGCCGGGGAGGATGGTGGCTTCGAGCGCCTCCTTCATCGCGGACGGCTCCTTCGCCAGGATCGGCTTGTAGTAGTCCGCCGGCATGGTGATGCCGTTCATCTTCCCGGAGGCGAGCCGCAGCGCGAACTGCCAGCGGTAGACGAGCACGCCCGGGTCGAGCCAGGCCTCGGCCATGTCGTAGTAGCCGGTCGGGTCCTTGCACCGGCAGGTCGGCTGGCCCATCTGGTCGAGCATGCGCAACGTCTCGCCCGTACGGTCGATGTCGCTTCCCGTCGCGCGCAGCGCGGAGATCGTGAACTCGAACGGCGTCTTGAACTTCACGCGGAAATTGTCGCGCCGGTAGAACTCGTCGCTGAACAGGATCGCCTGGTAGACGGCCTTGAGATCGCCGCCGGTCTTGAGGAACTCCGCCGCCGCCTTGTCCACGAGCGCCGCCGGGGGCTGGTCGTTCACGAGATGCCGGCACAGCTTCCAGCAGATGAACTTCGCCGTGAGCGGGTGCCGCGCGAGGCGCCGGATGATCTCTTCGCCTTCCTCGATCCCCCCGCCGCCCGCCAGGCTCAGGTTCAGCACGCCGATCTTCTTGGGGTCGTCGTCGTGCCATTCCTTCCGGAACATGAACTCGCACTTGTCCTCGCCGAACGTCACCGTCCAGCCCGTGAGCGCCCGCGCCACCGCGATCACGTCCTGCTGCGTGTAGCCGCCCGCGACGTTCTCGTTCTGCACCCCGACGGTGTGAAGCTCCATCAGCTCGCGCGCGTAGTTCTCGTTCAGCCCGCGCTGACGCTCCAGCTTCTGGATGAACTCCGACTTCTTCCGGTTCGCCGCGGCGCGCTCGATCATCTCCTTCTCGCGCTCCGTGAACGGCCGCTGCGACAGCACGTTGTCGAGGTACACGAGCATCGCGGGGTGCTTCGCGCACGCGAGCAGCATGTCTTCGAATTTCCCGAAGGCGTTCTTCCGGATGACATCCTCTTCAAAGTTCGCCGCCAGGAGCTGGCACTGGTCCTTGGACTGGTCGATGCTGAAGTGATTCCGCCAGAAATTGACGAGCACCTCGTTGAGCTGGCGGCGGGAAAGGGCCGCGCGCAGGACGACCGAGGACCTGAATTCCTCCTGGACCTGGCCGCGCAGCCGGTTGAACTCCTGCTGGAGCTTGAGCAGTTCTTCCGGCGAGAGGCTCTTGCGGTCGCGGAGCTCCTTCGGGCGGTAATTGTCGATGACCTCGGAGGGGGTCATGAAGATCGACGGGCATTCCTTCCTGAGCCGCTCGGTCAACGCGGAGTCGTCGAGTTTCTCTGGCTCGAGTTGTTCCATCGCCCACGCCATCCACCCGCGCGAGAGGATGTCGTCGACTTCGCCCGGCCTCGGCCCGAAGGCGAGGCGATTCAGGCAGTGAAACGCGATTTCGCGCTGGCTCAGCTTCGAGCCGGGCTGGGCCTGCGTGGACGGCGGATCTTCGCTTCGGCAGCACAACGCCGCGGCAAGCACGACGGCGGCGCACACGGCAGTTCGTTTCATGGCCTGGCCTCCGCAGAGCAACCGGGCCGCGCGGGCCGCCCGGCGGGGGCGACGCTCCCCCGGCCGGACCCGGCGCGCGGCGCGCCGGCCTTCGACGGTTTCAACACGCGGCGCGCACCAGGGTTTCTCCCGATCCCGCCGTCCCGGGTCGATCGCCGCAACTGATTAAGCGGCTTAAGTTTCTGCTTCGGGGAATGCAGGATCAAGGAGGATTTCCGGCCGCTCTTCCCCCAAGCCTTGCAGGTGCTCCGGCCGGGGGTGAAGTTCTACGAGGTCGAGTTCGTCGCGCCCGGCTCGGACTCGGGCATGAAGTTCCACATGTTCTACTGGGACGGCTCCGCCTGGAAGATGCTCGGGCCGGCGTGGCGGGCGCTGAAGTAACGCCAGGGGGCGCCGGCAGCCGTCAGGCCTGCGTCGTCCACCCCTCGTATTCGCAGCGGTGAATCGCCGCGAGCCGCACGAACGTCTCCAGGTGCCGGGGATCCGCCGCCACCGTGGGCGGCCAGAACGTCTCCGCCTGCACCCGGAACGGCGGCCCGCTCCGGTCCGCCTCGGGACTCACCCGGAACTCCCGATACCCGAGCCCGAGCTCCAGCAGCCCGGCCGCTTCCAGCGTCGGCGCCCGGAACGCATGCTCGATCGGGCGCGGCACGTCGAGCGGCACGCCCAGCCCGGCGAGGCGCGCCAGCTGCTCCTCGTTGCGCTTCTGGTGCGCCGCGATGCACTCGCGCATCTGCGATTCGGTCATCCCCGGATTGTCGCGCGGGGCCTGACGCGCGGAAAAGCCTATTTGCGGCGCCTTCCCGGTGCTTGCCCTCCCCCCGGCCAGCGGCGAACATCCTCCGCCGCGATCCCGCCGCTACGGAAGCGTCCCATCGGAAACCTTCGAGTGACCCCATGCCCACGACCCTGATCGAGCCGTTCCGCATCAAGTCCGTCGAGCCGATCCGCATGACCACGCGCGCGGAGCGCGAAGTCCTCCTCGAGAAGGCACGGCTGAATCCGTTCCTCCTGCGCGCCGACGACGTGCTCCTGGACTTCCTCACGGACTCCGGCACCGGCGCGATGAGCGCAAAGCAGTGGGGCGCGATCATGGAAGGCGACGAGAGCTACGCCGGCGCGCGCAGCTTCTTCAGGCTCGAGGCGGTCATCAAGAGGCTGACCGGCTACGCGCACCTGATCCCGACGCACCAGGGACGCGCGGCCGAACGCATCCTGTTCTCGGTGGCGGCGAAGCGCGGCGACCTCGTCCCGAACAATACCCACTTTGACACGACGCGCGCGAACCTCGAGTTTGGCGGCGTCGAGGCGGTGGACCTGGTGATCCGCGAAGGGCTGGAGCCGCAGAACCCGCACCCGTTCAAGGGGAACATCGATATCGCGCGGCTCGAGGCGCTGCTGAAGAAGGACGGCGCGCGCATCCCGTTCGGGATGATGACGCTCACGAACAACAGCGGCGGCGGGCAGCCGGTCTCGATGGAAAACCTGCGCGCGTGCTCGGAACTGCTGCGACGCCACGGGAAGCCGCTGGTACTTGACGTGTGCCGCTTCGCCGAGAACGCGATGTTCATCAAGCTGCGCGAACCGGGATACCAGGACCGCACGGTCGAGAGCATCGCACAGGAGATCTTCTCGCTGGCGGACGGGTGCACGATGAGCGCGAAGAAGGACGGCCTCGTGAATATCGGCGGCTTCATCGCGCTCAAGGACGAGCGCTGGCTGGAGGCCGCGCGCAATCTCCTGATTCTCACCGAGGGATTCCCGACCTACGGCGGCCTCGCGGGGCGCGACCTCGAGGCGCTCGCGGTCGGGCTCGAGGAAGTCCTGCACGAGGACTACCTCCGCTACCGCCTCCGCACGGCCGAATACATGGGGCTGAAACTCAAGGCCGGGGGCGTACGGATCGTCGAGCCCACCGGGGGCCACGCCGTCTACCTCGACGCGAAAGCGTTCCTCCCCCACCTCCGCCCCGAGGACTACCCCGCGTGGGCCCTCTCCGCCGCCCTCTACCTCGAGGGAGGCATCCGCGGCGTCGAGATCGGCTCCGTCATGTTCGGCAAGCGCCTCGACGACGGCACCGAGACCTTCCACACGATGGAACTCGTGCGCCTCGCCTTCCCGCGGCGCGTCTACACCCAGAGCCACTTCGACTACGCCGCCGAGGCGATCTGCGAACTCAAGGCGAAGGCGTCCGCGGTCAAGGGCGTGCGCATCGCGAAGCAGTCCCGGTTCCTCAGGCATTTCACGGCGGAGTTCCGGTGGGCTGGAAGCGCGTAGGGCGCGGCGGCAGGTGAATCGCCGGGCGCGTTCACCGGAAGTCGATTTCCGTCCGCCCCTTCTTGAGCACGACTTTCTGCGACCTTCCGTTACGGAGCAGCACGTACCGGCCCGGCCTGACTCCTTTCGCGGCGAATTCTCCCTTCATCGCCGGCTCGAGGAAGACGCGGAGGTTATCGACTTCGCTCAGCATCGGCTCCTCTCCCTCGCCGGGGTCCGGGATGAGGTGTGGCTCGCTTCCTTCGGGCGCGGCGATACAGAGTTCCGCCGACTCGGCGTCGTTCACGGCGAAGTCGTGGATCTCGGGCTCCTGGGGGACGACCAGGCCCCGGGACTCGATCCAGTTCCCGGCGCGCATCCAGACGGTGTAGCGGCCGGCGTCGGCGCCCACGATCCTGTAGCCGACCTCTCCCTCGGGCTTGAAGTCCAGGTCCACCCACGAGAATTTCCCGGGCACCGACTCCGGCCGTCCCAGGGCCTTCTCGGCGAATTCGAGGAACATCTGCGAAGGGACCCTCCAGCCGGACTTCGTGATGACGCCCATCTCGACGAGGACCTTCCCCTCGGGGCGCTTCGTCCAGCGGATCGTCCCCTTCAGCCGCTCCTCCCCCGCCGCGGGGTCTGAGAGCCACTGCGCGGGCTCCAGGTCGAGCTTCAGGTCTTCCTTGAACGTCTCGAGCACGACTTTGACGCGAAGCGCGACGGCCTTCGACTTGGGCGGCTCGAACTCGCGTTCGCCGGACGAGGACCAGCCGGGGCCCTGCGACGGCGTCACGAACGTCCCGTCCTCGAGCAGGAGGCCGTGTTCGCAGAGCTCGACGTTTTCAGGGGTCCACGAGACGCCGAGGTAACCGCGCGGCGTGTTCCGGATCGCGGTGACGGTGATGGTCCCTTCGGTGCCCGGGACGGGCTGTCTCTTCCCGATCTCGAGCGGAAACGAGTGGGTCGAGACGCGCGTCCGCGTGATCAGCGTCGCGGCGAACGCGACGTGCCGCGTCCCCTCGGGAATCGCGACCGGCCCGCCGTCCTCCGGCGACTCGATCGCCGGGTCCGCCACCACCTGCGGCACCGTCCACCCTGACACGTCCTTCCAGCACGGGCCCACCGCATCGAACTCGATCAACGCGGGTACCACGCCGGCAGCGCTCCGGCGCCGGAATCCGACGAGGCACTCCGAGGACACGCCGGTCAGGCAGTACTCCGAGGGGCCGACGCCGAGGTGGATCGTCTGCAGCCAGGTGTCGACGATCCGGAGGGAAGCGGCCTTGATGAAGGAGAGGACGACGTCCCAGTAGGGACCCTCGGCTCCCCATTCGATGGTGCGTGTGGTGTCGACGTCGTAGTGGAACTGGATCGGGAACGCGGGGCACTTGAGTTCCGGGACCTGCGCGACGATCGCCTGCACGTGGTCGTCGAGCGAGCGCACGGCCCGCGGCACCACGATCTGGAGGCCGGACGCCGGCTTTTCGACCGCGGCGGGAGCGGGCCCCGGCGGCGCCGGTTCCGGGTTCGAGCAGCCGGCGCCGAGGAGCATCGCCAGGAGGCTCGCGGCAAGTATCCACCGGCACCCGCTTCGCTTCATCAGGGCCTCTCTCTCCTCGGGTCCGCAGCGGAGCTGGCTGCGGACCAGGTGCGCCAGGGTCGTCGTCCGGAGGCCATCCTAGACCCGCCCTCCGGATCGAATCAATCGTGGAGAGGCGCGAAGTTGCACGAACGGGAAGAAACGAGGCGGCAAATCCGTAGACTTGTGGAAGTGCGGAATCGGTCCTGCACGCCCAGGGCAAAGTTAAGGTTACCTCCCATGCGCCGTCTTGCTGCCGCCGCGATCGTCCTTTCGCTCGTTTCCGCCGGCGCCCGGGCGGACGAAGTCGTCACGGCCGACGGGCGCAAGCTCGTGGGGGCGATCGCGAGCGAGGACGCCGAGCGGCTGACCGTCCTGACGTACAAGGACGGCCCGATTGAGGTGCTGCTGGCGGATGTGAAGGCGCGCAAGGCCGGCAAGACGCTCTATGAAGAATACGAGGCGAAGAAGGGCGGCTTCGAGGACACCGCGGACGGCCACCTGAAACTCGGGAACTGGTGCCGAGACAAGGGGCTGACCTGGCAGGCGCGGATCGAGTGGCGCAAGGCGATCGAGCTCGACGCGGAGAACGAAGCCGCGCGCAAGGCGCTCGGCGACAAGAAAGGAAAGGACGGCTGGACGACGTTCGAGGACCAGCAGAAGGCGAAGGGGCTGGAGTTCTTCGAGGGGAAATGGCAGACGCCCGACGCGATCGCGGCGGTGCGACGGGCGCGCCACCCGGCGGTGGCGTGGGTCCTGACGGCGTCCTATCGCGGCGACGCCGACGCGGCGTTCCTGACCTCGTGGGGCGAGCGCGCGAAAGAGGCGTCGCAGTTCATGTGGGAGCTGACCGAGGGGCAGATGTACGTCGCCCAGATCACGATCACCGACAACGGCGGCCCCGCCGATTTCACGATCGTGAACAAGGACCTCACCAAGGCGAAACCCGGCGAGTACTACGCGATCACCCTCGCCGACACGATCGAGGCCCCCGGCAAAATCCTCGCGTACACCTTCTTCCACGAGCTGATCCACTTCAAGTACCAGCGCCCCGAGCACTGCGACAACTGCCACCACTGCATCATGAGCAGCGACCCGATGGCGTCGCAGCTCTGCGACGACGGCGACCACAAGGGCCCCCCCGCGAAATCCTGCTGGGGCTGGATCCGCGACTTCCACAAGAAGGACATGGCGCTTCGCCCGCTGACGCGCAAAACCAGGGTCGGGCCTGTCCCCGAGACGAAAGTGATTGTGAACGACCGCAAACCGAAATAGCCCGCCCGCGCCGCCCCGCCTCTACCAGGGCAGCCGCCCGATCTTCAGCCAGTGAATCCCGACGAAGATCGCCCCCAGCACGAGCGCGTGCATCACGATCCGCGGCACGAACGTCTTCTCCCCCGCCCCGCGCGCCACGGCCAGACCGATGTCCATCTGCTTGTTCACGATCGACAGCAGCACCCCGAACAGCCCCACGATCGTCCCCATCTTGATCAGCACCTTCCCCCACGACGGGATCCCCGGCGCCGGGAACAGGAACTTGTCCTCGAACAGGTCGATCAGGAACGCCATCGCCAGCACCACTTCCCACCGCCCCAGCCGCGAGCTCATCCGCGACCCCAGGCTCCGCTTTTCCGCCATCCGATCCTCCGCGTGAGTTTCGCCCGCGGGATCATATCCGCCCCCCGCCCTCCGGTTGCCTTTGTGGCGCACCCGCGCGGCTGCTAAGCTCGGGGCGCTTCGAAGGAGACGCCACCTCATGAAGAAGCTCCTGCGGAGGAAGAAAAACTGTGCCTCGAATCGTGCGGCGGAAAGATGCCGGAGTGCGGGGAGCTGGTGAAGGTCGAGCCGGCGGGAAAGTAAGCGGGAAGAAAAAGTCGGCGCCGCCGCCGCACCGGCCGGCGTACGGGATGGAGACGTTCCTCGTCCACGGGCGGCACCACACGAAGAAATGGGACTACGCGCACCACCTGGTGCCGCCGATCTCTTCGAGCGCGGCGTACCGGCTGGGAAGCGCGGAGCGCGGGGCGCTGGGGTTCGAGAGCTTTGCGCACGAGGGGCTGGAGCCCTCGAAGACGTCGCCGATCTACATCTATGACCGGCTGGACGAGCCGGTGCGCGGGATGCTCGAGGAGTCCCTCGCCGAGGCGGAGCGCGGCGACTTCTGCGCGACGTTCGCGACGGGGATGGCGGCGGTGTCGGGCGGGCTCGGCGTGCTGCTGCAGGTCGGCGACGAGATCGTCTGCCATCGGACGCTGTACGGTTGCAGCTACTCGCTCTTCAAGAACTGGTACCCGCGCCTCGGCATCAAGGTGACCTCCGCCGACCTCACGAAACCCGGCGCGCTCGCGAAAGCGCTCTCGCCGAAAACGCGCGCGGTCTACTTCGAGTCCCCCGCGAACCCGACGATGGAGCTGATCGACATCGGCTCGGTGCGGGCGGCGTGCGAAGCGGCGGCGCGCAAGGGGCGGCCGCGGCCGCAGATCGTGATCGACAACACGTTCGCGACGCCGTACTGCCAGCGGCCGCTGACGCTCGGCGCGGACATGGTCGTGCATTCGCTCACGAAGAACCTCGGCGGGTTCGGGACCGACATGGGCGGCGCCGTCATCACGCGCAAGGAGTTCTCGTCGCAGATCCTGCTCTACCGCAAGGATTTCGGCGGCGTCCTCGCGCCGAAGTCCGCGTGGCCGATCTTCGTCTACGGGCTGCCGACGCTTCCGCTCCGCATGAAGCAGCAGCAGGAATCCGCGCGGCGCGTGGCTGATTTCCTCGAGCGCCACCCGAAGGTGAACCGCGTCGCGTATCCGGGGTTGCCGTCGTTCCCGCAGTACGAGCTGGCGCGCCAGCAGATGACCGACTACGCCGGGGCGTTCGCGCCGGGCTCGATGCTGTATTTCACCGTGAAGGGCGACGCGAACCACATCCTCAACTACGTCGCGCGCAACGCCTACGCCGTCACGCTCGCCGTCTCGCTGGGCCAGACGCGCACGCTCATCGAGAGCCCGACGCAGATGACGCATGCGACGCTGTCGCACGACGACCAGGGCACGTGCGGGCTGGAAGGCGCGGGGCTGCGGCTGTCCTTGGGGCTCGAGAGCGTGAACGACATCCTGAGCGACCTGGAGCGGGCGCTGGCCCACGCCTAGGGAAGGCTGGCGAAGGCTGAGGAAGGCGTGCGGAGGCTGGCGAAGGCGAACGGCATGCGGAGATCGCGCCCCCTCGCGCGTCCAACCAACACGCAGCCTTCATGCCAGCGTTCGCACGCCTTTGCCAGCCTTCTCCAGCCTTCGCACGCCCTCAAAGTGCTGGAAAACCCCTACTCCATCCCGTACAACCGACACCTCAGGCTCACAAGTGAGGCGCCCCAAATGACCAAAGAAGTCAACGTCGAGACCTTCAAGACCCTCTTCGAAAAAGAACTCCAGGACGTCCGCCGCTACAAGCGGAACGAAGTCGCCATCGAGGCCAAGATCCGCATCCTCGGCGCCGACAAGAAGAAGATCGACGAAGGGACCGCCGCCGTGAAGAACGTCTCCCTCAAGGGCGCCTTCCTCGCCGACTTCAAGCTCGGCAAGAACTCCTTCCCCGCCAAGCCGTTCTTCATCGAGCTCAAGATGTCCGGCAAGACCTACCAGGGCATCAATGCCATCTGCCATCCCGTGCGCTTCGGCAAGGCGGACGACTTCGGCCTCGGCGTAGAATTCGACGAGCTCTGGGTCGAGACGAAGTAGGTCGCAACACAGCCCTTCGACTCGCTTCGCTCGCTCAGGGCAAGGACATGCGAGATACTGACGCTCGTTGTGCGACAGTCTCCGGCGCAAGTGTTCGGGCGGTTTGCAACACAGGGGGCGTGCGGCGCTTCGCGCGCCGGAAGGTCATCGTGAGACACTGCGTTCTCTTCGCCTGCCTCCTCTGCGCCGCCCTCCCGGCGGCCGCGCAGGATTCCGGTTTCCGCGAAGTCTCCTCGACCGAGCCCTTCATGGGCGCCCCCCTCGGCGTCGGGCTCGCCCGCGGCGGCCTCGGATTCTCCTGGGGCTCCGGCCGCTCGGTCGCGGTTTTCGATGTGCGCTCCGGCGAACAGAAGGGCGACTTCGCGGAACACGGGTCGGACGTCACGGCCGGCGCCGCGTGCCCGGGTGCGCGGCTGGTTGCGACCGGCGATGCCGCAGGAGTCGTCCGCGTGTGGGACCCCCAGACGCGCAAGGAGAAGATCAAGATCGAAGCGCGCCCCAGCCCCGTCAGGTCCGTCGCGTGGGCGCCCGGC
This sequence comes from uncultured Planctomycetia bacterium, assembly GCA_964590435.1. GTDB lineage: Bacteria > Planctomycetota > MHYJ01 > WSZJ01 > WSZJ01 > WSZJ01. The sequence continues at coordinate 105,858 of CAZPWT010000040.1, forward strand.
GGCGCCTTTCTCGCGGTCGTCACCGAGGACCGCGTCCTCACCGTCTGGAACGTCGAAAGCGGCAAGCGCCTCCTCGACGACGAACTCCCCGCGACCGGCGCTTCCGACCTCCTCTTTTCCCCCGACGGCGACCGGCTCGTGCTGGTGCGCCGGGAACGCGAAGAACGCCAGGGCGAAATCGCCAGCGCGCTTCAGTTGAACGAGTACGACCTGGCGAACGGGGGACGGACGAAGAAGAAGCGCTGGGAGCGTCGCGACGCGGACGCGGGGGCGGATCCGTACGCGGGGGCGCGGGCGGATGCGCGGGCGCGGCGGGTGGCGGTGATGGACGGGGACGAGATCGTCGTGTGGGCGATCGACGACGAGCGCGAGGTGTGCCGTGTTTCGGGCGGCGCGGACGCGGTGGCGTGGCGGCGGGACGGGAAGCTGATGGTCGCGCGCGCGCGCGAGCTGGCGCTGGCGAACGCGCAGTCGGGGAAGATCGAGAAGCGGTGGCCGGGGGCGGACGGGATGACGTGGCTGGTGGCGGGCGACGACGGGAAGATCGTTGTCGGCGGCGGCGACGGCGCGGCGGTGCTGTGGAAGCTGGCGAGCGGCGACGGGCAGCCGGAGAGCCTGGGCGGCGCGACGGACGCCGTCGTGGGCAAAGGAATGATCGTCGTGCGCGACGCCGCGGGGCGCGGGACCGCGATCCGCACCGAGGACGGGACGATGGCGGGCGTGGACGGCGACGCGCCGGACCCGGCGACGGGCCTGCCGAACCTCTGCGCGTCGTTCGAGGACGACACGGTGCTGTACGTGAGCGAAGGGCGCCCGGTGGCGCACGGTTTCGCGAGCGCGAGCGACACCTCGTGCGGCGAGCCGAAGGCCGCGCCGGTCGCGGGCGTGATGTGCGCGGGCGACGCGGTCGCGGCGTGGGGGCAGGCGACGTGGACGCTGCGCGACGCCGGCGGCAAGGAGCTCGCGAAAGGCCCCGGCCGCCCGGTGAAGGCGCGCGGCCGCTGGCTCGTCGTGCGGGCCGGGCACGGCCTCACGGTCATCGACGCGAACAAGGGCGCCCCCGTAGTCGACTACCCCGCGTGCGACGCGTTCGACCTCGCGGGCGACTCGATCGCCGTCCTCGACGACGGCGAGGCCGTCGTCTTCAACCTCGCCCGCAACCGCGAACCCTTCCGCATGAACGCCGCGCGCGCCACGGACATCGCGCTGTCCCCCGACGGGAAAACGGTCGCGTTCGACAGCGGCTCGCTCGCGCTGTGGGACGTGGCGTCGCAGCGCCGCACGACGAACACGGACCTGCGCGGCCCGCTCGCGGGACTGCGGTTCCACCCGGGCGGCGCGATGTTCGCCGCGCTCACCGAGACCGGCGAATTCCGCCTGTTCAACGAGGACGGCACCGTCGCGCTCAAGTCCACCGAGGCCGCCGCCCCCAACGAACACGGCGCGCCCTTCGCCTTCTCCCCCACCGGCTCGTTCATGGCGCTCGCCTGGACCGACGGCCTGCGCTACTACGACCTCGAGCAGGGCCTCAAGGCCTCCATCCTCCGCGGCACCGCCGGCGCCCCCGAGTTCGCCCCGCGCGGCGACCGCTGGCTCCTCCGCAACGGCGCATCGCTTGACGTCTTCGAGGCCGGCGACCGCGTCGAGTCGCTCGCGCCCGACGCGGCCTCGTTCCTGCCGAACGGCGCCCTCGCCGTCGCCGACCGCGCCGGTGTGCGGATCTGGGACGGCAAGTGGCGCGGGACCGTGATGACGGAGAGCGCGAGCGGCGTGTCGGTGAGTGAAGACGGGAAGCGCATCGCGGTGGCAGCGGGGACGAAGCTGATCGTATTCGAGAAATGAGCGGTGTCGTCCCGGCTGCGAGAATGACTCCGGAGCAACTTCGCGCGCTGATTCACCGCTGTGGACTCGGAGAATTTTCCGAAGCTATTTTCCAGGAACTTCAGCCCTCCGTTCGCGCAGTCGTGGTCGAAGGCGACGCAGACAAGATGGGGGTGTCTCACCTAGGTGGCGTTCCCGACGTTCCCGCGGGATTCGAATGGCCGCGATCGCTCGAACGACCTCTCGCTTTCATCGGTCAGCTGCGCTGCGAAGAGCTGGCACCCTTTGAGTTCACGGGGTACATGCCGAGAACGGGCGTCTTGAGTTTCTTCTACGCGGGCACCGCCGAAAGCTGGAGTCCACAGCACGCAGACAGGAGTGCGGCCCGCATATATCACACGCCTGCCTCGACTCCGCTGCACCGGTTGGGAACACCTCCAGACTTGCCCACGAATCTGCGATTCGCTCCTTGCCGTCTTGCATTCGGTGCCGAATTCACGCTTCCCCCGGCAATTCCGGCGATGGTTGATGACCGCGAACAGTCGGACGAGGAGTTCGAGGCCTTCGAGAATCTCAGGGCATCGCTCGCGGAAGCCAATGGCTGCCGACAGCCTGTGCACAGAATCGGGGGACACATGGATCCGGTTCAGGACTTCGTGCAGGAGAAGGATGATTTCCTGCTGTTTCAGGTCGATTCGGAAGAGAAGGCGGGCATGATGTGGGGCGATGCTGGCGTGCTCTACTGGCTCATCGACTACCACAAACTCATGCGGGGCCAATTCGATGAAGCACGGATCGAAGGGCAATGCTCATAAATTGCCTTGGGTCCTTTGTAGCCTGGCATTCCTCGGAGCTGTCGCCTACGCCGACCCCCTCCGCCTCCCCGTCACCGCCGACACTTCGATCTGCATCCACGAGAACGAACGTGCGCTGAACGACGGCGGGAAGTCGCGGCTGCGCGTGAAAGGAAACGAGCACATCCTGCTGTTCGACGTGGACGTCGCGGCGCTGCGCGGAAAAACGGTCGAGGCGGCGCGGCTGTGGGTGCGCGCGGCGGGCGAAGTGCGGCTGAAGACGATGGGCGTGTCGACGGTCATGGCCCCGTGGGGCGAGGGAACCGGGACCGACACCGAGGCGAAGAAGGGCGAGTCGTGCTTCCTCGAGGCGGCGCGCGGCGAGCGCGACTGGGCCGGGGGGGACTTCCTGGCCGCGACGTTCGGGGCGGGCGGGTCGGCGTGGGAAGCGGTGGAAATCCGCGCGGAGAAGGACGGGTGGCTCTCGATCCCGATTGCGCCCCGCGTGCTGCACGCGATGGTCGAGGGACATTCGTCCGGGTTCGCGGTGTCGGACGAGAAGGGACAGACGCGCTGGAACAACGACGTGTACAGCCGCGAGCAGAACTCGAGCGCACCGTACGTGCTGGTGGAGAAGTGGAAGGACGCGGCGGCGCCGCCGTCCGGCGTGGCGGCGGTCGCGGCCAGGACTCCCCCGGCGATGGTCGACCGCTCGGCGGACCTGCTGGGGCGCGTGACGGCGCTCCCGGGCCCGCCGGAACCCAACGTCCGCTTTCACATCCTCTACGAGGGCGAGTGGGACGTCGCCGCAAAGCCCGCGCGGCGGCTCTGGGACGGGCACGCGATCGAGCTTCACGCGGCGCGCGGGGAGCACGTCGCCTTCGAGGTCGCGCTGGTCGGCGAAGGGACGATCACGGGCGACGGCTGGACCGTCTCGCAGGTGCTCGCGGTCGGCGCAGCGGCGGACCCGCTCGTCCCGGGCAACACCGGCCCGGGGCTCTTCCACGTGGAACGGTACGTCCCGAAGGACGCCGCTCCAGGGAAGCAGTCCCTGTCGCTTACGGTCGCGGGCACGACAATCCCCGTGGCCCTTCACGTCCACAAGGCCGTCCTCCCCGACACACTGAGTTTTCACGTCTCGCTGAACACCTACTCGTCCCCGGGCGGCACGCTCGGCGACAAGCCGGGCTCCAAAGCGTTCCTCGAACTGGAGCGCGCGTTCCACCGCCTCGCGCACGAACACCGCACGACCATCGCCGTCCTCGGCTACTCGCACCACGGGGACATCGAGGAAGGGTTCGCGCCGGAGCTGAAGGACGGCGTCATCGCGTCGTGGGACGCGTTCGACGCGCGCTGGAAGCCGTACTTCGACGGGACCGCGTTCGCGGGGCTGCCGCGTGACGGCGCGCCGCTGGACCATTTCTATCTGCCGTTCAGCGAGAACTGGCCGCTTCGCATCCGCGCGAACTACTCCTACAAGGGGACGCTCGAGGACCACTGGAGGGACGCGCCGGCGATCGAGGAAGCGTTCCCAAAGGCGTACGCGGACGCGTTCCGGGCGGCGGTCGTTGACGCAGCGCGTCATTGCGCTTCGTGGAAAGGGACCTCGTTCCAGCTCTACCTGAACGACAAGAACAACTACTTCAGGCCCGACCGTGACTCGTGCTGGTGGCTGCTCGACGAGCCGGCGTACCGGGACGACTTCCTCGCGCTGGCGTACTTCGGGCGGCTCACGAAGGAAGGGCTGGCGCAGGTGCCGGGGGCGCCGCTCACGTTCCGGGTGGACCTGTCGCGGCCGCAGTGGCGGCGCGGGTATCTCGACGGGCTCGTCGGGCTGGACGTGATCGGCGGGATCTACCGGCAGTACCCCGGGCTGGTGCTGGACCGGGGGGAAGCGGTGTGGACGTACGGGAGCGTCGCCGCGCCCGGCGCGAACGGCCAGTCGGCGCGCGCGTGGTGCCTGCAGGCGTTCCTCGACGGCTGCGACGGGATCGTGCCGTGGCAGTCGATCGGCCGGCAGGACTCGTGGGCGACGCCGGAGGACACCGCGCTGATCCTCCCCGCGAAGCCCGGGCTCCCGCGCGGCCCGTACGCGACTCTTCGCCTCAAGATGCTCCGTCGCGGCCAGCAGGATGCGGAGCTCCTGCGCCTGTGGCTGGAGAAGACCAAGGCGCCTCGCGCATCGGTCCACGGCGGGCTCGCGTCCTTCCTGGGGCTGGCGGGCGAGTTCCGCAAGTCCTCCGAAGAGGACGCCGGCCGCGTCGATTTCGGCAGGCTGGAGGCCGAGAAGTTCGAAGGAGTGAGAAGGGCTTTGCTGGAAGCGCTCGACGAGGAGTGAGTTTCTGTCATTGCCCTTCATTTCATATTATCTATTACATATTACATATTTGATATTATTCCGTCCTACGCATCGAGCGAATACCGTCTCCACCCCTGCTTCCCTCCCGCATCCACCCACACCGACGTCGCCACGATCTTCCGCCCGTTCTCCAGCGCCCCCGACAGCGACGCAATGTTGTACGCGCGCACCCTTCCCGCCTGGAACCCGCTCGCCTTGCGGTCCATCGCCTTCGCGGCCAGCGCCCGCAGCACTTTCCCGAACCCGCGCCAGCGCCGGCTCCCCGCGACGATCACTTCGCTGACCGTGTGGCACAGCACGTCCCATTGGGGCTGCGCGGCGAGCTGCCAGCCCACGAGCCCGATGATCTCGCCCGCGTCCCGGAGCGTGAGGACCCCGCCCGACACGAGATTCGCGCGCATCATCTCCGCGTCCGCCTGCTCCGCCACGTTCGGGTGCGCCTGCCGGTGATCCTGGTACAGCTGCCGGTAGTCCTCCATGAACTCGAATGTCGTCTCGCGCTTCAGCTCCAGCCCGGGCGGCAGGTCGAACGCAAACTCGTCCGGGATCTTCCCCAGCGTCTCGACCGAGTCGAAATGCCAGAGATCACCCGGCAGCGGGTCCGCCCGCCGGTCCCCCCACAGGAACAGCCGGATCGCCGCGTGCCCCGCCCCGCCGAATTCCTTCTTCACCGCCTCCACGATCCCCTCGGCATCCTTCACGCGCGCCGACGACGGAAGCGAATGCGCGAGGACGTCCACGAACCGCTTGTTCTCCTTCGCGCTCCACCGCAGCACCGCCAGCGCGCGCGTGCCGCCCGCCGAGACGTCCTTCATCTCGAAACGGGAGAGCGGCTCGTCGGGCAGGCGGACGCCGGCCCACGAGGAAACGGCGATCGTCTCTTCCTCGAACGGCACGAGGTGCGTCACGAGACGGTGCGCGGTGCGCGTGACGTCCAGCGGCGTTTCGCCGCCCATCGGCCACGCGTTCCACAGCCACCGCGCGCCGCGCATCGCCTGCTGCACCAGCTGGTCCGGCTTGAGCGGGAACTTCCCGATCACCCGGCTCGACCCGTCGGACAGCCGCTCCTCGTGCAGCACCTCGCTGAACTCGATCACGCACGGCAGCCGCAGCTTCTCCATCGCGTACTCGCGGATCCGGTCCGCTTCCGCCCGGTCCTTGCCGCGCCCGAGCACGATCCGCGGGTTGCACTTCCCCTCCAGCAGCTCCTTGCGGATCCCCTCGACGTACGCGGTGGATTCGTCGTCGGCCATGAGCCACACGTTGCGTTCGCCGACGATCTGGATGCGATCGAAGCGGAGGAGCATGCGGAAGAGCTGGCTGGCGACGCGGGTGACGCCGGCGGCGTTGACCTTGTCGCCTTCGTCGGTGTCGATGAGGACGACGTGGGGCGGGACCTTGTAGGCGAGGGGATCGAACTCGAGGCGCACGTCGTCGACGGGGCCGCGCTGGGCCTTGTCGACGAGGAGGAGGACGTCGCGGTCACCGGGCACGTGGGATCTCCGGGAGAATCAGGCGTTCGCCGCGGCGTGCGGGCGGAACAGGGTGCGGGCCTTGTTCATGACGCGTTCGAGGTCGTCGCCGCCAAGGGCGCGCATGGAGACGCGGCCGGCGAGGTTGCGGGCCGCCTCGCGGAACGCCTTCGCCTGCGCGCCGTCGGGAATCGCGCGGACCACCGGGATGCCGTCGTTCTCGGCGTGGCGGATCGCGGCGTCGAGCGGGATTTCCCCGAGGAACGGGATCTTCATCCGGTTCGCCGCTTCCTTCGCGCCCCCGTGCCCGAAAATGTCGGTCGACTTGTGGCAGTGCGGGCACTCGAACGACGACATGTTCTCGACCATGCCGAGCACCGAGACCTTGAGCTGGTTGAACATCGAGATCGCCTTCGTCGCGACGAGAAGCGCGACGTCCTGCGGCGTGGTTACGACGACGGCGCCGCTCATCGGGATCGTTTGGCAGAGCGTGAGCTGGATGTCTCCGGTTCCCGGGGGCAGGTCGACGATCAGGTAGTCGCGCTCGCCCCACGCCACGTCGTGCAGGAACTTCTTCACGTACCCCGCCAGGATCGGCCCGCGCACCACGAACGCGTCCTGCGCCGGCGTGAAGAACCCGAACGACACGACGCCCACGCCCAGCCGCTCGATCGGCTTCGCGCGCCCCGACTCGTCCGCTTCCGGCCACTGCCCCTGCAGCCCCATGATCAGCGGGATCGATGGCCCCATGAGGTCGAGGTCCAGCAGCCCGACCTTCGCCCCCTCCATCGCCAGCGCCACCGCGAGGTTCGCGCTCACCGTCGACTTCCCCACCCCGCCCTTGCCGCTCCCGACCGCGATGATGTGCTTGATCCCCGGGATGCCGCCCTGCTGCGGCCCCACCGTCCGCACCTGCGCCGTGAAGTTCACCTTCACCGACGAAACCCCCGCGACCTTCGACACCGCCGCCGCCACGTCCTTCTCGATCTGCGCCTTCAGCGGGCACGCCGGAGTCGTCAGCTCGATGTCCACCCGCACCGCTCCCCCCTCCGCCGCGACCCCTTTCACCATGTTCAGCGACACCAGGTCGCGGTTCAGCTCGGGGTCGTTCACGGTCTGAAGGGCCGACATCACGGCAGCGCGCAGGTCCGACATGGGTTCCTCCGGAATGGGGTCGGCAAGCGTAGCGGCGCCCCGCGGTCTTGGGAAGCGCGGCAAGGGCGCAACCCTTGGAATCAACCGCGCCGAACCACTAGACTCTCGCCCCGATGAATCCGGACAACCGCCTGATCTGGGACGGCCAGCGCCGCGGCTGGCTCGAGTCGTGGTACTTCATCATCCACGACCCGAAGACAAAGGCCGCGTTCTGGCTGCGCTACACGCTCGCTTCGCCCGCCGAGGGGCCGGCGTTCGCGGGGCTGTGGGCGTTCGAGTTCCGGCCGGGCGCACCGCCGGTCGCCGCGCGCGAGATTTTCGCCGAGGGCAGCTTCCACGCCGACCCCTCCGCCTTCGGGATCCACATCGGCCCCGGCCATTTCCGCGAAGAAGCGATCACCGCCGGGATCCGCGGCGAGGTCCTCGCCTCGTGGAACCTCCGCTTCAAGCCGTACGACGTCACCTACTTCGCCGCGCCGCCGCTCTGGCGCGCCTTCTCGTCGGCGCACTTCTCCATCCCGACGCCGCGCACGAAATTCACCGGGACGATCTCGATCGCCGGCCGCGTCTACGAGCTCGAGAACGCGCCGGGATGCCAGGGACATTTCGGGACGCCGGGGCTCGGCAAGGGTTGGACTTGGGCGCACGCGACGGAATTCGCCGAGGGCCCGGGCTTCGCCGAGGCCGTCTCTCCTTCTCCCGGCCGCGTCGCCTCCGTCGGCGTCGCGTGGGGTGGGCGCGTCTGGCCCGGGAACACGATGGGCGCGCTCGCCGGCGGGAGGCTCGAGGGGGCGGACTGGAAGCGGACGTTCCGGGCGGAGACGTCGGAAGGGCCGGTGACGTGGGAGATCGCGGCGGACCCGGCGCAGGCGATCGGCGTCGAGTACAGCGATCCGTCCGGTCAGCGGCTGTACTGCTACAACACGCTCCTTGCCTCGAGCGTGCTGCGCTGCGGCGACCACGTCCTCCACTCCACGGGGACGACGGTCCTCGAGATCAGTTCCGACCTCCCTCGCCTCGACGTCCCCCTCGCCCTCCGCGCCGCCGTCCCGCCCGCGCCGCGCGCCGCTTCCCACTGAAATTCGCTGAATCCCGGCGCCCCGCGCCGCTGTAAGATCCCCCACGACACCGCTCCCCAGGGGAACCGCCATGAAGCCTGCCCTGCTCTTCGCCCTCGCCGCGCTCGCCGCCGCCGCCCTCGCCGAGGGGTTCATCATCCACCGCCAGGAGAAGCGCCTCCGCGAGCTCGAGGCGGCCCAGGCGCGGCAGGCGACGCCGGAAGGCGCGGCGGAGCTCGTGAAGCGCGCCGGAATCGATCCCGCGGCCGAGTCCTCTTCCCCCGCCGCCGCGGCGCGCGAAGCCCGCAAGGCCGCCGATGCCGCCGTTGCCGAGCGTTCCACCGAACTCGAACGCCGCCTCGAGACGCTCGAAAAGAACGCCCTCGCCGCGGCCGCCGGCGGAACCGGGAGCGACCCGGCCGCGATCGACGACCTCGTCGCCAAGAAGGTCGACGAGAAGATGGAAGGCGCGAACAAGAAAAAGAAGGGCGGACTCTTCGGCGACGACAACAAGCGCCCGCTCGCCGACATCTCCAAGGACCTCGCGCTGACCGAGCTGCAGGAAGACCAGATGGCCGAGGCGATCAACGCTTCGCAGAAGCTCTGCTTCGGCATCATCACGACGCCGCGGAACGACGGCACCAATGTGCTCGACGACATCGTGGTCGCCATGCAGGACCCGGAGCACGCCGAGGAAAAAGTGAAGGCCGCGTTCATGCAGATCTTCACCGCGAAGATCCCGGGGTCCGACGAGACCTACCTGGGGCGGATCATGAAGGAAAAGCAGGTCCTTCAGGAGGACTTCAAGAAGATCCTCACCGAGGACCAGATGAAGAAATTCACGCGGCTGGGACAGGACCCGCACGAGATCCAGACGGGATACGACCCGTACGGCGAGTACCTGACGGAGCGGCTGGGGAAGAAGTAGCCGCGCGCCGGTCTTGACGCAGCGCGTCAACGCTTGTTGACGCGCTGCGTCAATTCCTCACTTCAGCGATTTCTCGTTCTCCCGCCACCACTTCTGCCACGCCGCGTTCCACCGCGCGGCATCCGTGTCGCGCTGCGACGGGATGTCGTTGCAGCCCGTCACCTCCGGCAGCGCCATCGAGACCGCCATCCACGCCGCGCTGTTCCCCTCGGTCACGTTCTTCGAGAAATACGACGCAAGCGCGTCCACCAGCGCCTTCGCCACGACCTTGCTCTTCTTGAAACCCTTGCAGTTCTCCGCGGCCGCCTTGCAGACCCACGGGTTCGCGCTCTTGATCCCCTTCTCCATCGCCGCCGCCGCGCCCGCCTGCGTCGTCAGCCTCCCCAGCCCCGCGTAGAAACTGGTCAGCACGCGGAGCTGCTCCTCCCACTTGTGCACCTCCGCGTCCTTCGACGGCTTTTCCATCGCGATCGGCTTCTCCTGCTTGGCCACCTCCGCCGCGAGCGTCTGCGCCGCCATCGCCTCGTCCCCGCACTCCGCCAGCCGCTCGGCGGCGTACCCCTTCACCGTCGGCTCCGGGTCCGAGATCATCTTCAAGAGCTCGTTCGTGATCTTTTTTGAACGCGCGTTCAAATGCTTCCCGGCCGCTTCCGCGATCCGGTCAATCCCGCTGCGGCGCTTCTCGAGGTCCTTGTCCTTGAGAAGCGCGGCCGCTTCCTTGATGGCGGCGTCGTCCGCGCCCTCGTGGGCGGGGCAGATTTTCCCGGGTTTGCAGGCGGCGCAGTCCTCGGCTTGCGCCGCAAGGGCGGCGCAGAGGACCAGGGCGATGACGGCGAGCGTTTTCATCGGTGACTCCTCCCCCGTGGCTGGTTGACGCATTGCGTCAACGGGAGGCGGGACTTCCCCGCCAGGCCCGGGATTGTATCCGCGCCCCGTCCCCGGTAGCATTTTTCCCGATCCCATGGCCACCCCCCTGTCCGCCGGACCCCGTGTCGCCGACCTTCGCGGCGAGCGCTGCCCGTACACGTTCATCAAGGCGAGGCTGGCGCTCGAAGAGCTGGCGCCGGGAGAGGCGCTCGAAGTCATCCTGGATTTTCGGCCGGCGTGGGAGCGGGTTCCGGCGAGCCTGGCGGTCCTGGGTCACGTGCTGGAAGAGTGGGTCGAGGGACCCGGGGAGGCGAGGCGGTTCATTTTCCGGCGCGGGATCGAGAGTTAAGACTGAAACTCGAGTAGGGTTCGTATAGAGAGCATTGTCATTAGGATGCTTCTTATAAGTCGCTTATTGAACGGATTGTCATCCCTAAGACGCCAAGACTGTGCCCCGCTCTCCAATGTGTGCACCAGTGGCAGCTTTTCCGCGGCTACTCCGCACCCATTTTTCCAACCACCCGATCGAAGTCGTCCAGGTTGTAGAACTCGATGATGATGGCCCCCCGGCCCTTACCCATCCGGACCTTGACCTTCGTCTCGAAGCGCCGGCGCAGGCGCTCTTCCCAATCCTTGATGACTGAGTTGCTGACTTGGCTTGCATCCTCGGTTTTCGGCAGGGGCGGCGCCTTCAGGTTCTGAACCAGCTTCTCCAGCTTCCGAACGGACATCCCTTCGCGCTCGATGCGCTTCGCGAGAACGAGCTGTTCGGCGGGTGAAGAGAGCGCGACGATGCTCCTTGCGTGCCCCATGCTGATTGTTCCACGTGAAACAGCGTCGCGGATGAGCTCCGGGAGGTCAAGAAGCCTCAAGAAGTTGGTCACGGTCGAGCGATCGAGCCCCAATCTCGCGGAAACCGCTTCGTGCGTAAGCCGGAATCGCTCGATCAGCGCCTTGAAGGCCTGCGCCTTTTCAATCGGGTTCAGATCCTTGCGCTGCAGGTTCTCGACCAGGGCCACCTCGAGCATCCCCCGGTCGTCCATTTCGCGGACGACAACAGGAGCGGTCTCCCGACCCAAGTGCTGGAGCGCCCGGAATCGGCGCTCGCCGGCGACGATCTGGTAGTTCTCGCCGGCTTTGCGGACGACGATCGGCTGGATCAGCCCTTGTTCGCGGATGCTCGAAGCGAGCTCTTCGATCTCGGCGCCATCCCAGACCTTTCGGGGCTGGAAGGGGTTCGGGCGGATCTGCTTGGTGGGGATCTCCAGGGTGCCGGAAGCTGCAGCGGACACGGCGGCGGGCTCCGTCGGGTTCCCGAGGGCTTCGCCTAGAAGGTAATCCAGCCCTTTACCGAGTTTCTTGCCTTTCATGGTTGAGAATCTCCCAAGCGAGTTCGAGGTAGGCCCGGACGCCCCGCGACTCGGGGGCCTGGATGACAGCGGGGATGCCCAGGGCAGTGGATTGCGAGAGGACGGGGTCCCGGGGAATGACAGCTTTGTGGAGGATCGAAGAGAAGTGCCGCTCGACCTCGGCGCGAACCTGCGAGGAGTGCTCGTCTCCAGGGGTGAACATCGTCAGCACGACACCGGTCCGAGGCGCCCGGGACCCGCTCGCCTGCAGCTCCTGGAGGCGCTTGAGCATGGCGGTCAGGCCTTCGATGGAGAAAAACTCGCACTGGACAGGGATGCAGGTGTACTGCGCCTGCCGAATCGCGGTATTCGGGAGAATTCCGAAGGCGGGGGGGCAATCCAGGATGACGTAATCCCAGGCGGCGGCGATCTGGTCGAGGATCCCCTCGAGGCGCTCCATGAGCAGGGGCTGGCTCCGGATTTCTTCTTCGATCGCACCGGAGCGGCGGCCGAGGGGGAGGACGAAGAGGTCGTCGCAGTAGCAGGGGCAAGCGACATCGGAGAGAGGGACGTTGTCGAGGAGGACGCTGGCGAGGCCCGGCTTGTCTTCCTTGCGGACGCCGAGGCCGCTGGTGGCGTTTCCCTGGAGGTCGAGGTCGAGGATGAGGGTCTTGCGGCCGGTCAGGGCGAGGAGGGTCCCGAGGTTGATCGCGGAGGTCGTCTTGCCGACGCCTCCTTTGTGGTTCGCGATCGCGAGAACGTACCCCATACGTGCATCTTTTCCGAATTCAGTGCCCGCTAAATGCCCTATTCCGCGGACCATTATATGCCTCGCCTCCTCCGCGCGCAATTCTCTGCTGCCGATCCTCCCGTTTCCCGAATCCGGCCACCCTGCTACAATCCTCCCCCCATGACACCCGACTGCCTCGACATCGTTTTCCGCGGCCGCGTCCAGGGCGTCGGTTTCCGCGCGCGCGCCGCCGCCGCCGCCGCGCGGTGCGGGGTCCGCGGGTGGGTTCGCAACGAGCCGGACGGGACGGTCCGGTGCATCGCCGAAGGGGACCCGGCGGCGACTTCCTCGTTTATTGAGTCTCTTTTGAATGAAATGTCTCGCTATATAGAGCGTCACGACGTGCAGACGCTTCGCACGGCTGACACTTTCTCTTCATTTGAAGTGAGATACTGATACAAAGTATGTATAAATCACTCGTCGTCGCGATGCACACGGCGCACCAGTCCTTGCGCCAGCCGCTCTTCTGGATCCTCACCTCCTGCTTCGCGGGCATGATCTGGGCCTCCCAGTTCTTCACCATGTTCACGCTCGACGAAACCCTCGAGGGCACGCTTCTCCGCGAGATGGGCATTTCCTCCATCGCGCTCTGCGGCGCCCTCCTTGCGGTGCTGCTCTCCTGGCTCGTCATCACCCGCGACATGGAGCGCCTCGTCGCGCTGACCGTCCTTTCCAAGCCGATCTCCCGCGCACAGTTCCTCGCGGGGAAGTTCGCCGGGATCCTCGTCTCCGTCGGCTTCTCCAGCGCCGTCCTCACGGGCGTCCTGATCGCGACGGTGTGGCAGAAGGAAGCGGGCCCGCGGCAGCTGGAGCTGACGGCGGCGGAAGAGATCACGTACCACGACAAGGGAGACTTCGGCGCACAAATTGTCAGCGTCAAGGGAATCCCTGAGGATGCTCCCTTCCGGGCGGTTGTTTCTCTCTCGCGCCCGTTCCCCGAGGACCATTCTTTCGCCGAGCGACTCGCCCATCGCCCCGATGGTGGCCGCTTCGCCCAGGGGCAGCTCCACGTCTTCAAGGACGACACGCCGCGGCAGTGGCTCATCCTCCGCAGCTGGAACGAGGGCGGGAAAGGCATGGTCGAGGTCGCCGTCGGCCAGCCCTGGCGCTCGCGTGAAAATGGCGACCCCCTCGTCTCGACCTCCGACCCGTCCCTCGCCCGCGCCGAACTCCCGCCCTCCGCCGGCGAAGCCCGCGTCGCCCCCTCGCGCCACGGCGCCGCGCAGATCGCCTGGGCACGCTTCTGGACCTTCGACGCCCTCCAGATCGCCAAGGGCGCCTTCCTCGCCGTCCTCCGCGTCGCCATCCTCCTCGCCTTCTCCGCCTCGCTCGCGCCGCATTTCCCGCTCGTCGTCAACGGCGCCGTCTCCTTCGTCCTCTTCCTCCTCGGCCACGTCTCCAATTACGTCTTCCAGGCCCTCGCCACGCCCTCCCACAGCCCCGCCGTCCGCCTGTGCGCCCGGATTTTTTACGCGATCTTTCCCAATCTCGAGAATTCGCGTGTAGAATCCCTCGTCGCGGCCGGCCGGGAAATCTCGCTCTCCTACGTCTGCTGGAGCGCGGGTTATGGCTTCGCCTACGCGGCGCTCGTTCTCGTCGCGGGCGCAGCTTTTTTCTCGCGCAAGGAGATCCGCTGAGCGGCGGGGTGGGGAACACAGCTCGATGAAATACGGCATCCTGGGTGACATCCACGCCAATCTAGAGGCGCTGGAAGCGGTTCTGGCCGCGATGGAGAAGCACAAACCCGACAAGCTCATGTGCGTGGGCGACGTGGTCGGGTACGGTGCGGAACCGGCGGCATGCATCGCGAAGATCCGCGAGATCGGCGCGACCACGGTCGCCGGCAACCACGACTTCGCGACCATCGACAAGATCAACGTCGATTTCTTCAACAGTTACGCGCGGGAAGCGGCGCTCTGGACCCGGCGGATCCTGAACAAGGAAGAGAAGGCGTGGCTGGCGAGCCTGCCGCTGGTCGAGCTGATCGACGACTGCACGCTCGTCCACGCGACGCTTCATTCGCCCGAGCTGTTCGAGTACATCCAGACGTCCTACGACGCGCACCTGTCGTTCGAGCAGATGACGACGCACATCTGTTTCCTCGGGCATTCGCACGTGCCGGTGACGTTCATCCAGAAGCGGTCGGTGTCGTTCACGATGGAGCCGAAGATCCAGGTGGACCCGAACGCGAAGACGATCGTGAACGTGGGGAGCGTCGGGCAGCCGCGCGACGAGAACCCGGACGCGGCGTTCGCGATCTACGACGAGGCGACGCGGACGATGGAGATCACGCGGATCCCGTACGACATCGAGAAGGCCGCGGGAAAGATCGTGAAAGCCGGTCTGCCGGAAATCCTGGCGGAACGGCTTCGGTACGGCCGTTAGGCTTCCGTCCCGCGGCGGCCCGGGGGGCGCGGCGGGATTTCAACTCTGACACAACACGCGGGGGTGCCCGGATGGTGCCGAGATCGGTGGCGGACATCATGTCGAGGAACGTGAAGAGCGTGCAGCGCGGGACGCCGCTGTTGGATGCGGTGAAGGAGATGCACCTGCACAACATCGGCGCGCTCGTCATCACGGAGCAGGGAAGGCCGGTCGGGATTTTCAGCGAGCGCGATCTCTTGAAGCGCGTGGTGGCGACGGGGCTGGACCCGCGCGGGGCGACGGTGGACCAGGCGATGACGGGGAAGCTGATCAGCGTGCCGCCGGACGAGAGCTTCGCGAGCCTGTGCGAGAAGATGCACGTCGGGAATTTCCGGCACCTGCCGGTGATCGACGGCGAGAAGCTGATGGGGATGGTGAGCGTGCGCGACGTGCTGTCGGTCGTGGCGCGGGAAGGCCTCGGGATCGTGCCGCCGCAGCGTGCGTCGCGGGCGGGCAAGAAGAAAGCGTCGAAGGCGAAGCCTGCGAAGAAGGGTAAGAACAAGAAATAAGAACGGCAGTTGCGAGTTGCGAGTTGCGGGTTGCGAGGAACGGCAACGACAACGGCCCCGGCGATATGCCGGGGCCGTTTTGTTTCGTACTCGCTGCGGACCAACTCCTGCCCTTGCCCTTGCCCTTGCCCTTGCCCTTGCCCTTGCCCTTGCCCTTGCCCTT
Source organism: uncultured Planctomycetia bacterium (assembly GCA_964590435.1). Classification (GTDB taxonomy): domain Bacteria; phylum Planctomycetota; class MHYJ01; order WSZJ01; family WSZJ01; genus WSZJ01. Next base: position 121,547 of record CAZPWT010000040.1, read on the forward strand.
GCCCTCCCTCGCAACTCGCAACTCGCAACTGTTATACGGCCGTTCCGCACCCGGCACAGAACTTCGCCCCCGGCGCCAGAACCGCATTGCACTTCGCGCAACTCGCCTGCTGCGGCTTGCCGCACGACGCGCAGAACTTCGCCGTGGGGGAGGGAAGCGGCTCCTTGCAGGCGATGCAGAGCGTCGCGGTCGAGGCGCCGCAGTTCGCGCAGAACTTCGCGCCCTTGGCGACCGGCGACTTGCACTTCGGGCACGGCTCCGTCGCGGCCGCGCCGCCGCCGCCCTGCTGGACTTGCGGCTGCGACTGGAGATTGGCGGCCATCATCTGCGGCATCATCATCCCCGCGCCGAGGCCGACGCCCATGCCGGCCATCCCGCTCGGGTTCTTCGCCGCCTCGATCATCGCGTCCGCGGCCTTCTTCTTCGCGTAGACGTCCATCGCGGGCCCGAGGATCCCCGCCTTCTGCCGCTCGCGGATCGACTCCTGCACGTCGGGCGGCGGCGTGATCGCCCCGAGCACGAACGACGTGATCTCGACGCCGTAGCGCTCGAAATCGGAGGACACTTTCGCCTTGAGAAGCTGCGCGATCTCGTTGTAGTTCTTCGCGAGGTCCATCATCGTCGTCATCTTCTCGCCCAGCGCGTCCACCAGCTGCTGCACGATCAGGTCGCGCAGCCACTCCTCCAGCTCCGCCACCCGGTAGACCGATTTCTGCCCCACCACCGTCCCCACGAGCAGCTTCGGGTCGCGGATCTTCAGGCTGAATTTCCCGAACGCCCGCAGGTCGATCATCTCGAACACCGAGTCCCGGAACGTCACCGGCTCCTTCGTCCCCCACTTCAGGTCCAGCATGTCCTTCATGTTCAGGAACACGACCTCGACGGGGAAAGGCGTCGTGCCGCCGAAGGGGATGTTCATGAGCGTGCTGAGCATCGGGATGTTCTGGGTCGTGAGCGTGTAGCGCCCGGGCCCGAACGTGTCGAGCGCCTTGCCGTCGCGGTAAAAGACCGCCGCCTGCGTCTCGCGCACGATGAGCTGCGACCCCGAGTTCACCGTCGCGGGGCCGATGCGCGTCGCCAGGTTCTGCCCGGACTCGTCGAGGTACTGCAGGACGTCGAAGATCGCCATTTCGTTTCCCTCTGCTTTCGTTGAATCGAGGAAGCGCCGTGTTCCGGCGAATCTTACGCGAGCAGCACTTTCTCCCGCAGGTCGAATTCCTTGTCGATCTCGCGGACGAGCTGGAGGAGCATCTCGATCTCCGCCTTCAGCGCGTCCGCGTCCGTGGCGAGCGACGGCAGCTCGCGGGTCCGTTTCGACAGCTGCTCGGCCTTCTCGTACAGCCCGAGGTCGAACTGGTAGAGCCGGTCGAGCGCGGCCTCGTCGACCTTGATGGTGTCGAAGAAGCCGGAGTAGCCGTAGTCGGCGAAGCGGATGCGGTTGCCGACTTTCTCGATCATTTTCTCGAGCGGGTCCATCCCGGCGACGGAGCGGAGCGAGTCGAAGTTGCCGGAATCGGCGACCTTGGTGACGGTGCGGCGAAGGGGCTCGCGCGCGTCGTCGAAGGCCTTGGCGATGAGGTCGCGCTCGATCTTGTCGGACTCGCGGCGGTACTCCTTGGCGAGGTACCCCTTGAACCCGGGGATCTTCGCGAGAAGGCGCTCGAACCCGTTCCTCTGCGACTGGCTCTTGTCGAAAATGCTCATTTCTTTTCTCCGAAGGCCGCGCGGATGTCGGCGGCGAGCACGGATAACCCTTTCAAATCCTGTTCCGTTACTTTCCCGGACTGCGCCAGCTCGGCCACGCGCTCGTATTCACGCAGGAATCTCTCTATGCGCAAGCGGTCGTCCTCGCCCTTCGCGAACCCCTCCATCGCCGCGCGCACTTCCGAATAGTCCTGCACGAGGTGTGCGGAATCGTTCCCCCGGGCGTGATCCTCGAAGCGCTTGTGGGCGGCCTCCCAACGCTCCATCGCGCCGGGCGGGGCGGGCTGCGGCGGCTCGGGATCGCGCGCGACGACGGCGACTTTTTCCGGCGTGAATTCGCGCGCGACCTCGTCGCGGATGGCGCCGACGGCGCGCTCTTGGCCGGAGGCGAGGGCGTTGTCGGAGGCGATGGTGCGGGAGAGGGAGGCGAAGCGGTCGCGGAGGGCGGCGAGGCGCGCGGCGGGCTCGGGGGCGAGGAGGGCGGCCATGTCGTCGAGGGCGGCGCGGGCGCGGCCGGCGCAGGCCTGCACCTTGAGGCTGTTGCGCCCGGCGGCGCGGAGCATCGCCTCCGCCTCGAGGTCGAAGCCGGTCCAGGCCTCGTGGTAGCGGTCGCCCGCGGACTTGGGCTTGTCGGCGCCGGCGGAGCAGCCGGCGAGCGCCGCCAGCGCGATCGTCGCGAGGGCGCGCTTCATCGCCCCGCCTTCATGTCGCGCAGGTCGAGGTCGTCGAACCAAGCGTCGGCGAGCGCGTCCTCGAGGGCGAGGATGAGGTTGACGGTGAGGAACGCCGGCTTGCGCGGCATCGCGAGGCCGCGGAGGCGGAGGTCACGGGAAGTGCGGACGGGGACGCGTCCCCAGCCGCCGTCGGAGGGCGCGAATTCCTCGGCGAGGCGGCCCTCGCGCGGCTCGGGGCGGCCGCCGTTCAGGCCGCGCCAGCTCAGGTAGGAGGCGATCGGTTCCCCGTTGCCGCCCTCGAACACGAACTCGATCCCGACCCAGCCCTTGCCGGACTTCGCGGCGGCGCGCGCGTAGCCGTCGAAGAACCAGTCGCAATGGGTGACGGGGCGCGTCCACGACGCGACGACCTCCGCCTTCTTCGCGCGCTCGTCGCCCAGCCGCAGCGCCCCGCCGGACCGGCCGCCTTTCGGGTCGATTCCCCCTTCCGGAAGCTGCGTGTCCATGCTGCCGTCGGGGAGTCTCGAAGGGAGCACGAGGACGTGCGGGCGGTGCGCCCATCCCGCCAGCAGCTCCCCGTCGAACGCCGGGTTCGGGATCACGTTCGGCGAGCCCGCCGTCGACTTCTCCGTCAGCTCCCCCCACTCGCCCGGCGGCGCTTCGTTCGTGGAAGGCCACACCACCGCGACGATCACGATCGCCACGAGGAGAAGACACGCCACCCACGCCACTTTGATCATCGGCACATTCTAGAGCGGTGGAAGAGCCGCCGCACTTCGTTTGTTAGCATTCTCACCATGAGAACACCCCTGCCGTTCCTCGCTGCCGCCGCCACCCTCGCCCTCTGTTTCTCGGCCCGCGCCGACGACAAGTCCGACCTCGACGACATTTTTAGAAACGTCGATGCAAAGGCAGAGACGCTGAAAGACCTCAAAGCGGAGTTCCGGCAGGAAAAGAAGATGAAGGTGATGAAGCGGCCGATCGTGGGGAAGGGAAGCGTGTCGGTGAAGAAGACGGAGAAGGGGCCGCGGATCTGCTGGGAGTCGTGGGAGGTGGACCCGGACACGGGCGAGACGAGCGCGCCGCAGCGGATGCTGGTGCTCGGGGACGAGTCGAAGCTGGTGTCGTTCAGCCTCGAGGACAAGACGGGGGAATTCACGGACCTCGGGAAGGGGAAGTTCGAGGTGCAGGAGTTCCTCACGATCGGCGGGTCGCTGTCGGGGATGAAGAAGTCGTTCGCGGTGGAGCTGGGCGGCAAGCCGGCGGAGGGGAAGGGCTGGGAGCTGAAGATGACGCCGACGTCGGAGCGGCTGAAGAAGTTCATCAAGGAGTTGCGGCTGGAGATCGACCCCAAGGAGTGGATCGTGTCGCGCATCTTCGTGCTCGAGGCGACCGGCGACACGATGGAGATCCGGCTGTCGAAGTTCGAGCTGAACGCGGGCGTGAAGGAGGAGCTGTTCAAGGTCCCGGCGGACGTGAAGCTTGAGGAAGTGAAACTGGACGGCAAATGAAGCGCGCGATGCTCCCGGTGCTGGTGCTGGCCTGGGCGATCATCCTCTCGGGATGCTCGGCCGCGGAGAAGAAGCGCACCCGCGAGGTGGCGGCGGAGCAGCGCGACGCGGAGCGCGAGCTGAAGGAGATGGCCGCGGCGCCGAAGCCGCTTCGCCGCCCGCTCGTTATCCTCTCAGGCTGGGCGGAGCCGCCGGGGAACTGGAAGCGCTTCCGGGCGTGGCTGGAGGCGGCGACGTGCGGGTGCGAGCGGGAGATCCTGATCCCGGACCTGCGCGGCCCCGGCGGGCTGGCGGCGGCGGCGGAGCGCGTTGTCGACCTGTGCGCGGAACTCGGCGAAGTGGACGTCGTGGCGCACTCGGCCGGCGGGCTTGTCGCCCGCGAGGCCGCGCGCGCTTCGCGAGGCGATCGCCGGCTGCGCATCGCGCGGTTGTTCGCGATCGCGACGCCGCACGGCGGCTCGCCGTGGAGCGGGTTCTGGCCGATCCTCCCGTACCCGCTCCAGGCGGCCGACTGCCGGCCGAGCGGCGACTTCATTGCGCGGCTCGCGAGCGACCCTTCGAGCGCCTCGATGCCGATCTCGACGTTCTGGACGGAGGGCGACGTCGTGGTGCCGCGCGAATCGGCCGAGGCCGTGGGGAACGAGCACCACGCCTACGCGCGGCCCCGCGGCTTTTTCGTCCACCGCCGCTGCGCCGCGGACCCGCGGCTGGCGCGCGACGTGATCGCCGGATTGCTGAGGTAGCGGATGCCGCGCATCGAGAAGTTCGACCCGAAGAAGCCGTTCACGGTGGTCGCTCTCTACCGCCCGAAGAAAGGCAAGGCCGCGGCCCTCGCGCGCGTCCTCGCGACCCACGTCCCCAACCTGCGCCGCTGGGGACTCGCGACGAAGCGCCCCTCGACGATGCTGCGCGCGAAGGACGGGACGGTCATCGAGATCTTCGAGTGGAAGTCCGTGAAGGCGACCGGCGACGCGCACGGCGACCTGCGCGTGCTCAAGATGTGGAAGGAATTCGACCGCGTGTGCGACTACGTGCCGCTCGCGAGCCTCAAGGAGGCGAAAGATCTCTTCGCGGGATTCGAGCGCATTCAGTAATCAGGCCGGGTGCGCCGCCGCCAGCGCCTGGACCTTCGCTTCCAGTTCCGGAGGCAGCTGGAACAGCAGGAACCCCTTGTCGTTCACCATCGCCTGCCGCGTGTGCCCGGTCGCGATGAGGACGCCGTCGGATTTGCGCGAGATGCGGTAGCGAATGGTGATGGAAGCGGTTTCGATCGGGTCCACGGTGCAGGCGATGAAGAGAACGTCGTCGTTCTTCGCGGGCAGGCGGCACTGCACCGAGTAATCGACGACCGGGGGGAAGAAGCCCGCCGAACGAAGGTCCTTGGCCGTGAGCCCGAACGCGCGGGCCATCTCGGTTCGGGCGACCTCGAAGTACGTGACGTAGTGCCCGTGCCAGACGACGCCGAACTCGTCGGTCTCGTTGAGGCGGACCTGGACCTGGGCGACGAAGGGGTTGGGAGATGTCGCGGGCTGCATTTCAGACGGACAACTCATGATCGCGCCTCCAGAGTAGGCCGGGGAATTCCTATGGAGGGGTCCGGACGAGCACCTCGTGCGTGGCCGTGCTCTTGCCGTTCAAGAAGAGCTCAAATCTCAGCACTCCCTCTCGCGCGATCGACACTCCAGACATTCCGAAAATCACTCGCCCCGCGCGGTCAACCAGTCGGAAATTCTGTGGAAAGTTACTCTCGACACCATCGGGAGTCGTCATGTGAAGGCGTGCCTGGAAATCAACTCCTTCGTCGCCGGCCTCTGCGATCCAGTGGCTTACTGCGACCGCCTGGGGAATGACGATGGGAAAACTCGCGCTTCTGATCTCCTCGATCACGTGAAACAGGCTGATCCGGTTTGTAAACCTGTCCACGGCAAGCGATTCTGCAACGAGGAAGTACTCGAGTCTGGCCACGATTGGGTCTCCAGTCAGGCGACTTGGGGAATTTTCAGAACGCCGTGACCATCAACGAATTCGATCTTCGGGGCGAGGAAGGTCAGACTGAAACCTCCAGCCCGGAACTCCTTGCGGTTGTTGGACGTGTCTAGTGACTTCACCGCCATACTGAGGCGTGCGAGATGAGAAGCCATGACGAAGGCTGGATTTCGCAAGGCCGCGAGATCCCTCAGGAACTCATCGGGAAGTTCACCGGATTGCGATTCAAACGCGATCGCAAGGGAACACAGAGCCAGCTGGTGCGGAAATCGGGAAGCACCTCGAGCTGCATCAAGCAGATCCGCAACGAAAGAGCGAACTTCCGTATCCGAAACGACGCCGCTCCTCAGCGCGCCGCACAGGTTGCACACTTCCGTTGACCCCCTGAGCATCGCTCGCAGGTGTGCCGGGGAGGAAGCAACGAAACGCGCTTCGAACTCAGGACTCGCCAACTGCCTCAACGCAGCGTGATACGCGTTCATTCGCGCTCTCTCCTGAACTCAATGACGGGATCGAAGTCAATCCAGCAGTGGTGAAGAATGTTGTGCCGGTCCTCTCCGCTGTGATCATCCCACTTGCTGAGTGCGAAAACCACGGGCTGATGGACGAATCGCTCGACATGCACGACGCATGCAACATGATCCACTTCCCCCGTGCTGCGGCGACGATACACCGCGATGTCTCCTGGCCGAACCAGCTCTTTCGTCACGAGTTCGTATCGATCCTCTGACAGAATCTTCTCCACCTCCGAGATTTCGTAAATTGAGGTACGGCGAGAGGCGAAGACCATCCCGAAGCAGTTGTACGTGCCGCAGGCGGCCTTTCTATTTTGCCAGTTCTGGCCGTATCGTTTCTTCAAGAGCTCGTAATTGCGGTATTCGTGGTCACCGACAGGCGGCGACACCTCGTTCTTGATCGCGTTCCCGCTGCGCGTGTCCAAGCGGATGCTGCGAGGCGGGTTCCCATGCAGTTTTTCGAGTTCGAACATTTTCGAGACCGGCCATTGTAGTGATCTGAATCCTGCGGTCTACCCTGTGGCTGCCCAGACGAGGGCGATGTCGATGCCTCCGGTTCCCGCGCCGTGCTGCACGACGGCGCCCTTCAGCGGCCGCGGCTCGCGCGCGAAATCGAGATCGAACGCGGGCGAGGAGAGCCCCGCGGTCGGCGGAATGATCCCCGCCGCGAGCGCGCAGGCCGACGCGGCGGAGCGCACGCCCCCGATCGCGAGCCCTTCGCCGCACGCCCCGGAGACGGCGGACACGGCCGCGCCGGGGAGGCAGGCCTTGATCGCGGCGGCGCAGCGCGCGTCGCTCGCGCCGTTGGCGGCGGAATTCACCCACGCAATCTCGGCTGCGTCGATCCGCGCATCGGCGAGAGCGGCGTTCATCGCGGACACCGCGGCGGACACCGGCCCGTAGGCGAGCGGGCGGGCGGGCGAGCTGGCGCGCCCGGTGCCGGCAAGTTCCGCGAGGATCCGCGCGCCGCGCTTTCTCGCGTCGTCCAGCCTCTCGAAAACCAGAAGCCCTGCATCTTCGGCGAGCATCGTCCCGTCCGCCGTGCGGTCGAACGGCCGGCACGAAGTACCCGAAAGGCCACCGAGCAGAAACAGCGCGTGGTGCATCATCCCCGCCAGCTCGTCGATCCCGCCCGCGATCGCCGCGTCGCAGCGCCCCGCCTCCAGGAGCTCCGCGGCGAGCGCGATGGCTTCTTCGCCGGAAGCGCCCGTGTGGACGAGCGTCGTGTTGAACCCCGTGATCCCCGTCGCGATCGAGATCTGCCCCGCCGCCGCGTTCGGGACCGTGTTCGGGAACGCCATCGGGTTCGGGTCCGCGCCCTTCGTCTCCACCAGCCGGCGGTGGAACGCGGTCGTGGTCGTCACGCCGCAGCCCCCCGCGCCGACGATGACGGCGATGCGATGAAGCGGAATGTCGAGCCGAGCGTCCTCGAGCGCCAGCTTCGCCGCGGCGATCGCGAGCACGCCCGTGCGGTCGAGGCGCCGAAGCGCCGCCGGCGCGATCCAGCGCTTCGCATCGAACTCCGGCGGCTGGTACACGAGCGACGGCGCGCCCGGCCGCAGCGGCCACCCTTCCATCTTCGAAGGCCCGCGGCCGCCCGCGAGGAGGCCCTTCCAGAAGTCCTCGCGCCCGATCCCGGGGGAAGCGAGGACGCCGACGCCGGTGGCGGCGATGGGGATCATCGGGCGGCCCTCGAGAAGACGAGGGAGCAGTTATTGCCGCCGAAGGCGAAGGAGTTGGAGACAGCGTGGCGGATGGCGAGGGGGCGGCCTTTGCCGAGGACGACGTCGATGGGGAGGCAGGCGGGATCGAGGTCGCGGGTGGTGACGTTGGGGGGAGCGACGGCGCGGGCGATGGCGAGGACGGTGACGGCGGCCTCGACGCCGCCGGCGGCGCCGAGAGTGTGGCCGACCTGGGATTTCGTGGAAGAGACGCAGGCGCGCGTGGCGTCGCCGAGGGCGACGCGGATCGCTTTCGATTCGGCGGCGTCGTTGGCCGGTGTGCCGGTGCCGTGCGCGTTGACGTAGTCGACCTCGGCGGGATTCACGCCGGCGTCATCGAGCGCCGCGCGGATCGCCGCGCCCGCGCTCGATCCCTCGGGGTGCGGGTTGGTCATGTGGAACGCATCCGACGTCACGCCGTACCCGCCGAACACCGCGAGCGGTGGGTTCTTCGCGAGCCCTTCGCGCTCCAGCACGATGAACCCCGCGCCCTCGCCGAGCGAAATCCCCGCGCGCGCCCTGTCGAACGGCCGGCACGCCCCCGGGTCCACCGCCCGCAGCGAGTTGAACCCGCCCCACGTCACCCGCGACAGCGCTTCCGCCCCCCCGCAAAGCACGCGGTCCGCCTTCCCCGCGCGGATCCAGTCCGCGCCGATCCCGATCGCCGTCGCGCTCGAAGAGCACGCCGTCGCCACCGTCACCCGCGGCCCCCCGAGCCCGAACGCCCGCGCGATCCATTCCCCCGTTGCGTCCGGCAGGAACGAGCTCAAGTCTCGAAGCGGCGCGCGCGTCCCCGGGCCCTCGTTCACGAAGCGCTCGTGGTACCGCTCCGCGTCGAACATCCCGCCCGCCCCGGCGCCGAGCGCCAGCCCGAACCGCGCGTCGCCCTTCGCGAACCCCGCGACGCGAAGCGCCTCGCCGGCGGCCGCGAGCCCGATCACGTCGCACCGCGACAGCCGGCGCCGGTCTCCGCGCGGAAGCGGCGCTTCCGGAAGCTCAAACCGGATCTGCGAGCCGACCTTGCCGGCGTAGGGGGACACGTCGAAGAGGTCCACCGGCGTGACGCCGCAGTCCCCGCGCACGATCGCCGTCCAGCACGCGTCGGCGTCGCGGCCGAGCGAGGTGAGGAGGCCTACACCAGTGATGAGGATGCGAGGACGGGTCATGGCGGATTCGCCTCTAAACTAATCCCTATCCGCGGCCGTTTCCGCAAATTCCGCCTTTATCCGCGAATTCCCTAGCTCATCCCGCCATCGACATCGAGCACCTTCCCCGTGATGTAGCTCGCGCCGTCCCCCAGCAAAAACATCGCCGCCGAAGCCACCTCATCCACCGTAGCCGCCCTTCCCATCGGCACGACCTCCAGGATCTTCTTCTTCACTTTCTCCGGCACCTGCCCCGACATCTCCGTCTCCACCAGCCCCGGCGCGATCGCGTTCACGCGGATCCCGAACCGCGCGACTTCCGCCGCCAGCGCGTGCGTGAACCCCACCAGCCCCGCCTTCGCCGTCGCGTAATTCGTCTGCCCGGGCACGCCGACCCGCCAGCTCACGCTCGAGACGTTCAGGATCACCCCGCTCCGCCTCTCGATCATCGGCCGCATCGCCGCCCGCGAGCACAGGAACGCCCCGTCCAGCGCCGGCTTCACCACCGCGTCCCACTGCTCGTCCGACATCATCATCAGCGGCCCGTCCTGCAGCACCCCCGCGTTGTTCACCAGGACGTCCAGCCGCCCGTACTCCTTGGCCACCCCCTCCACCATCTTCGGCGCCCCCACCCGGTCCGCCACGTCCGCCTTCCACGTCCGCGCCTTCCCACCCGATGTTTTTATTTCGGAAGCGACCTTTTCGGCCTCCTCAGCGCGCGAACGGAAGTTCACCACCACCGTCGCGCCCGCGCGCCCGAGCGCGAGCGCAATCGCGCGGCCGATGCCGCGGGAAGCGCCGGTGACGAGGGCGACGCGGTCCTGAAAGGGGAGGGGGGACATGGGGCGGGTACTTTACCGCAGCGGCGGGGTGGGGTCATCCACCCTCACCTCCCCCCCGCCCCCTCCGCCACGTCATACCTCCGCACCACCGGCGTGACCACTGCGACCAGCGCGACGACCGCCAGCGTCGCAACCCCTCCCGACACCACCGACGCCGTGATCCCGAAGAACGCCGCCACGAGCCCGGCTTCGAATTCGCCGAGCTGCGGGCCGCCCATGAAGAAGATCATGTTCACGGACGTCATGCGGCCGCGCAGCGCGTCGGGGGTCACGAGCTGGCGGAGGGTCTGGCGGATGACGGTGGAGACGAGGTCGGCGAGGCCGATGCCGGCGAGGGCGGCGAAGGTCAGCCAGTAGTGGTGCGAGATGCCGTAGACGATTGTGAAGGCGCCGCAGGCGGCGACGGAGACGAGAAAGATGATGCCCTGGCGGCGGGGCATGGGGAAAAAGGAGGTGTAGAGCGAGCCCGCGAGCGCGCCGATGCCGGTCGCGGCGACGAGCCAGCCGTAGCCGACGGGGCTCGTGTGGAGGATCTTGTCCGCGACGATCGGCAGAAGCGACGTCGCGCCGTAGAAGAACGTCGCGAGGAAATCGAGCGCCATCGTCCAGACCATGATCGGCGTGGTGAAGACGAAGCGCAGGCCGGCGCGGAGCGACTCGAGCATCCCCGGGTGTGCGACGCCGTTCGCCGCTTCCATGCGCCCCGACGTGCGCATCGCGAGGAGGCTGAAGAGCACGCCGAGGAACGACGCGGCGTTGATGGCGTAGATGAGGGCGAGGCCGGCGGTGGAATGCGCGGCGCGCTCGGACAGCGCGGCGAGGTCGTGCCCGAACGTGAAGCCGCTTCCCGCGATGATGAGGCCGGCGAGGGCGGGGCCGCCGATGGTGGCGGCCTGGAAAGCGGTGATGCCGAGGGCGAGGCCGCCGGGGAGGTCTTCGCGGGGGAGGAGGCGCGGGATGAGGCCCTGGCGGGCGGGGTTGTCGAAGGCGGTGGCGGCGGCGGAGAGGGCGTTGAGCAGGTAGAGGGACCAGAGGGCGTCGTGCCGGAGCCACGTGAGGGCCGCGAGCGCCGCGGCGACGAGCGTCATCGTGAGCTGCGTGCCGAACATGATCCAGCGGCGGTCGAAGCGGTCCGCGGCGACGCCGCCCCAGAGCGAGAACACGATGATCGGGATGACGCGCGTGAGGCCGACCATGCCGAGCGCGAGCGCCGAGCCGGTGAGCAGGTACACGTGCAGGTTGATCGCCACCGTCTGCATCTGCGAGCCGACGATGGAGATCGCGTTGGTGCCCCACAGCATGCGGAAGTCGCGGTGCTGAAGCGCGTGGTACGGACGGCGCGGCGCAGCCGCCGAGGCGGTGCTCATTCCGCGCCGCGCCCCTCGTTCGGCCAGCGCCCCGCGCCGCCCGCCCGCTCCTCCCTCAGCCGCGCCAGCATCCGCTTCACCACCACCTCGTCCAGCGCCTTCACGTCCAGCGCCCCTTCGCGCTCCATCGCCGCGAACAGCCCCGGGTCGCGCGCCTTCACGCGCTCCAGCGACTCGGCGTGCGCCGCCCTGCGCCAAGCGGCCGTGACCGCCGCGTCGGCGAGCGCCCGGTTGCGGACTTCGCGGAGAAGCGCCCCAAGCCGCGCGCCGGCCTGCTCGAGCGGCGCCCACGGGGTCCCGGCGACGGGCACGCCTTCGCGCCGCGCCGCGTCGGCCTTCTCGACGTCGGCGGCGGCCTGCGCGAGGCGGGCTTCCTCGTCGAAGTAGCGGCACAGGAGGTCGGCGGGGAGGTCAGGGAGGGGGAGGGAGTTCCAGGGGGAGGGCATGGGGGGAGCATCGCTCTTTTGCGCCAAGGCGCCACCGAAATGCGAGGTCCCAGGAGTGGTGTAACTTCTTCCACTTTGTGGTGGATTTTACACCACTATCTGGTGATAATACTCCCATGTTCGAACGCCACATCTCTCCGCTCCTCCTCGACGCCCTCGCCGATACACCGGCGGTCTTCCTCCAGGGGCCGCGCCGCGCGGGCAAGTCAACCCTCGTCCAGAGTCTCCTCCAACAGGGCCACGCCTCCGCCTACGAAACTCTCGACGACGGCCCCACGCTCGCCTCCGCGACCGCCGACCCCGATGGTTTCGTGGACGCACTTCCGGACAGGGTCATCCTCGACGAGGTCCAGCGCGCCCCGGAGCTCTTCCGCTCCCTCAAGCGCAGGATCGACCGGAAGCGCGTCCCCGGGCAGTTCCTGCTCACCGGGTCCGCGAATGCGCTGGTTCTTCCGAAAGTCTCCGAATCCCTCGCGGGCCGGATCGAACTCCTGAACCTGATGCCGCTGTCGCAGGGGGAGATCGAGGGAAGCGTGGAGGGGTTCGTGGACGCCTGCTTTGCCGATGCGCCGTTCAAAGGCCGCTTTGCGGGATCGGACTGGCCCTCGCTCGTGGCCCGCATCGTCCGCGGGGGTTACCCCGAAATCGTCGCCAGGGCCGACCCTTCACGGCGGCGCGCGTGGTTCGGTTCCTACATCACGACGATCCTGGAACGGGACGTCCGCGACATTTCGAACGTCCACCAGCTCCAGGAACTCCCCCGCCTGCTCCGTCTCATCGCAGCCCGCAGCGCGTGCGTGCTGAATGAAGCGGACCTCGCGCGGGACGCCCGGTTGCCCCACACCAGCCTCCACCGGTACTGGGCGCTGCTGGAAGCGGTCTACTTCGTCCGCACCCTCCAGGCCTGGAGCGGAAACCCGACGTCCCGGCTCGCCAAAGCTCCGAAGGCCCTTCTCCTCGACCCCGGCCTCCAGTGCAGCCTCCTCGACCTCGACGCATCGCGCCTGCTGAACGACGACCTGCTGGCCGGCGCGACGCTCGAGACCTTCGTCGCCACCGAGCTGATCAAGCAAACCACCTGGAGCCGCACGCGACCCTCCCTGTTCCACTTCAGGACCCTCCGCCAGCACGAGGTGGACCTGGTCCTGGAGGACGCGCGCGGCCGCGTCGTCGGCATCGAGGTCAAGAAATCGGCCTCCCCGAGGACCGACGACTTCCGCGGGCTGCGCGAACTGGCCGCGGCGGCCGGGAAGAGATTCGTGCGCGGCGTGGTGCTTTACACCAGTGACACGGCGGTCGGGTTCGGCCCGTCGATGCAGGCGGTGCCGGTGAGCGCGATCTGGGAGACGAAGCGGAGTTCGGGAGGGCGGTGACTGGACGTCCGGGAGGACCAGGTCGTTCCTGTCCGAATTCGGAAGAACTCGAACCCGAGCGCCTTGAGAACCCGGATCACGTCGCGATCCCGAACGGCCTCCGACTCATTGGACCGCCGGCGGAACTGGCGTGTGCCTTCAAGGCCGCCCTTGTGCGGTCGCGCCACTCCTCGCCAGGAAGGCACGCACCCGCGCCATCAGCTCCTGCGCCTGCGGGTCTTGAGCTGTCGCTCGCGAGAGCATCGTTGCCCCGACATGCCCGAGGTGCCAGTCCTTCTCGATCAAATGGTTGCGTGCGAGGCTGCTCCAGGCTTCGGGCGGGAGCATTCCCCTGAAAGCTCCTTCCCATCGGCGCGCGAGGGACTCGTCCTGCTGGAGGGCTTGACCCCAGGCGGCCCTGCCGAGCCGGTCTAGCGACTCCAGGAAGCCGTCCATCGCGTTGCGCGCCGGAGTCCGGCGATCCGTGGTTTCTGGCTGAGATCCGTGCAGGACCTTCAACCGGGCACGGACTTCGTGGGCGTTCTCATCCGTCAGCCGGTCGAGTTCCCGCTGGATCGCAGCTTCGGTTGAATCGGGGGGTAACCCGGGCGTCGCCGTCCGGAGCCGTTGCTGTTCGCGCCGGCGCGCACGCCGGTTCCGCTCGTCGGAGAGGGCATGCAGGGCCATGCCCCGCGCGAACTCCCGGACCAACGCCGGGTCGAGTCGCGGGATGGGGAGACCGGAGAATGGATCGGGGGGCGGAGGATCGATCTCAGGCGCCGAGGACATGCACTCGAGGATATCAGCGCCGCGGCACCGACGGACGGGCGATCAGCGCGCCTTCTGCCCACTCGGCTCGAAGCGCAAACCCGAAGCGATCGCCATCCACCGCGCAATCGATGTCCTCGATCGGCCGGTCGGGATCCCCCGCCGCGTGTTTCGCCGCCGCGCGGCTCGCGCGGATGTCGCGCTCGGATTTCGCGAAATCGGGCGGCTTCCCGGTGAGCAGCGCTTCCAGGACCTCCGCGCACGCCCGGTCCTCTTCGCCTTCGTCGGGCGCGCCGGAGACGACGAGCGTGACCGGGTCGAGACCTTTCAGGGCGCGGGCCGTCGCGGAGACGACGACGAGGGAAGCGAGCCAGAGCGACTCGGCGTGGGGGGCGGCGGCGACGGCGCAGCGGGTGCCGGCGCCGGTGCGCTGGATGATGCGCGGGGGGAGGCGTTTGCCGATGAGCTGCGAAGGGGAGTTGTTGTGGTCGAAGCCGGGGATGAGGCGGCCATCGACTTCGCCCATGCGCCAGCCGGGGCGCGCGAGGGCTTCCTCGGGCGTGGCGACGAGCTCGATCGTTTCGGCGCCGGCGGCGAAGGCGTAGGCGGCGGTGGTGAAAGCGCGGAGGACGTCGATGATGACGACGTGGCCGCGGGAGGCGGTGGCGCCGGGGAGGCCGGAGAGGGTGGTGATTTGGGGCATGGGGGGGTGAAGGAATTCGCGGATAACGGCTGGGTCAGGAGGAGATGAGGTTGATGGTGGACTGGAGGTTGGCGGCGACGCTGCCGATGCGGGCGTCGCGCTTCACCCATTTCACGAGCTTTGCGAGGACCTCGCCGGGGCCTACGTCCACGAACGTGTCGTAGCCTTCGCGCAGCAGCCGCTCGACGACCTCGCGCCAGCGGACCGGCCGCTCGAGCGCGCCGGCGACGTGCTGGCGGAGAACCTCCTGGCACTCGGTCCACTGGACGTCGACGTGGTTGAGAAGCGGGATGCGGGGGGGCTTCATCTCGATGTCGCCGAGGAACTCGAAGAGCTTCCTGGCGGCGGGTTCGAGGAGGCGCGTGTGGATCGCGCCGCGGACGGGAATGCGGACGACGTCGTAGGCGCCGGCCGCGCGGGCGGCGGCCTCGAAGCGCTTCAGGCCCTCGGGGAGGCCGCCGACGACCTGCTGCAGCTCGGAGTTGTCGTTGGCGACCCAGATGCCGGCGGCCTCGGCCAGCTCGGCGACCTTGCCGTACGCGAGGCCGACGCACGCCGCGAGCCCGCCGTCGCCCGCCGCTTCCTCGATGAACCTCTGCGCCGCGGCCGTGACGCGCGCGCCATCCTCGAACGACCAGACGCCGGCGACGGTGAGCGCGGCGTAGATCCCCATCGAGTGCTCGGCGACGGCCGCGGGCTCGGCGCCGAGCGCGTGGAACCCGGCGACGGAAGCGCCGTACGTCTCGACGTGCGGGTTCCCCGCCGAGGGATCGATCCCGGCCGCCGCAAGCGCGCCCGCGACCTCGGGGCCGGCGACGCGCGCGCCGCTCACGCCGGGGAACATCGCGACCCAGCGGCTCATCGCGCCACCTCGCGGAAGGACGGGTTTTCGATTTCGGGAAGCGGCCCACGGGCGAGGCGGGCGTCGAGGGCGGCCCGGGCGGTGCCGAAGGGGAATTCGCCGAAGAGGCGGTCGAGGCGCTGCGCCAGGTCGACGCGGGCGACGTTGCAGACGAGGCGGGTGGCGATCGGCATCCGGCCGGCGAGCCGGCGCTGGGCGAGTTCCCAGGGGTGGACCCAGAACATGGCGGGTTCGCCGGCCGCGTTGAGGGCGGCGACGCGGTTGGCGATGACGCGGTGCGTCAAATTGCGGAGGCCGAGCGAGCCGCCGCACGGGAGCCAGCCGACGAGCGTGCGGACCGCCGTCGGCGGCAGCTCCGGGACGCCGCGGACGCGGTGCACGTCGTGCCTCATGCCGCGCGCGCCGAGCATCGGTACCGGGTTGAGCGAGGAATCGTACGCGTAGCCGCGTTGACGCAGTGCGTCAAAATACCAGGCCCCCGCGCGCCCCGCCGACCACTTCGGCGACCGGTACCCCGCCGGCTTCTTCCCGCACGCCGCTTCCAGCAGCCCCTCCGCCTTCGCCAGGTCCGCCGCGAACCCCTCCGGTCCCAGCGCGTCCACGTCGTCGTGGCCGTAGCCGTGGGAAGCGATCTCGTGCCCGGCGCCGGCGATCGCCCGCAACTCCGCGGGCATCAGCTCCGCGACCGCCCCCAGCGTGAACCACGTCGCCTTCACACCGCGCTTGCCGCACAACGCCAGCAGCCGGTCGATCCCCTCGCGGATTCCGTCCGCCTGCTTCGCGAGCGGCACCGCGTCCGGGTCCGGGCGCAGCGACTGGTACCAGCCTTCGAGGTCGATCGTGAACGCGTTGAGCGCGGCGGCGGGCATCGGGCTGAGAGTAGCCGGGGGACGGCGCGCGGACAACCGCGCTCAAACGCGCAGCTGCACCCCGAAATGCGCGTACGCCTTGAGCTGCGCGAGGAAGTGCGTCCACCCGATCGCGTGGTGCAGTGAGCTCTCGACCCCGCTCGCGTCGCGCTTCCAGCCCGACTCCGCGATCGACAGGAGCGTCATTGAGCCCTTGCCCTTGAACCCGAACGTCACGCGGGTGGCGTATTTCTGGCGGTAGGCGACCCAGCGGAAGACGGTTTTCTTCTCCCACGCCGAGGAGAGGACCTCGACGTCCTCGTGGATGTCGCCCCAGGACAGCCGGACGCGGCCGGGGGTGTCGAGATCGCCGGAAGTGGCGCTGGTGAAATACTGGTTGAGCCATGCGCCCTTGGTGGCGAGCTGCCAGACGCGCGGGAGGGGCGCGGAGATCCAGATTTCCGTCGAGAAGCGGACGGGGCCGCGGCCTTCGGTCATGGGCTTCGGGGAAATCTTCGGCACGGCGGGAGGGTAGCGGCGGGGGGATGGAATGGGAAGAGCTTGGCGGCGGCGAGTTGCGGGTTTGGGAGTTCGGTTCGGGGTTGGGGGGTGGCGGGTGCCGGGGGGGGGGGGTGTTCGGGGGCCGGTGCCCCCCGGGCCGGCACACCCCCCACCAAACCAAAAACCCGC
>CAZPWT010000041.1:0-72806 GCA_964590435.1 uncultured Planctomycetia bacterium
GGAAACAGTCGCCCGGAGGCACGTGGCGCCGGCCCGTCCGGCGCGCCTCGAAAACTGCCGTTTCTCCTCCACACCCCTCGCGCGCGCCGGATGGGCTGGTGCCGCGTGCTGGAGGGCGAATGTTTCTCGCGCTCTCAGTCGTCGATCAACTGGTACGCCGCCGTCCAGAAGTCGCGCACGAACGGCGCTATGGCGAGGACGTCCGGGCGGCGCTGCGTCAGGAATACGCCGACGAGGTCTTCCCGCGGGTCCATCCAGAACGATGTTCCGAACGCGCCATCCCAGCCGAAGCGGCCCGGGCCGCCGGCCACGTCGTCGCGCGCCGTGACGACGCCCATCCCGAAACCCCAGCCGTGGGCATCCCAGAAGTTTTCGAAGAACTGCGAGTTCGCCTTCTGCGCGGGCGTCAGGTGATCCACCGTCATGAGCTCGACCGACGGACGCGACAGGATCCGATCGCGTCCGAGCTCGCCTTTGTTGAGCATCATCCGTCCGAACGCGAGCAGGTCGTCGGCCGTCGAGACCAGCCCGCCGCCGCCCGACTCGAACGCCGTCGGCTCCACGGCGTAGCCCCGGCGCGCTTCGTGAAGCACCACGAGCTTGCCGGTGGCCATGTCGCTGCCGTAGCAGGTGGGGAGGCGGCTGACCTTTGCCTCCGGGAGATGGAAGCCGGTGTCCTTCATACCCAGCGGGTCGAAAATCCGGTCGCGGAGGAAATCCGCCAGCGACCGGCCGCTCGCACGGGCGATCAGGACGCCCAGGATCTCGGATCCCATGTGGTACAGCCATCGTTCGCCGGGCTGGTGCGCCAGCGGGAGGCCTCCCAGGGCCCTCATGAACGCGTCCGGTGTCCCCTCGAACGGAAACGTGGCCAGCGGGAGCTTCGCCGCGAACAACGCCCCCTGCAGGGGGCTCATCGGGGCCAGGAACGCCACTTCTCCGTATCCCGACCGGAACGTGAGCAGGTCGCGCAGGGTGATCCCGCGCCGCGCCGGAACCGTGTCGTCCAGCGGGCTCTCGATCGTCCGCAAGACCCGGCGGTCCCTCAGCTCAGGAAGCCAGGCATCGACCGGATCGTCGAGGCGCAACCGGCACTCCTCCACGAGGATCATCGCGCCGACGGCGGTGACCGGCTTGGTCATGGAAGCGAGCCGGAAGATCGAGTCCCGCCGCATCGGGGCGCCTCCGCCGAACGCGTGGGTCCCTGCAGTTTCCACGTGGACCCGTCCGCGATGGCTCACGAGCGCGACGAACCCCGGCAGGACGCCGGCGTCGACGTGCCGCCGAAGCGCTGCACCCAGGCGTTCGACGCGCAGAGATTCAAATTCCCGCGGACGAGATTCTGAGGGCATGAGGTCCCCTTTCGAGGGACATCCGATCGCAAACGCCATACCTCGGCATCTCCCTCGGCGGGCCACTTCGGTCACCGGGCGCACTGCGGAAAATCGCGAATCGGGCGCGGAAGGCCAGCACACCCGTGGACTCCCCGCCGCGGAAGTCATGGTGGATGCACTTCCCGCTTTCGGGTACAAGCGTCCCCCTACACACGGCCTGCGTGCCGACCCCAAAAGGAGACCCGCCATGAGCTTGCGCATCAACGACGACGCCCCGAACTTCACCGCCGAGACTACCCAGGGCCCCATCGAGTTCCACAAGTGGATCGGCGACGGCTGGGCGATCCTCTTCTCGCACCCCAAGGACTTCACGCCGGTCTGCACGACGGAGCTGGGCTACATGTCGAAGCTGGCGCCGGAGTTCGCGAAGCGGAACACGAAGGTGATCGGGCTGTCGGTGGACCCGGTGGCGAGCCACTCGAAATGGGAGAAGGACATCGAGGAGACGCAGGGCGCGAAGGTGAACTTCCCGATGATCGGCGACCCGGAGCTCAAGATCGCCAAGGCGTGGGACATGCTCCCTGCGGACGCGGGGACGAGCTGCGACGGCCGGACGGCGGCGAACAACGCCACGGTGCGGACCGTTTTCGTGATCGGGCCGGACAAGAAGATCAAGCTCATGCTCAGCTACCCGATGAGCACGGGGCGCAACTTCGACGAGGTGCTGCGCGTCCTCGACTCGATCCAGCTCACCGCGAAGCACAAGGTCGCGACGCCGGTGAACTGGAAGAACGGCGAAGACGTCATCATCGTGCCGGCCGTGTCGGACGCGGAGGCGAAGCAGAAGTTTCCCGGCGGCTGGAGGACGGTGAAGCCTTACCTGAGGGTGGTGCCGCAACCGAAGTAGCCCTGCTATGCTCAGCCCGTGCTCCCGCGCGAATCCGAAGTCGAGTCCCTCCGAGCCGGCATCCGGCGGCTCGAGGAAATCCTGCAGTGCGCCCCGGATTACATCATCCGGTGCGATCGCGCGGGGCTCATCACCTACATCAACCGCCCCGCGCCGAACCACGATCTCTCCCAGATGATCGGGACCTCGGTCGAGCGATGGATGGAGCCGCAGCACCGAGAGGCGTTTCGCGCCTGCCTGGGCCGGGTCTTCGCCGGAGGCAGGATCGACAGCTACGAATCCAGGGGAAGCGTCACCGGCCGCCGTTACGTGACCCGGATCAGCCCCGTGTTCGAGGCAGGAAACGTCGCCGCCGCCGTGCTCGTGACCCACGATGTCACGGATGAGCTGCGCGCGCAGGATGCCCTTCGCGAAAGCGAGGAGCGCCTTCGTATCTCCTTCGATCTCAGCCCGGATGCGATCAACCTCGTGAGGATGGAGGATGGCCTCTGGGTGGCCGTCAACGATGGTTTCACACGGATCACGGGATGGACGGCCGGGGAGGTCATCGGCAAGACAGGGTTGGAGCTCGGGCTCTGGGTGGACATGGAGGCGCGGAAGCGGCTTTACGCGGAGCTGGCCCGGACCGGGCACTGCGAGATCGAGAACATTCCTTTCTGCACGCGGGGCGGCGAACTCGTCGAATGTTCCCTCGCTTCCCACGTGGTGCAGGTCGGCGGCAAGCCGCACATCCTCTCCATCACAAGGGACCTGACCGCCAGCAGGAGCGCGGAGCGGGAGAGAGACGCTCTTCAGGAGGGCCTCCGGCGGGCGCAGAAGATGGAAGCGGTGGGGCGGCTGGCGGGTGGAGTTGCGCACGACTTCAACAACATGCTGACGGTGATCGCGGGGCACACGACGCTGGCGCTGAAGGGGGAGCCGCCCGGGACGCCGCGGCGCGAATCGCTGGAGCAGGTCCTTGCGGCGGCCAAGCGCGCGACCGACCTGACGCGTCAGTTGCTGGCCTTTGGCAGCCGGCAGTTCCTCAAACCGGCAAAAGTAGACTTGAACGAGCTTTGCCGGGACGTGACCCGGTTGCTGCGTCCCGCGATCGGCGAGACGATCGAGCTTCTCCATCTGCTGACTTCAGGATCGACGACCGTGCAGGTCGACCGCGGCCACGTCGAGCAGGCGATCGTCAACCTGGCGGTCAATGCGCGTGACGCCATGCCGGACGGCGGGGTCCTGACTCTCGAGACGTCGCGCATCGAGGACGGCGCCGCGCCGGGCGCCCCGCCCGGGCTCGGCCCGGGCGCATGGATCGCCCTTCGCGTCAAGGACACGGGCATCGGCATGGACGAAGAGACGCAGCGCCGCGCCTTTGAACCCTTCTTCACGACCAAGCAGGGCAAAGGCGCCGGCCTCGGGCTCGCGAGCGTCTACGGCATTGTGAAGCAGTGCGGCGGGCACATCTCGCTCAGCAGCCGCCCCGGCGCGGGAACCACGATCGAGATCTTCCTGCCGGCGGTGGCGGGAAGCGCCGCGGCGTCGCCGGGGCCGGCGGATTCCGCGCCGGTGCTGGGCAGCGCCCGGGTGCTGGTCGTCGAGGACGACGACCTGGTCCGTCGCGGGGTCCGGAGCTCGCTCGAGCAGGGAGGCTTCCGTGTGTTCCTGGCGGCGAATTGCGAGGAAGCGGAGAAGATCCTGGGCGGACCTGAGGGGGTAGACCTGCTGCTGACGGACGTGGTCATGCCGAAGACCGACGGCTGGACGACCGCGCAGCGCTGCCGGGCGCTGCGCCCCGGCCTGCGGGTCTTGTTCATGTCCGGATACACGGACAACCCGCTCGTCCGGAACGGAATGGCGCAGGACGACCTCGAGTTCATCTCGAAGCCGTTCACGCCGGACGAGCTGGCGAGGAAGATCGCGGCGGTCCTTGCGAAGCCCGCTCGGGGGGGCGGTCGGGGCTGAGGCCGCGACGAGGCATGTGGCGCCAGCCCGGCCGGCGCGCCTCGCAAACTACCATTTCTGTTCCACGACCCTGGCGCGCGCCGGACGGGCTGGTGGCGCGTGCCGTCGGGTGACGGGTTCTCGCGCGCTCAGCCCTGCCTGTCGTCGAGCGCACGGCGGACCATCGCCAGCAGCTCCTGGTGCGTCGCGGGTTTCTGGAGGAATGTCTGGCCCGGGCGCAGGACCAGGTCCCGGCCGGCCATTTCCGCGCAGTACCCGCTGCTGAACAGGACAGGCAGTCGCGGCGCGCGCTCGCGCAGGCTTGCGGCAAGCTCGGGGCCGCTCATGCCGCCGGGCATCACCACGTCGGTCAGCAGCAGGTCGATGCGCCCCTGCTGTTCGTCCCAAATGCGCAGCGCCGCATCGGCGCGTGGAGCCTCCAGCACGCGGTACCCGTGCTGCTCCAGGATCAACCGGGTCAGACGGCGGACCTGCTCTTCATCCTCCACCACGAGGATCGTCTCACTGCCGCCACGCGGTTCGGGCTCCGCCGCTTCGGCCGGCCTCGAAGGCGCCCGCGGAGCGCAGGCCCGCAGGTGAATCCGGAAGGTCGTCCCACGGCCCGGTTCGCTTTCCACCTCAAGCCAGCCTTCGTGCTGCTTGACCACTCCGAAAACGGTGGCCAGGCCGAGGCCCGTGCCCTTGCCGGCTTCCTTGGTGGTGAAAAACGGTTCGAATATGTGCGGCAGGACGTCGGGGGGAATCCCGCAGCCGTTGTCTGCCACGCTCAGCGACACGTAGTCTCCCGGGGAGGCGTCCGGGTGGGGAAGCGGCTCGGAAGCGCGGACGGTGAGCTCTCCCGTGCGGATGACCAGGCGCCCGCCCCGGGGCATGGCATCGCGCGCGTTCACCACGAGGTTGAGCAGGACCTGGTCGAGCATGGCCGAATCCGCGTGCGTGAGCAGCGGCGCAGGGCTCAGGTGCTCCTCGAGCTGCACGTCCTCGCCGATGATGCGCCGCAGCATCCGGACCGAACTGCGAACGACGTCGTTCAGGTTCATGTCCCGCCGCTGCATCGCCTGCCGGCGGCCGAACAGGAGCAACTGGCGCGTGAGGTTGGCCCCGCGCTCGGCCATGACGCGAATCTGCTCGATCTCCACGCGCCTCGTCGCAGGCAAACCCGCTTCCGAGAGCAGCAGCCCCGCCTGCAGCATCACGGCCGAAAGGATGTTGTTGAAGTCGTGCGCGACCCCGCTGGCCAGGCGGCCGATCGCCTCCATCCGCTGCGCTTCGCGGAGCTGCATCTCCACGCGCTTGCGCTCGGTGATGTCGATCTTGATGGCGACGAAGTGCGTCACCCTCCCCTGCGCGTCGAGCATCGGCGTGATCGTCTCCTGCTCGTCGTAGAGGGTCCCGTCCCGGCGGCGGTTGACGACCTCTCCCTGGATGACCTTTCCCGACAGCGCATTGCGCCAGAACTGCTCGTAGAAGCGGGCATCGTGCTTTCCCGACTTCAGGATGCGCGGAGTCTTGCCGACCGCCTCGGCCGCGGAGAAGCCGGTCATCGCGCTCCATGCCGGGTTGACCCAGAGGATCTTCCCGTCGCGGTCCGTGATCATGATCCCGTTGGCGGCGGCGTCGAGCGCCACGGCTTGCAGCCGCGAAGTCGCTTCCGCCTGCTTGCGCTCCGCCACTTCGCGCTCCAGCTCCGCGGCATGCCGGCCGAGCTTGTCGTAGAGCAGGGCGTTGCGCAGGCCGCTGGACACGAGCGCGGCGATCGACTCCAGGAACTGCGACTGCTCGGCGAAGTCGCGCATGTCCCGCGCGGCGATCCCCAGCACGCCGATGACGCTTTTCTGGTCGAGGAGCGGCAACGCCGCGAACGAGTGTAGGCCCGCCAGCTTGCACTCCTTGCGGGTGCACCGCGGGTCGTTCTCCAGGTCCGACGAATAGATCGCGCGTCCCGACAGCGCCGTCGCCCCGCACAGGCACTCGCCCGCGCCCAGCACCGAACCGTGCCCGTGCTCCGTGCCGACGTCGCGCGGCCGGGTGCCCTGGAGTTGAAGCGTCCCGCCCGTCTTCAGGTAGAAAAGCGCGAAGTCGGCGCGCGTGGCCGCCTGGACACCCTCGAGCGCGGCCTGCACGACGCTCTTGACCGTGATGTCGGCGTTGAGGCTCTGCCCGATCGCGTGCAGGGCGCCCAGTTCGCGGACATTCCGGTGAAGGGTTTCCACAGGCGGCCACTCTAGGACGGCAGGAGACGGCGAACAAGCCCGAACGCTCTCGGGGGCCGGGAGGGCCTTTCCGGGCCCCAGGTGGAGCGTTTCTCCCGCCGCGGCTTAGAATCGCATCCATGGCCGCGGGTGAAGACTGCGACGTCGCGCTGATCGGCGCGGGAATCATGAGCGCGACGCTCGGGATGCTCCTGCGCAAGCTGGACCCGTCGTTGCGGATCGTGGCGTTCGAGCGGCTGGACCGCGCGGCGGCGGAGAGCTCGGACGCGTGGAGCAACGCTGGTACCGGCCACTCGGGGTACTGCGAGCTCAACTACACGCCCGCGAGGCCCGACGGAAGCGTCGACTGCGCCAAGGCGCTGCGCATCGCGGACCAGTTCGCGACGAGCCTTGAGTTCTGGCACGCGCTCGTCGACGCGGGCGACTTGCCGCCGACGTCGACGTTCCTGCGCCGCGTGCCGCAGATGTCGTTCGTGGAAGGGGAGCCCGGCGTGGCGTACCTGCGCGCCCGGCACCGGGAGATCACGGCGTCGCCGCGGTTCCACGACATGCAGTACAGCGAGGACCGTGGGCAGCTCGCCGAGTGGATCCCGCTCATGATGGAAGGGCGCGACCCTGCGGTCCCCGTTGCCGCCACGCGCATGGAGCGCGGCTCGGACGTGAACTTCGGCGCGCTGACGCGCAGTCTCTTCGAATCGCTCTCCCGCAAGCCGGGCTTTACCCTTCACCTCGCCCACGAAGTCGGCGCCCTCGAGCGCGACGGCGACCGCTGGCGCGTCGAGGTCCGCGACCTCGCGACCGGCGCCGAGCGCTCCGTCCGCGCGCGCTTCGTCTTCATCGGCGCCGGCGGCTACTCGCTCAACCTCCTCGAGCGCACGGGCATCCCCGAGGCCCGCGGCTACGGCGCCTTTCCCGTGAGCGGCCAGTGGCTCCGCTGCACCAACCCGCAGGTCATCGCTCGCCACCACGCCAAGGTCTACGGCCAGGCCGACCAAGGCGCGCCCCCGATGTCCGTGCCACACCTCGACACCCGCTGGATCGCCGGCAAACAGGAGCTGCTCTTCGGCCCCTACGCCGGCATCACCACCAAGTTCCTCAAGCAGGGCTCCTGGCTCGACCTCCTCCGCTCCATCGGCATCCACAACGCCCGCACCGTCCTCGCCGCCGGCCTCGCCAACCTCGACCTCACCCGCTACCTCGTTGGCCAGGCGATGCTTTCCGAGAATGACCGTGTTGACCACCTGAAGCGCTTTGTTCCGCGCGCCGAATCGGCCGACTGGGAATTCCAGCAGGCCGGCCTCCGCGTCCAGATCATCAAGTCCGACGGTCACGGCGGCGGCGAACTCAAGTTCGGGACCGAAGTCGTCACCAGCGCCGACGGAAGCGTCGCGGCGCTGCTCGGGGCGAGCCCGGGGGCGTCGACGGCGGTGGCGATCATGCTGGAGGTGGTGGAACGGTGCTTTTCGGAGAGGTGGGCTTCAGAGGAGTGGAGGATGCGGCTGGGCCGGGTGGTGCCGGCGACTGCTGGCAGATAGCCATCAAGGAACCCAGAGAAGGCGATGTAAGAGGGGCCTCCTCAGCTGGCGACGAGTTTGACCGTCGCATGAATCGCATCTTCAAGGCTCCCATACTCGGCGTGCGGCGCATTTCCTGGAACGTCAAATCGCACAATCGCCCAGCGCGACCCCTGCGGATAAATGCACAGACTCTTCTTCCAGCCCTGAATGCCGCCCATATCGACGCGTCCCCCGAAGTAGACCTGGACAGTCTTTCCCAACACCCAATCGCAAACCGCCGCCTGAATTCCAAGCGACTCCAGGTATCGGACCGCATCTTCGCGAGAATCGAGGCGGCTCACGCCCTGCTCTTCCGGCGCTGTGGCCACGGCTTGATGCCCGCGAGAGTCTTCGCGAGGGTGTCCTTCGCCTGTGCCGCGTCGTGGTCCATCTGCAGGCCGGTCCAGAACCCATCGGTCATCTGGAAGAACCGCGACAGTCGCAGGCCCGTGTCTGTGGTGACGGCGCGATCGCCCGACACGATCTCGCCGATGCGCCGCTGCGGCACGCCGATTTCCTTGGCGAGGCGGTACTGGGTGATGCCCATCGGCTTGAGGAACTCCTCTAGCAGAATCTCGCCGGGGTGGGGGTAGGGAACTTTTCTCATGGCGTCCTCCTTCAGTGGTAGTCCACGATCTCGACGTTGGCAGGCCCGTTCCCGGTCCACTCGAAGCAGACACGGAATTTGTCGTTGATCCGGATGCTGTGCTGGCCGGCGCGGTCGCCCTTCAATACCTCTAGCCGGTTGCCCGGCGGGACGCGTAGGTCGTCGAGCCGTCCTGCCTGATTCAGCATGGCCAGTTTCCGCATGGCGACCGACTCGATCGCCACGAATCTCCGGACGCGTTCGCCGCCGAACAGGCGCTCCGTGTCGGCGCACTTGAACGACTGGATCGGCATGGGGGTATGGTAACGCGATCCGTTAGTATTGTCAAGCGTACCTATCTGTTTCAACGAGTGGTGCGCCTGGCGGGCCGTCAGTCTCACTCGGTTACATCGTGTAACCGACTCAGTCGCGCCAACACAGCTTCGGCCACGATTGCCCGTTGCGTGCGCAGACCCCGTCGCTGGGATAAGCTCCCCGACGCGTCCGAACCCCGAACCCTTCCCGGAGGTCCCATGCGTTACGTCGACGGCTTCCTGATCCCGATCCCGACGAAAAATCTAAGGACGTACACGAAGGTGGCGCGGATGGGGAAGCGGCTCTGGCTCAAGCACGGCGCGCTCGACTACCAGGAGTGCGTCGTCGAGGAGC
Organism: uncultured Planctomycetia bacterium; assembly: GCA_964590435.1. Taxonomy (GTDB): domain Bacteria; phylum Planctomycetota; class MHYJ01; order WSZJ01; family WSZJ01; genus WSZJ01. The sequence continues at coordinate 9,216 of CAZPWT010000041.1, forward strand.
GGAAGCCCGCGTTCGGCGTCCCTTTCCCGAAGGGGCTGCGCGTCCGCAAGGGTGAGACGGTCGTGCTGGCCTGGATCGTCTTCCGGTCGAAGTCGCACCGGAACGCCGTGAATGCGAAGGTCATGAAGGCCATGGGAGAGACTCCTTGCGGGGAGCCACCCTTCGACTTCAAGCGCCTTTTGTATGGGGGGTTCCGGGTGATCGCCGGCAAGTAGGGCGTCCTGTTGGCGGTCGACGGAACTCTCGGCACGCCTTCCGCCCCGTGAGGAGACGCCATGCCTTCGTTCTTCGAAGTCCTTCTCCAACGGCCGCGTCTGGCCTTGAAGCTCCTCGTCGGCGTCGCAATCATCATTTCGCTTCTCGTGTTTCTCGGGATGCGCCGGAGCAGGATGCGCGACCAGGTCCGCCGCAGCCTCGCGGAGCTGGCGGTCCTGCCTCCGATCACTCACGACGAATTCGTGAGGGACCAGGATCGCTTCGGGTCGGCCGAAGCCTCGATGCTGGCGATTTACAAGTTGGGCGAGGAAAGCGTACCGATGCTCTTCGAGGAGATGGAGGAGTCCCCGAAAACGAGGGCCTGGGGGCTCCTGGCCCTTCTCCAGTTCCCGATCCAGATTTCCAGCGGGCGATACGCGCCTCCTCTCAAGCAGCTGGTGGCGTGGATCGACGATCCGGACCCGGCGGTTGCGGTCAACGCCTCGGAGTACCTGCGCAATGTGTTCCGCGTTCCCGAGGAGCGAGCGGCCGAGGGGCCGGCGCTTCGAATCGAGCGGATTCCGTCCAAGGCGACGCCGGAAGAGCGACGCGGGGCGGCGGAGCGGAACCGGCGTGCGTATGGGGAGTGGGTGAAGGCGTGGTGCGCGAAGAAGGAATTCACTTGGAAGGCGGCCGCGGGGGGATACGTCCCGGAAGAGTGACGGAGAGGCGGTTGTCCTGCGCCGCTCCGCGCAGGTGAGACGGCGACGACCCGTCCCCCTGCGAAGTGCCTGTTCCTCCGGGCATTGGCGGCATTGCGTGTCGTAGACTCACCTGGCTGAATCAGGGGCCGGGTTGACAGGCGCATCTTCTTGTATTACAATTATGCACCGATCTCCTTTGCGAGGTCCACCGATGCCCCTGCCCCGGCGGCCGTCTCCGGCTCAGCCTTCCAGGTCCTCCTGCCCGGGTTGCGGGGCTCCGGTCGCCGCGCGCGGCCTGCCCTGCCCGAAGTGCGGCGCTCCCCCCGGCGACCTCCCGCGTCCGCGCCACGCGATGCCCTCGCGGCCGCTTCCGCCGGTCTCGCCCCTCGCCCTCGTCCTCGCCATCGGCTCCTGGCTCATCGGCGGCATCCTGTTCTCGATCCCGGCCCTGGTCATCGCGCGCGGCGACCTCCGCCGCTGCCGCGAGGGACGCTCGGATCCCGGCGGCGAAGGCCGGTCCCTCGCCGCCGCCTGGATCGCCGGCATCAACATCGCCGCGTTCTTCGTCATCTGCCTCGTCCTCGTCGCGCTCGCCGTCTTCTCCGTCGGCTCCGCCGCCGCGGCCCTCGACCCCGTCGCCTGGAAACAGCGCTCCCGCAACGTGCGCGATGACATCTGGCGGAAGACCTCTTCGCAGATCGAAGCCGACATCGACAAACAGATGAAGCAGCAGTCGCCGGAGGAGGGCCAGCTCTGGGAGCAGGTGAAGCGGGACTGGACCACGGTGCGCGAGCACGGGAAGGTGAAGGGCGTCGCGTGGCCGGACTCGCCGTCGATGGACCGGCTGTCGGCTTCGGTGGCCCTCAACGCGAGGCTCTGGACGATGCTCGCCGTCGGGGAAGAGAAAGTCGCGCTGGAGCTTGGATACGACAAACCGGTCCGTGCCTTGCCATTCGAGGACACGAGGTGACCGCTCGAAGTGCCGGGTGCGACCGGTGTTGCGCGCACCTGACACCGGGCCCCCGCTCCAACCGGAACGCCGGTCAAAATCAATCCGGAATTCGCCAAGAAACCCGGGGTTGGCGCATCTATTCTTGCGGAAGCCAACGGGAGAACCCCTTCGATGCGCGACGTCACGGCCCTGGTGGTGCAGGCGCAGGCGGGAGAACGCGAAGCGCTGGCGCAGGTAATCGCTGCAGTCCAGGACGACATCTGGCGCCTGCAGAGGTCGCGCGCCCGGAGCGAGGCGGACGCCGAGGACGCGACGCAGGAGACGTTCGCGCGGATGATCGCTTCGATCGGGGAACTCCGGGATCCTCGGACGTTTGCCGGGTGGCTGGTCCGGATTGCGCTGAACGAAGCGCGCGGAGCGGCGCGGCGGCGCGGGGCGGATGCGAAGGCGGCGAATGCCCTCGCGGCAGCGGCTTCCACTTTCTCTGAAGACAGGGAGGCGGGAGCCATGGAACGCGCGGAGCTGAGGGAATCGGTGAAGCGGGCGGTGGGCGGGCTGGACCCCGACCTGCGGACGGCGGTCGAGCTGCGATACGAGCACGGGCTGTCCTATGCCGACATCGCCCGCGCGATGGAATGCCCGGAGGGGACCGTCGCGGACCGGTTGCACACGGCGCACGACCGGCTGCGGCGCGCGCTCGCCGGCGCCGGGATCGCACTGGCGCTGGCGGCGCTGGAGACCGAGCTGTCGGCGGAGCCCGCGGTCACGGCGCCGGAGGAACTGGGGAAGCGGCTCGCGCGGCTTGCGAGGCAAGCGCCGATGGGGCGGCCGGGGACGATGGCGAAGCCGGGGGCCCGGCCGCGCGCACTCAAGGTTCTTCTGGGATCCGCGGCCTTGGTCGCGATCCTCGCGGGGCTGGCGGCCTGGCGGATCAGGCGCTCTCCTGCACTATCGGCGGGGATTCCGGCCAGTTCCGGCACGGTTGCGACGGCGGCGCCGGGCGACGGGACCCCTGGAACGGCCTCCGAAGCGAGGGGAACGGCGACGACCCCTGCTACCGTCCCGCAACTTCCCGCCGCCCCGCTCGGCGGGGTCTTGGGATACGTTTTCGACGCCGATGGCGGTGGGCCGATCGCTGGAGCCGTCGTGACCGCGAAGTTTCACACTAACCGGAACCTGACCGCTTCTGCCGTCAGCGACTCCCGTGGCGCCTGGTCGCTCGACCTGGCGCCCGGCGACTGGGAACTCGATGCCCAGGCGGCGGAATTTGTGCCGTTGTCGATCACTCTGATCGCCGGCCAGTGGAGCCGAGGCGAACTGGTCGACGTGTTTGCCAAGGGGCCGCAAGGGTTCGGTTACGGCCCCCGGGAACTGCCGACATATGACCTCGTCTCCGTCACCGAAGGCGCCGAAACGCCGCGGGATCTCCGGCTCCATCGCGGCGCCCGCGTCGGTGCCCGGGTGACCGACCGCTCCGGAAGGCCGCTCGCCGGAGTCAGGGCCACGTTCGTCCGTCACCTGATGAACACGCACACGCCGCGCAGGGGATTCTTCCGAGACGACTACCTCGCGGTGCCCGCGACGACCGGCGTCGACGGACGCTTCGCGTTCACCGGAGTCTCGCTTGAGGGTGCGCTCCAATTGCGACTCGACGGCGACAGCCTGGTGTCGCGAGCGTTCACCATCGAGATCAACGGAGAAGAGCCCGTCGCGACGATGGACCAGGCAGCCACGATCCCGGGCACATTGCTCAACTCGTTCGGCAAGCCTGTTCCGGGAGCACGCTTCTTCGCGATCACCGACTGCGACATCATGAATGTCTGCCTGGATGAGGTCTCCGTCCCGGTGGACGACGTAGGCCGCTTCGAGATTCCCCCCGGCGCGGCCGGCTCGCAACTCCTGGTTGTCTGGGCACCGGGCTACGGGCCAAAGCTCGTGGACCTCACGCACGGCCAGCCGGACCGGATCGACGTCCGGCTCCAGGAAGCCACGGCGGTCCTTCAGGGCCGCGTCCACGACGAACGCGGATTTCCGATCGTCGGCGCACAGGTCCGGGTCTCTTCCATCTGCGTCCGCCTCGACGCGATGGCCGCGAGCCTCGCCTTCGAGATGCCATTCGCCTCCTGGTACGGGCAGGACGGCGCCATGGCGTGCCTCCCGGGTTCCGCGTTCGCGCCCCTGGCCGAGACTCACGCGGACGGCACGTTCCGGCTCGAGGGCGTCGCTTCCGACGCGAGCGTGGAACTTTACGTTACCGCTCCGGGATTCCAGCTGAAGCGCCAGCCGGGCGATCCTTCGCGGGAGACGGACGTCGAACTCGTCCCGGAACAGGAGGAAGCGTGCGGTCCGGCGGCGGGTCCGGGCGGAGGCGTGAGGGTGAAACCGGGTAAGTAGTATCCGTTTCGAGGTGTCGGGTGACTCGAGTTCCTGCCCCCGACATCGCGCGCCCGGACGGAGCAACCCGTGGAATCCCGCGTCCCGAACCAATAGAGTGCCGGCCGTGAACAGCGGGCGCGGCATGACGTCGCTGATGGGAACCCGGGCGGGGCTGGTCGGCCTCGCCTGCGCGGCGGCCGGGCTGGTGTACGCCGGCTCGCTCCTGAACGGATTCGCGCTGGACGACGTGCTGATCGTGCAGGACAACGCGCGCGTCCGGAATGCGTTCGACGTCCCGGGGATCTGGGGGACACCGTATTGGCCGTCGTCGGGGAAGGAACTCGGGCTGTACCGGCCGCTCGCGGTGTTTCTTTATGCGCTGCAGTGGCTGTACGGCGGGGGGGCGCCGTGGCTGTTTCACCTCTGCAACGTACTGCTGCACGTCGGCGTCACGGCGCTCGTGTTCCTGCTGATCGAGAGGCTCGTGGATCGTCGCTCGGCGCTCGTCGGCGCGCTGCTGTTCGCGGTGCACCCGGTGCACACGGAAGCCGTGGCGAACGTCGTCGGGCAGGCGGAGCTGGTCGCGGCCGCGGCGGCGCTGGCGGCTTGCGTCGTCCACGCGGCGCGGGGGCCGGATGAAGCCATCGGGTGGTCCCGGGGCGGCGCTCTCGTGCTGTGTTTCGCCGTGGGGCTGTTCACGAAAGAGAACGCGATCGTCCTGCCGGCGCTGCTGGTCCTCTGCGATCTCGCGCAGCGGCGCATCCGCTTCACGGTGCAGGGCGGGGCGGAGTACGCGCGGGCCCTGCGGATCCCGCTCGGCCTCTTCGCGGTCCTCCTGGCCGGCTACCTCGCGATCCGCTGGCACGTCCTCGGCGGCACGCTGACCGGCACCAACGTCGGCCCCCTCGCCCGGTTGTCCGGCGGCGAACGCGTGCTCCAGGCGCTGCGCGCCTTCCCCGAATTCTTCCGGCTGCTCTTCTTTCCCGCCGACCTGTGCGGCGACTACTCGCCCGGCGTGATCGCTCCCGTCCACGGCGTCACGGCCCTCGTGGCCGTCGGCGGCCTGCTGCTCGCCGCAACGGCCCTTCTCGCCCTCTCCACGCCCCGCGCCCCCGCCGCAGGGTTCGCCGCGGCCTGGTTCCTCGCCTGCATCCTCCCGGTCTCAAACCTCCTTTTCCCCGCCGGCGTGCAGGTCGCCGAACGCACCCTCTACCTCCCGTCGTTCGCCGTGTGCGCCCTCGCCGCCTTCGCATGGAAGGGCCTCGGCGCGTCCGGGGCGAGCCGCGCCGCGCTGATCGCCCTCGCGCTCCTCGTCCTCGTCTTCGGCGCGCGCACCGCGGCGCGCGTCGGCGACTGGAAGGACACCGTCGCCTTCGAGACCGCGCTTCTCCGCGATCACCCGGAGTGCTACCGCGCGCAGTGGAGAGTCGCGGCGCGGGCCGCCGGCGACGGCGATGCCGAACACGCCCTCGCCCATTACGAACTCGGCTACCGCATCCACCCGCACGATCCCCAGTTCCTCGGCCAGTTCGGGATCTTCCTCGCCAGCCACGGCCGCTTCCACCGCGCCGTCGAAATCCTCGAGCAGGTGCGGGGTCCGGAAGCGAGCGCGCCGATGACGGTCGCGTTCCTCTCCTACGCCTATCTCCGGGCGGGCCGTCCGCTCGACGCGATCGCCGCGGCCAACCGCGCCGACGCGCTCGGCGCTTCCGCGGCCGGGCTGGCGGTCCCCGTCCGCGCCGCCGCCTGGTCGTCGCTCGGCGAGCACGAGAAGTCGATCGCCGAGTGGCGCGCGCTCTGCGAAAGGCCCTTCATCAACCCCTGGCGCGACCGCCTGTTTCTCGCGCGCGAACTCGCGCTCGCGGGGCGGGCGATGGAAGCGCTGGCCATCCTCGAGGGGGCGCGCCCGTCCGGTTCTGCAGCGGGCGACGAGGCACTGGAGCGCGCCCTCAGCCTTGCGGTGCGCTCGGGGGCGTATGGCGCGGTGCCGGCAGCGGCCGACCCGCTAGGCGACTATTTCGCGCCCATGATGGCGAAGGCCACGCCAGCAGTGCGGCGGTGAACGGGCCTCGAAGCGGGATCATGCCGGCGGCGGCGTGTGTTCCCGTTCCCGCATCCAGATGGTCAGGACCCACTTCACGCCCTTCCGGACCGACCGCGACTCGTGCAAGGATTCCGGGTCCGGCCTTCCATCGGGAAGGACGTTGTTGAACAGGCACAGGCGCCCCGTCTGCGGGGTGATGCTCTCTTTCGACCGCTTGCCGATGACGGTCTCCCCGCCCGTGAAGCCTTCATTCAGGTACAGGAGCCCCGTGGCGATGCGCTGGCCGCCTCCGGCCGCCTCCTGTGCGATGGCCGGCGGCACCAGGTCGAAGTGCGGCCCGTAGAAACCGCCGACGTCGTAGCGAATGAGCCGCGGCAGCTCAAAGTTGCTGACGGGGAGCGAAACTTCGGCGCCGACTTTCGCCAGCAGGGCGGCGACGTCGCTGTCCTCGCGCGGGATCTTGAAGTCCTTCGCCATCCGCAAGTCGGGCTGCTCGACTTTTCCCTGCGGGGTGTTCACAAGAGCAGGGGCAACGCGCGCGCCGTAGCGCTCGATGATGCCGGCACACGTGGATGCGGGGACGAAATCGTCGATGAGCTTCATGGGGGTCTCCTCGGCAGTGCGGGAATCATGAGGTTTCCTCCGCCGTTGGGCAAACATCCGCGGGCGAATGACCCCAGAGATCTCGCGCACAGGGCGCTTCCGCAACCGGGTGGCCGGCCCCTTTGCCGCTATCATGCCCGCCATGCGCGAACTCTCCGCCGGCATGGGCCCGCTCGCCTGGCGACTGCTGGGCGACGACGAGTTCAACGCGGCTTGGGACCGGTGCTGCGCCGTCCCGGTCCCGGGGACGCCGCTTCGCACCTGGCGGATCCCCGACTCGTTCGACTCCCGCCTCCCCGAAGTCCAGCCGCTTCTCGCCGGATTCCACGGCGCGGTCCTCCGCGCTTTCCGCGATTGCCTGCCGCGCGGCCGGAAAATGTTCGCGCTCGACTACCACCACCCCTCGTACGAGTTCGACCCGCACGTCCCGTTCGAGCACGATCCGAGGGACGCCGGCCGCTGGCCCGTCACGGTCCTCCCCGAGGGCGACGACACGATCTACGTCGCCCACGACCTCTCCTTCGGCACCGTCTCCGCCTGGAACCCGCAGTCGATCACGTTTTTCGGGGAAGCGCTTCTCGCGCGGATCGAGCGGGAGCGGCCGCGGTTGATGGAGGGGTGGGACATCCTGTGACTCGGTACGCTGGGATGATGATGTGGGTCGCGCTGCTGGCCGGCTGCGCGGATTCGCCCGGGAGCCAAGGCGGAGGAGAACCGATGAAGGTGCTGACAATTCGATGGCAGCGGCTCGTTGATGAGAAAGGCCGGACCTGCGAGCGATGCGGCGCGACCGGGACGGCGGTGGAGGCCGCGGTCGCTCAACTGAAGCGTTCGCTGAAGGAGTTGGGGATCGACGTGGTGCTTGAGAAAGGGGTCGTCGACTTCCAGGAATTCTCGACGGACCCGCTTGCGTCGAATCGCCTCTGGGTCGGCGGCCGGCCGATCGAGGACTGGCTCGAGGGAACGGTGGGACACAGCAAGTGCTGTTCGGTGTGCGGGGATTCCGATTGCCGCACGCTCACGGTGAACGGACAGGCGTACGAGGAGATCCCGGCGGAGTTGATCGTGCGCGCAGGGCTGCTGGCCGCGGCGCAACTGGTTTCCGGAACGTCCGGGGGTTCGTGCTGCCCTCCCGCGAAACCGGCGCCGAAGGGACCGGGGTGCTGCCCCCCGGAGTCGCCACCGAAGCAGCGGTGAAGCGGGGAGGTCACGCTCGTCGTTACGGGCCGATCCGGTCGGCGCCCGATGCCGTCGTACAATGACGCCGATGCCATCGTCCGGTCCTGCGATCCGCTTCCGCGCGGCACTCTCCCGCCCGGCCGAAAGCCCAAAGGCCGCCTGGACGTTCGTGTCCCTGCCGCCGGACGCCAGCGCGAAACTCCCTGCGCGAGGTCTGGTGTCGGTCACGGGCGTCCTCAACGGCAGCCCCTTCACAGCCACCCTCGAACCGGACGGACAGGGGAGCCACTGGCTCAAGGTGGACCGCAGGCTGCGCGAATCCGCCGCCGTTTCGGCGGGGGACGTTGTCGCGATCGAACTCGCGCCGGTGGCCGAGGAGCCGGAGCCCGCGGTCCCGGCGGACCTGCGCCGGGCCCTTGCGACGGCCAGCCCGAAGTCGCGCGCTGCCTGGTCCGACATCACGCCGCTCGCCCGCCGCGACTGGGTCCAGTGGGTCACATCCGCGAAGCTCGCCGAAACCCGCGCCCGCCGCGTCGCCGCGGCCTGCGACATGCTTGCGAAAGGGAAGCGGCGGCCGTGCTGCTTCGACCGGTCGGGGATGTACAGCAAGGGGATCAAGGGGCCGAGCCCGAAGCCCGGCAGGTAGTCCGTGCCAGAGAGGGATCAGCTGGCATCTCAATGCGGAACGATGGGAGTCTGCCTCATTCCGAATCCCACGGGATCCGTGATGAATCGCCGCAGTTCCGCAGCGACCGCGTGGCTCGCGATTTGAAGCAGGAGGTGCGGAGCGTCGAGTTCAAGCGACGTCGCACGCGGCATGCATCGCAGAAGCTCGCGACCGGCCGATGGTCGCACGACGAGGTCGCGCGTCGCGCGCAGCGCAAGCACCGGCACTTCAATCGCCGCCGCCTCTTTCCGGACGTCGACCGCGAGCACCGCCCGGAACCGTGCGCGCAGCAGCGGCGCAAACAGACGTCCACTGCCGTCCAGGCCCGGGAGAAGGATCAGGAGGGGGCGCGTGTTCGATCCGTCCGACATGACTCGACTATGCCAACCCAAGCGGCAGCCCGCCGTACAATTCGCGCCCCGTGCCGATCCCCCTCTCCATCCTCGACCTCGCCCCCATCGTCCAGGGGAGCAACGCGTCCGAGGCCTTCCGCCGCACGCTCGATCTCGCGCAGCACGCCGAACGCTGGGGCTACCGGCGCTTCTGGCTCGCCGAGCACCACGGCATGCCCGGCATCGCCAGCGCCGCGACGTCCGTCCTCATCGGCCACGTCGCCGCAGGCACGAAGTCGATCCGCGTCGGCGCCGGCGGCATCATGCTTCCCAACCACGCTCCCCTCGTCATCGCCGAGCAGTTCGGGACGCTCGCCGCGCTCTTTCCCGGCCGCATCGACCTCGGCGTTGGTAGAGCCCCCGGCAGCGACGCGAAGACGTCCCGCGCGCTCCGCCGCGACCCGTCCGCGGCGGACAATTTCCCCGAGGACGTCGTGGAACTGATGGACTACTTCAAGGCGCCCGAAGGCCCTGAGCGAGCGAAGCGAGTCGAAGGGATCAAGGCCGTCCCCGGCGCCGGCCAGGACGTCCCCGTCTGGATCCTCGGCTCCAGCACCTTCGGCGCCCGCCTCGCCGCCCGCCTCGGCCTGCCCTACGCCTTCGCGTCGCACTTCGCCCCGGCGCAACTCATGCCCGCGCTCGACGTGTACCGACGCGAGTTCCGCCCCTCGGAGCGCCTCGCCAAGCCTTGCGCCATGCCCGGCATCAACGTCTTCGCCGCCGACACCGACAGGGAAGCGCGCCGGATCTGGTCCTCGCTCGCCAAGGTCATTCTCGACCTCCACCGCGGCCGCCCACGACGGCTCGCGGCGCCGGAGGAGGGATTTGCCGAAGCGCTGACCGCCGAGGACCGGCTCATGATCGACAGCATGCTCGAGTATTCGGCGGTCGGCTCGCCGGAGACGGTGAGAGAGTGGCTGCGGAGGTTCGTCGAGCGGACGAAAGCTGACGAACTGATGGTCTCGTGCCAGGTGTTCGACCATGAAGCGCGGCTGAGGTCGTACGAGATTGCGGCGGGGGTGAGCCGTTGAGCAACCAGCGAGCTTTTGAAATGTGACTTTCACCTGAAGTGACATCGAGGTTCGGCCACTCCAAGTTTTCGCGGCGACCGGAAGAGCAGGGGCGTCTCAGGAACGTGCCACAGGACATCCGGTCCGGTCACTCGCAATCCAGAATCGCACCCAGTTCGGCAATGATGAACGCGGCGCATGCTGCGGCCAGGTCGACGTGCTTGATTTCGTGCATCGGCGGGGACGTTGGCGAAATCCGTCCGATGGAATAGGGAGGGCGAAGGTACCAACCTGTCGAGGTCCTTTTGTCCTCGGAGAATCTCACCCAGCGGTCGACGAGCGAAGGATGTGCGCGGAGATACTCAGCCAAATCACGTGCCGGGAACTGGCCGCGAATCTCGGGGAATCCGCTTGCGCGCACAACTTCGAGCAGCGGCTTGCCGCCGCCGCGGAATTCGGCGGGAATCCTGCAAATCCGGGTGAAGCAGTCCGTGGGATCCAGTTCAGGCTCCACTCACGCCCGTCTCGCCTTCGCGCGGAGTTCCAGGCCAAGGGAGCGAAGCACCTTGAGGATCGTGTCGAAGCCGGGGCTGCCGGTCCCGGAGAGAGCGCGGTACAGGCTCTCGCGCGAGAGCCCGGCGTCGCGGGCGACTCGGGACATGCCGCTGGCGCGCGCGATATCGCCAAGTGCCTTGGCGATGAAAGCGGCGTCGTCGCCGGCCTCTTCAAGGCAGGCTTCCAGGTAAGCGGCCCGTTCTCGCGGGGTGCGCAGGTGGTCCGCCACGTCGTAGCGGGAAGTTCTGGTCCGTTTCATGGCTGGTCTCCAAGGTGACGCGCCGATTCCATGGCCTTCTTGATGTCCCGCGTCTGCGTGGACTTGTCTCCGCCGCCCAGCAGGACGATCAGTTTTCGCCCGCGTCTGGCGAAGTACACGCGGTACCCCGGGCCGACATCGATCCGCAACTCGAAGAGCCCCGCTCCGACCGGCTTTGCATCACCGGCGTGTCCCGCGGCGAGGCGCTCGATCCGCGCCTGGATACGGGCCCTTCCCATGAGATCGCGGAGCCCGTCGATCCAGCGGGTGAAGGCCTGGGTCTTCCGGAGTTCGATCGCTCTGCAATTGTAGCCGATGGGCTACAGCGCTGCAAGGTGCCGGCGCGGTTCGCGTCCGGCCGGGTACGAAGCCCGTGTTCCTCGTCTTCGCCGCCGACACCGTCTTCAAGGCACGCCCGACCTGGTCCTCCCTCGCCGAGCTCATCCGCGATCCCCGGCGCCGGGGCCGACGAGGTGAGGATCTCGTTCCGGGTGTTCGACCACCAGTCGCGACTGAGGCCGTATGAAATTGCGGCGGGCGTGAGTGGGTGAAGCGGCTCATGCCGCAGAACCACCGGCACTTACAATGAGGCGCAATGAGCCTGCACCTCAGCGTCGTATCCATCGAGGGAAGCCACCTGGAGGCATTGCCGGGGGTCTTGAAAGAGCTCGGATACGTCATCGATTCCGAGACGACGGTCAACTCCAGCGAGCAGGCGTTCCGGGCGGCTGAAGAGCACCCGGACCGATTCCACGTCACGAAGGTCGCGTACTTCGAGGACGGGTTCACCCACCTCCTGGATCTGGAGATGGTGCTCTCCCACGACGACGTGTGGCTCGAATTCACGCGGACGCGGTCGTGCCGCGTCGTGGGCTGGATCTGCGAGGGCGCATCCTCCACGTTTGAGCTGGACGTCTGCGATCGTGGCCGCTGGATTCGTAATGTAGTGGCCATCGAAGGGGAAGTGCGGGCGAGCACAGGTGAACCGCTCGAGGAAGAGGAAGGGGTGGACTGGTCAGTGGCAGGCGAACAGGATGTTCTCGCCGTTGTCGATCGCCTCGGAGCGACTTCGGACTTCTCGGCCGACCGGAACTACCGGGTGTACAGGCTGGATGAATCCCGGATGTAGCCATTGATAGCGGCATCCCTTGTCGGAGTACCTCCCTCGGCGCCGCAGTGACCAACGCCGAAGTCCGGGAAATCCAGTACTTGCCCGCCAAGGTCGTCCTCGAATTACACCGCAGCCCTCCGCGCCGGTTCGGCGCGCGGCGTTCGTGAAGCCAGGACAGGAGTAGGGAGTTGTCGAAATGAGAACGCTCGCGATTGGCGATGTCCACGGCTGCTTCTCGGCGCTGCGGACTTTGGCGGCTTTCGTCCCTTTCCACGAAAGCGATCTACTGATCACTGTTGGCGACTACGTCGATCGCGGGCCGGACTCCCGGGCGGTCGTCGACTGGCTCATCGAACGCAAGCGGACCGGGAAGCTCGTTGCGCTTCGCGGAAACCATGAGGTCATGATGCTGGCTGCGCGGACGGACTTGGGAGCCGCCAGCGAGTGGTTGATGTATGGGGCGCAAGCGACGCTCGCCTCCTATTCCCCGTTCGGCGATCGCGGAAAGCTGACTGACGTCCCCGACGCTCATTGGGAGTTCCTGGAGAAAGCGACGAAGTCGTATTTCGAAACAGAGTCCCATTTCTTCGTTCATGCGAACGCCTATCCGCAGGTGCCATTGGCCGAACAACCCGACCTGATGCTGTATTGGGAACCCTTCAAGTCACCTGAGCCGCATAGCTCGGGCAAAGTGATGGTCTGCGGTCACACGCCCCAGAAGTCCGGCCGGCCGTCGAGTCTGGGACATGCCATCTGCATCGACACGCTCGCGCATGGCGGCGGTTGGCTCACGTGCCTGGACGTGGCATCGGGGGAGTACTGGCAGGCGAGTCAGGAGGGGAAGTGCCGAAAAGACCGTCTGCCGACGAGGTGATGGACTCGTGTCTCGCGTTCGACCGGGAAGCGCGGCTACGTCGTGTGAGAGCGTGGTGGAGGTTTAGGAGTGAGCAGCGCGCCAGACTTGCCGAAAGGTGCGCGTGCTGAGAGAGCGGCCCTCGTCGCCCATCGTCACGGCCCGCCTTCATCGAACCGCAGCACCCCCGCCCCCCGGCACGCGGCCTCCATCTCGCTTCGCTTGCAGGCCAGCGTCTCCAGATCCTGCGCTTCTTCAAGCATCGCCCGGCCCGCGCGCCATCGCTCCCGGGCCTCCGCCGGGCGGCCGAGGGCGAGCTGGCAGAGTGCGAGGTCGCAGGTGTGAGAACCCTCCCAGTCCCGGCTGCGGGTGCGGGCGTGGAGGGCGAGGGATTCCGTGAAGAGCTCTTCCGCTTCCCTGGGCCGGCCGGTCGCGGTGTAGAGGCGGGCGAGGTCGCCGAGGACGATGCCCTGGAAGCGGAGGTTGTCGGTGTCGCGGTGGATCGCGAGGGCCTGGTTCCAGGCGGGCTCGGCGAGGCGGGGGCGGCCGGTTTCGAAATAGTTGTTGGCGAGGCTGCCGAGCACGATCGCCTCGGCGCGGCGGTCGCCGGTTTCTCGAGAGATCGCCAGCGACTGGAGGGCGGTCTGCTCGGCCAGTGCGGCGCGGCCGGTCTGCCATTGGATGTTGGCCAGGTTGCCGAGAAGCGTCGCTTCCGCGCGCCGGTCGCCGATGCGCCGGATCGCCGCGAGGGCGAGGGCGTTCGTGGCTTTGGCCTCGGCGAGGAGGCCGGAGGCGCGCTGGAGGCTGGAGAGGATCCCCAGCGAGACGGCGGCGGCCCGCGGGTCGCCGCTGGCGCGAGCCGTCTCCACGGCCTGCTCGAGGTCCCTGCGGGCGAGGTCCGGGCGGCCGGTCGCGAGACGCAGGCTGCCCAGGCTGCCCTGCGTGAAACTCTCGGAGTCGCGCCGGCCGATGCGCCGAAAAACCGCCAGGGCCTGCTCGAAGGCGTCCTCCGCCTCGACGACGCGCCCCGTCTCAACGTACACCGTCGCCAGGTTCTCGAGCGCGTTTCCTTCCGCCACGGCCGCGCCGGCGGACTTCGCAACCGCGAGCGCCTTCCCGAAGCACTCCTCCGCGGCTCGCGAACGGCCGCGCCCGAATGCCGCGTCGCCCGCTCTCAACAGGACGGCCGCACGCGGTCTCCCCGGAGTCAGCTTCGCCAGCTCCCGCCAGCAGGCCTCCTCCTCCGGCCGATACCCCCGCTTCGCCACCTCCGCCGCGCGTCGCAGGTAAAGCGGCAGCACCGCGGCGGGGAGGCGCGGTTCCGCGGCCCGAAGCGCTTCCCGGGCGTGCCCCGCGAGCTCGAACGCGAACGCGTCGGTCGCGTGCGGCGCGAATGGCGTTGCGCTGTCCAGCGGCGGCGGCTCCGGCGCCCTTCCGCCGCCCATCGACTCGATCAGCTCGAACGCCAGGCCGTGGAGCCGCGCGCGGTCGCCGGGAAGCTGGAGCTGGTAGGCGGCGTCGCGCAGCAACGCGTGTCGAAACAGGTAGGCGCGCTCGGCATTCACGAACTCGATGATACGCGGCGCGCGGCCGGCCGCAGCCCAAGGCGCGAAAGTGGAAGCGGGGATCCTACTTCCCGTCGAAGAAGACCCATTCCTTCCCGGAATCCCTGAGCGAGAAGTCGCAGCGGGGCTCGCGGGGGAGTTCGCGCTTGTGCGGAGGCAGCTCTTCGCCGGTCAGCGGGTTCTTGTAGTGGTAGTTGATGGGCTCGCCTCGATCCAACTTCATCACCTCGATCTCGACCTGGTACGCAAGCCCGAAGAAGAGGCCCCTCTGATGCCCACCCGGACTGAGCATCGGCCGCTGCAGGATCTGCACGGTTCGTTCCTGGTACGGACCGCGTTCGAAAATGGAAACCGAGAAGCGGATCTTCGGCACCGGCTCATCGCCGGCGTACTTCTTCAAGCGGGACAGGAATTCCTCGGAATTGAGGACGTCGTAGAGTTTTGTGGCATCTTCCGGCGAAAAGATTTCGGAGATGTTCTGGACCTCGCCGCCTCCGGACTCCGGGCGCTCATCGCCGATTGAGAACGACCATTCCCCCGGAACCGCCTGCCTCGTGGTTCCCCGGTTCACAACTCCGGACTCCACCTCCTTCGGGACGGACGCGCGCAGTTTCTCTTTGCAGGCGGTGGGCATGACGAGCATCGTCGTCGCGAACAGGGCACCGATCGTTCGGAAACCCCGGCGCGCGAGGAGTGACGCCGATTGTCTCGGCATTCGTTCCAGGAACTGTTTCGTGCGCGGACGGCGGCTTCGATTGCAGGAGAAGAAGGCCATGCCGCGATCATACTGATTTGTCCTTGGGGGAGAGAACCGGGGCCGCGCCGGCGGCAACTCCTGAACGGACGATGGCCCTGATGGGGCCGAGGGAGGTTCCCTGCGCGAAGGCGTTGTGATACACCGGCTGCGACGGCGCCACGAAGGGAGACCTCCGGTGCGTGACAACCGCGGAACGAGGCTTCTGGTCGTTCTCGGGATCCTGCTGATGCTTGCGGGGGCGGCGGATCCGCTCGAAGGTTCCGTGCTGATTGCCGCGGGGAGCGTGCTGGGCGCGCTGGGGGTGCGGCTGGGCGGGCGGCCGCGGCGGCGCGCCGCGCTGCTCGGAGTGGCGGCGATCGGCGCCCTCTCCCTCGTCTTCCCGGTGATGGCGATTCTGCGGAAGCAGCCCTTCATCCTGGTCCCGTTCGGGCTCGTTGCCCTGGGCGTCCTGCTGCTCCTGTTCGGGATGTGGCTGGGCGAGCGGGCGCTTCCGAGGCTCGCGGTGGCCAGCGCAGCGTTCGCGACGGCGGGCGTGACGTGGATGTTCGTCCTGAGCGCGATGGGCGGGTTCGGCGGCGACACGGGGCGCCCGGCGTGGTGGGCGCTGACGCTCCTCCCGTACCCGGTCGGGTGGGCTCTGGGGCTGGTTTGCCTCGGGCGCGTGCTGAGGGCGGGCGGGGAAGCGGCGGCTCGTCAGGCGCCGGGCTGAGCCGGCGCCGGCACGTCCTTGTCCGGCGCGCCTCGAACCGCGAAGTGCTTCCGGAGCCGGAGGCACGGCTCCTCAATGAACCGCGCGGTCAGCGTCGCCGCGGCCACCGACAGGACGAGGATCACGACGGTCCCCACGGCAACGCCGATAAGGGCGGAGCCTGTGTAGGCGGCGACATTGCGTGTGATGCTCGATTTCGCTCAGAGCGTGATGGCAACGTGCAGGACGTAGATCGCGTAGCTGTGGCGGCCCAGGAAGGCCAGCGCCGGGTTTCGGAAGGCGATCGCCGCGGCGGAGTTCACGGGAAGCGTGATGAAGGTGATGACGAGGCCGGCGCCCATGAGGTCCATGGCGGTGAACCCGTAGACCTGGACGTGGGGCCCGTGGTGGTCGAAGGTGCCGCCGAGGGCCCATGCGACGGCGACGCCGGCCGTTCCGGGAGAGGCGCGCAATGACGATAGGCCAGAAGACGTAGAACTGCTTCTTGACCCCCCGCGACCAGAAGTGAACCACGGGACCGCCGATGCGGGCCCTCGAGTCCATCAACACCACGAGCCAGTTCTGGATGCACCCCCAGTACCAGCCCTGGTTTTCCAGCGTGAAGGCGCTCGCGCCCCGCCCGCGCGAGAAGAGCGGCACCACCGCACCTCCCAGGGGGCGCTTCTCCCCCTCGTCAGTCCGCCTTGCGTCAAGTCCGGGGGGGCTTCAGGAAGTCGAAGACCACGGTTCCGAGGATCGCGATCCCGACCAGCATCAGCCACGTGGAGGTCCTGGATGCGCCGATCTCGAGGGTGCAGTCGGAGGGGTCGTCGGGGTTGTAGAGCACGGTGCAGGCGGCGCCGTCGGGATACATCACTCCGAGGTCCAGGTCCGACGGCTCGTCGCCGATGCAGACGCGGCGCCCGGAGTAGGTGCTCCCGTTCGCCCGGTACTCGTACCTGGCATGGAAGGTCCGGGATCTCCTGTCCCGGGAGAAGTGAGACTCGACGATCACTCCCGGCGCGGACAACCAGGACTTCGCCGCGGAGAGGCTCGCGTACCCGTGGATGCTCCAGGCGACGAGGGCGCATCCGGCCAGGAGACGGATGGGGCCGCTTGGGATCCGGGAGAAGCGCGAAGGCGGGGCGTCGTTGCTGGACCGGCGGAAGAAGGACAAGGCGTTCTCTCCGATGGTGTCCTGCGAGGGCCTGTTGCCTGCATTCGTCACGGGATGGCCCCCGTCTTGCGTTGGGGCGGACGGTCCGAACGACGACGGTGGGCGAACTGTTCTGCCGCTCTGGGCCGTCCCCGGCCCCACACGGCCACGACCCTGTTCCTGCCCTGCGATTTTGCCCGGTGCAGCGCCGCGTCCGCAGCTTCCTAAGCGAACCGAGGTACGTGTCTTCCCAGGCTACTATTCTACTGCAACGCAATCCTTCGACTCGGCCTGCGGCCTCGCTCAGGATAAGCCGGGCCGCGAGGAGCTTGGACGTGAGAAGACTTTTTCTCGGCCCGGGTTAGATGTTTTCCCCGCTCATGGCCCCATCGTCTGGCGAGGCTGTTCCCTTGAGGAAGTCGCCTCCTTTTCCGTCACGATCGACAGGAGGTCCCGGATGATCGCTTTCCTGGCCCGGCCGAGATCCCTGTGCTGCGGGATGCCGCCGACGATCGTCTGCCGCGTTTCGATCCCCTCAGTGCCGGGAGGCTCATGGCTGGACTCCGTGGACGAATGGAACCTTCGTCTTCAGGGCCGTCGCAGGCAGAAGCCGTCAACCCGTGTCACTTCGACTTCCTGGCGCGAATCTCCGCCTTGTACTTCTCGGTAAGTTCCTGGTCAAATTTCCAGGTTCCTGCCTCTTTCACCATCACACTCCAGTCCTCCTTGACTGCGCCTCCGGACGATCTCGAAGTGGTGGCATAGGCTTTCCCGTCCCGCATCTCACACCCGGCCCATTTCTTCGCGGCGATCGACCTCCTTCCCTCCGCGGTCTGCAGAAGGCTCGTGAACTGGGCTCGGAGGAACTTTCGGGCGATCGCCTCGCCCGTGGCAGACCTGAGTTCCTCCACGGTCATCCCCGTCTGCTTCGCCATCCGCTCGATCGTCTCCGGTTCCCCCGTCAGCGCCAGGTCTCGGGCCTTGCCGAAGGTCACTCCCTGCGCCGCGTAGGTCGCGGCCGTCATGAAGCCCATTACCGCATCCACGTCGCCCGCCTCCGCCGCGGCCAGGAATCTCCCGTAGGCCTCGTCGGGCGTCTCTTCCCTCGGCGACTGCGTCGCGGCCTCGCCGTTCTTCCCTGGGGACGCTGGTCCGCCTGGGGCAGGGGAGGCCTTCCCGCACCCTTCGCCGGCTGCCAACGCCGTCACCAGAAAAGCCGTCCTCCACCCGCGGTTGAACATTCCAACTCCTTTCACGAATCGACACGAAAGCGAATAGGAAACTGGGATCGGTCCCTGGAACGGCCAGCCGCCCTATTGCGGGAACGGAATTGCTCAGGTCGCCCCCGGGACGCGATCCGGGAGGCTGGAGAAGCCTGCCAAATGGAAGCTCTTCACGGGCGGCCAATCTTGGCTTTGAGAGTGGCGCAAGTCCAGCGCAAACGAGTTTCCGGGCGCGCCCGCGAAAGGGGATCAAAACTCGACGCGTTGCGGTCCTTTTTCTGGCCGTTTTGGAGAGCGCGTGAAGAGTGCGGGCTATGGCCGTGGTCCGAACGACGACGGCGCTCGATTGTCTCTCTCGCTCCCTGCGGAAGAACTCGCCCAGGATGCCCGGCTGGCGCCCGATCCGGATCGCGCCGGACTTTCGGAGCGCCGGAAGCGTTCGCCGCTGGCCTCCAGCCCGAGTGGAGGCAGGAGAATCCTGCGAAGTGGCCCCGGATCCTGGCCAGCCACCCGTGCGGAAATCTCGTGGTTCGAGGAGGCGACGGCCGAATGGCCTGCCTGCTCATCGTCACTTGACGACCGGCACCTCCCGGGTTCGCGCTTTCTTCAGCGTGGCGCCCATGAGCGCTCTTGTCTCCTCGCTTTCCGGCGTCATCACCAGCGTGTCGGGGCCGGAAGTCGTCAGGCAATAGGGATAGTCCGACGGGATGTTCCTGATCACAAGCAGGTCGTCCTTGTCCCGGTCGTAGGGAAGTGTCTTGCCGTCGAGCTTTGCGTTCGCCTTCGGCATCTCCTTCTCGGCATCGAGCGTGACGATCTGGATTCCGCCCGGGACGAGCGTGATCACTCGAAGGCGCAGGGGATCTTCAATCCGTTCTCGCCGCCGCTCTTCATCCAGAGTGTCCCCTTCCACTTCCCGGCGAGCACCTCTTCCACGTAGACCGGTTCCAGCATCACGGCCCGATACCGGTAGTCCTTCGCGGCAACCTCGTCCGCCTCTCCGGGAAGAACTGGATAGTTGGGGTCTCCGCCGTCGGAGAGGATGATTCCTCCGCCGCGAAAGTAGACGACGTGCGCGGAGGTAATGCAATCCATCGAGTAGTCCTCTTACCGGAAGGACGGTGATTCCTTGGACAGCTTGGCCCACTGTGTGGGGAACACTCCCAGGGTGATGTCGCTGCCGTACTTCACGCCGATCTCGGCGCACCTCAGCGCCTCCTCGATGATCTTCCAGCGCCGCTTGTCCTTGAGAGGAAGGGACTGATCCAGCGACCTTCCCTTCGGATCCTGCCACTCGATGGCGCCGCCCTTGGATCCCTCGAACTTGAGTGCGCCGGCGGGATTCAGTGCGCGCGTTCCGTGACCCGTGAAAAACTCGGTGAATTGTTCCGCGAACGACCGGATTGCGACGCGCGGGGCGTAGGAGTCCGCGATGAGGTGCGAGTCTTTGAGAGCCGGGTCGTAGGAGTAATTTGTTCGATTTCGCAACCCAGCCGAGTCGCCAACCCAGGTCGAAAAACTGCCGGCGTCATGATCGCTTCTTGTCCGAACGCCCACCGGCAGCGCGGTGCTGGCGGCGGGGGGCGTGGGCTGGCTGTTCATCCTGAGCGCGATGGGCGGGTTCGGGGGCGACACGGGTCGCGGTGCGTGGTGGGCGCTGACGATCCTCCCGTACCCAATCGGCTGGGGGCCCGAGCTGGTCTGCCTCGGGCGCTCCCTGCGGGCCGGCGGTGGGGAAGGGGAGGATCGTCAGACGCAGGGCTGAGGCGCGAGCCTCGGCCACGCGGTGCTCTCTATTTTCTTCGCTTGCTCGAAATCTCCATCATCTTCACTTCGTCTTTCCCCTCGCCCGTGTACATCTCCAGCAGCATTTCGTCGGGCCCCTTCTCCGTCTGCACCCAGCGCGTGTGAATCTGCGTGCCCTTCGTCGCCTCCGTCATCATCCCCTTGAACTCGATCGTCTTGCCTCCGTCCGCACTCGTCCCCTCGAGGTACGTCGGGGCGGTGCCCATGTTGTCGATCGCGAAGATCGACCACTTCTTCGTCGTCCCGTCGTAGCCGATCGTCGATTCGCCGGTGTACTTCGTGCCGCCCATGTCGCTGGTGGCGGTCATGCGGCTGAAGCGACCCTCCATGACCATCGCGATCTCCGCGGAGCTGGTCATCTCGAACGGCTTTCCGCCGCGTTTCATCCACATCTTGATGGCGCGGTTCCACGAGCCGGACCACTTCGCCATGACCGCGTGTTCCGGCCCCGGATCGCCGGGTTCGCCCCCGGCGGGTTTCCCGTCGTCGGACAGGAGCGGGCGGGCGGCCAGCAGGAGGGCGGCGGCGGCGAGGAAGAGGACGAGGGACTTCTTCATGTCTCGGCTCCTTTGCTATTTGGCCGGCTGGGGCGCGGCCTCGATCACGAGGGCGATTCCTGGGCCGCGCGCATCCATCAGAGAGGGAAGCGCCTGGGTCACTCCTTCGTGCCCGCGGCGATGTGAGTGACGCCCTGGAGCACGACCCTGCCCGGCTTGGAACTCTTCTTTACAGCTTCTTCGGCAATTTCTTTCTTCGCGATCTCCTGCTTGTCGGCCGGCAGCTGCGAGAACAGGCTCGCGACCGGACCGGCGAGGGCCCGAATGAAGACGTCGTACTCGGCCCCGGTGGCGAAGTCGGCCATCGGGATGGTCACCTGCTCCACGACGACGTCGCGGAACCCCGCTTCCTCGAGGACGCCGCGCAGCCGGTCGGCGCTGGCGAACGCGAAGATCCCGGGGGCGCCCGGCGGCGGGTCGGGGATGGTCATGTGCTTCTTCAGGACGCCCATCGGGACCGTGACGAAGGGATTGCGCGCGGGATCGGCCCAGCAGGCGACGGCCAGGCGACCGCCCGGCCGAAGCGCGCGGAGGGCCGGCCGCAGGCACGCCAGGGGATCGGGCATGAACATGAGGCCCCACCGGATCGAGGACGCGCGCCCCGGGACCGATCCTTGCAAGCTCGATCATGCGCGCCGCGACGGGCGCCGCCCAGGTGGTCAGCGTCTCGTCGTATCTCCCCCATCCGGGCGCGACCGCCGTCCAGCTCTGGAGTTGCTTTGCCTTCGCTTCTGACTTGTCCATCGGCGTCTCCTCCCGAATGTGAGGGACCGCATCTTACTACGAGCGGACACTCTCCGATCCCGAGGGCAGCAGGCGGCAATCAAGGTCCGGCTGGACGGGATGGGTGCGCT
The DNA here is from genome assembly GCA_964590435.1 of uncultured Planctomycetia bacterium. GTDB lineage: Bacteria > Planctomycetota > MHYJ01 > WSZJ01 > WSZJ01 > WSZJ01. Next base: position 30,722 of record CAZPWT010000041.1, read on the forward strand.
TGCGGGAAACCGCGGGGAGCAGCCGTGGGTCCCACGTGGCGTCGCCGGTCACAGGGTCCAGATGGCCCAGACCGGTTACTTCGCCATGGCGTCCAGGATTTCGCGGACGGCGTCCCGAAGCGCCCGCAGGCCGAACGGTTTGCGCAGGAACGCCTGCCCTTCCTCCACGACGCCGCGCCGGACCCGATCGTCGTCGATGTAGCCCGAGATAAACAGCACCGGGACTGCCCGCGCTTCCCGCATCCGCGCCGCCATCTCACGGCCGGTCATGCCGGGCATGATCACATCGGTAATGACGAGGTCGAACGCCGAGGGATCCGCCTTGAAGGAGGACAGCCCTTCGGAACCGCAAGTCGCGGTGGTGACGCTGTAACCGTGGGACTGCAACGCTCTCCGGGCGACGTCGCGCACGCCATCCTCGTCCTCGACCAGGAGGATGCGTTCCTTCCCCGGCCGCGGCGCCGGGCCCGGCAGCGACGGGTGCTTTCCGCTGGGCGCACCCGCGGTCCCGGGCAGGTAGATCCGGAACTTCGACCCGGCTCCCGGCGCGCTCTCGACTTCGATGTGTCCGCCGCCTTTCTCCACGATCCCGTAGACCGTCGACAGTCCGAGCCCCGTTCCTCGCCCGACCGGTTTCGTCGTGAAGAAGGGCTCGAACAGGTGCGAAAGCGTCTCCCTGTCCATCCCGATTCCGGTGTCCGCCACCTCGATCACGACGTAGGCGGAATCGCGCGGCAGGCCGGGCGGAAGGCGTTCGATCTCCGGCGGGGAAGCGCCGCGGCTCAGGACGGACAGGCGTCCGCCATCGGGCATGGCGTCCCTCGCGTTCACCACCAGGTTGAGCACGGCCTGGTCGAGCTGCGACGGATCCATGCGCACTCTCGGCAGCTCGGGCGCCAGCGACCAGGTGAATTCGATGTCCTCGCGAACCAGGCGCTTCAGCATCTGGCGCACGCTCTCGAGGCGCGCGTTCAGGTCGAACGTCGAGGCGACCGACACGTCCCGCCGGCTGAAGGCGAGGAGCTGCTTGACCAGCGCCTCGCCGCGCGTCGCCGCCTTGGTGACTTCGCTGAGTGAACCCCGGATCGGATGGCCGTCGGGAAGCCCCTCCACCGCGAGCTCGCTGAATCCCAAAATCGCCATGAGGAGGTTGTTGAAGTCGTGGGCCACGCCTCCCGCAAGTCGGCCGACCGCGTCCAGCTTCTGGGCGTGGCGCAGCTTCTCCTCCGCCTTGAGAGCTGCCTCCGTCCGCTCGTGGACCTGCTTCTCCAGCGTTTCGTTGACCGCCGCCAGGCGCCGTTCCACGTTCTTCCGCTCCGTCACGTCCCGGACCACGGACTGCGTGCCGACGCAGGCGCCATCCTCGACGACCCGCACGACCCTCACCTCGAGGTCCATGCGCCGGCCGCTTCGATGGAGGCCGACGTACTCGAAATGGGAAGGGACGTCCTCTCCCCTGAGGCGGCGTTCGTGGCGGTCGCGGAGGCGGGCGCGGAATTCGGGGGCGACGTAGTCCTCGAGGCGGACGGTCCGGAGTTCATCGCGGGAAATGCCGAACAGCTCGAGGAAGCGGTCGTTGGCGAAGACGACGCGCCCGGACTCGTCGTCGAGGAAGAGGGCGTCGGGGAGGTTGTCGACGACCCGGTGATACGCCTGTTCCAAGGAGGCGCGGCCGCGCTCCGACCGGCGCTTCTCGGTGAGGTCCTCGACGATGCCGTGGATCTCGCCGTCGGCGAGCAGGGCGGACACGAGGACGTCCACGACGGTCGAATCGGCGCGCGTCCACCGTTCGGGCCGGCGGCTGACGGCTTCTCCCCGGGCGAGCCGCGCGGCCGTGAGCTCGAGGAACGGGATGCGCTGCCCGGGACTCACGGGCGCGCCGAGGAGGTTCTCGAGCGCGCGGTTCGCCAGCAGAGTCGTCCCGTCGGCGGTGGCGATCCAGGAGGCCACGCCCGCTTGGTCCAGCAGGTCGATCAGGGGCTCTTTCCGGGTGCCCATCTCGCGTGGATTCTAGCAGTTTGCCCGGGCCGGCCGGCGCGCGGAAGGCAGGGGCGATGAGGGTGCGGCAGGGCGGGGGCCGGTCGTCGGGTGGCGCGCTGCGCTCGATGTTCCGCCACGACTTCGATCTGTTAGGATCGCAGCCATGCGAATTCGACGCGCATTCGCCCTGACTCTCCTCTTTTCCCGGGCCGCGGTCGCCGAAGAACCGGCTTCGCCCGTAAGCAAGGACCGGTTTGGCGACCCTCTCCCCGCCGGCGCGGTCCATCGACTCGGCACCGTGCGCATGCGCCTCAACGGAACGATCATGGCAGTGGCGGTTTCGCCGGACGGCAAGTGGGTGGCGATGGGAGGTCAGGACCTGAAGCTGGGCGTGTGGGAGCTGGCGACCGGGAAGCCGGTCAAGCTGGTCGAGCTCAAGCGATACGTGGACAGTTTGAGCTGGTCGCCGGACTCCACCCGGCTGGCCTGGTCGGCGGGGACAGGGGCGCAGGTGTGGGACTCGCGCAACGACCAGGTCGTCGGTTCGCCGGCCAGGATGGCCGTGTCGGGAAAGAAGATCGCCTGGTCGCCCGACGGCAAGCGCCTCGCCGCGGCGGGATACCGAGGACTGCAGTATCTCTCGGCCGATCTTCAGACGGTCGAGGAGAAGTCGCCGGAGTTGAAGCTCGAGAGCCTGGCGTGGGCGCCGGACGGCAAGGCCCTGTACGTGGGAGAGGACGACGGCCCAGTCGTCGCCCTCGATGCGGATTCGGGAACCGCGGGAAAGAAGTTCCCCGGCTTGACCAAGTCGACGACCGCCGTCGGCGTCGATCCCCGGGGCCGCTGGCTCGCCGGCGCCTCGCGCGACGGCACCGTCCTCGCCTGGGACGTCGCTTCCGGGAAGGAGTTGTTCCGGGTCGAGAAGCTCTCTTTCTGGCCGACGGCGCTGGAAGTCTCTCCGGACGGATCCCGCCTTGCCGTCGCCAGCCAGATGGAGGGCGTGCGGCTGATCGATACCGTCACCTGGAAGGAGGTCGAACGATTCAAGACCTGCCCGGGCTCGGATGGGGCGCTGGCGTTCACTCCCGACGGACGCCGAATCGTCGCCGGCGGCCATTCCCAGGCCCTCCACATCCGCGATCTCGAATCGAAGAAGGCCGTGCGGCTCTTCCCCGGCCACGATGGATACGCCACCGCCGCCGTCTTCCTGAAGGGCGGCAGCGTCCTGGCCAGCGCGGGGTGGGACGGTGCCGTCGTGTTCTGGGATCCGCGGGATGGATCGGAGAAGCTCCGGATCGAGGACGGCGAGTCCATGGTTTACGCGCTCGCGCCCTCCCCCGACGGCGCCCGGGTTGTCTCCTCCGGCACGCGATTGCGGGTCTTCGACGCCGGCACCGGGCAGGTCCAGGCCGAACTGCCGGGGCAGGAGAAGGGATACGCTCAGCCGGTCTGGTCGCCGGACGGGAAATCGGTCCGCGCGGTGAGCGCGAAGGAGAAGCTGCTGCGGTGGAATCCCGACGCCGGCGACCCGGCAGCCGAACTCGATCTTCCCGGCCCCTCCTTGAGCCTCCGCGCGATCCCGGGAACCGGCGAGCTCGTCTGCGGCCGTGAGGACGGTCACCTGCTGTGGTTCGACGGAGCGACGGGAGCGGTGACGCGGGACGTCGCCGCACACCCCCGGTGGGTCGCCGCCCTTGCGGTTTCCCCGGACGGCGCGATCGTCGCCGCCGGCGGCGGAGCCGAGCGCGTCAGCCTCTATAACGCGAAAACCGGTGACAGGATCCGCGACCTCGACGGCAACGCGACCAGCGCCTGGCACCTCGCTTTCTCCCCGGACGGCCAACTGCTCGCGGTCGCGTGCCAGGGAAATTCCGTGCGCGTCTGGGAGACGGCCACGGGCGTGCTCCGGAAGACGTTCGAGGGACACACCGGGCCCGTGACCTGCGTCCAATTCTCCCCGGACGGTAACCGGCTCGCCTCGAGCAGCTGGGATTCCACGATCCTGGTGTGGGACACCTCAGCCCTGCGTCGGAAGCAGGATTGATTTCAGCGACGCGCTGCGATCCGCGCTGCCGCGGGCCGCTTACGGATCTCTTCGTGCCGCAGTGGCGACGAGCCGTTCTACTCCCCGATGCCTAGCCTCCGGACATCAGCGAACCACCCGCCTGATGGTCATTTCCCGCCGCTGAATTCCTCGATGCCCACCACCGGCGCCGGAGTCTTGTCGGCCTCGATATCCCTGATCAGCTTCTCAATAGCAAGGATGTCCTTTTCCCAGCGCTCCACGTTCCACGGCTCGGCTTCGATGGCTTTGCGTGTGGCAGCGATGGTCTCCCGCAGCTGGGGGATCACCTCTTTCGCGGCACCGCCATACGTCTTCAGGGGACGGAGGCATCGTCCGGCCTCGCACCCCCAGCCGAACTCGTTCATCAGCTCCACGCACAGCGCCATTCCCTCGCGGATCCGGAAGCGCGCCAGCAATTCCAGGCCCGCCCAGCGGATGTCCATCCGGAACATTTCCCCGCTGGGCGCGTTCTTGCGGGTCGCTGCCACGATTTCGGGCATGAGCGCCCGGGCGTCCTCGGCGGTCAGCATCGGGTAGATCCCCGCCGCCAGGCCGCGGATGAGCCCGTCCTCGTTGGAGAGCACTTCCTTGAGCGCCGCATGGAGAAGGGGCCGGTCCACGCCGTCGAGGGATTCCGACAGGATGGGAATGGGCTCGTCGGTTCCGGGCATGGGCGCGAACAGGGCTTTCGCCACTTCGCCCACGAGGCGCCGGCGGCGGTCGTTGGGATCCTTGAGCAACGCCGCGCGAAGCAAGTCGGGGACAGCTGCCGTGCGAACCTCCGGCCCCATGGACGCCAGGGTCCGGGCGGCGAGCATCCTCAGCCAGGGATCGTTGTCGCCCAGCAATCCGCGCACCTGCGGCGCCGCGAGATCGGCCTCCGGACCGAGCCTGGCCAGCGCTTCGCACGCCCCGTAACGGCTGCTCGGGTCCTTGCTGTCGAGCATCGCCCGGAGTTGCGGCAGGAAATCTCCTTCCCGGCGGCCCAGCGCGAACGACGAGCGTCTGCGAACCGCGGGCGACCAGCTGGACAGCCCGGCCAGCAGATCTTCCGTCTTCCGCTCCGCGTACCAGTCGTCGCTCTCCGCGTTCCGGAATGTGAACCCGCGGCCAGCGTCGATCGTCTCGGCCACTTCTCTGGAAGAGAGCACCGGGGCCGCGCCCGGCTTCTTGCCCGTGATGAAGAGGCTCTTGAGCGGGAGAGCGTAGCCCAGGAGGTAGCTGCCGGTGCAGTCCCAGCCGTCGAAGGAGTCCTCGCCCGGGAAACCGGGATAGTCGCAACTCCCGTCCCAGCCGCGCGCCATGTCGTAGTACCAGGAGGTTTCCCTGAAATAGGCGGCCGTGGCTTCCGGGCCGCAGCGGGACACGCCCGGAAGCGCCCAGAGGATATTGAAGTAGTTCCCGGTGTGGCCGCTTTCCCGCTCGGCGTAAGCGGCGGTGGCCATGCGCGAGTAGAACGCGGCGGCCTCGCGATCGCCGAGCAGATCGAAGAGCACCGCGGCGCCGGAGCACTTGCCGTTGTCTTCGTGCCAGGGCCAAGGCTCGTGATCGCCGTAGGGGATTGCGCCCTTGTGAACCCACTGGCGGAGGAAATCGCCGGCCTTTGCGATCGCGTGGTCCAGCACGGGGTCCTTCACCCCCGCTTCGCGCGCCAGCACCATGGCCAGCGTCAGCGGGATTCCGGTTTGATTCATGCAACCGTAGCCGCCCAGGTTGCCGTCGGGCTGCACGAATCCGTGGCCCCACGTCCCGACACCGCTCGCACCGCGGGCAATCTCCAGCGAGAGGCGCCGCAGCCCGGGCATCACCGCCGCGTCCTTGGTGGCCAGGACATACTCCGCCAGGAAGAGCGTGTTGTAGGCGTATTCCCACGATGGAAGGCCATCGAGCTGCGGTTTCAGGTCGGCCGCCGCCCCCGCGTATTCGGCCACCAGCGCCCGGTATTCCTCGCGGCCCGACGCGACCAGCGCCAGCGCGTTCATGTCGTTCTCGATGCTGACCTGCACGTGGCCGTCCTTGTCCTTGAATCCGCGCCTCGCAATGGCCGCGCAGCCCTGCTCGAAGATCCGCGTGGATTTGGCACACCCGTAAGGCGCCGTTGGCGCGTACGCCCCGAGCACCTGCAACTTCAATTCGACGTTGTCCGTCTTACCGGCACGCCAGCGGACCAGCTTCAACACACCGCCGCTCGTCTCCTTCTCGGCCTCCATGACCGCCTGAGCAAAGAGGCGGCGGGCATCACCGCCAAACGCCTCGCCGTTCAGGCCCGTCACCACGTCGCCCTTCTTCAGCACCCCGAAGGCAGGGGACCCCTTGGCCACCTTCGTGATCAGGATCTGCCGCGCGTCGTCGCTCTCAATCCCTCCCCCCACGGACCGGCTCCAGAACCACCCCCGCGCGCCGGTGGCGCCCAGCGTCCAGCGATGCTTGTTGTCCGGCTTCCCGCCCCGCGTGAGGTCCGGCGGCGCGGCGGCCGCCCTGCCCGCCAGCCCCACCAGCAGCGCCGCAGCCATCAGGATGAATCCCATGCGCTTCATGGACGGTGACTTTGGACCTCTGGACGGGCCCAGGTCAAGCGCGAAGGAAGTCGCCAGTGGGCAGGTTTCGCCGCGCGGAGACGCTCATTCCACGATCTCGGCCTTCTTGATGAAGTCGAGCTTCGGGAACTCGGCCTCCAGGTACGGATTCCCCTGGGCCTCGATGCGCTCCTGGTCGGGCCCGCTCCCGTTCGGCGCGCCTTCGCCGTATCCCGAGTAGAGCTTGCCGACCACGTCCATCCCCTCGGTCACTTCCCCAAATGGAGCGAAACCCTTCTTGTCCAGCCGCGCGTTTCCGTTGCTGTAGTTGATGAACACCTGCGTCGTGCGCGTCCCGGGGCCCGACGTCGCGAACGTGACCCTTCCGCGCGTGTTCTCCTGCCGGACCGGATCGTCCGCGATCGTCGCGTTCCTCCAGAGCGCCGACTCGGCGGGGTCGGCGGCGATCCCGAACTGGCACATGAAGCCCTTCATGACTCGGAAGAACCGCGCTTCCTCGAAGAACCGCCCGCGGACCAGGTTGTAGAAGCGATCCGCGCCCATCGGCGCCCAGGCGCGCGTCACCGTGATCGTGAAGTCTCCCTGGGACGTGGTGAAGCGGACCCTGAAGCGCTCGGGCGCCTGCGTCTTCATCTCGGGAGCATCCGGGCGCACCAGCGGCCGGTCGGCCGGGCGGACGTACGGCGGCGGAGGGCCGGAGGGGCCGCAGGCCAGCGGGAAGAGCAGGACGAGGAGGGCGAGGCGGTTCATCGGGGTCTCACAATTTGCGCGGCCTGGGTTTCTTCGATTTCGGCAGCTTCTTGACTTCGGCTTCCAGCAGCTTGAGCGCATCCGCCTCACCTTCCTGCTCGAGCTGCTCCCGGCGTCGCGCCGCGAAGCGCTCAAACTCCTGCTCCGCGATGAGGTCCGCCTTCTCACGACTGACTTTTCCGGCGTCCGGCAGGATGTCACGCTCGTTCAAGCGAAGGAAATCGTCGAGGCGGGTCCGCCAATTCTCCAGGAAGATCTGCTTCCGCCGCCGCGCCTGGTCCTCGGCGAAGTCGAGGAACATGACGACGATGCGGTTCAGCTCGGAGATCTCGGTTTCGCGCAGGTAGTTTTTCGCCACCGTCACGTCGCCTTTGCGGACCACGCCGCCCCTCCACGCCGTCAGGCCCATGTTGGGCCGCTTGGAATCCGGATTCTTCAGCCGCTCGTCGTCCATGGTGAATCCCTTCACCAGGTACTCGTTCAACCGCGCCGAGGCCCACTGGCGGAACTGCGTGCCGCGGGGAGACTTCACCCGGTATCCCACCGCGATGACCATCGCCAGGTTGCAGTGCTGCGTCTCGTAGCCCTTGCCGTCGGCGGCAGTTATCCGGAATTTCCGGATAACTGACTCTTCGGCAAGCTCCCCCTCGGCCAGGACGTTCTGGATGTGCTCGTTGATCGTGCGAACGTCCTTCCCGAACAGCTCCGCCATCAGCTTCTGCGTGAGCCAAACCGTGTCCTTCTCGAACCGGCACTGGATGCGCGTCCGCCCGTCCTCGGTTTGGTAGAGGACGATGCTGGATTGCGGAGGCGAGTTGTCGGGCATGCGCGGATGATACGGGCCGGTCGAATGCGAACACAATCCGTCGAGAGCGGGGATTCTCAAACTTCGCCCCGACACTCGACCTGAATGGTTCACCCCCTCCGCTCCCCCAAGCCGGGGGAGTCGGAGGGAAACCGATTCATGAAACATCGTGACGCTGAACCTGCGTCCGGCATCTGACTGTTGTCGCGCGCCTGGCTGGCCAGACGGTTTCCAGGGAACCGGGGTTCTCTCGATGAAAGGCGGGCCCTTGGATGGATTTGTCCTTCGCCGCCGGCGCGTGCTCCGCCTCGCGCTGGTCGTGGCAGGCTTCCTCGGGCTGGCGATGGCCTGCCTGGGCGTCCTGCTCTACCGGCTGGGCCACCCGAAGGACATGTTCCACGTGAGGTTGGACGGCCTGCCCGCCGACGCCGCCTACTGGTGTCTCGCTTACGACGACGGCACGGAAATCCGGCTCATGCGGACCTACGGCTGCCAGAAATTCCCTCCGGTCCAGATCTACACTTCCCGCGCTCCAAACGGCGCCTGGCCCCGGCGTACGAGGTCCTACTTTCCCGACGTGGGGATTTGCTGGCGGAGCGGGAAGCGGTACGCCGTCCTGTGGCGCGACAAGGGCGCGCGTTGGCACCGTTGCTGGATTGCGGCTGAGAAAGTGACAACGGCGCCTTCGCCCGATCCTCCGATGGCCGGGGTGAAGACCCTGTTGTTGACTCCGGAAAGCCCTTCCGACATTCCGGGAGAAGCCGAGCTGTCCGGCCTCGGACTCCGTGCAGGATCCGGCCAGCCAGCCTGGAGATGACACCCGTCCCGAGCTCCGGGCTTTCGCCGTTCCATGTGCCCCGGCGTCGATCAGTCGGCCGACGTCAAGCCCCGCCAGTCCATCGCGAGGCGGATCGTCACGCCCGCGACGAAGACCGGCGAGAGGCTGGCCAGGAGACACACCGCGGCAAGGACGTGCCGTCGGCCCGCGAACAAGCGGGTGGCGCAGGCACCCCCCGCCACCAGGGTTGCGCCCGCGATCAGGAACATGAACAACGCCGCACCCATCGGGCGGATCGGGGTCCCGACGGGGAGCCAGAACAGCGGCGCCCACAGGGCGATCTCGAGCGCGTTCCCAAATCCCGGCACGAGCAGCCACCAGGCGCTGGCCCTGCCGGCAGATGTCCTGAGACCGTCCCCGGGGCCGCCGGCCGCAGGGGAGTGGTGCCGGACCTCCCCCCGACGACGCCCCCCGAGACGTCCGGGCGGGGGAAGCCTGGCGGGGTCATTGGGATTGGAAGCGGTCACGGGGCCCATTCTAGCGAGGCCGGGGTGCCGCCGGCTCGCGTCAGTCGTCGAAGGCCCAGCGGAGCATGAGGGGGAGTTCCGCGCGCCAGAAGGGGCCGCCGTGGGTTCCCGGCCGCTCGGTCATGACCACGTCGGCGCCCGCGGCCTTGAACGCGCCGGCCCAGCGGGCGGCGTTGTCGCGGAAGAACGGCGTGTCTTCGCGCAGACGCCGGGTCTCGTCAGCCAGCCGGTGGACGCCGACGATCAGCGTCGGCGGGGCGCCGGCGGCGAGGGCGAAGTCGCCCCAATGCGGGATCAGTTGCCCGTCGCCGGCGTACACGACGGCCCGGGGCGGCGCGGCGGGGAGCCAGGCGGTGACCTGGCGGCCGCCGTCGAAGTCGAAGGTCTCGGTGACGAGCTGGCCCTGGGTCGACATGCTTCGGGTTCCGGTGTGGGGAAGCCCCACGGGCCGACACTCTAGACCCGCTTGCGGGGGCGATTCAAGCGCGCTGCTCCGGCTACAGGGCGAACTTCGTCCCCTTGAGCGCCTCACGCAGCCAGCCGGGGGGAGTGTCATTGGCGGAGATGATCGTGCCGCCATGAGCTTCCAGAACGAGTGGCCCTCTCTCCGATTGCGGTTGATTCGGAACTGTCGGGCTTGAGTTGTCGTAAACCTGGACGAGGTCGAAATCGGCAAGGGCGCGGGGCAAATTGCGCATGCTGGAAGCGTAGGTGGCCTTGAGGACTTCCGCGGTGACCCCGTGGCCGCCGAGCTGGACCCGTCCTGCAACACGACGGAGGCATTCATCGAGCGCCGTGGCGACGTAAGTCAGGCGAACCAGGAAACCGGACCTCCGGGCTCTCGCGGCCTGTTCGAAGGTGATCTCTTTCGCCAGCGTGACTTCGATCGAAAAGCTGAGTTGCCTGGCGATGTGGTCTTCGATGAACGCCGCGTAATCCTTCGTGGCCTGGTCGCGGATGGCGACCGGAATGTTCTGCGCGCTGCCGCCGTTCAAGGCGCGGCGATGGGCGTCGACGTTGAACGCGTCGTAGCCGCTGTCAGCAACTGGAAACAACGAGGATTTGCCGCTGCCTTGCGGCCCGCCGACGAGGTCCATGACGGGCGTTTCCGCGCTCACACGACGTCCGCTTCGGACCCGTTCATCTCTTTGGGAAGGTGCGGAGAGATCCGTTTCCCATTCGCATCGATGATTCCGCGCTTGTAGAGCTCGTTGACGTCCGCCTGGATGCGCGCCAATCCTTCGGTCGCCCGGCGCTTGTTCAGCTCGCGGAGTTCGTTCCCCGCGACGGCGAGTTCGGTGCGTTTGAGCGACGCTCGAAGCGTCTCGAGTTCGTGCTCCAGCGATTTCACCTTCGCAGCGAGGCTGGAGAGCGTCGGTTTCGGCGTGGGCTTGCGGTGACGGGCGGCTTGGGCCATGGGGGTAATTATACAGCAGGGAATGGTCCGCGGTACTGGGGCGTCCTCTGGCCACCGTCGGAACCCCGGCACCCAACCCGGGAGACTCCGTGACCCGACCCAGACGACCTTGGGACCCCACCCGGAATGGCCGGGGACCCCACCGGGGAAGCCCTTGCCCCCCACCCGGGAAGGCAGGGGACCCCACCCGGGACGCCCGGGGACCCACCCGTGTTCGCCCCGACACCCACCCGGGATGCTTCGGCACCCCACCCGCGGCCTTGAGGAGGCCGCCCGTTCGTCCTGAGCGAGCGAAGCGAGTCGAAGGGGACCCCCGGCCCGGACTCGTGAAGGAGCCGCCCGGGACGCCCCGGGGCCCCGCCCGAAACCTTTGGGGGCCACGCAGGACCTGTTGGCTTCCCGCCGGCATTGGGCCGGCGGCCAACAACGACGTTCTGGCCCGACCAGGCCGACGTGCTGCTCGCCGTCGCCGCGGCCGACATGGCCGAGCTCAAGAAGTACGGGTGGTCCGAAGCGAAGCACAAGGAGCTCGACAAGCTTCGCCTCGCCGTCCGCGCCAGCATCACGCAGTACGGCGGCGCCAAGGAGGCCATCCCTCAGGCCACCGCGAAGCAGTCGGAAGCGATGGCCGCCGCGAAGCTCTGGCTCCGCCGCGCCGTCCCGCTCGCCAAGAACGCGCTCGAAGGCGTCGCCGACCTCGACTCGTTCCTCAAGATGGGCGACGTGTCGTCCGTCCCCAAGATGGGCAGGGCGCTGACCGACAAGGTCGGCATCCTGAAGCGCAACGCCAAGCTCGTCGCCGCTCCGTGGTGAGCCTGTCGAACCACGAAGGCATCAGCGCCGACTTCATCAAGGAAGGCGAGCGGCTCGCTGAAGCGTTGTCCACCGCGGAAGGTGCGTAGGAGAAGGAGCGCAAGGCGTTGCCGAAGGAAGCCGAGGAGTACGCGTACCAGAAGGGATCGCTTTCCCACCCTGAGCGAGCGAAGCGAGTCGAAGGGACCGCGCCCTGAAAGCCCTCAACCGTGTCGGCCAGGCCACCTTCGCCGACGACGTCGCCCACAAATGGAAGTACACCTTCGAGGTCCTCAACAGGATGAACAAGGCCACCGGCAAGCCGAAGGCGGAGAAGGTGGCGGCGGAGGTGAAGGGGTAGGGAGGTGGGGCCGCGCCGGCGCATGAAGAGCGCTGGCCCAGTTTTTTCGAAGTGCATGAATCCAGCCGATCAGCCGATCAGGCGCGAATCGGGCCCGTGCCCCGTCTCCCATGGGTGCTTCGGATCGTGGTTCTTCGAGTGGCATCGCTGAATGCTGATCCCTGTGAACATGTAGTTCTGGGAGAATTCGTAAATGCTCGAGCGGCTCCTCCTTGATGCCAATGCCATCTTGAACGCGGCGTTCGTTCCGCGGAGTTGGTCGCGCCTCGTGGTGTCGAAACTTGACCGGACGAAGCACTCCCTGTTCGTCGGGTCGCAGTCCTTGGGCGAAGCGAGACAAAAAGCATGGGATTACGCCCGGGAATTGGGGAAGAGAGTCGATCCCGCTCCAGTGATCGAGGGGTTCCTTCGGCAATTTGGGGCGTTGGAGGTTCCGCCCTCGGGCGACTCGACTGAGGCCGCAGTTCCAAGGCATGATCGACACGTGGCACGTGAGGCCGCCACAGCACGGGCAACGATCCTCACATCTGACGCGAAACTCTGGGCGGGTTGCAACAAGGTTGGCCGAGCCGCCGTCCTGCCTTTGCAAGCTCTACGCTTCCTTGACGGTCTTTCCCTCGGAACGACCGTCTTCGGGGAAATCCCGGGTCGTCACGCGGGCTCAGTCTTCGCACGTGGTTATCCGGGAGCGTGGGCTTCGCAGCGAGACATCGGCCAATTCACGATTGCGGATTTCTGCGGGCGCCTCCGATTGTGCTACTGCACCAAGTCGAATGCCTGGTTGGCCGAAGTGCCGGGGGTTGCGAGCTTGAGGATCGCAACTGAAGTGGCAGAGGGTGAAATGCAGGTCGTCGTGGTTTCTTGGGAGGCGGGGAACAAGATTCAGCTACGCGCCTCCAGTGTGCCGCATCCGGAGAGTGCGCCCATGCCATCGCCGTTGTCCGCGCCCTTGGTCGGCGGCATGACCGGTGGCCACGATGCGAATGGTGAGAACCAGTGGAACGGAGCGATAAATTCACTCGTCATCAATGACAGGCCGATTGGCGTCGAATTGTGGCGAGAATTGCGGGTGAGTGCAGAACTGACTCCTAATCCCTACGACTTGGATCGCCTCCGAGAGGCGATGGACCGGAATCTAGAGTAGTGTCCGACATGAAGGTGAATGCGGCCCGAGTCCGGCTGCAGTGGTGGGGACGGGAGAAATCTCGGTTCACCAAGTTGCGTGCAGGTTGCGGATTGAGGTCCCGCCAAATTGTTGTCCCCGCCGACGATGAAGACCCACGCCGCCCTCGCTAGGAAGCGCGGCGGTTCAACGTTCACCCAGATCCTGGAGCAGGCCGCTTGCCGCAGCGCTTCCGAGCTTGCTCGCCTTCGCGAGCCAGCGTCGCGCCAGCTTCCAGTTCCGACAGACCAACCAACCCTGGCTGTAGATCTCCGCGAGCCACCTCATGGCGGTTTCCTGCGAGAGCTGTGAGATCCAGCCTCCTTTTGCCAGGGTCTGGAGCTTCCTGATCGCGGCGGGAACGTTGCGTTTGGTGCCGATGCCGAACAGTTCCGCCTGCGCCAATTCCAGGAGGCATGCGGTCTCGCCGGTCGCAACGGCGCGGCGAAACCATCGCACGGCATCAGCGGGCCGACCCAGATCCTGGTAGGTCACGGCGATGCTCGACGCCGCGCGCGAATCCCCGAAGCGAAAGGCCCTTCGATACCAGCGCAATCCTGCCCGTCCGCGCAAGGAGTGGCCCACGTCGACCATCGCCGAGGAGTTTCCGAGTTCGGCGGCACGCCGGAAGCACTTCACCGAACGTGCCTGATCCGGCCGGAGGATTGCTTTTCCGCGCGAGTCGACCACGCCATCACGGTACAGCATGCCGAGATCGCTGAGCGCGGACGCATCATCGAAGGCGGCGGCCTGCAAGAGCAGGGAGACCGCTTCACGCGACTGCAGATTCTTGAGAGCCCGAATCCGCCGCTGTAACTCGGGGAGCGTCATGGCTTCACCTCGACCTCCTGGCTCCTCCCCATTTCGCTCAACCTCACCACCGCTTCGCCAGCTCGTCCCCGCCGATGATCACGACTCACGGCGCCTTCACGCGGTTGGCGCTTCGCATCTGGGCCTTGGCGACCGTCCCTCGTAGTCCATGTTGGCTGGAATCTCTGAAGCGCGAGTCTACATGATCGGGTACCTATGACGGTTTCGCGCCCGTCGTTTGAGAAGTGAAGGCCGGGCAGCCGCTGCTCGTGGCCACGGCGCGACCGTCAAAGGGGCTCTGACTCCCAGTGCAGACGCCGTAGTCCAGTAGGGCTCCGTGACCGTCAAGACGAACGAAAGACCGGCAATCCCGGCACCTTCCCGCGACGGGCTCCGCCGTTGGATCGCCCCAACGCTTTGCTGCACCCTCGGCTCGTTCGAAGGCGGCTGCTTCGCCCTTGCTGATTCCCCGGGAACCGCCCGTTCCGGCGTAGAGCTGGCCCGCTTCGCACCAGATGTGCGATTCGTCCTGGAGTCGGATGCGCCACTCCGGATCGCCTGACTTCATGACCATGGAGCGGAGGAGGAGGCTGTTCGAGAATCCGACCGAGAGCTCGGGGACAGGCCCTCTGACTTCGATCATTGTCACAGTGGAACCCGGGAGCTGCTGGATCCACTTTTCGATTGTCGGACCTGGCTGCGAACTTCCACCGTGGACTCGAACTCCTTGCTCGACCCGCCAGTCCCACTCGACCGAAATGCAGGCTTGGCCACGGCCGGCTTTTCTGCGGCCAGGCTGTTCCGGCGAGAGCGGACCCAGCTCGAGGAAGAGTGCCGAGCCCCAGCCCTTCCACGGCAACGAAACAGCGAGGCCCAGCAGGGGGCGAACGAGGTTTTCGAACTGGTCGACTGTGATCTGGGTGCTTGTCATGGCCTACGCGGTCTGTCGGGTCAGGAAGAGAGCCAATCGTGGTGGGGACTTCTTCACCACAGACTCGAACGACGAGGAGCTCTCGCTGCGGATCTTCCGTAGCCGCTCGCGAACCATCCCGGGCAGGCGTGCCCACAACCGGGTCGGGTTTCGGCCCTCGAACCCTGAACACACGCCGCGCCAGAGTTCCGCGGGACAGATAGCACCGAATTCATAGGCGAGGAGAGCGAGGAGGATTCGTTCCTTGCGAGTTGACCGGATCTTCTCCATCAGAACCTCCCCTTCGTTGCGGAGTTCAAGCCGTGCGAACCCGTCCCGCCAACTTCCCCGGCTTCACATCGACCTGTGCGCCTCCTCATGTCCCTCCGCGTCACCAGCCCCTGTGCCTCCAGTACTCAATACCCACAGCGGCTTCCAACTTGAGATTGGCTTGGAAGGGCGCATCGAGAGTGGCCACGCATCAGGTCGGTCGTCGATTGCCGAGTGGAACTCCTGTGCCCGTGAACCTGCCGGGCTTCGTTCGGGGAGTCGGACGCCAGCCGGCCTTGTTGCTGAAACTCTCGCAGGACAGTGGCGTCACGTGATCCAGCTCTTTGCCGGTCTTCCTCAGGTATGCCGCTTGACCCAAAGACAAAAGCGATTCGAACTCGATGTCCTGAAATGCTGTCATCTCGGTAGGCTTCTTGAGCGCAGACTCAAAGCAAGCTCGTCCGTTGGCCACGACGGCGCAACGCTGGTAGAGGAACTGGTCTGGCGAGATGTACTGGTCGCCGTCGTCCGGATCTACCTGGCCGAGGTACAGGAAGCGGGCATGCTCCCGAGTGTCGAGCGCAAAGAGCTTCTCCGCCAGGAAGTCCTCGAACTTCGTTACATCCGCTTCGCTCAGAGCGCTCAATGCAATGACGGCTGGCTCTAGCACCGCCTCGTCATCGCCAGTCTTTCTCCAGTCCAGGCGTTCAAGGATTCCCCAGAAGGTCTCTTCGGACATGGACATCGCAGGAGTCGTCACGACTCTGCTCCTTGCCGAGTTTCCGCATCGAAGAACATGGCCGTTACTCTTGCGGAGTGCCGAACCGTTATCCCCCAGGCCGACCGTTCGTGTGCTGCCGTGCTCTGGCACGATACGGAATCCACCTGCCGATGTCGAATTAGCCGCGAACTCGCCCCGCCAACTCCCCCGGCTTCACCTCCACCTCCTCGCTCTTCCCCATATCCCTCAGCTTCACCACCCCCTTCGCCAGCTCATCCCCGCCGATGATGACGACCCACGGCGCCTTCACGCGGTTGGCGCTTCGCATCTGGGCCTTGAGCGACCTGCCCTCGTAGTCCATGTCGGCGGCGATGCCTTCGCTGCGCAACTGGCGGACGAGGTCGAAGGCGGGGCCGCGGGTTTCGGGGCCGATGTGGGCGACGCGGCGCAGGTCAGAGACTCCGAAGCAGGTCAAAGGGACCCTCGAATCATGGCTGGATGGAAATCCCTCATTTCATCGAGTACTTGAACACACAGACGTCGAAGTGGTGAACGCCGTGGCGTCTGAGCCCGAGCCTTTCAACCATGTCCTTGCTGGTCGGGTCCGCTGGGGCACATGCACCTGGCTCTGACATCCCGCGATTCGTAGATCCGACGGGGATGCTGGGGACTCCGGTGCCGGGACACCGGACAAACTGCACCGTAACGACCGCCAGAATCCCGGCTACGGCGACTCCGATGGCTGCCGTACGCCAAGTCCGCGGGGCTTTCCTGAATCGGTCCAGCAATCTGAAGAGGTATGTGAACATGAATCTTTAACGACTGCTCCGCGCCGAAGGATGGGACCTCGAAGAATGTCCTCTCCGGAAACAATCAGCAGCTTTACGTTCGCCCGCCGCGCCGCGTGCGCTCGAATTACGAAGGTGTCCGAACTCGATCATTTCTTTTCGCCCTCTTCCGTCGCCTTCATCTTCACAGTGGGCTTGGCGTCGGTCCCAAACCCTTTGAGGACTCTCGTCCCCGTGCCGCCTGGCCGCTCGTGAGACTCCTTGACCGACCCTCCGTTCAGAGTCCGCTTTCCCTCCCACGGCAGGTCTCGACCGTAGACCATCGGGTTCCCGGCCTTGTCCAGCCTGCGTCCGAATGGGATCTTGTCGCTGACCCACATCGTATCGACGCGTTTATCCTTCGCGTCTCCCCCGAATCTGTACTCCACTGTCCACTTCTCGCAGACAAATTTCTGCTCGCCGACACTGATCTCTTCCTTCTCCGGCGAAACGGTGCACTTGGCCTCTTCGTCGGGATTAGGCTTACGCTCCTCGTCAGGAGATATTTTGCGCCCTTCGCGTTCGGTCTGCTTTCCACCCGGCTGAATCGATGCCGTCATTTCGTGACGTTCGGTAACTTTCAGCTTTCGACCGACCTCTCCTCGCTTGCCCGCATAGGCGAACAGCACGAGATTGGAAGCCTTACTGACTCCCAACAGGCGCACTTCCGAGTCGGCAACGCTCGTCGAAATCTCGATCCAGACGACGTTCTCTTCTACCTGAACACACGCCCACCGCGACGACCAGGCGGACGATCCGGAGACACTCGCGTATTCGACCCAATCTCCCTGTTTGAGCGAGGAAATGTCATACGAGAATAATGAGGTCTCAGCTACCTCGGTTTCCTCGGCGCCGGAGACGCCGGCCATGAGGAAAAGCACTGCGAGCAGAGATGCCGTTCGCACGGTTTGACTCCCCATCGCTTGAGCAACCGGCATGCTACCAAGCTCGCAAGCCGATACCTCTGCGCTTCAGCCGACTCTCGTGTCGACGCGTGCACCGTGGTCTGCGCGGTGACCCTTCACGAAGCTGTGGACGTGTGACTTCAAACGCGAACCCTCCCCGCCAGTTCCCCCGGCTTCACCTCCACCTCTTCACTCTTCCCCATATCCCTCAGCTTCACCACCCCCTTCGCCAGCTCGTCCCCGCCGATGATCACGACCCACGGCGCCTTCACGCGGTTGGCGCTTCGCATCTGGGCCTTGAGCGACCTGCCCTCGTAGTCCATGTCGGCGGAGATCCCTTCGCCGCGCAGTTGCCGGACCAGATCGAACGCCGGCCCCCGCGTCTCCGGCCCGATGTGCGTGACGAACACGCGCGTCGGGAACCACTCCTCCTCGGGGGCCTTGCCGGCGGCTTCGAGGGCGATGACGACGCGCTCGAGGCCGATGGCGAAGCCGACGGCGCCGGCCTTGTCGCCGCCCATTTCCTCGATGAGGTTGTCGTAGCGGCCGCCGCCGCCGATGGCGTCCTGGGCGCCGAGGCCGGAAGCGGTGAATTCGTAGACGGTGCGGGTGTAGTAGTCGAAGCCGCGGACGAGGCGGGGGTCCTGGCGGTAGTCGCAGCCGGCGCGGGTCAGCGCTTCCACGAACGCCTTGTCGTGGGCGAGGCAGTCGGCGCAGAGGGAGTCCTGGACGCGCGGGGCGTCGGCGGTGAGGGCGACGTCCTTCTCGACCTTGCAGTCGAGGATGCGGAAGACGTTGCGGTCGAAGCGGCGGCGGCAGTTCTCGCAGAACTGGCCGATGATCGGGGCGAACTTCGCCTTGAGGGCTTCGCGGTACTTCGGGCGGCAGTTGGGGCAGCCGATCGAGTTGACCTTGGTTTTCACGCCGGGGACGCCGAGCTCCTCGAAGAACCGGAGCGCGAGCAGGACGGTCTCCGCGTCGAGCAGCGGGTCGGTCGCGCCGAGCGCTTCGACGCCGAACTGGTGGAACTGCCGCAGGCGGCCCTTCTGCGGCCGCTCCTTGCGGAAGTTGGCGCCGATGTAGAACAGTTTCTGGAAGGCCTTCTTCTTGAAGAGGCCGTGTTCGACGCAGGCGCGGACGAAGGAGGCGGTGAGTTCGGGGCGGAGGGTGAGGGAGTCCTTCTCGCCCTTGTCGAACGTGAACATCTCCTTCTCGACGATGTCGGTGACTTCGCCGACGGAGCGGATGAAGAGGTCGGTGGACTCGAGAAGGGGAGTGCGCATTTCGCGGTAGCCGTAGGTCTCGGCGACCTTGCGGGCGGCGTTTTCGATGCGGCGCCAGACCGGCATGCGGTCGGGGAGGTGATCTTCAAAACCGAGGGGGGCTTGGATGCTCATGGCGGGGAATGTACGTCATGAGCGTGGGGCGGGAAAGGTTCGCCCGGGGGGAAAAAAGCCAGAAAAGGAAAAACCAAAAAGGAAAAACGAAAAACAAAAAGAACGGCGTGGGGAGGGGCGTGAACGACCGGGTGCGCCGATCCGGCGCACAGACTCAGCGGTGGCCCTTGCGGGGCCGGGAACCGCGGCTGGGCCCGAGCTTCTTTGCGGTCTCCGCCATTTCCTCCAGCGCGTCCAGGATCTGGACGAGCGACATCTTCGACCAGCGCTGAAGCTGGCGCAGGCGGCTGCCTTCCCAAGTCGTCGCGGACCAGTCGATTTTCGTGGTCTTACCGTTTGCGGGCACGCTGTGACCCCTGAAGGCGCCGGAGATCTTCCAGGTCGGCCAGATCCTTGGCCCTGGCTGCCGACTTCTTCATTTTGATCAATGTCGGAAGCGAAACAAAGCGGACTTGAATGCTCCCCGTCAGCGCCCGGACGAGTGCGTTTCGATGTTCCTTGTCGAACGCGAATGGCTCTTCAACGAACACGTCCACCGTCGTTTCCCGATGGCGATCGCTGTAGAACTGAAGGACCTTCATGCCCTTGTCACGGATCCAGCCTTTCCGCGTCCTGGCGTCGCCGAAGCCCTCGGCCGTCACGGGCACGATGGGGCGGTAGCCGATCGATTTCAGCGCCCTGAACGCGGACGACACGTTGTCGGGGATCAGCTGCACGACGAGGTCCATGTCCGCCGTGAATCTCAGCAACCCGTGGGCGTTCACGGCGAGTCCGCCGGCCACGAGATACCGGACGCGTGCCTTGTTCAGGGCGCGGAAGACGGCGCTGACGCTCTGCTTCTTGATGGGTCCTCCGGAGAGGGCGGGAGCATACCCGAAGCTCCCAAGCGTCGTCAGGAGTGAATCGCTTCCGCGCCGCCGGAAGGTCCAGGTCGAACGGCCGTCCCGCACACCATGGGGAAACAGCACGCTTGAACGCCAACGTTCAAATGGTCATGACCAATTGAACGCCCGCCCCACGATCCGTCATCGGATGACCAGGTTCGGCCAGCTCTACCTCACCGCGCCGACGCCCCTTTTGCGGATGTTCGCCACCGCGCTCCGACCGCGCGATGGGCCCTGAAGCCGACACGTGTGGCGAGAGAATCCGAAACTCGTTCCGGTTAACATGCTCTCGAAATGGGCGCCCGCAAACTCCGCATCGACATCGACGGAATCATCGACGCCGCGACCGCCGCGCCCGAGCTCGGGGAACCGTTCCTCGATCTCACAACTGGCGAAGTTGCGTGGCGAAGCGATCTGGCGGACGAAAATGACGACCTGGGCCGCGCCATCGAGCAGGACCCGGATCGGTTCGTCCTGGTTCCCCGGTACGAGAGCCGGGACGAGTTCGACCTCATGCGCAGGTTCGCCGATTCCGTCGGCGAAGCGGACGTGAGGAAGCTGCTCGATGTGGCCCTCGGAGGGAAGGGCTCGTCCTCGCGCTTCCGCGACGTCATCGGCGGGTACCCGGATCTTGAAGCGCTGTGGCGCGAAGCCCGTGACGCGGCCCTGCTCGAGCACGTCAAGGCGTGGCTGTCCGGGATCGGGATCGAGCCTTCCTTTGAGCGACGGAAGTTCGAAGCTCCGGACATCGTGCCGCGGCCGCCGGAAACGCGGATCGGGCTCTTCGACCTCCTCCTGCTCGGCGCGCCCGAGGGGAAGACCGAGCTCCTGGAAGGACGCGTCTCTCGCCAGATCGGCCTGCCCGGCCCGTCCGAGGCGCGCGCTCTTTTCAAGCGGCTGGCACGCGAACTGTGCGAGCACCACGGCGTCGCATGGCGCAACCGGTTCATCGAGGGAGAGTCGACGTACGAAGTCGGCCGCGCGCACTTGACCGTCGAGGACTGCACCGTGTATCTGGAGGTCGATGTCCCTTCCTCCACATGGGACGCCTTCGCGCGTTAACGCGTAAGATCCGTTCGTGAACGCCCCCTTCGACGCGCTCAGGGCGGAGGAGATGTATCTCTTCCGCCACGCCCTCCTCCGCGACGCCGCCTACCAGCTCCAGCTCCCCGGCGACCGGGCGCGGCTGCACGGGGTGGCGTTCCAGGTGATCGAGGGTATTGCCGGGGGCCCGGCGCCGGCTGTGGCGCCGATGGATGCCGATTCGAACTCGCCGGTTGAGCTCCGGCCCGGCGACGCGCTGGCGGCGGAGCTGGCGGAGCACGCGCGCCTCGCTGCGGAAGGAGGAACCGCCGATGCGCCGGTCTTTCGCGCGTCGCACGCCCTCTACCTGCGGCGCGCCGCCGAACACGCCGGGCGAGACTACCGCAGCGACGCCGCCCTCCGCCTGTGGCGGGAACTCGCCGGCGTGCTCGGCGGCGCGGCGAGAGGCGAAGCGACGCGGCGCGCGGGGATGGCCGCTTCGCTGGCGGACCGGGGAGCCGAAGGGGAACGGCTCTTCGGCGAGGCGCTCGAGATCCACCGCGCGGCCGGATCGCGCCGCTTCGAGGCCGTCACGCTCGCAAACCTGGGGAGCCTCTTCCAGAACATGGGGCGGGTGCGGGAAGCGGAGGACGCCTTCGCCCGTTCGCTGGCGATCTCCCGGGAACTCGGCGACCGAGCCTCGGAGGGCTTCGCGCTGGGCTCGCGCGGGACGCTCTTCCTGGCGACAGGCCGGGCGGACCTCGCCGAAAGGGAGTTCCTGGAAGCGCTGGCGATCCACCGGCAGGTGGCCAACCGCCGCTTCGAGGGGATCGTGACCTCCCACCTCGCGGATCTCCACCAGCAGGCCGGGCGGATCGAGCGGGCGGAGCAGGAGTACGGCTGCGCCCTGGACATCCACCGCGAAGTCCACAACCGCCTCTACGAGGGCATGACGCTCGGGAACCTCGCGATCCTCTACTACCATTCGGGCAGGCCCGCGCAGGCTGCGGCCGCCTTCGATCGCGCCCTCGCCCTGAACCGCGAAAGCGGCAGCCAGCGCGCCGAGGGGATCACGCTCGTCAACCAGGCCAACTTCTTCAAGACCACCGGCGACCTCGACCGCGCCCGGATCGGCTACGAACGCGCCCTCGCCCTTCAGCGCGAAGCCGGCGCCCGGCGCTCGGAGGGCATCGCGCTCGTCAACCTCGCCTCCCTGCACCTCCACCTCGGGTCGACGGAGTCGAGCGAGCCCCTGTTCCGCGAAGCGCTGGAAATCCTGCGAAGCGTCGGCGACCGCCGGAGCGAGGGAAGCGCCCTGTGCGGGCTGGCGACGGTTCTGCGCGTCCTCGGCAGGACGGACGAAGCTCGCGAAGCCTGGGGCCAGGGGACCGCGGTCCTCAAACAAATCGGCGACCTCGTCCGCCTGCGGTCCGAGGCGGAGAGCATGCGCGAGGCCTGCGCGAAGGCCGGCGTGCCGGCGTTTGAGGGAGGGGCCTGACGCGCCCCGCCCTACTTCAACTGCTCCATCATCGTCGCCGTGTCCGTGAGGCCCCAGTGCTCGACGACCTTGCCATTCTCGAAGTGGAGGATGTCGAAGACCTGGATCTAAACGGCCACGAAAGGAAAAACGAAAAAGGAAAAAGGAAAAAGGAAAAGAGAACGGCCACGCTTGCGGGCGGCCGTTGTTGAGGGTTTTTGTTTTTCGTTTTTACTTTTTCGTTTTTCGTTTCCTGGCCGTTTTCCTGCTCGACGATTCGGTACACCGCGCCCGGCTCCACGCGCGGCGCCTTGTCCAGGGGATATCATGCCCGCATGAATGCAGAGCAGGCCTATCTGTTCCGTCACTCGCTGCTGCGGGATGCCTCCTATCAGCTGCACATGCCCGAGGCCCGAGGGAGACTGCACAGGCTCGCATTCGAGATCATCGAGTCCGTGCTGGGCGGCTTGGCCGACGAATCCCGGGTCGCTCCCTTCGCGGCCGAGCTGGCGGACCACGCCCGGGCGGCCCGCGAGGTTGCGGCGGGGGACGCCACCGGGCTGGAGGCCAGGGAACTCGCCTGCCTCTCGCTTGCGTGCCGCTATGCCTACAGGAACTTCAATTACGCCGCCGCGATCGGCTTTGCCGAGAGAAGGCTCCAACACCCTTCATTCGACCCCGCCGACTACTCCGTGGCGCAAACCCACCTGACACAGGCGCTGAGAGCCGCCGGCCGCATCGCGGAGGCCGAGCGCGCGGCGCGTGAGCTTGAAACCTACGCGCGGGCGCGCAACGACGGGGTCTCGCTGGTCCGGGCCCTCGGAACGCTGGCCACGATCCACGCGCATCGCGGCGACGTCCAGCAGGCGGACGCGCTGGACGAGAAGTGCATTGCGGCGGCGCGCGACGCAGGCGATCCGCGGGTGCTCAGCCTCTGCCTTGGAAACCGCGGCGCCAATTGCAAGGAGACGGGCCGGCACGAGATGGCGTTCGCGCTGATGACGGAAGCCATCAAGATCGTGGTGGACATCGGGGACCGACACCTGGAATGCCTGTGGCGCGCGAACCTCGGCGCGCTGCTGATTGATTCCGGCGACCTGCCGGCAGGTGAAGCCGCGTGCAAGGAAGCCCTGGCGTTGGCGATCCAGACCGGCAACCTCGCCCAGGAAGGCGTCGCGCGCGGCAACCTTGCGGCGATTCGCGAGATCAAGGGCGATCCCGAGGAGGCTTCTCGACAGCGCGCCCGGGCCCTGGAAATCGCCCGAACTGTGGGTGACAAGCGGGTGGAAGCCATCTGGTTGAGCAATATCGGGAACGTCCATCTCGACCACGGCGAAATCGACAAGGCGCGCGAATTCCTGACGGCGGGCCTGGCGGTCGCGATGGACGTTTCAGCTCGCAGCGCGGAAGGCAAATGCGCCGGATTGCTCGCCGTCATCAGGATCCTCGAAGGCCGGAGAACCGAGGCCTTGCCGGAATTCCTCGCCGCGCTGAACCTGCTCCGCTCCATCTCCGACAAGTCGGGCGAAGAGATCCTGCTGGGCTTTGCGCGACGCCTGGGTCTCCCGTGCTGATCCGCGATGCCCCGAGCGGAGAGGGTCCGGAGGGTGCGCGCTGGTGCGGCGGCTCCGTGCCGTTCCGTCCCGCCGTGCTTTCCGTGTTAGGGCGTTTTCAAGTCGTTCGCCGGGCGCCGGGCCAGGGCGAGATTGAAAAACGGCGTAACACGGAAGGCACTGAGGGACGGAAAGACACGGAACGGTTTCCGGTGGCTCGAAAACTCTGCACGCAGGGCGATGGCCGGACTTTCCTGGTTACCGCAACTTCACCTTCCCGACCTGTGCGCCTTTGCCACTGGCGTCCTGGCGAATGAACCACGCGAGGCCGCTGTCCCGGCCGACGATCGGGCGCAGAAACTGCCGATTCTCTTCCTCGACGATCCTCCGCACGGGAATTTCCCCCGTCGCCGCGTCCGGCTCAATCCCCGCTTCCCATGCCTGCCACATCCCGTTGGCGCCGCGGCCGGAGAAGTAGAGGCGGAGGCCATCGGCCGAGAACACCGGGTCCTCGATGCCGCTCGCGCGGGCCAGCGTCCGGAACTCCGCGCCGTCCGGGCTCAGCAGCCGCAACGCCGACTGCCGCGGCTCGTTCTTGCCCGTCTGCACGAACATCAGCCACTTGCCGTTCGGGGACAGGCTCAGCGTCGTCAGGATCGCGTTCGTCGCCTGGTAGACGCGCGCCACCGACGGCGCTTCGCCCCCCGGGTCCGCCGCGCCGATGCCGTCGGGCTCGTTCGCCGTCGCCCCGACCAGCGCGAACACCTTCTTGCCGTCCAGCGACCACGCCGCGCCGCTTCCCAGCAGCAGGCCGTCCGAAGCGCCGATCTCGCGCGACTCGGCGCCTTCGGTCGTCATCACCACGAGCTTGCCGTTGCGCACGAACGCGAAGCGCTTCCCGTCGGGGGAGAGGGCGGGGGCGCCGAGGGGGGCGTCGCCGAGGTCAACGGGCTGCATCTTGGCGTCGACGATGACGGACCAGAGGTGGCCGCCGGCGACCCAGGTGAGGCGTTCGCTGTCAGCGGAGGCCCACCAGCGATCGACCTTGCCCTTGGCGTCGCGGAGGGCGCCCTGGGCCTTGCCGCTGGCGTCGTATTTGACGAAGCGGTCGCCACCGTCGCCGGACTCGAGGATCACGAACCCGTCGCCGAAGGGGGCGACGCGGGCGTCGGCGGGGAGGGCCGTCAGCATTTCCGGGGCGGGGACGACGACCGGCGGCGGGACGAGCTTGCTGCCGTCGGGCGGCTGCGGGCGTCGGGCGAGGCCGGGGGCGCCGGGCTTGCGGTCGCCGGCGGGCTGCTCCTTCTCGGCCATCCGGTCCTCGGCGGGCTTGCCCTTGGCGGCGGCCTCGGCGCGGTTTTCGCCGGCGTCCTGGGCGAAGAGCGGGCAGGCGAGGAGGGAGGCGAACAGGGCGTAGGTTGCGAAGCGCAGCATGGGGATCTCCGGTTGGTTTCAGTGTTCTGCGGGGTTGGACGCGGCGGGGCGGCGAAAGTTCACGATTTTCCGGCGGCGGCGAAATACGCGGCGGCCTGCGCGGCCATCGCTTCCGTCGTCCCGGACTCGATCCGGCAAACGTCCCCGAGCTTGCGGAACCACGTCGACTGGCGGCGGACGAGCGTCCAGGTCCGCGCGGCCATCAGCGCGGCGGCCTCGGCGGGCTTGAGGCGCCCTTCCGCGACGCCGAGCGCCTCCTCGTAGCCGATGAACTTCCGCGTTTCGGTCGAGAACGTCAGTCGTTTCGCCTCCTCCACCAGTCCGCCGGCCAGCATCGCCTTCGCCCGCGCCTCGATCCGCGGCCGCAGCACGGTGCGCGGCGGGTCGAGCAGCACGATCCGTGCCGGGCGCTTCTCGGGCGCCCCCCACTGCGTCTGGTGCTGCGAGATCGGCTTGCCGGTCAGCCGGTAGACCTCCAGCGCCCGCACCAGCCGCTTCTTGTCGTTCGCGTGCAGTTTCTTCGCCGCCGCAGGGTCCACCCGCGCCAGCTCGGCGTGGAGGTCGGGAAGGGCCTCGATTTCGCGGCGGAGCGCGGGGTCCTGCGGCGGGCCGGCGAAGAGCCCTTCCTGGAGGGCCTTGAGGTAAAGGGGAGTGCCGCCGGCGAAGAGGGCGCGTTTGCCGCGGGAGGTGACGTCGCGTTCGGCGGCGTGGGCGGCCTTGAGCCAGTCGGCGACGGAGAAGGTGTCGGCGGGGTCGGCGATGTCGAGGAGGTGGTGAGGGACGCGGGCGCGTTCGGCGGCGGTCGGCTTGGCGGTGCCGACGTCCATGCCGCGGTAGACGGTCGCGGAGTCCATCGCGAGGATTTCGGCGCCGATCCGTTCGGCAACGAGGAGCGCGACGGCGGTCTTGCCGGAGGCGGTGGGGCCGGTGAGGATCAGCGCGGGGGTCATTGGGGGCGCACGATACGGGAGGGAGCGGGGAGTGGCCAGTTGCCAGCGGCGAGCGGCGAGTCGAACAGCTTTGGCCGCAGAGGGCGCCGAGGGCGCAGAGAGGCCGAGCGAGAATCCCGCGGGCCCAGGCTGCGTCGGCCTCGTGACGATCATGGAGCAGGTTTTCGTCTGCGGGCCGACTCCGCCCGAGCCCGCGGGAATTTCGCTCGCCCTGGTCGACAATCTCTGCGCCCTCTGCGGCGATCGCCGTTTTTCTCCCGACTCCCGACTCCCGACTTCCGCCGCGCGCAACCTCACCCCCGGGCTTCTTCGAACACCTTCACCAGCCGATCCATCATGCTGTCGAGGCTGTGGTCGCGCTTCACTCGCGCCCTGGCGTCGGCTCCCAGCGCGGCGCGGTTGCCGTTGAGGATGCGGGCGCAGGCTTTCGCGAGGCCGGCGGCGTCGCCGAGCGGGAACGAGAACTCCGGCGGCATCCACGCGGCGAACGCCGGGGCGCAGCCGATCGCGGGGCGGGCGCTCGCCATCGCCTCCAGGATCGCCTTGTCGAGCGCGGTGTGGCTGGCGGAGACGAAGACGTCGCAGGCCTTGTGGTACGGCGGCAGGTCGGGAAACGGGACGCTCCCCGGCAACGCGAGCGGCACGCCGCGCGCCGCGGCCAGCTCCGCCAGCGGCTTCCGCATCTTTCCCTCGCCGACGATCGTCAGGCGGAGATCGGGGAAGTCGCGCTTCAGCAGCGCCGCCCCCTCCACGACCGTCGCGAAGTCCTTCACGGGATCGAGGCGGCCCACGGAGAGCAGGTGCGTGCCGCCCGGCGGCGGCGTCGGCTCGAACTGCGCGAGGTTGATCCCCTGGCCCGTGACGCGGAGCTTGTCCGTCTTCAGCGGGAAAAATTCCGGGGCCGACACCACGATCCGCTTCGACATCCGGATCGCCAGCTTCAGCCGCGCCGTCGCGGTGTGGTGCGAGTACCAGAGGACGCACGGGACGCGCGTCACCGGCGCCGCGGCGAGGACGTACTCCGGGTTCATGTGCGCCCAGATCACGTCCACCTTCCCCTTGTCCACGGCTTCCTTGAGGCCCTTGTAGAACCGCGCGAGCCGCGTCAGGCGGCCCTTCCCGAGCTCCTTGCCGAGCGACATGACCTCGACGTTGTCCGGGAGGTCGCACGGCGCGACGCGGCCGGCCAGCACGTAGAGTTTCTCGAGGCGGGAAGCGAGGGCGCGGATCCAGGTCGGCACGAATCCCAGGAGGTCGGCGCGCGGGTCCACGGCCTGCGTCATCATCAGCACTCGCATCGCCCGGAGTGTGCCGTTGTTGCCCGGTCTCATCCACCTCTGTTACGCTGCGGCACCGCCACCTGAGCCTGTTCTTATTCGAGGGAGACCTTCGTGGACTGGGGCATGAAGAACCGCCTGTCGCGGATTTTCAGCGCGGCGGACGGACGGACGGTGATGCTGGCGGTCGACCACGGGTATTTCCAGGGGCCGACCACGGGGCTGGTGAAGCCGGGGGAGACGCTCGCGCCGCTCCTGCCCCACGCGGACACGCTGATGGTGACGCGCGGCGTCCTCCGGAGCTGCGTGGACGCCGCGACGGACGTTCCCGTCGTGCTTCGCGTCTCGGGCGGGCCGTCGATTCTCAAGGAAGACCTGAGCGACGAGGCGATCACGGTCTCGATGCGGGACGCGGTGCGCCTGAACGTCGCGGGCGTGGCGCTGTCGGTGTTCGTGGGGTCGGCGCACGAGAGCCAGACGGTCAAGAACCTCTCGGACCTCGTCGACGACGCGAACGAGTACGGCATCCCCGTGCTCGCCGTCACCGCCGTCGGCAAGGAGATGGTCCGCGACGCCCGCTACCTCGGCCTCGCCTGCCGCATCTCCGCAGAAATGGGCGCTTCCGTCGTCAAAACCTACTGGTGCGAGAACTTCGAGAGCGTCGTCGCCGGCTGCCCCGTGCCGGTCGTGATCGCGGGCGGCAAGAAGCTCGAGGAGAAGGACGCGCTCGCGCTGACGTTCAACGCGATCCGCGACGGCGCGCGCGGCGTGGACATGGGGCGCAACATCTTCCAGTCCGACTGCCCCGCCGGGATGATCAAGGCCGTGCGCGCCATCGTGCACGAGAAGGCCACCGTCGCGCATGGGTACGACATCTACCTCGCCGAGAAAAACCGGAAGGCCCGCTGACCCCATGCGCGCCGCCGTCTACTACCGGAACGACGACGTCCGCGTGGAAGAGCGCCCGCGCCCTTCCGCCGGCCCCGGCGAACTTCTCGTCCGCATCATCGCCAGCGGCATCTGCGGCTCCGACGTCATGGAGTGGTACCGCGTCAAGAAGGCCCCGATCGTCCTGGGCCACGAGGTCACGGGAATCGTCGAGGTCGCGGGCGACGGCGTCACCGCGTTCCGCCCCGGCGACCGCGTCGTCGTCTCCCACCACGTCCCCTGCATGACCTGCGCGCTGTGCCTCGAGGGCAAGCACACGCTCTGCGACACCCTCCGCTCCACTCATTTCGACCCCGGCGGCTTCTGCGAGTTCGTCCGCATCCCCGCCCTCCAGACCCGCCTCGGCACCTTCCTCCTCCCCGACTCCATCCCGCTCGACGAAGGCTCCCTCGTCGAACCCCTCGCCTGCGTCCTCCGCGGCCTCCGCATCGCCGGCATGCGCGAGGGGAGATCGGTGCTGATCATGGGAAGCGGCCTCTCCGGGTTGCTCCACGTGAAGGCCGCCCGGATGCTCGGCGCCTCGTTCGTCGCCACGACCGACATCGACGAGGGCCGACTCGCCGCCGCCCGGAAGTTCGGCGCCGACGCCGCGTTCCGCGCCACCGGCGATATCCCCGCCCTCCTCGAACAAGCCCGCGGCCGGAAGGGCGCTGACATCGTCATCGTCACCACCGCCGCCCTTCCCGCCTACACCCAGGCGATCGCCTGCTGCACCCGCGGCAGCGTCCTGCTGCTGTTCGCGCTTCCCGACCCCGGCGCAGTCGTCCCGTTCCCGATTCACGACCTCTGGATGAACGGCGTCACGGTCACGAGCACGTACGCGGGGGCGCCGGGAGATTTCCGGGAGGCGATCGAGGCGCTGGCGTCGAAGCGGATGACGGTGGCGGACATGATCTCGCACCGGATCCCGCTCGACGACACGCAGCGGGGGTTCGGGATCGTGGCGGCAGCGCGGGGGGCGCTGAAGGTCGTGGTGTTCCCGCACGGGGTGCCCTGACAGGGTGCAGGACCGGAATTGCAGGGTGGCCGGGGGGGAAACGGCAAAAGCAAAAAGGAGAAGCCGCAAGGAAGCGGCAACCTCCAAACGACAAGTCAGGCCATTTGCTGAAGGGTCCGCCGGGGACAGTACACTTGGGCAACTTTCTCATTTGATTGGGGACGAACCATGAGCGACCGCGCGCTGATCTGGGCCGGAGCCTGCCTTCTCGCCTGCGCCCCGCTGGTTTCGGCGGACGAAGTCACCCTGAAGGACGGCCGTGTCGTCGAGGGTGAGGTGACGCAGGACGACGGAAAGACGGTGAAGCTCAAGATGAAGAAGGGGACGCTGACGCTCGACCGGAAGGACATCGTCGGGATCGTCAAGAAGCCGACCCCGGACCAGGAATACGCGCAGCGCAAGGCGAAGCTCCCCGCGAAGGACGCCAAGGCCAGCCTCGAGCTCGCGACCTGGTGCGCGACGAAGAAGCTCGACGCCGAGGCGATCGCGCACTTCATCGAGGCTCACACTCTGGACGCGACGCTGAAGGCGGCGGCGGACGAGCTGGAGAAGCGCGACTACCACCTGGTCGACGGGAAATGGCAGGACCCGGACACGTACTACGCGGGGAAGGGATGGCTGAAGCTGAACGGCCAGTGGTACCACCCGGTCGAGCACGCCTGGCGCACCGCCGAGCAGACCGCGACGAAAGCGAAGGACGCGCTGGACGACAACCGGGAGGCATCGCGGAACGCGCAGGCCGCGGCGAACCGCGCGGCGACGGCCGTGGAGGCGGAGAACAAGAAGCTCGAGGGATATAACGCGGACCTTGCTGAAGCGAACAAGAAGCTCGAATCGCTCCGCCAGGCTCACGAGACCGCTTCGCAGAAGGTCGCGACGGCCGACCAGGCCGTGAAGGCGGGCGAGGTCGAGTTCGAGAACAGCAAGGAGGGGGAGGGCGGGACGCTGGACGCGCTGTCGAAGATGCGGCAGCTCCGGCGCGACCTGACGGCGGCGAAGGCGGCGGAGACGAAGGCGGAGAAAGCCGTCGCCGACCAGGAGAAGAAGGTCGCGTCGATCCAGGCCCAGATCACCGCTTCTACCGCCCGGTCCGTCGACCTTTCCACGGCGGCCAACGACGCGAAGAACAAGGTCACGCAACTGGAGGGGGAGGCGCCGCAGCTCGAGGCGAACGTGGCGGAGGCGAAAACGAAGGCGGCCGCGGCGCGCGCGGAGTGGGAGAAGCTTCCGAAGTAGGGGGCTTGAATTCGACGGCCGAAACGGACAGCATTTGACCCATGGTGCCGATCCGCCGGCTCGAGATGCACGTCGCTCACGCCTGCAACCTGAGCTGCGAGAGCTGCTCGCACTACTCGAATTACAGGCACAAGGGGCTGGTCCCGCTCGCCGACGCGGAACGCTGGCTCGACGCGTGGAAGTCGCGCGTCACCCCGCAGCGCTTCACCCTCCTCGGCGGCGAGCCCACGCTTCATCCGGACCTGACGGAGTTCGTGCGCCTCGCCCGCCGCACGTGGCCCTCGTCGCAGTTGCGGCTGGTCACCAACGGGTGGTTCCTGCACCGGCATCCCGGGCTTCCCGCGGCGCTCGCGGACCATCCGGACGCGACGATCCTCGTCTCGGTCCACCACGACAGCCCCGAGTACCGCGCGAAGCTCGACCCGATTTTCGAGCTGACCGGCGCCTGGGCGCGCGACTACGGGCTCTCGATCGAGGTCGAGCGCTCGTTCCAGCGTTGGACGCGGCGCTACCGCGGGGCCGGCCGCGAGATGGAGCCGTACGAGGACGGCGACCCGCAGAAGAGCTGGGAGAATTGCCTCGCGCGGTTCACGCCGCAGCTTCACGAGGGGAAACTCTGGAAGTGCGCCCCGCTGGCGTACCTCGGGCAGCAGCACCGCACGGTGGGGTTGTCGGAGAAGTGGGCGCCGTACCTTGCGTACGAGCCGCTGTCCCCCGATTGCAGCGACGAGGAGCTCAGGGAGTTCCTGGGGCGCAGGCAGGAGTCGCATTGCGCGATGTGCCCGGCGAATCCGGAGCGCCTCGAGCTTCCCGTCCCGTTCACGACGTCGGGCCCCCCGGCCCCGGGGAAACTGGCCGACGTGCCGCCCCCGAAGGCCGTGGAGCCGCCGTCCGTCCTTCATCCGAGGCTGCGGGGGCAGGTGGTCCAGCTCGAGATGCCGCTTCGTGCGTCGGCCGGACGGCAGTTCCAGTCATTCCCGGTGCTGCACGGGTCGACGGAGATGGTGGCCGATTTCGAATGCCACGCTTCGGTGCTCGCGCCGGGGATGTCGCCGCACCCGCCGCATGAGCACGCCGAGGAAGAGATCCTGATCGTGCTGGACGGCCTCGCGGAACTCGTCCTGCGCGCCCCGGGCCCGGAGGTGAGCTATGCCCGGTTGCTGGCCGGGCCGGGGGAGTTCATCTTCTACCCGCCCTTCAGCTCCCACACGATCTACAACGCGGGCCCGACGCCGTTGAGCTACCTGATGTTCCGGTGGCGGTCGGCGGAGCGCGACGACCTGCGGGCGCTGGGCCGCTCGCATTACCGGTTCCCCGCGGAGCATTGCGACTTTCCGCCTGCGGGGATTCGCTTGGTCACCATGCACCGCATCCTGGACAGCAGGACGCGGTATCTCGACAAACTGCACTGTCATTGCACGCAGATGCTGCCCGGAGGAGGGTATTCCGCCCACGTCGACCCGCACGACATCGCGATCGTCGTCCTTCAGGGAGCCGTCGAGTGCATGGGGCGCCGGGTCCGGCAGGGCGGTGTGCTCTACATCCCGGCCGGCGAGCCGCACGACATGGTGAATCGGGGAGGGGAAGCGGCGCTCTACCTAGTGTTTGAATTCCAATCGGAGCGAGCGCGCCTTTCGGTCGAGGTTCCCGCCGGAGTCCTGCAGGCTACACCTGCCGCCACGAGCCGGGGATGAGGTCGCTGGTGTCGTGGAACCCCCACGGCCAGCGACGCACGCGACCGGCGGCGTCATAGTGTGCCGGCCTGAACGGGTGAGCGCGGTCGGCCAGCGGCCCCGCAAACCACCGTGCGGGCGCGACGACTTTCTTTTCCCGCCGCCCGTCCAGCCAGGCGCCCCACCAGGAGAAGCTCGAGTTCGCGATGATGTGCCCCGCGCACAACGACATCAGGAACAGATCCTCCGCCGGCTCCTGTCCCTCCACGAACACGAATCGGTTCCCCCGCAGCCTCTCCCGGCACCACGGCACGTCATCCGAGAACACCAGGAACTCGGTGCCGCCGGGGAAACACTTCATGGCCCTGTCGTAATAGCCGTCGCTCCAGAGGTCGGCGAACTGCGGAAGGGAGACGTAGTCACCCCGGCGGACGTGAAGCGAGCAGGTGCTCGACGCACGCGCGCGCTTGCCGTACCGGTCCTCGATGCGTCCTGCGACGGCCGTGGAGGGGCGGAACAGGTGGCGGATTTCGTCTTCGTTGCCCGAGAAGTAGCGTTCTGACTGGAAGTATCCGCGCAGATCGGTGTCGCCGCTGAGGGCAACGTCGGACCAGCAGAACGACGGCTCGACCCAGGCTGTCGGCGCAGGAGGTCCGTCTGAGAACGAGAGGTCCGAGGGGGCGAGGAATCCGGCGGCCGGCCAGGGCGGGAGCGTAAGGGCCAACCGGTTCTTTCGTGCGATTCCGACGGCCGCAGCGACCTGGAAGAGTTGATTGCCGAGTCGGCCGAGCTGTCCCAGGAGGCTGAAAGTCACCCGCGGCTGCGCTTCGCTCATCAAAGCCCTGTCACAAACCTCACCCAGTCCTTCTCCAGCCGCTCCAGGTCCGGGATGAATTTCGAGAGCGGCTCTTCCTTTCCGTCCGCGACCGACTTGCGGTACTCGCCCCACGCCTTGCGGTAGGCGGCGTTGCCGGTCTCGGTGAGGTAGTAGTTGATCGCCCAGCACTCGGAATAGAACAGCAGCGCCTTCTGCGCGTCGCTGTTGATCAGCGCGAGCGCGTCGCCTTTCCAGAGGTCGGCCAGCGGGATGTGACGCCCCTCCTGCATCGCGTCGCGGATGCGCGGCAGCCGGCTGTCGGGGACGCCGCCGAACTTCCACGCCTTGCCGTCCCAGTCGAACCCTTCGAAGTACGTCGCCATTCCCTCCGCGAACCAGCTCGCGGCCTTCGCGCCGGGCGCGACGCGGAACCAGTAGAGGTGCGCGGCCTCGTGCGCCATCGTCTGCAGGAACTGCATGCGGTTGCCGGTCTTGTTCCACCCGACGACGGTCAGCGAGTCGCTCGTCGCGAACCCCGCCGCGCCGAGATGGTCCTCCGCCTTCTTCTCCACGCAGTAGCGCCGGTAGTCGTCGTACGTCCGGAACGCCCACAGCGTCATCTTCTCCTTCGACGCCAGCTTCGGCTCCGCGCCGCCGTAGTACGACTTGTACGCCTCGTACGCCGGCTCCATCAGCCCCGCCAGGTCCTTCGCGAACGTCTCCGACTCGTTCGTGCGAATCGCGTAGTGCGCCGTCTCCTCCACCCACGCGTTCTCCCACTTCTTGTGGTGCTCGTCCCACTCCTCGCCCGTCACCCACTTGCCATCCAGCTTGCGGAAGCCGCGCGCCAGCAGCTTCGCCTCGTCCCCCGGAAGCCACTTCCCGTCCACCTGCACCATTCCTTTCGCCAGTTGCTCCCGGTCTTTCGCGGGAACCCATCCGCCTTCCCACGGCAACAGCCCCTTTTCGAGATTCGCCTTCTCTTCCTTCGTCGCGTACTGCCCGCGGAACCACACGAACCCGTCGTCCGGCGCCGCGACGCCCCGGCGGCGCGCGATGAAGGCGGTGATGCCCTTGCGAAGCGCGGCCTTGGACTTCCAGACGTCGGCGAAGAGCGCCGCGGCGCGGTCGCGGAGGCCGGCGTCCCACGCGAGGCAGCCGAGGCCGTAGTTGTCGTCCGCCGTCAGCCCTGCCTGCGCCGCGAGGTCGCAGAAATTCTCCGGGTCGAGGTAGGCCCACGGGAAGCGCCCCGTGCCGCCCGCGATCGTGAAGTCGAACGCCTCGGGATCGGCCTTCGTGATCGTGAGCTCGGACTTGCCGACCTTCGTCTTGAGCTTCGCCTTGCCGCCGTTCACCGCGGCGACCAGCTTCGCCAGCGCGCCCGCCATCCCCTTGACCTGCGGCAGCCGCTCCTCCACCTCCGCCTTGCGAAGCGCGCTCTTCAGCGTCGGCAGCAGGGTCTCATACTCCGCCGCGGCGCGCTGGAAGCGGTAGCGGCGGACGAGCGCCTCGATCTCGGCGACGGTGAGGAGGTGCACGGCCTGCTCGCGCCCGAGGCGCAGCCGCTCGGGCTGCGCGCCCTCGCCCTGCAGTTCGCGGTCGACCGACGTCACGAACGCGTCGAAGTCCTTCACGCGGATCGAGTGGCGGGCGAGGTAGGGGTTGAAGCGGCGCGCGTCGGCGAGGGCGGCCTTGGCCTCGGCGAAGCGGCCGAGTTTCCACTGGGCGGCGCCGAGCCAGAAGAGGGTCTCGAAGTTGGTGCGGCGGCCGCGCGACTCGAGGAGGTCGACGGCATCGCGTTCGCGGCCGGCGAGGAACAGGGCGCGGGCGGCGATGTTGGTCGCCTCGGCGGTGCTCGAGCTCGCGAGGACGGTGTCGATGTCCGCGGCGGCGGCGACGGCGTCGAAGAACGCTCCCGCGTCCGGCGAGGACTCGAGGTAGAGCCGCGCCATCGTCGCCGTCACGCTCGGGCCGCGCCCCGCGAGTTCCTTCGCGGCGGCGTCCGCGCCCTTGAAGTCGCCGCGCTCGACGAGCGCCACGGCGCGGTGCAGGTGCAGGATCGTGCTCGGCGCGCCCCCCTTGATCGCCCCCTCCGCCGCCTCCTGCATCAGTTTCCAGTCCGCGCGCCGCTGGTACCCCTCGGTGCGGATCGGGAGCTGCGGGTCCCCGCGCGAATCCTCGAACGCCTTCTCCTGCTGCGCGATCCCGCCTTCGACGTCGCCGGCGCGGATCAGCGCCCGGCCGTACAGCGACCGCGCGTCGAGGTCGGCAGGGAAGGCCTTGTGCAGCGCTTCCGTCTCCTCCAGCATCTCCACCGGCCGGTCGAGGTACAGGTACGCCTGCGCCCGCCAGAACATCCAGTCCTTCACCGCGGGCTCCAGCGACTTCGCGATCCCCAGGTCCTCCAGCGCCGCCGTGTACAGCGCCGAGCGGTACTTCGCGATCCCGCGCTTCCCCCAAGCCTGCCCCCAGTCGGGATCGGCCTCGACCGCGCGCGAGTACGACGCGATCGCGCCATTCAGGTTCTTCGCCTGCAGCGCCGCGTCCCCCTCGCGGACGGCGGCCTCGGCGGCGGCGCGGTCGGCCGCGGCGGGGAGGGCAGCGACCAGGAGGAGGAGGGCGGAGAAGAGGCGCTTCATTCGACCCGCAGTCTAGCGGGGAGCGGGGGGGGGGAAACAGCAACGACAAAATTTCAAGTTTCAAGAAAACGGCAACTTCAAACAGTCAACTTCAAGGAGACGGGAGGGCGCGGATCGGGCCTGCTTGAAGTTGACCCTTTGAAGTTCGCCCCTTACTTGGAAATTCGCCGTCTTGTCGTTGCCTTTTCCACCCCGCCCTACTCCCAAACATACTCCGGCTCCAGCACCGGCTTGTAATCGTCCGGCCACGGACTCAGGAAGAACACCATGTCAAACGCCCCCGCGCCAAACCTCACCACCATCATCCCCAGCCCCTTCAGGAACCCCAGCGAAATCCCCGCCCAGAACCCCTTCTCGTGCCCCACCTTCACCATCTGGTTCGGGATCTCCCCGATGCACGTCAGGATGTTCACGAAACCGCGCGCCAGCTTCGACGTCATGTGCCCCACCACGTTCTCCGTCTCGCTCGGCCCGATGTGCGGCGGCTCGTCGTTCAGGGGGTCAATGCCCTGCGCCATCGCCGGCGTCGCCATCACGGCCAGCACCAGCCCGAACAGGAATGCGCGCATCGTTTTCTCCGCTTGGGGCAGGCACGGGCCCGCCGGGGACCTCTCTTTTACGACTTTCCACCCCTCGGGTTGGAGAGAATTTCTTTCTCCGCCGCCCGGACGATCCGGCGGGATTCGGGGGAAGGGCCGGCGGCGCGGCGCAGCGCGGCGGCCGGGAGGCCGACCCGGAGCGCCCCGCGGGCGTGGCTCTCGAGCTGCGGCCAGGCGCGTAGGGCGGCCAGCGACGCCACGGCGCACGCCTCGCGCTCCGCGGCGGTGAGCCCGGGGCGGGACAGGACCTTGCCGTACCCTTCCCAGACGATCCACTCGGCCAGCGCCGGGTGCAGCGCGCGCATGTTCTCCAGCATCCGCTCCGTCGACCGCCCGTAAATCCGCCGGCACAGCCGGATCCCGCGCTTCGACCACCCGCCCACCCCGCCCGCCGTCAGCGGCTTCCGCGCCGGCCCGATCGCCTTCGCCACCGCCGCCAGCCCGATGATCGCCCGCGGATACCCCGCGAACAGGTACATCTGGAGCGCCGCCTCGAAGATCGCCTCCGCCGAAACCCCGCCGCGCCGCGCCGCCCGCGCCGCCCGCGCCGTCGCCGCTTCGTCGCCCACCGCGATCGCGGCGGCCATCGGGGGGAGGAAGCGCAGGGTGGGAGTTGCGGGCATGGCGAACTTGTACGCGAAGCCTTCGGCGGAGAGAAGATTTGTCGTGGCAAGGCTACAATTCCGAAGACCTTGAAGGAGCGTTCGTACCCATCCGAACAACCATCGGAAGATCGATGCGAATCTCCCCTGCCCTCATTCTTCTCTTTCTGATTCTCTGGATCCCGCGAGCCCGGGCGGAGGACGCCATCGAGCGCGCCTTGCAGGACCTGGGAGCGGAAGAACCGGGCGTGCGCGCCGCGGCCACGCAGGTCCTCTGGGCTGCCGACGGGTTGGCCTGGAAGCGGGCAAGCGAAGTGCTCGCGGCGACGACCGATGAGGAAGTGCGGGCGAGGCTCACGCCGATTGTCGATTGGCTTTGGGTCCAGCTGAAAAGCGAGAAACTCGAAGCGGTCTGGAAGGACCGGTGGTTCCTTGCGAAGTCCGGCGGGAAGCCGCTCGGAGTCGAGCATCAGACGGCGCAGCTGAAGGGCGAGGGAGGCGACCGGACCTGGGTCTTCGTCCATGAGACGGACGAGCCGGACGCGGACGGCAAGCTGTGCCACAGAAGTCTTGAGCTGAGGACTCACCACGATCCCGGTTTGACACCGATCGACGCGATCTGGACGTCGGAGGGATTCCTCGAGTGGGATCGGCGATTCAGTTGGGAACACTCCCGCGTCCGGATCACTTCCATCAACCGGGAGGATGCCGCGACTTTCGCTCCCTACTACGGGGGGGCCTTGGAGAAGCTGCAGCCGATGCAGGACGGTCCGTTCTCCGTCGACGTCCTGGTTCCCGAGCTCCTCGAAAGAGCCTCGCTGGCCCGGATCGACAAGCTGGAACTGCCGGTGCACTTCATGTTTTCCGAGTCGGGGACGGAGTGCCGCGCCTACCGGGTTGAATTTGCGGAAGTCCGGCCGCTGAAGGCGTTGGGGAGGGTGATGGAGGCTCGCGTCTACATCCACGGGATGGATGAAGCCGGGCCGCGTACGGAGTACTGGATTTCAGACTCGGACGGATTGCTGAGAGTTCTCGTGGACGGGACTGAGTACGACCGGGTGACCGAGGCCGAAGCGAAGGCCGCGGGACTGGATCCCGAATCGCGGCGGATGAAGGAGGGGGCCAGCCGCGTCGAGAAACTGCTGGCCGCGCAGGGCGACAAGGAACGGAACGACGCGGAATTGCGCGTGCTGGCGTGCGCGGAGGCGCTCGATCCGGCGCGCAAAGGGCTGGCCGTTGCCACCGATCCCGATCTGCGTCAGCGCCTGGAGCGCTGCATCCGCTGGCTTGACCCGGAATTTGCCCCGGAGCTGCTCTCGCGGCTGAGCGACCGCCGTTACTTCAGGCTCGAGCGGGATGGAAAGATTTGCGGCGCGGAGTGGATCTCGGCTTCTCCTTCACCCGGCGCCGGACTCCCCGGTCTCAGCTGGAGCGGCGAGGCCGCTGTCGCCGAAGGCGGCGCCGTCATCCTCGACAGCTGGTCCGTCGATACGGGCAAGGATCCCATGCTGCGCCCGCTATGGGCGGCATTCCAGTCGGTGAATGCCAACGGTCATGTGTCCTTCTGGCGCGCACGCTGGCACGACCCCGGCCGCTGGCCCGTGATCCTGGAGGCTCGCGGCACGGACTTCGATCGCCAGGGACGGAGGATTGGTGGATACAGGTCCAGTCACCCTGGAGCCAATCTTCCGGCGACTTGCCAGGTGTGCCTCACTCACCAGGTCGAACGCGCTTCGCTCGCCCGTCTTCCGGCCATCGCTCTGGCCTGCGACGAGTTCACCCGCGGCGATCCGCGCAGTTACCGGCCGTGGTTCGTGGAATTCGCGGGGGAGGACCCCGTGAGCATCGACGGCAAGGAAGTCAGGGCTCGGCACTATGTTCACAAGAGAAGCCTTGGAGAGGGGATGCC
This sequence comes from uncultured Planctomycetia bacterium, assembly GCA_964590435.1. Classification (GTDB taxonomy): domain Bacteria; phylum Planctomycetota; class MHYJ01; order WSZJ01; family WSZJ01; genus WSZJ01. The sequence goes on from CAZPWT010000041.1 coordinate 69,754, forward strand.
GACAGACTACTGGCTCTCCGACGAGCACGGGGTTGTCCGGATCACGCGGGATGATTGCGTCCTGACGGCCGTGTCTCGCGATGACTGGCTGAAGTCAGGGTTCGACGGCATTGCGGCTCGCGCGAAGATCCTCGACCGTCGGCTCGACGCGCTGAGGGGGAACGACCTCGACGCGCGCGCTCTCGCCGCCGCCCAGTTGGCATCCGAGCCGGAGGGCCTCCAGGCTCTTCGCGACGCGCTCGCGCGCGAGAAGAGTCCTCCGGCCGCCGCCCGCATCGAGGCGATCTGCCGGTGGCTTGATCCCGCCTTCGGCCGGGAGGCGATGCAGGCCATCGGCCAGCCCCGGTGGTACGAGGCCCGTCGCGGGGGAGCCCGAATCGGGTGGGAATGCGTGTCGACTTCAGCCGAACCCGCCGGCTGGAAATTTCTGGTCAAAGTCCACGAGCCGACGGGCGACACCCCCATGGTTCCTCGCGAGACGACCTTTCGCACCGACCTGTTTGCCGCGGGACGCCGATACGAGGTCGAGGATCGCCTGGACCCTGTCGTTCGGGACGCCCGCACTCGAAGCATCCTCGATCATGGGACAATGACTTGGGTCTCCGTGGAACGGGATGGCGGGGAGCCCATGGAGGGTGCTGAACCGACCCGACTCGCAGGGAGCGAAGGATGGCCGATCGTTCCCAGGGCGATCCTCCCGCGGCTTCTCGAGCGGGCCAGCCTCGCGCGTCTCGACACGCTGACAGTGGCCGCATGGGGGACTTCGAACTACGAATACGTATCGGTCTGCCGATACGACCTGCAGTCGGAGGAGGTCCTCACGGTTCGCGGCGAACAGGTCCCGGCGAGGCGCTATGCACGGGTTCCATCGGATCCGGAATATCCCGACGAGCTCTGGATCACCGATGCCGCGGGCGTCGTGCGCCGAGTCGAAAACGGAGTCGAGTACCTCCTCTCGACGGAGCAGGAAGTTCGGGAGGAACCCAAGTGACGCTGGCGGGGTTGACGCGGGAGCTCTGCCGCTGCGAGAAGTGCCCGAGGCTGGTGAAGCACCGGCGGGCGTGCAGCGCGAAGCCGCCGCGGCGGCATGCGGGGGAGGCGTACTGGGCGCGGCCGGTGCCGGGGTTCGGGGACGAGGGGGCGCGGATCGTGCTGGTGGGGCTGGCGCCGGGGGCGCACGGGTCGAACCGGACGGGGCGGATGTTCACGGGGGATGCGAGCGGGGACTTCCTGTACCCGGCGCTGTTTCGGGCGGGGCTGGCGTCACAGCCGCGGACGACGGGGCGCGACGACGGGCTGGAGCTGCGCGACTGCTGGATCACCGCCGCCGCGCGGTGCGCGCCGCCGGGGAACAGGCCGACGCCGGGGGAGCTGGAGGCGTGCCGGCCGTGGCTGGAGAAGGAGCTGGCGCTGCTGAAGAACGCGCGGGTCTTGCTGGCGATCGGGCGCATCGGCCACGACGCGGTGCTGAGGATCTGGGGGGAGCGGCTGGCGCGGTGGCCGTTCGCGCATGGGGCGGTGCATCGGGTGCCGGGGCGGCCGGTGCTGGTGGACACGTACCACGTGTCGCGGCAGAACACGAACACCGGGAGATTGACGGCGGGGATGTTTGATGAGGTGGTGAGGGCGGTGCGGGCGATCGCGGGGGGAAACGGCGAGGGAAAGGGCAAGGGCAAGGGCAAGGGAAAGGGAAAGAGCTGCGGATAGGGGCTATTCCGCCGGTTCGATTTCGGCGTTCATGGAGACAGAGGAGCCCAGACGGAAGTCGCCCCCGTAGGATTTCACCTGGTTGCGCTTCAGCTCCGCCACCTCCAGCGCGCAGGTCTGCAGGATCGTTCGCCCCGTCGAGTCCACCTCGACCGCGTGCTTCAGCGCCGCTTCCCACGACTTCCGGAACACGTGGGTCACCATGTCGATGACGTACTCGTAGGTGTGGAGCTGGTCGTCGATGAGGATGACGTGGTAGAGCGGCGCGAGGCGCGTTTCGCGGTCGGTGTCGAGCTCGGGGGAGACGCTGATGCCGGGGGAGGGCATGCGTGGATTATACGGGAGGGGCGGGGTGCAACGTCGCGGGGTTCACGGAGTCCTGTGGAGCAAGAAGTGGCAAGGGAAGTACAAGTGTTTACCGGAAGGGACAGTTCTGCCGCCAGGGGGCGCGGGAGCGCGGGGACGACGAAATTCCGTAAAGCCATAGCTCAAAATATCTTGCGGAAGGTTAGCCCAACACCCCAACATTCCTCGGGCCCGGCACCCGGATTGCACTTCTCAAAAAACGAAGAAAAGCAAACTGACCTGAACCCTGCAGCGTCTTACTGACATGAAGTCCCCGCCGTTTCGCGCCCATCCCCGGAAGGAGGACGCCATGGAAAGCAAAACCTTCGCACCCACGCCCAAGGACGCCGTCGCGGCCGTGATGTTCCTGCGTGATGAGGTACGGAAAGGCAAGCTCGCCATGGCCCCGCTGCTTCGCAAGAAGCTGCAGGAAATCGGCCTCTACCGCGAGGGCGCCTACCGCCGCCTCATGGACGAGGGCAAGAAAGCCTTCGCCGCCCGCACCAAGGCCGCCAACGACGAGTTCGTGCACGACATCCAGTCGCTGGAGGCCTACGAGGCGCACAACTCCGACTTCCGCGCCAAGGTGAAGGGCTTCCTGGACGACATCACGAAGGCCCGCGGGGCCGAGCAGGCGTTCGCCCGGATCAGCTCCCTCAAGGCGTTCCTCGAGGAGTTCGGTTTCTACAGCCCGGAGTTCATGAAGAAGGCGCTGGGCGCGGCGCTGTGGGACAAGTACCTCGCGCGCCCCAAGGACGAGACGATCGACGAGACGGAGGAGCAGGAGGCGCAGTAAGCCGGTTCGACCACGGTTCCCGAGGCGCGGCCAAAAGCCGCGCCTTTTTTCGTCGGCGGGGGAGCCTGAGTATCCATTGAACCTCCTATGCCCTCGCTCGCCGTGAGCTCAAGAAGTGAGGCCCGTACCTGCCGAGGCATTTTCGGAGCGACTCAACGACCCGGTAATGGAAGAGCAGGATGGGAGTCGGGATGGCGGCGATGTC
>CAZPWT010000042.1:0-197803 GCA_964590435.1 uncultured Planctomycetia bacterium
CAGCTGAAATGGTCGTTTGCCGAAAACAAATGAAGATCGCATCGCGCCTCCGGAGTGCTCGAGAGTTTGGTGACACAACCTCATCGGCACACGGAGGCGCTTTTGTTTAGCGAGCCAAAGTCAGCGCCATTCTTTTCATCCTTTTCCATCCGCGACCTCGCCGTTTTTCCCAGAAGGAGTGCCGGCGCTCGACGGGGATGAAAAGGGATAGGGCGCGGGAAACGTCCGCTCCGCCCTGCTACTTCTCCGTCGTCTTCTTCAACGTCTGCTCGAACCGCGGGTCCGACTTCAGCGGGTCCAGCATCCGCTCCGAGCGCAATCCTTCGGGGGCCTCGCCCAGCTCCACCGCCTTCGCAAGCGCCTTGAAAGCCTCTTCCAGTTCCTTGTCCCGGCCGGGATCCTTCGGGTCCATGACCTGCGCCCGGGAGCCGTGCGCCGCGGCCAGCGAGAGCCACGCCAGCGGGTAGCGCGGGAGCATATCGATCGCCTTCTGGAACAGCCGGATCGCCTTGTCCTGGTCGCCATCCTTGAGCGCGTCGCGTCCCTGGATCCAGGTCATGAGCATCGACGGGTGCTCGTCGTTGTACTTCACCCGCGCCGCTTCCCGCTCCGCCGGTGTGCCGACTTCCCAGCGGTTTCGCTCCGCCGGGTGCAGCTCGCGCGGGGCGACGGCAACGGCGGCCGCGAACGGATCGAGAGGAACGCGCCGCTGGCCAAGCCGGTCGCTGATCAGGAACCACTCCGGGTCGCTGGTGAACTGGATCTGCCCGAGGCCCAGGTCGTCCGGGAGCGTCGCGAAATCCGTCATCGTCCCCGGTTCGATCCGGATCAGGCGTGGCGCCCCGCCGGTGTGCGCGCCGAACAGGCGCCCGTCCGAACTCACGACCGGGTACACCTCCTCGATCGACGTCAGCCGGTAGTACCCGATCGGCTTCACGCTGTCGACGGACCAGTAGCGGATCGAAGCGTCCGCCGCGCACGAAAGGATGTGCTGGTTGTCCGGCATGAAGATCACCGTCAGCACGTGTCCCGTGTGCCCCGACAGGTGCCGTGACGTCCCCGCCGCCACGTCGTACAGCGTCATGTCCTGCTGCGACGCGTTCGACGTCACGAACCACCGCCCGTCCGGGCTCACAGACCATTTGTTCACGTCGGGGTCCTTCAGCACCAGCGAACCCACCTCTTCCATCGACGGCACGCGCCACACCCGGAATTCGCGGCCGGGAAGCGCGACGCAGAACGCCGAGCCCGTGCAGCTCCACACGCCCTCCGTGAGCGGCTTCCCCGCGCGGACTTCCTTTTCGACTTTCCCCGAGTCCACGCTGATGAAGTGCACGCGGTCGCTTCCCGCGATCAGCCCCGCGATCCACTTCCCGTCGCGCGACACGGAGAGGCTTCGGAATTCGCGGGCGTCGAACTGCAGCGTCTTCTCCACGGCGCCCGTCGCGGCGTCGACGATTCTCGGCACTCCGTCGTCGCCCGCGACGAGGACTCGCTCCATGTCCGAAAACCAGAACCGGGAGCCCGGCGGGGCGGCGGGCAGCCGCTGGAACTGCTCGCCGGGGAGCGTCGACCACACGAACGCCATCCGGTCGTTGGAGCAGGTCAGGACCTTGCGGTAATCCGCGCTGAACACGGCCTCCCGGAGCCCGTACTCATGGGCGTTCAGTCGCGAAACAACGTTTCCTGTTTCCGTCTCAACGACTTGCGCCGAAAACCCTGCGGGCCGCAGCGCGTATTTCCAGTCGGGCGTGATCGTCCGGGGCGTCAGCCACGGCGCTTCGAATTCGCGCACGTTGCGCGCCAGGCCGGCATCCATGACGACGACGCGGCCGAGGTCGTTCTGAAGGGCGACCGTCGCGCCGTCGGAGGCGAACAGGAGCTCCATGACGGGCCTTGCGGCTGCCCCGGCCACGCGGGCGACGGAAGCGCCATTCGCAGCGTCCCAGACCTCAGCGCCTCCCTCCGCCCCCGAGGCCGCCACGCGCCTGCCGTCCGGGCTCCAGTGCACCCGGATGATCTTCCCCAGCGACGACCGGCAGACGGCGCGCTCCTTTGCGGTCCCGACGTCCCAGATCCGCACGTCGCCATCCTCCGTCCCCGTCACCACCGCGGCGCCGTCCGCGCTGAACTCCGCCCAGTTCACCGGCGCACCGGTCGGCTTCAGCACGACGCTCTCCCCCGTCGCCGCCGCCCAGACCCGCGCCGTGCCGTCCACGGACCACGTCAGGACCTGCGACGCCGTCCCGGGCCGCCACGCGATCCCGTTCACCACCCCCGTATGCCCCTGCAGCACCGCCAGCGTCAGCCCCCGCTCCACCTCGTAAACCCGCGCCTCCCCGTCCTTGAACAGCCCCGCAATCCGCTTCCCGTCCCCGCTCCACTCCACCTGCCGCACGCCGTCGCGGCCGTCGTCGAAGCGCTTGACCTCCTTGCCCGAGGCGGCGTCCCACATCCGGACGACGAAGTCCTCGCCGCCGGTGGCGACGAAGCGGCCGTCGGGGCTGAAGCGGCCGGTGTTGACGGCGAGTTCGCTTCCGATGAGCTTGGCGCGTTCGTTGAGGTGGAAGAGGGCGGCGTAAAGGGCGTTGTTGGCGGAGACGCCGGGGGCGCGGCGGGCGGCCTCGATGGCGAGGAGGAGGGAGGCGCCGGCGCTGTCATCGGCGAGGGGCTTGGCGATGGCGGCGAGGCGGAGCCCCTCGGCGCGGACGGCGGCGGCCTCGGCGGCGTCGCGCGATTTCTTGGCGGCGGTTTCGGCGGTGCGGGCGTCGGCCTCGGCGCTGCGGGCCTCGGCGGACTGGTCGCGCGCGATGCGGGCGTAGGTGAGCGAAGCGACGGTCCCGACGACCATGGCGACGACGAGGGCGCAGAAGACGACAGTGAGGACGCGGTTGCGCTTCACGAAGCGCGCGACCTGCTCGAAAGCGGTGTACTGGTAGAGGCTGACGCTGCGGCCGTCGCGGAACGCCTGGACCTCGGAGGCGAGGCGGAGCGCGGAGTCGAGGCGGCGGGACTTCTCCTTGTGGAGGGCGCTCTTCAGGATCGCCTCAAGCTCGCGCGGGGCGCGGCTGTCGAGCTCCGTCGGCCACACGGGGTCCATGTGGATGACCGAGCGGAGGACCATCTCGGCGCTCGGCCCCTCGAACGGCGCGAGGCCCGTCACGAGCTCGTAGAGGATCGCCCCGAGCGAGTAGATGTCGCTGCGCTCGTCGATGTCGTCCAGCTCCCCGCGCGCCTGCTCCGGCGGCATGTAGCTCGGTGTCCCGATCACCGACCCGTCGATCGTCAGCTTCGTCGAGTCCGGCCGCGACGGCGCTTCCGGGCTCTTCGTCATCATCGCCGTCGCCTGGATCAGGTCCTTGCGCGCCTTGTCGTCCTGCCCCTTCACGCGCGCCAGCCCCCAGTCCAGCACGAGCGTTTCCCCGAAGTCCCCGAGCATGATGTTCGACGGCTTCAGGTCGCGGTTGATGACGCCGCGGCTGTGCGCATAGGCGATCGCCTGGCAGGCGTCCGTGAAGTTGTCGAGCATCTTCAGCCGCTCGGCCATCTTCTCGCCCGGCGAGAGCTCGAGCCGCCGCTGGATGTCTCGCAGCCGGTCCGCCATCGACTGCCCGCGCACGAGCTTCATCGAGTAAAAAACCGACCCGTCGTCCTTCTCCGCAATCTCGTACACCGGCACGATGTTCGGGTGCTCCAGCTGGCCGGTGATGCGGGCCTCGCGGAGGAAGCGTTCGAGTTCGCCGTGCAGGCCGGTGCCGGGAGCGGTGGTCGCCCGGGCGACGCGCGTCACCGGCGTCAGCATTTCCTTGATCGCGACTTCGCGGCCGATGGTCTTGTCCACCGCGATGAGCACGCGCCCCATCCCGCCGCGCGCCAGCTCGCGCTTCAGTTCGTAGCGCGAGTCCTTCCCCACCCCTGACGACTCGGACGGCAGGCTCCCCTTGAGCACGATCGGCGGAGGAAGCTCGCTCTTGCGGCCGACGGGGGCCGAACTGCTCGGGGCAATGGCGACGGTGGACCCCGGGCGGGGCGCCGGCTTGGGCGGGTTGGAGATCCCCCACATCGGTTTCCAGACGCTGGAATCGAAGCCGGAGCGCTCCATGAGAAGCGCCGCGCGGGGTGGGTCGGACTCGAGGTCATCGAACTCGCGCTCGAGGGTATCGCGGTCCGCGGGAGCGAGGCCCGCCCAGATCGTGGGGAGAAGGGCGGACAGAGGCGCCGTCGCATCGTTTCCGGAGCCGAGCGTTTCCGACGGAAGGGTGCCGGGCTTGACGGTTTCCGCGGCGGCGCCCTTGAACGGGACTCCGACAGCCGCCGTCTGCGTCGACAGCGCGTCCATGGCCGCAGCGGCCTGGTCGCGCGCCATGAAGTTGCGGCGGACGGCCAGGGCGAGGGCCAGTAGTCTGCGTTGAGTGCCGGTCACGGTGGATTTTCCGGGGGGAGGAGGTGAGAAGTGAAACCCGGAAGAGTGGAATTTTCCACCTAAGAGCGCGAAATGCCTCGGGATTACTCGGCGCGGAGCGCTTCGACCGGATCGAGCCGCGCCGCACGGGCGGCCGGGATGAGACCCGCGAGGATGCCGACGGTCAGCGACACGCCCATCATGGCCGGGATAACCCAGAGCGGCGTCCGGACCCAGATCACGGGAAACGCGCGCTCGATCGCCCACCCCGCCCCGGCGCCGAACGCGATCCCGACGACGCCGCCCAGGAGCGAGAGGAACGCCGCTTCCGCGAGGAACACCAGCATGACCTGCCCGTCCGTCGCGCCGAGCGCCTTGATGAGGCCGATCTCGCCGGTGCGCTCGTGAACGCCGACCCACATGATCGTCAGGATCCCCATCGCGCCGACGAGGACCGAAATCCCCGCAATCGCGAGCACGCCGTACGTCATCACGTTCAGCACCTCGTCGATGATCGACAGCGCGTCCGCCTGGCTCATCACCGTCACGTCCTCTTCCCCGTCGTGACGGTCCTTCATCACCCTCCGGATGCCGGCCATCACCGAAGGGATCATCGCGCGGCTCGTCGCCAGCACGTGGATCTCGTTCACGTCCACCCGGTTGAACATCCGCATCGCGCGCTTCACCGGGATGATCACCATGTCGTCGAAGTCGAACCCGAGCATCTGCCCGCGCGGGGCCATGATGCCGCAGACGGCGAAGCGCGTGCCGCCGATGCGGACGCGCGAGCCGAGGGGGTTTGCGCCGGGAAAGAGATCGGCGGCGGTCTTCGAGCCGAGGACGCAGACGGCGGGGGCCTGGTCGGGGTCGCCCTCGGGCAGGAACGTGCCGATGCGGGCGCTCCACGCAAGGGCGCGCTGGTCCTCCGCCACGGTGCCGTAAACGTAGGTGTGCCGGACGCGGGAGCCCGCCTCAACCTCGGCCGACCCCATCACGTGCGGCGCCGAGGCGAGCACGCCGGGGACCGAGCGAAGCGCCAGCCCGTCCTCGACGGTCAGCGGCCGCGTCGTCCCGCCGATCGACCCCGGCCCCATCCCGAACGTCTTCACCTTCCCCGGCTGCACCCCGATGATCGTTGAGCCGAACTGCGAGAACATCGCGAGCAGCCCCTCGCGCGTCCCCTGCCCGATCGAACTCAGCAGCACCACCGAGGCGCTTCCGATCACGATCCCCAGCATCGTGAGGAACGTGCGCAGCCGCTGGGTGCGGAGCGTTTCGAGGAGGAGGCGCCAGAGGTCGCCGAGGGGCATCAGGCTTTCCTCCGGAGGGACTCGAGCGGGTCGAGGCGGGCGGCGCGCAGCGCGGGGATAATGCCGAACGCGACGCCGACGGTCACGGCGACGCCGGCGCCGAGCGCGATCGCCCACGGGGGGACGTGGAAGGGGAAATCGGGGAACGCGGCGCGGCCCGCAGCGGCTGCGCCGATGCCAGCGGCGATTCCGAAGAGGCCTCCGGAGAGGGAGAGGGTGACGGCCTCGGCGAGGAAAAGGCCGAGGACCTGCGCGTTGCCGGCGCCGAGGGCTTTCATCAGGCCGATTTCCGCCTGGCGTTCGGTGACGGACACGACCATGACGTTCATGACGCCGATCCCGGCGACGAGCAGCGAGATGGCGGCAATCGCCGCGAGCGCGGCGGTGATGAGCCCGACGATGTCCGTCAGCGTGGCGGCGATCGCGCCCGGCGTCAGGATCGTGAAGTCGAGTTCGCCGTCGTGCCGGTCGGCGAGGATCCGCTCGAGCACGGCCGTCGACCTCGCCACGTCCGCCGCGGGCCCGATCTGCACCATGAGCCGGAAAAGCCCCCGCGTGTTGAACAGGCGCATCCCGCTCGCGATCGGCACCATCACGACTTCGTCCAGGTCCACCATCATCGACTGCCCGCGCTGTGCGATGACGCCGACGACGCGGAAGAGGGACTCGCCGACGCGCAGGCGCTCGCCGAGGGGGTTGCGGTCGCCGAACACCTCCCGCCGGATCTTGCGGCCGATGACGCACACCGCCATCGCGCGCGATGCCTCGATGTCGGGAAGGTTCGTGCCGAGCTCGACGGGAACCTCCCGGACTTCCAGGTAACCGGGAGACGTCCCCACGACCGTCGCGGCCCTTCCCCGCCGCTCGAAGCTCACCTGCGCCTCGCCGACGACGATCGGCACGACCTTGCGCGCCCCCGGCATCCGCCGCTTCACCGCCTCCATGTCCGCCAGCGAAATGTCGCGCGTGGACATGACCGTCATCGGCGCGCTTCCCCGCGTCTCGGTGCGGCCGGGCATGGCGACGAGAATGTTGGAGCCGAGGGAGGCGAAGCGGTCGACGATCCAGTCGCGGGCGCCGGCGCCGAGGGCGGTGAGGATGAGGACGGAGGCGACGCCGATGGCGAGGGCGGCCCAGGTCATGCGGGTGCGGACCTTGTGGGCGCGGAGGGCGTGCCAGGCGAAGGCGAGGATGTCGAGGGGGGTCACACGAACCTCCCGTCCTTCATGTGGAGGACGCGGTGGCCGATCTTCGCGACGTCGGGGCTGTGGGTGACCATGAGGATGGTCTGGCCGCGCGCGTTGAGGTCGACGAGCATCCGGACGATTTCCTCGCCGGTGCGGGAGTCGAGGTTCCCGGTGGGCTCGTCGGCGAGGAGGATCGGGGGGCGCATGATGAGGGCGCGGGCGATGGCGACGCGCTGGCGCTCGCCGCCGGAGAGCTGGTCGGGGCGATGGTGCGAGCGCGCCGACAACCCGACGGCCGCGAGGCCGGCCTCGGCGCGCTTCCGCCGCTCGCCGGCGTCCACCCCTGCGAACATCAGCGGCAACTCGACGTTCCGCGCCGCCGTCATGCGCGGCACGAGGTGGAACGTCTGGAACACGAATCCGATCTTCTCCCGGCGGATCTGCACCCGGCCCGCTTCCGACAGCTCTGTCACCTCCACGCCGTCCAGCCGGTACGACCCCGACGTCGGGCGGTCGAGGCAGCCGATCGTGTTGAGCAGCGTCGACTTCCCGCAGCCGGAAGGGCCCATGAGGACGAGCAGTTCGCCGCGCGCGACGTCGAGGTCCACGCCGTCCAGCGCGCGCACGACCTGGCCGCCCATGCTGTATTCGCGCCGGACCCCGCGCAGCCGGATGATCGGCTCCGCCGCCGCCCCGCCGATCGCGGAGGCGTCCATGGCTACTTCGACTCGCCCGCGATCGTGATGTCGACGCCGTCCACCAGCTTTTCGCTCTCGAGCGAGACGATCACGCGGTCGCCTTCCTTCAGCCCGCCCGTCACCTCCGCGAACTCCCAGTTGCGCAGCCCGATCTTCAGCTCCGTCGCGTGCGCCTTCCCGTCCGCGCCCGCGACCAGAACCCGGTTCCCCTCGATCAGCGCCTGCGCCGGCACGCGCAGCCGGTCGTCCGCCTCGCGCAGGATCACCTCCACGTCCGCCGACGTCCCCGGCTTCAGCTCCAGCCCTTCCAGCCCCCCCGTCAGCTCCGCCTCCATCTCCACCGTCCGGTTCTCCTCCTCCGCCTCCGACACGACCGGCGACACCCGCGTCACCACCCCCGTCAGCTTCCGCCCCTTCCACGGGTCCAGCTCCACCCGCACCTTCAGCCCGGGCTTCAGCTCCGCGATGTCCACCTCGTCCAGCTCCGCCCGCACGTACAGCCGCGCCGGGTCGAACAGCCGCAGCACCACCCGCCCCGGGCTCACCCACTCCCCCTCCTCCACCAGCCGCTCCGAAATCACCCCCCCGAACGGCGCCGCCAGGTCGCACTTCTTCACCAGCACCCGCGCCCGCTCCACGTCCGCCTTCCGCGCCTCGATCCGCGCCGCCGCCGCCGCCACCGACGCCTCCGCCACCGCTACCGCCGTCCCCGCCGCGTCAATCGCCGCCTGGCTCGTGGAGTCCGACTGCCGAAGCGACTCCAGCCGGGCGCGCTCCCGCACGGCGTCCTTTTGCCGCGCCCGCGCTTCTTCGTGCACCGACTCCGACGCCGCCAGCTCCTTCTCCGCCGCCGCCAGCGCCGCCTCGGGCTCCCGCCGGTCCACCGACAGCAGCGGGTCCCCGGCCTTCACCTGCGCCCCTTCGCGCACCTTGAGCTCCATGACGAGCCCCGAGGCATCGACCCCGAGGTCCGCCATGCGGCGCGAGCGCACCGACCCCGCCTTCGTGCTCGTGACGCTTTCCTCGACCTTGCCGCGCCCGATCACCACCACGCGCACCGCCACCGGCACCGTCCGCCGCGAATACACCACCAGCCCCGCCACTCCCGCGGCGATCACGAGAACCGCCACCAGCCACCCGCGCCACGCGCGCATACTCGACCTCTCGCAAAAGAGAGTCCTGCGGTTATCGGGGAAGCGTCCCGGCAAGGCGCGGAATTCCACGCACCACGTCCATGCTATGACGCGGACCGCGGTTGCGAAATGCCGGTTTGGACCTCGCCTATTCCCGCTTACGGATCCCGTACGAACGCTCGTACAGGAAGAAACTCTCGATCATCAGTTGCCGCAGCGCGTGCCGCACCACGGCCCCGCTTCCCTGGACTCCGCCGGCAGGGGGAAGCGCTTCCTGGAACGCGGGGATTCCGCCATACACCGAGTCCTTCCACTTGACCCAATCTTCCGATTTCGCCTCATGCGCGAGCAGGACCACCCACGCGGCCTGGAGACCGGACGTCAGGTCTCTCTCCAGCGTCGGAAGGCGCGTCCCGACTGCCGCGCGGGCCTGCTCCTCGGCCGCAGAGTCCTTTGCGCCGTAGACGCACAGCCACCCCGCGCCGTCCGTGACGGTTCCGCCGGCGGCGAGCCGCGTTTCGTACCACCCGCGCAGCCGCGCCTCCGCGTCCGCCTGGACCTCCAGCCCGCCCATCCGCGCCGACCGCACCGCCATCGCCGCCCAAGCCGTCGTCCCTGCGTCGGCGTTCCACGCCCCGTCCGCCCCTTGGTACTCCATCAGCGTCGCATACTCCTTCACCGCGTACTGCTTCAGGATCGCGCTGTTCGTCAGTGCGTACCCCTCACCCCACGCCAGGGCCGCCACCGCCGACTCGAACGCCCCCTGCGTCGGGTTCGCAATCATCCACTTCAGCCCGCGCTTGATCACCTCCCCGACCGTCCCGCCCTCCACTTCCTCCTTCGAGACGTGCGAGTAAGCGGCCTCGAAGAACGCCAGGAGGGCCAGCGCCGTTGCGCCCTGTTTCGACCACACGGCGCCCTCGACCTCCTCGCTCCCGAACCCCCACGACCCGTCCGCGTTCTGGGAGCGCGCCAGCCACGCGAGACCTGGGGACAACGCGACGCGTTTCTCCTCGCTCTCGGGGAAGGACGGGACCATCACGTCGTGCCTCGCCCCCGGCTGCGGCGGCGGCTCCGTCGCGACCGTCACCGCCGGCTCCGCCGCAAACGGGTCCGCCGTCGCCACCGGCTTCGCCTCCGCCGGCTTGCGAGCCTCTTCCGCCGGCCGGGACCCGCGCAGCCGCCAGGCGATCAGCGCGGCCAGGAGAAGCGCGGCCAACACGGCGGCGAGTCGTCTCATGAAAAGATCATACGTCCGGCGTCAGTCGCGGTTCGGCCGATTCCGAAGTAGCGCCTGCCGGATGATCCGCGCGACGAGGTCCTCCGGGCGCATCCCCGCCCACCCGGCCGCGAGCATCATCTCCGACCCCGGCTCGACGCTCGGCCGCGCATTGGCCTCGAGGAAGCGGAACGCGCCGTCTGCGCGGAAACGGACGTCGAATCGGGCGTAGTCGCGGAGTCCCAGCGCCCGCCAAGCCCGCGCCGCCAGCCGCTCCAGCTCGCGCCTTTGCCCCTCGGCCAGCCGCATCGGCGCCTTCCCCGGATTCCGCTCCCCCCACTTCAGCCGGTGCGAGTAGACGCTTCCCGGCGCCACCGCGACCTCCACGGGCGGCAGCCACCGGATGCGGCCGCGGTCCTCGAATCCGGCGATCGCGAGTTCGCGCCCCTCGACGAATTCCTCGAGCAGCGCGGGGCGTACGAGCCGCCCCCATGCGGTCCGCCACTCCGCCGCCATCCGCACGAACCTCAGCCCCGCGCTGCCGTGGGCGAGCGGCCGCTTGGCCACGAGCGGGAACGGCAGCCCCGGCGCGGCCGCGCCGCGCCACGCCCGCCACCGCGGCATCGGCACCCCGGCGCGCTCCATCGCCCGGTGCGCGGCGATCTTGTCGTCCGCCAGCGCCGCCGACGCCGCCGACGCCCCGGCCAGCCGGCACCCCCAGGATTCGAGGAGGAAGCGCAGCTCGGGGCGTCGTTCCGGGACGCCGCGGAACGTGTCGGCGTGCTCGAACACGAGGCCGCACGCCGCGAGCCGTTGACGCGCTGCGTCAATCCGCTCGCACGGCACGGTCACCGCCTCGTGCCCCAGCGACCGCGCCGCCGCCCGGAACGCCACGTGGCACCGGCAGGCGGAGCTTCCCGTGTGGACGATGCCGAGGCGCACTAGCCCTGCCGCCCGGCGCCGCGCTTCCGGCGCCAGGCCCGGATTTCCTCGTCGATGTCCGCCGGCGCGACCGGCGTGAGCGCGTCGGGCGAAGGGATCGCGTTCAAGCGGGCGATCAGGGAATTCATGGCGACGAAGCGGCGGCGGACTTCGCGTTCGTCGGTCATTTTCCCGGCCTCGGCCCGCAGGGCGTCGATGCGGGAGCGCAGTTCGATGGGCTCGGGGGTGACGGAGAGTTGTTCGCGCTCGAGGAACTCGCGGAGCCACCAGTCTTCTTCGTAGGGACGGTCGAGGTCCTTGAGCGGCTTCCCCGCGCCGGGGAGATTGTCGAACGCGCCGTCGCGCCGGGCGCGCTCGACCTGCTCGTCGATCCACGAGTTCCAGCCCTGTTGGATGGGTTTGCGCTCGCTCATGGCGTCTTTGATGGTATCGCTCGACCGGGAGGAGAGGAATGCGAAACAGGAACCCCCAACCCCGAACTCCCCGCATTGTTTGACCCCCCGTGCGCTCGCCCTAGAATGACCGGCTTCCGCCTTCCTTCGCAACTCGCAACCCGCAACTCGCAACTCCGCGGAGCCAACTCAATGCCTCTCTTCCCCCCGACCGACGATTTTCCCCGCCGCCACATCGGACCGACCCCGAAAGACATCGACGCCATGGCCGCCGCGTGCGGCGTCAAGTCGCTCGACGAGCTGATCGACAAGGTCGTCCCGCCGTCGATCCGTTTGAAAAAGCCTCTCAACCTCCCCGCCGCACGCTCCGAGCGCGAAGCCCTCGCCGACCTCGCTTCCATGGCCGCCGAAAACCAGGTCTGGCGGTCGTACATCGGCATGGGCTACCACGACTGCGTCACGCCCGGCGTCGTGCTGCGCAACATCATCGAGAACCCGGGGTGGTACACGGCGTACACGCCGTACCAGGCCGAGATCTCGCAGGGCCGGCTCGAGATGCTCCTGAACTACCAGACGCTGGTGAAGGATCTCACCGGCATGGAGATCTCGAACGCGTCGCTGCTCGACGAAGGGACCGCCGCGGCGGAGGCGATGACGATGTCCCACCGGATCGGGCGGAACGACGAGCGGATGACGTACCTCGTGAGCGACCTGTGCCACCCGCAGACGATCGCGATCGTGAAGTCGCGCGGCGCGGCGCTCGGGATCAAGGTCGTTGTCGGCGATCACCGCAAGTGGGCGTTCGGCGGCGACGTGTTCGGCGCGCTGGTGCAGTACCCGGCGACCGACGGGTCGATCCACGACTACACGGCGACGTGCGAAGCGGCGCACAAGACCGAGGCGTTCGTGGCGGTGGCGACGGATCTTCTGGCGCTGACGCTGCTCAAGGCGCCCGCGGAGTTCGGCGCGGACATCGCGATCGGGAACTCGCAGCGCTTCGGCGTCCCGCTCGGCTACGGCGGCCCGCACGCGGCGTTCATGGCGACGAAGGAAGCGTTCGTGCGTTCGATGCCCGGCCGCCTGATCGGCGTCAGCAAGGACAAGGACGGCAACACCGCCCTCCGCATGGCTCTCGCCACGCGCGAGCAGCACATCCGCCGCGAGAAGGCGACCTCCAACATCTGCACCGCGCAGGTCCTGCTGGCCGTCTGCGCCGCGGCGTACGGCGTGTATCACGGGCCGGAGGGGCTGAAGCGCATTGCCGGCCGCGTCCACGCGATGACGGCGACGCTGCGCGAGGGGCTGAAGCGCGCCGGGCTGGACGTCGGGAACGCGCCGGTGTTCGACACGTTCACGGTGAAGACCGGGCCGCGCACGGAGGAAATCCTCGCGCGCGCCGAGGCGAAGAAGATCAACCTGCGGCGCTTCGATGAGCAGACGCTCGGCGTCGCGCTCGACGAGACCGTCGGGGACGCGGACCTCGCGGACCTGCTGGAGGTCTTCGGCCCGAAGGACATGCTGGAGGCGGCCGCCCGCGCGACGGGGACAGCCGCAGTGGCGAAGGCGTTCGCGCGCAAGTCGGCCTTCCTGACTCACCCGGTGTTCAACCTGTACCACTCGGAACACGACATGCTCCGCTACCTCCACAAGCTGGAGGCGAAGGACTACACGCTCAACGCCGGGATGATCCCGCTCGGGTCGTGCACGATGAAGCTGAACGCCACGGCCGAAATGGTCCCGGTGACGATGGCCGGCTTCGGCCGGCTGCACCCGTTCGCGCCCGTCGAGCAGGCCAAGGGGTACCAGCGGCTCTTCCGCGACCTCGAGAACTGGCTCGCGGCGATCACGGGGTTCGACGCGACGAGCCTGCAGCCGAACGCGGGGTCGCAGGGCGAGTACGCGGGGCTGCTCGTGATCCAGGCGTACCACGCTTCCCGCAAGGAGACGCACCGCAACATCTGCCTGATCCCGCACAGCGCACACGGCACGAACCCGGCGAGCGCGGTGATGGCGGGGCTGAAGGTCGTCGTGGTCGAGTGCGACGAGGCCGGGAACATCGACGTCGCGGACCTCAAGGCGAAGGTCAAGGAGCACGCCGCGAACCTTTCGTGCCTTATGGCGACGTACCCGTCGACGCACGGCGTGTTCGAGGAAGCGATCGCCGAGGTGGCGAAGGTCGTGCACGACGCGGGCGGCCAGATGTACATGGACGGCGCGAACCTCAACGCGCAGGTCGGCCTGACGCAGCCCGCGCTCATCGGCGCCGACGTCTGCCACATCAACCTGCACAAGACGTTCTGCATCCCGCACGGCGGCGGCGGCCCCGGCATGGGCCCGATCTGCGTCCGCAAGCACCTCGCGCCGTTCCTCCCCGGCCACCCGGTCGTGAAATGCGGCGGCGAAAAGGCGATCGGCCCGATCAGCGCCGCCCCCTGGGGAAGCGCTTCCATCCTCACCATCAGCTGGGCCTACATCGCGATGATGGGCGGCGACGGGCTCACGCAGGCGACGAAAGTGGCGATCCTCGCGGCGAACTACGTCGCGAAGCGGCTCGGCAAGGCCTACAAGACGCTCTACCAGGGGAAGAACGGTTTCGTGGCGCACGAGTGCATCCTCGACCCGAGGCCGCTTCTCAAGAGCGCGCACGTCAGCGGCGAGGACATTGCGAAGCGGCTGATGGACTACGGCTTCCACGCGCCGACGCTGTCGTTCCCGGTGGCGGGGACGCTGATGGTGGAGCCGACGGAGTCGGAGCCGAAAGCGGAGCTCGACCGGTACATCGAGGCGATGCTGCTGATCTACGCCGAGGCGAAGGAAGTCGAGGCGGGCAAGGCCGACGCGGAGGACAACGTGCTGCACAACGCGCCCCACACGGCGGCGTGCGTCACGGCGGCGGAGTGGACGCACAAGTACTCGCGCGAGAAGGCGGCGTTCCCGACGGCGGCATCGAAGGATTTCAAGTACTGGCCGACCGTGCGGCGCGTGGACGGGCTCTTCGGCGACCGGAACCTGGTCTGCGCGTGCGGGAGCCCGGCGGAGTATGCGGCGATGGGGAAGGCGGAGGAGAAGCCGAAAGCCAAAGTGAAAGTCAGGTAGGCAAGATGGCCTTTCATTTGTCATGCCTCTGGCTCAAGGCTTTCAAGACGGCGGAAGCGGCGACGCTGCTCGGAACGTCTTGGCCCCTCGAAATCGCGGGGGACAAGGACAATCCTCTGCGTCAGGTGCTCGCTCTTTCTGCGCCGGATGACCGCACGCTGATTCTGGATTCGACCTCCAACATCTCGCTGGAGTTCGCAGCGAAATTGTGCGAAGGGCTGGAGGTCGAGGGGTTGTGGTACGAACTTGTCGAGACCTCCCTTTGCTGGCGCGTCTGTCGTCTTGCGGGCGGCATCGTCGTCGACGATATCGTTCGACCGGAGACTCGCTCCGACGGAGGATTTCCCGACTACGGTGACGCTGCCCAGGACCTTTGGGAATTTCTGGGATCTGAGAGGATCCCAGAAGCCCTCCGTCTCGCCCGCATCCGAGACTTCGAAGGGGCCGAGGGGAAGCCCAATTCCGCGATCTGGACCCGGAATTCCATCGGTGAGGCGGTCAAGGGCCAACTCGTTCGGCTCCAACTCCGGGATCCCGAGGGTCCGCCTCACGCGCCGATCGAATTCTCGGCGGCAATCGTCGACACCAAGCGTGGCATGGACATGTTTGTTTTGGAAGGGAAGCCGGATCCCGCAGGACTGCGGAGAGTCCTCAAGGCGTTCGCCCGGATCGCCCGCAGGAAGCAGGTCGGCGGATGGAGATGGACGCCGATGCCAAAGTTCATCACTGCGTCGTTCCGGACGGGCGCGCCGGAAAAAGCCGGCCAGGAATCCAAGGCTGTCGAGCTCGCGCTCAAGGAGGAATTCGATCGTGCCGGCGGGGCTGCGAGATACGGCTTCGAGATGTAGGGCCTTGGACCGTATACTCAATGTATCTACAGGAGGCACACATGGAAGCCAAAGTTCAACGCTGGGGAAACAGTCTCGGACTGCGAATCCCGAAAGCGCTCGCGCAGGACGCCAAGCTGGAACCGGGAAGTCCGGTCGAACTGAAGGTGATCGGAGGGAAGCTCGTTGTTTCCGCGATCGGCCAGCCGCGGTTCACTCTGCGCCAGCTCCTGGCCGGGGTCACTAAGAAGAACCTCCATGGCGAAACATTTGCTGGTCCGCGCCGCGGAAGGGAGATTGTCTGATGCCGGCGTATGTTCCGGACCGCGGAGACCTTGTCTGGCTCAGGTTTGACCCGGCGGAAGGTCACGAGCAGGCCGGGCACCGGCCCGCGGTCGTCCTGACGAAGCGCGACTACAACGCCAGGATCGGGCTTGCGCTTTTCTGCCCGGTCACTTCGAAGGCGAAGGGATATCCCTTCGAGGTGAGGCTCCCTGACGGAATCTCAACGAGTGGGGTAGTTCTGTCCGACCACGTTCACTCGCTCGACTGGAAGGCGCGAGGGGCACGATTTATCGAGAAACTCCCCCCGGCCGGCATGTCGTCCGTTCTCGCCAGAACCGCAACACTCCTCATGTAGGCCTGGAGGGAAGGATGCCGAGGAAGAACTCCGCGACACCCCGCAAGCCCCGTGCGAAAAAAGGCCGCACCGAGGCAAAATCGAAAGGCCTTCTCGCAACCGAATGCCCTTCCTCGCCCGACGAGGCGCTGGCGCAGCTCATCTCCGCCGCCGGGGGCGCGGTCCTGTGCGGATACCGCGAGCCGCTTGGCGGCACCTCGGTCGTCCTCGCAGCGCTTCCCATCGACAAGGTCGCCCCGACGCCGTTCCAGCGCGACCTGTCGGATGCGCACGCGAAGCGGCTCACGGCGACCATCGGCAAGATCGCGCGCTACTTCGACCCGATCGTGGCGGTCCCGGCCGGGGACGTGTTCTGGACGCCGAACGGGCGGCACCGGCTGGAGGCGATGACGCGGCTCGGCGCGAAGACGATCGTCGCGCTGGTCCTCCCCGACCCCGAGATCCAGTACAAGATCCTCGCGCTGAACGTCGAGAAGTCGCACAACCTGCGCGAGAAGTCGCTCGAGGTCATCCGCATGTACCGCGCGATGGCCGGCGACGCGGAAGGCACCGAGCTCGCGCACGAGTTCGAGTTCGAGGAGCCCGCGTTCGCCACGCTCGGGATCTGCTACGAGAAGAACGGCCGCTTCAGCGGCGGCGCGTACAACCCGATCCTCAAGCGCGTGGACGGCTGGTTCGAGGAGCCGCTCAAGAAGGCGCTCGCGATGCGCGAGAAGCGCGCGGCGAAGATCGAGAAGCTCGACGCCCGCGTCACCGAGGTCATCAAGGCGCTCCAGGCGAAGGGGTTCAAGAGCCCGTACCTCCGCGCGTTCGTTGTCGCCCGCGTCAACCCGCTGCGCTTCATGAAAGTCCTCCCGCCGTTCGACGAGGCGCTCGACGACATTCAGAAACGCGCGGATCGCTTCAAGGTGGACAACGTGAAGCAGGAGGACATCGCGGCGACGGCGGGGCTGGCGGCGGAAGAAGGGTAAGAGGGCTGCGTGGAGCGGTGAACGATGCTACAATGCCTCACAATGACTCAGAGTGAGGCATTCCCATGAAGCAGATCACACTCCGCGACCTGGACGAATCGACGTCGCGCGCCGTCCGGGACCTGGCCGAGCGCGAGGGGATCAGCCTGAACAAGGCGGTCCTCCGGCTCCTGAAGTCGGCCACGGCCCCGCGCGAACGACCCGGAAAGCGGATTGGACACGCTCTCGACAAGTACTTCCGGCAATGGACCCGGGCGGAATCGGCGGCCTTCCGGAAAGCCGTCGCGGTGTTCGAGCAGATCGACCCGGAGCAGTGGCGATGAGGCTGCTCTTCGACACGAACATCTACTCCGCGATGATCGACGGGGACTCCGCGGTCGAGAAGCTCGTGCGTTCCGCGGAAGGGCTCGTGATGTCCGCCATTGTCGTCGGCGAACTTCTCCACGGATTCCGCTGCGGCTCGCGCTTTCGCGCGAACCTCGCGCGGTTGGAGTCATTCCTCGACGAGCCGCAGGTGGCCTTCCTCGCCGTCACCCGGGCGACATGCGACCGCTTCGGGGTGGTCATGGCGAGCCTTCGCGAGAAAGGGAAACCGATCCCGTCGAACGACGCCTGGATTGCGGCGCACGCGCTGGAGTCCGGCGTGACGCTGGTCTCGCGGGACAAACACTTCGGTTGGGTGCCGGGACTGGACCTGCTCATCCCGTAACAGCGCAGATCACGCGATAGGCACGGCCATTGCCTCGGCCCGAGGCTATCTCGCCAGAGCCTCCCCCTTGAATTCCTCCACCCGCGCTTCCGCCCTCGACAGCCTCACCGCGCACGCCAGCCGGTGGCCGTTTCCGAGATTCGTAGTCTCGGCGGGCGCGCCGACGCGGTAGGTCGACCGCGCGAACAGCGGGTACTTCTGCCAGCTTCCGCCCTTGATGACGCGCCATTCGGGCCAGCGGTCCATGCCGGGGTCGTTGAGGCAGCGGTCGGAAGCGTTGCCGGCGAGGCCGCGGACGCCGTAGGGGGATTCGTCGTAGGGGAAGGAATCGACGGGGGTGGGGCGGGGGACGCCCTGGAAGGAGCCCTGGACGTTGGCGAAGACGGGGTCGAGCGTGGGGCCCCAGGGGTAGGCGCGGCGGTCGACGCCGCGGGCGGCCTTCTCCCATTCGTCCTCGTGGGGGAGGTGGAGGAGGCGGCCGTCGCGGGCGGAGCGCCACTTCGCGTAGGCGGCGCCGTCGAGCCAGGAGGTGGCGAGGACCGGCCATTCGGGTTGCCAGGGACCAGGGTCGTTTTCGATGCGCTGGAGCGCGGAGAAGGCATCGGGTTGCGTGGCGCGGAACGCGGCGTCGGGGACACACGTGCGGCCGGCGGGAAGAACGGGCCAGTACGGCTTGCCCGTCCCGGTGTGGCGCGGGAGGCGCGGCGGGTCTTCGCCGGCGCCGTTGACATACTCGGCCCATTCGCCGCAGGTGACGGGAAAGCGCGCGACGAAAACGTCGTCCACGTCGCGGCGGTACGGGTTGTTCTCCACGCCTTCGTACTTGTCGCCCTGCATGATGAAGCGTCCCCCGGGGACCTGCACGAACCCGTCGGGGATTTCGGCCGGTTCGAAGAGCGTGACGGCGATCTCCTGCGTTTCCTGCCGGCCGACCGCGAGCGGGACGCGCGCCGCGGCGCGTCCTTCCGCCGCGACGACGAGGAGCCACGAGCCCATCGGGAGGCGCACGCCGACCACCGGCGTCCGGCCGAGGTAAAGCCCGGGGCCGCGCGGGCGGTACGTCGGGCTCGGGAACAACGCATCGAGCGCCGCGGCGGGGACGGCGTCGCCCATCCGTGGTGCACCGCCGGGCGTGACGGGGACCAGCACGCGGTCCATCGGCACGCAGCGGAACGCCCAGACGCCGGCGCCCTCGAGTGGCGCGGGCTCGCACGACGCCGCGTGAACCTTGAGCCGCACCGGCGCGGCCGGCTCCCCCGCCGGCCATAGCGG
The DNA here is from genome assembly GCA_964590435.1 of uncultured Planctomycetia bacterium. Lineage (GTDB taxonomy): Bacteria > Planctomycetota > MHYJ01 > WSZJ01 > WSZJ01 > WSZJ01. Next base: position 18,799 of record CAZPWT010000042.1, read on the forward strand.
CGGCTGCGTCCCGTGCAGGTCGCGCCCCGACCACGGGTGCAGTCCGCGCACCGAGAGTTCCTCCGGCCGCACCTCCCTGCCGTCCAGCAGGCACCGGCACCGGTACGCCCGCGTCGCAACGGACACTTCCCCTTCCCCCCTCAGCTCCGCCGCCAGCGACCGGTCATGGTGCGACTCCACGATCCGCCGGTGCAGCACCATGTCCGCGGGGTTGCCCGCGGCTTCGGCCTCGAGGTAGCGCTCCCAGTGGAGCCTCGCGCGCAGTTGCCGCGCCTCGGTGTTGTCGGGCGCGTTGGAAAGCGCGGACGCGAGCGTCTCGTCCGCTTCCGCAAACGCCTCGGCGCTTCCACGCTCGAGCATGGAAGCGCGGTCGTCGAGGTCCCAGAGGAGGCGGCGTTTTTCGAGGGGGGCCCAGGTTTCGGTGCCGATGTTAAGGCTCTCGTGTTCGCGGCGGGCGGCCGCGGCCTCGCCCCTCAGCCGGAAGAACTTGGCGGCGGCTTCGCGGCCGCGAGCGAGCAGTTCCGCGGCGAGAACGTCGCGGCGCTCCTGCTCGCGGGCGCCGTCGAGCCAGGCCTCGACGTCGGTGGCCATTTCGCCTGCGTCGGCGTAGCGGTCGGCCGGTTTGCGCGAGAGGGCGCGGAGACAGATCGCCTCGAGATCCGCGGAAATCGTCGCGTCGCGCGTCCGCGGGGGCACGGGGATTTCCTTCACGATCTTCCGGGCAAGTTCCCTCGGGGAAGGGGCCTCGAACGGCGGCCGCCCCGTGAGGATTTCGTAAAGCGTCGCGCCCAGCGACCAGACGTCGCTGCGCACGTCCACCTGGTCGTGGCGCCCCAGCGCCTGCTCGGGCGACATGTACGCCGGCGTCCCGATGATCTCGCCCGCCGTCGTGACGCCCGGCGACGACGACGACTCGCGGTCGGAGTGATGCTCGACATCGTCCACCGGCTCGAACACCTGCGTCACCGGCACCCGCTCGTGCAACTCGCGCGCCAGCCCCCAATCCACCACCAGCACTTCCCCGAACTCCCCCAGCATGATGTTCGCCGGCTTGATGTCGCGGTGGATCACGCCTTTCGAATGCGCGTACGCAATCGCGCGGCACACGTCCCGGAACGCCTCCACCATCCGGCGAAGCGACCACTTCAGAGATTTCGTCGCCGCCTTGTCACCCGCCGCCGCCTTCGCCTGCCGGATCACGCGCGACAGGTCCCGCCCTGCGATGCGCTTCATGCAGTAGTACCACTGCTTCGTCCCCGGCAGCATCCCCATCTCGTGCACCGGCACGATGTTCGGGTGCTCGAGATACCCGGTCAGCCGCGCTTCGCGCCGGAACCGCTCCATCGCCGTCGCGTCAGCCGAGTCGATCAGCAATTTCAGCGCGACCGGCCGCCCGAAATCCGCGTCGCGAGCCTCGACGACGCGCCCGATGCCGCCCCGTCCCAGTTCCTCGCCAAGCGCAAACTTCCCGGCAGAGGCGGGAAGCGGCTCCGCGGCAGCAGCGCGGCCCTCGGAAGGCGAAACCAGGGTGTCCGCCACGGACGATTCCTGGGCGGGAACCTCCGTCGCCAACGCCCGCAGCGCCGCCGCCGACGTCTCCGTCAGCTCGCCGCGCGCCACCAGGAATGCCCCAAGCTCCACCGGCGGCCCCGCCCTCCACGCTTCCTGCGCGGCCTGCCACCGCCCCGGCGTCATCAGCCGGAGCCGTACCGCGAGGAGGCCGATGGCGTCGTCGGAAACGGGCATGACTCCGCCATCTTAGGGAAAGCGCGGCGCGTGTTCCACCAACCACCCTTCGAGCAGTTCCGGTCGATAGCCCCAGGGCCCCTGTTCGGTCGCAAACGCGATCGTGCCGTCAGCGCCGACCACGAACAGCCGCTCCGGAAACGCCGCGTAGGCCGTGTCCACCGCGTTGTCCAGCGAGTCCACCACGCACGGCATCGACACCTTGAGCCGGGTGCAGCACGCCCCCGCCGCCTCCTTGCGCGCCGCTTCGCTCCGCGGCTGCTCGAACACCACCCCCTGCTCCGCGTTCGACGGCATCTGCCACTCGTCCGACGGATGCGCCTCGAGGATGTACACCATCAGGAACCCGACCCGCGCGCTCCACTCCCGGTAGAGCCGCTCCATCGTGTCGGCGTTGCGGCGGAAGGGCGGTCAGGTGAAGCTGCCGAAGTTGAGAACGAGTGGACGGCCGGCCTGGAACGTGGAGCGACGGATGCGGGACTTGCCGTCGCGGGTCGCGAGCTCGAAATCGGGAGCCATCTCGCCCACCGCCGGCGCACGCCGCGCCATCAGCGCCTTGACGCGATCCCAGTTCGGCGGGCGCTGATCGGCCGGGGCGCGGTCCATCTCGGCGATGAAGCCGGCGGCGGGATCGCTCACGACCGCCGCCCTTTCCTCACCGAGAAACCGCTCCTGTACGCCGCAGGGAGCAGGTCCGTCGCCCGCGCCTTGAAGACGCGCGCGCCGTCCTTCACGATCACCCACGCGTCGGGGGCGTAATCGAGGAAGAGCTGCCGGCAATTGCCGCAGGGCGAGAGCACTTCGGCGCCCTTGCCTTTCGGAACGACGGCGACCGCCGCGACGAAGCGCTTCTCGCCCGAAGCGATGGCGGCCCCGAGCGCGATCGGCTCGGCGCAGGGCCCGTAGCCGCACGCCTCGACGTTGACGCCGACATAGACGCGGCCGGACTCCGCCAGGATTGCGCACCCGACCCCGTGTCGGCGCGGGTTCATGTCGGCGCGCAGCGCGCCGCGGGCGGCGCGGATCAGATCTCGGTCCGCATTCGTGAGGGGGCACCTTTTCACCGCGCGGATTCTACACGCCGTCTCCGAACTCCCGTCTCCGAACTCCCCCGTCGCGCTCACTTCCCTTCCGGCAGCTCCGGCGGATCGCGATGAAAAATGCTCAGCTTCCCGGCCGGCACCGCCAGCGTCAGCACGTAGTAACCCGTCGCGTACGCCGCGCTCGCCTCTTCCGTCCCCATCCAGCCGATGTTCGTCCAGCCGCCGTTCTCGCCCTGGGACTTCACGACGAAATCGCGGATCTTCGGGATCCACGCCTTCGCTTCGGGCTTGTGCTCGCCGTACTCCTCGTCGATCACCTGCATGGCCATCATCGCGTAGAAGAGGGCGTAGTCGGGGAAGCGATCCTTCGCGAGGCCTTCGACCTGCTGCTTGGCGAGGAATCCCATCGCGTCGATCAGGACTTTTTCGTCGAGGCGCTGCATCAGGACGAGCGTCGCGAGCGCGCCGCTGGTGCCGGCGACCATCGAGCTGCCGGTGCCGCGCTTGTACTCGAACCCGCCGTCCGCGAGCTGGGTGGACTTCAGGTACGCAAACCCCGTGTCGAGGACCTTCTTCGGCACGTTGATCCCGAAATTCTTCGCAGCGCGCAGCGCCTGCACGGCGCAGACCGTCGTCGAGCCTTCGTGGTCCCCGGCCGGATCGCGCTGGTAAAACCAGCCGCCGTCCGGGTTCTGCGCCTTCACCACCATGTCCGCCGCGCCCTGCAGCATCTCCTTCAGGTCCGCCATCACCACCTTCTTCGGCGGCTCCTTCGCCAGCAGGCACTTCCCGTAGAGCTCCGCGAAGAACAGCGTCGCGAACCCCTGGCTGTGCAGCCAAGTGTGCCCCTCGGCCTTGAAATCGCCGTGCGTCTGCTGGGTCAGCAGCCAGTCGTACGCCTTCCACAGCCGTTCGTCCTCGAACGGCTTCTCGTCCGCCGCCAGCATCGCCAGCGCCGCGATGGAGGTCACCGCGACAGGGAACTTGTTCCCGAAGTGCCCGTCGGCCTCCTGCATCTTGCCGAGCGCCGCGAGGCCTTTTTCGATCGCTTTCGGGGAAGGATCCGGGGGTGGATCCTCGGCGAGCGCGGGGCGGGCGGCGAGAAGCGCGGCGAGGGCGGCGGTGGCAAAGGTCCTGGTCAGCGATCGCATCGGGGCTTCTCCGGGGTTGGTGGCTTTAGGGGTTGGACGCCGGCGCCGCGGGGAAGTTCCCGTGGAATCAGCGGGAGAGATCGGCGAACGGGCCTGCGGGATCGACGCACCCTCGCAGGAGTTGCCAGGGAATGAGGATCTCGTGCGTGCCCTCGGCGTAGCAACCCATCCGGTACGGCTCGAAGGTAAAGGTCAATCCTTCGGGCGAGACATTCCACAAATCCAGGTCGTCAGCGGTGATCTCCGTGATCCTCCCCGATTCGACCCAGCCAGCTTCCTCCTCCTTCAGCGCCTGGAACACTGCGGGACAGAGGATCGCCTCCCAACCGGAGTCTGCACGGAACCACATCCCAAGTGCGATCTCCTCAACCGCGCCGTCGTGCATGCGAGCCGTCGTCGTCCTGTAGGTGTAGTTTGGGTGGGCGCCGCCGCCATCGATGGTCACCAGCGCCCGGAGGGAAACGAGTCCCGGCGTCAGGAGTTCGACCGACCATTCCTCTTCGTAGTACCCGAATCCAGTATCCGTCTCAGGGTCGTCGTCGTCCGCGTCCACCGAAGAACGCCACTCCTCCTGGACACGCTGCATCGCTTCCGTACCGACGCCTGCGGCCCAGTCCCGCAGCGGCGATTCCGCCCGAGGGAGCCTGAGCGTACGGCACGCCGCCCGGCATCGGGCGTCGCCGGTTCGCCACTCGGCCCATTGGAAAATCGCGACGCGCTCCATCGTGAGCTGCCGGGTGAGAAGACGGGAGAGGCGAGCCCTGGCTTCGGCCGAGGTCGCCGACCCCAGCGCTTCCCGGATCTGCAGCTCGCGGGCCCTCCGGGCCAGCGAGGATTCGGCCCGGTCACGTTCGGCGGGGTCCTCCGCATCGAGCGCCGCAAGGTCGCGCGAGATGTCCGGAGGGTCGGATGAGTCTTCCGGCAGGCCGGCCCATGCGAGAAGCGTGACATCGAAGGACCCCGGCGCCTCGGCGGGCTCGCCTTCGAAAATCCGGGAACCACCGCCCTCCAGCACGAATCCGTCGCTGATGTCCACCTTCCCGGAGAGTTCCTGCCAGGGTCTGCCATTGGCGCGCCATCGCCCCCGCAGTGAGTCGTCCTTCCCGCGCTCCTCAATGCACAGGTCGACCACGACTCCGCTGGGGACACGCCCACGGTAACAGCCCGGAACAAGACTGATATCCGCCGTGACCTTGATGGAAGCGAGGGCCAGCAGGATGGCGGACGCAATCGGGCGCATGTTCCCTCCGTTCGGGAGAAGACGGCGGAATTGCCCGCCTATCGTCCAGATCGGACCGATTCATCGGGAACTTGAGCCCTGAATTCCGCCAGCGCCGCCGCAACCCACGTCGGCCGCGGCGCGGCCAGCACGTCCGAGTAGTCCGCCAGCCTCAGGGCCAGGATCCGGGAGGACAGCGGCCCGTCGAGCAGCGCCGCCATCGCCGGCCCGGTGTCGCGAAAATCGCTCTTCTGCTCGTCGCACTGCCTCTGGAAGGCGTAATACTCACGGCGAGCCAGGTGACCGAAGGTGCGCGCGACCGAGGCGAGGACGCGGCCCGGGGCGGAGGGAACGGCGTCGTCGATCATCGCGCCGGCCGGCGTTCCGTAACCGTACCCATGATGCGCCGGGTCGGTCGTGACGACAAGAACGGCGCCCCGCGCCAGCAGGGACCGCACCTCGTCGAGGCCGGGCAGGTCTGCCGGCTCCGCCCCGGCGAGGAACGGGTAACGCGCGACGAGTCGCGGCGCCCGACGGCCCGCGCGGCGCGCGGCGGACTCGAGAAGCGCGGAGAAGTTGTCGAGCGAGAACTCGTCGCGACAGAACCCCTCGTCGCCCGGCGTCCCGGGGCCGTGGAGGCGGCGCATCCGGTCCAGCGCCGCGCGGTCGCCCGACTTCGCGGCGGCCACGAGCGCCGGGTCCGCCGATCCTCCGCCGTGAAGAACGCCCAGCGCGACGACCGTCTCCGCGCCGCTCTCCACGACGGCCCGCGCCACGGCCGCCACCTGCGTGCCGCAATCCCGGAGCCGGGCGTGCGGAAAGACGAGCGCGCCGCCCCGCGGCACCGCAACCGACGGCGCCGCCGCCACCAGCGCTTCCAGCCCGCGCTCTCCCAGCGCCGCCCTCTCGGCCGCGTACCAGCGCTTCCAGTCCCCCGGCGTCATTCCCCTAGCGTAGCCGCTGCTGCCTCCGCCGTGGCCGTTCTGTTTCCCGCTCTTCGCCCGCGCCCATAGAATGCCCTCCCCCATGGCCGCCCCCGAAACGCCCAAGCCTCCCACTGCCGTCACCAGCGGCACCGTCATCGCCATCCTCCTTGGGATCATGCTCGTGATCGGGCTCGGGGTCGGATACCCGCTCTTCATCCTCAAGGCCGGCGTCGGCGACCCGCCGGCGCGGGCCGACCTCGAGCCCGCGGCGAGCCGGTTCGTCGCCGCCATGGGCCGCGGGGACGTCGCCGCCGCGAAGGCGGAGTGCACCGACGTGGCGGCGAAGGAGCTGGCCGCGGTGCTCGAGAAGCGCCCCGAGATCTGGGGCGGCACGGCGCGCCTCGACGGCGTCGAGACGCAGCAGGTCATGGCGACGTGGCTCGCCGCCGCGAAGATGACGGTCACGGGCAGGGACGGCAAGGACCGGCGCGTGCAGCTCGGGATGGTGAAGGGCGAGAAGGGGTGGATCGTCGCGGGGGCGACGGTCGAGGGAGAAGCGGTCCCGCTGTTCCCTCCCCAGACCCGAAGGTAGCGCTACTTCCGCTCCCGCGTCCGGGCCCGGACTACGGCGTCGTCGCCGAGCTTTTGACGCAGCGCGTCAATCACGCGGTCCAGCCGCTGCTCCTTCGCCCGTTCCTTCTCCCCGAACAGCGTTCCCTGCCCCGCCCCCGCCGGCGCCAGGTTGTGCCCCTGGATCCCCAGGAGCCGCACGCGGGCGCCCTTCACGACCGCCTTCGACCGCAGCAGGTCGCGCGCGACGTCGTAGAGCTCCCGCGTGATGTCGGTCGCGCGCTCGAGGGTGCGGCTTCGCGTGATCGTCCTGAAATCATGGAAGCGCACCTTGATCTGGACGGTGCGGGCGGCGGAGCGATCGGCGCGCAGGCGGCCGCCGACTTCCTCGGCGATCTCGAGGAGCTCGGCTTCCATCGCCTCGAGGGCGGTCAGGTCGCGCTCGAAGGTGCGTTCGGCGCCGATGGATTTCGCGTCCCAGGACGGCTCGACGCGGCGGACGTCCTCGCCGCGGGCCAGGCGCGCGATGTGGGCGCCGAATTCGCCCAGTTCGCGGACCAGGCGTTCTTCTCCGGCCGCGCGCACGTCGCCGATCGTCTTCAGCCCGAGCCGCTCGAGCTGAACGGCGGTTTTCGGCCCGACGCCCCAAAGCCGGGTGACGGGCAGGGGCGGAAGGCGGCGCTCGACGTCTTCCGGGCGAATGATCGTGAAACCGTCCGGTTTCTCGAGGTCGCTGGCGAGCTTCGCGAGGTACTTGACGTAGGAAACGCCGACGGAAGCGACCAGCCCGAGGTCATTGCGGATCCGGTCCTTGATCTTGTGCCCGATGGCGGGCCCGTCGCCGAAGAGGCGTTCGGCGCCGGCGACGTCGAGGAACGCTTCGTCGAGGGAAAGCGGTTCGACCAGCGGTGTGAACGACCGGAAGATCCGCATGACCTCGTGCGAGATCTCGACATAGCGGGACATCCGCACGGGCATGAAGATCCCCTGCGGGCACAGACGGGCGGCATGCGCGGACGGCATCGCGGATTTCACGCCGAACTTGCGGGCCTCGTACGTCGCGCTCGAAACGACGCCGCGGGATTTCCCGGACCCGCCGACGATCACGGGCTTCCCCTTGAGCTCCGGGTGGTCCATCACCTCGACGGCCGCGTAGAACGCGTCCATGTCGACGTGAAGGATGTTTAGGGAAGAAGCGGCGCTCATCGGCCTGATCCGCTAATCTGAGTTCGAAGCCCGGAGCCTGGGGCCCGGATCGAGTTTGGCCGGTGCCGGCACGAGCTGGCCCGAGGAACCCCAGCTGATTCCCCAGTCGTAGCCCAGCCACAATTGACAAGTCCCAGGAGGCACAGGACTCTCAAGCGGAATCTCGCGTTTCTCCCCGGATTTCCACGTCATCTCGGGTGAGGGATTCAGGCGCATTGGTCCGAACGCGAGCAATCGTCCGCAATCGTCCAGTGCGGCGAACCAGAACCGGTCCTGGCGCGCGTGGCTTCGTACGGGACGCACGGGCTGCAGCGCAGTCACCACCAGGGCGGCAACACGGCCATTCAGGCGGATTTCCCCCGAGAACTCCTGGGCGGCGATTTCTTGCAGCACCAGGAACCGCGAGCTTGCCCCCGCTGGGAAGCAGTCTCCTGCCCAGGAAACTTCACGACCGCCCACGATGCTGTTTCCCGGAGCCGGAAGTTTGTCGACAGAGGCACCCAGTTCCAGAATTCCGCAAGCGGGCGGACGGGTGGCCAGGTCGAAGGAACCCTCGGCCCAAGTCGATGACTCCCCCGGCTTCAGCCGACGGGAACTGATCAGCCAATCTCGAAGTGGGATTCGGTCGTCCGGCACAGCCAAGGGTGGCGATTCGGCGGCGAACGAAGGTGTTGTTGCGCCAATACCATGGGCCATGACGAGGCTCAAAGCGTGTTCCCTTTGCGGGATTCCGGCGACACGGAGTCGAGCCCGAAGTTCATGTACCTTTGCTGATTCGATTTCAGCGGGGAGCCACAGTCCGACCGCTCCACCGTTCCTTACCGTTGCCCGGTAGATCACATTCGCAGCGGAGTCTACGACGCGCATGTCAGTCGCGATCGGCTCGAGTTTCCGATTGTCCAGTTCGGCCTGGAGCAGGAGTGCGGCGGGTTCCCCCAGCGAAAGAAGCTGGTCGACCAGAAATGCACGATCGTCCACCTGATCCGCCGCTACTTCCGAGAGGGCGTCAAGCAGGCGCCGGGCCGCGGCCGCGGCGTCATCGGGCGGAAGAGCTCCATGCTGTCGAAGCAGATCGAATACGCGACTGCTGACCTCCGCGTCGGGATCGCGTAGCAGAGGCCAGAGCCTGGTGGGGTCCGACGTGGCGAAACCGTCCAGGATCGCAGATCCGCGATCTCGGTCCGAAACGCTGTCGGAACGCAGGGCTTGGGTGGCTCGCGCAAGGTCCGTGTCCGAGTCGTCCGCGTGCGCCTCCAGCGCAGTAGCCAGCACCAGCATCAATCCGAGGCGTCGACTCAACATGGCTTGGATTGTCCCACATCCCGGGGAGATTCGGCATGCGAGAGGAGCGGCCCCCAGCGTATTCGAATGGTGTATTCTGTCGCTCCCGCCATGGATCCCTTCCCCACGTCTCACGACATCGCCGGCGCGCAGACGATGCACGCCGACTTCTACCGCGATCCGCGCTGGTTCGCGGCGGCGCGGGAGAAGATCTTTCCAAGGTCGTGGCAGTTCCTCGGGGACGACGCGAGGGCGAAGACTCCCGGGACCGCCGCGCCGCTGACGCTCCTCGAAGGGTGCCTCGACGAGCCGCTGCTGCTGACGCGCGATTCTTCCGACCGCGTCCATCTCCTCTCGAACGTCTGCACGCACCGAGGCAACCTGCTCTGCGAGGGCGATGCCCACGGCGGCCAGCTCCGTTGCCGCTACCACGGCCGCAAGTTCGGCCTCGACGGGAAATTCCTCTCCACGCCCGGGTTCGAGGGCGCGAAGGACTTCCCTTCCCCCGCCGACGACCTGCCGCGCGTTCCCTCGGGATCCTGGTCGAAGTTTTTATTTGCGTCGGCCGCCCCCGCCTGCAGCTTCGAGGACTGGGCCGACCCGATGCTCCGGCGCCTAACCTGGCTCCCTCTCGACCAGTTCGCCTTCGAGCCCGCGCTGTCCCGCGACTACCTCGTCGCCGCCAACTGGGCTCTCTACGTCGAGAACTACCTCGAGGGGTTCCACGTCCCCTTCGTCCACGCCTCCCTCAACGCCGCCCTCAACCCCGACGACTACACGACCGAGCTCTTCCGCCACGGAAACCTCCAGCTCGGCATCGCCGCCTCCCCCGGCGACGCCTTCCGCCTCCCCGCCTCCTCCCCCGACCACGGCCGCGCCGTCGCGGCGTACTACTGGTGGCTCTTCCCCAACACCATGCTCAATTTCTACCCGTGGGGGCTGTCCGCGAACGTCGTCGTGCCGCTCGCCGCCGACCGCACGCGCGTCCAGTACTCCACCTGGGTCTGGGACCGCTCCCGCCTCAATACCGGCGCCGGCGCCGGGCTCGACCGCGTCGAGCGCGAGGACGAGGCCATCGTCGAGGCCGTCCAGCGCGGCATCCGCTCGCGGTTCTACTCGCGCGGCCGCTACTCCCCCCGCTGGGAAATCGGTGTCCACCAGTTCCACGGCCTCCTGCGGGAAGCGCTGGCGTGAGGGCGCTGACCGCACTCGCGTTCGCCGTGGCCGCGCTCGACGCGTGGGCCGACGCGGGAGTCGAGGCGAAAACCGCGCACTACGACCTCTACGCGGAGTCCGTCGACGCGAAGGAAGCGGGCGCCGTGCTCGACGCGCTCTGGGACCGGCTTCACGACTATTTCGGCTCTGCTCCCGAGGGACGGCTGCGCGTCGAGATCTACGCCACCAAGGCGGGGATGCAGGCGGCTCTCGAGCGCGACCGCCAGTGGAAGGTCGACGCCGGCGGCTATTACGCCCCCGACACGAAGACCGCGTACCTCTTCGTCCAGCCGAGCGATTACTTCACGCGCCAGCTTCTGATCCACGAAGCCACCCACCAGTTTCACTTCCTCGCCGCCACCGGCAACCGCGGCCCCGCCGCCGAGTGGTACACGGAAGGCCTCGCCGAGTATTTCGGCATGCACAACTGGGACGGCAAGACGCTCCAGACCGGCGTCGTCCCGTCCGTCACCCTCGAGGACTACCCGGCGCAGGCCTCAAAGCAGCTCGCGGCGCTCGAGGACGACGCGCAGGCCGTCGCGGTCGGCACCGCCCGCTGCGACCGACCGCTCGCCTGGGCCCTCGTCCACTACCTCGTCAACGTCCGCCCCGGCTGGTGGCGCGCCCTCTCCGGCCGCCTCGACGACCACGAGCTCCCCTCCACCGCCTGGGCCAACGCCTGCGGCGAGGCCGGCCCCGACCTCGGCCGCGACCTCCGCGCCTGGATCGACGCCCACCAGCAGCCCCTGCGGATCGCCTGGATCGCCTGGCAGGAACGCGGCGAACTCCTCGAGGGAAAGGCCGGCGTCGTGTCGGCGGTGTTCTTCAAGGAAGCGCCGACCTCCTTTGAAGCGGAAATCGAGCTCGTCTCCGGCGACCAGAAGACGGGGATCGCGTTCAACCGCAAGGGAGACGAGTACTCGCTCTTCCAGGTCCTCGGCTCCACGGCGCGCGTCGTGCGGCGCGAGGGCGGCGCCTGGAAGCGGCTCGCCTCGGCGGACGTCCCCGCGCACGACCGGGCGACGGTTTCGTTCCGCCGCGACGGCGCCGACGCCGTCCTCTCCGCGAACGGAGTCGAGGTTTTCCGCGCGCCCTTCGACGGCGAGGTCGGCCTCAACGTCGAGGGGTGCTGCGCGCGGTTTCGCCTCAAGCCCTGACGAAACGCCGTCGCTGCGGGATACTACGCGCCATGATTCACGCCCTCGCCGCCATCGCCCTTCTCGCCTGCCCGCCCCCCGGCGCCACCGTCAAGACGGCGCACTACGACGTCTACACCGAGACGATCGACGCGGCCGACACCGGCGCGATGCTCGAGGCGCTTCACGGGAACCTCACGAAATTCTTCGGCCGCGCGCCGAAGGAGCGGCTGCGGGTCGAAGTGTACGCGACGCACGATGCGTTCGAGGAGGCGCTGAAGCGCGACAAGGTGGGGACGGTGGAGGCGGGGGGCTTCTACGCGCCGGAGACGAAGACGGGCTACCTGTATGTGCAGCCGAGCGAGTACTACACGCGGCAGCTCCTCCTGCACGAGGCGACGCACCAGTTCCACCTGCTCACGACCGCGGGGAACAACGCGGTCCCGGCGGCATGGTACGGCGAGGGGCTCGCCGAGTATTTCGGGATGCACAACTGGGACGGGAAGGAGCTGAGGACCGGCGTGGTGCCGGCGGTGACGCTCGAGAACTACCCGGCGCAGGCGCTCAAGCAGTTCGGCGACCTCAAGGAGAACCTCGAGGGAATCGCCCGCGGCGACGTGCCATGCGATCGCCCGCTCGGCTGGGCGCTGGTGCACTTCCTCGTGAACAAGGAGCCCGCGCGCTGGAAAGCGCTCACCGCGCAGCTCGACGCGCACAAGAAGACGGACAAGTCCTGGGAGAAGGCGTTCGGGAAGACCGGCGCCGAGTTCGCGAAGGCCTTCAAGGACTGGCTCGCCTCCCACCAGCAGCCCCTGCGCATCCTCTGGGTCAGCTGGCAGGAACGCGGCGACGCGATCGAGGGCAAGTCGGGAAGCGGATGCGGCGCACTGTTCCGGACGCCGCCGACCGCCGTGGAGGCGACGCTCGAGCTGCGCAAGGGCGAGCTCAAGGCCGGGTTCATCTTCAATCACAAGAGCAACGACGACTACGTGACGCTCCAGGTGACGAAGGGGCGCGCGGCGGTGGTGCGGTGGACGAAGGGGATCTGGAACGAGATCTCGGCGGCGGAGATCGACGCGAGCGTGGCGCCGGTGGCGTCGTACCGTCGAGAAGGCGCGGACGCGGTGCTGACGGTCAACGGCAAGGAGATCGGCCGGATTCCCGCGGAAGGCGACGCGGGGCTGTGGCTCGAGGGGTGCGAGGTTTTCTTCCGCCTGAAGAAATAGCGCGACTTACCATGGAGCGATGTTCAACGCCGCGCAGCAGGCCGCGATCGACCGCCTCTGGAGTCGCAAACTCGAGCAGGACGCGAAGAAGTTGCCGCAGCCGGATCGCCACCGCAACCTGGAGCCCGACAGCGCGGCGTTCCTGTGCGCCCTCGCCGCCGGCATCGGCGCGAAACGACTGATGGAAATCGGCGGCTCCTCCGGCCTCTCGACCATCGCCCTCTCCGAAGCGGCCCGCCGGACCGGCGGCCGCCTCGCGTCGCTCGAGATCGAACCCCGCCGCCAGGCCGAGGCTCGCGACACGATCGCGGGGCTCGGCCTGTCCGGCCACGTGGAATTCATGCTCGGAGACGCCGCCGTCCTCATTCCTCCCGCCGGTGAGCGCGACTTCGTCCTCATCGATTGCGAAAAAGAGGACTACACGCGCTTCCTCGATATCCTGAAGCTCGCGCCCGGGGCGGTCGTCGCGGCCGACAACATCCTCTCGCACGGCCTCGCCGACTACGTCCGCCACGTTCGGACGAAACCCGGCGTCGAATCCGTGACGCTCCCGATCGGCAAGGGCCTCGAAATCTCGCGCTTCACGAAAGGACAATGACCCGTGCAGGTACGCATCCACGAGTCGGACCTCGAGCTGGTGACGGGCGACATCACGGAGCTGGACGTCGAGGCGATCGTCAACCCGGCGAATCACCTGCTGAAACTGGGCGCCGGCGTCGCGGGGGCGATCGCGCGCAAGGGCGGGCCGCTGATCCAGCGCGAATGCGAAGCGATCGGCGGGTGTCCCGTGGGAAGCGCGGTCATCACGGGGTCCGGCGAGCTGGCGTGCAAGCACGTGATCCACGCCGTGGGGCCGAAAATGGGCGAGGGCGAGGAGGACGACAAGATCGCCTCGGCGGCCGAGGCCGTCATGGACATCTGCGCGAAGCAGAAGATCGAGTCGGTGGCGTTTCCCGCGATTTCGACGGGGGTGTTCGGCGTCCCGATGGAGCTGTGCGCGAAGGCGCTCCTCGGCGCCATCATCCGGAAGCTCAAGCAGAAGGGCGCCCCGGCGCGGGTCATCGTCTGCCCCGGGGACTTCCGCGCGCTGACGGTGTTCGAGTCGACGCTCGCCGGCCTACCCCGGTAGGCCGGCGCCTCAGGAGCTCCGCTTCGCCGCCGTCACGTCCACGCTCGTGATGAAATCGGCGGCGGTCGTCCCCGGGGGGAGCGCCCGCACGATCTCCTGGTAGAGCGGGTCCTGCACGTCGGTCAGGGACGCGACGTACTCGGGCTTCGGGGTGAGCTTCACGTCCGCCAGCCCGGCCGCGACGATCATTGCCCGGTACTCCTCGATCGGGACCGCGCCGGCGACGCAGCCGACCAGCGCCTCCATCATCTGCGCCACCTTGGCGGGAAGGGGCCGGAGCAGGGCGATATCGGACGCGGCGACGCGGCCGCCGGGGCGGAGGACGCGGGCGATTTCGCGCCAGACGGCGGGCTTGTCGGGGGAAAGGTTGATGACGCAGTTGGAGATCACGACGTCGACGGAGGCGTCGGCGACCGGGAGGTGCTCGATTTCGCCGAGGCGGAACTCGACGTTGTCGAGTCCGGTCCGCTGGCGGTAGGCGGCGACGTTGCGCCGCGCCTTGGCGAGCATCTCGGGAGTCATGTCAACGCCGATCACCCTTCCCGCCGCGCCGACCTTCGGCCCGGCGAGGAACACGTCGAACCCGCCGCCCGACCCGAGGTCCACGACGACCTGCCCGGGCCTGAGGTTCGCGATCGCCGTGGGGTTGCCGCACGAAAGGCCCATGTTGGCGCCCTCGGGAAGCGCGCGGATTTCGTCCACGGAGTAGCCGATCTGCCTCGCGAGGTCCTCGGCGCTCACGCCGCCGCAGCAGCCGCCGCCCTTCGGCGCGGTCGCCGTGCTGAGGAGCCCCGTGGAAGCGATCTTCGCGTAGCCCTCGCGAACGAGTTCGTGGACGTCTTTCCCGTCATACCCGGGCTTCGGTTTCGGCGTGTCACAGCAACCCATGGCTTTCTCCTTTGCTATTTCGCGGACTTGAGCGATCCGGGCAACGTGCGGACGAAGGCCGCGATCTCGTCGCGGATCCGCCGGTAGTGGCCCAGCGCTTCTTCCTCATTCTTCGCCGAGCGCGCCAGCGCCGGCGGGTCGTCGAATCCTGCGTGCACGATCTTCGATTTCTTCCCGAGCCACGCCGGGCAGGTCTCGTGCGCGTTGCCGCAGACGGTCACCACCCAGTCGAACGCCACGTCCTTCACAGCGTCGGCCGTCTTCGACGCCTGGCGCGAAATGTCCACCCCGGCCTCCGCCATCACGCGCACGGCGCTCGGGTTCAGCCCGTGCGCGACGATCCCCGCCGAGTGCGGCTCGATCTCGCCGCCCTTCAATGCGCGCGCCCACCCCTCCGCCATCTGGCTCCGGCAGGAGTTGCCCGTGCACAGGAACAGGATTTTCAGCTTGCCCGGTAGCACGCGCTCACCTCTTTCAGGTCCTTCCTCTTCACGCAGCACAGCGCCCGGGCGTCCTCCTTCACCGACCGCTGTCCGCCGAGCACGTCGAGCACCCACCGAAGCGCCTTCCGCGCCTCGGGCGCGGCCCCCTTCCCCGCCAGCCGGAAGTAGTGCCACCGCCCCTGCTTGCGCCGCTCGACCAACCCCGCCTTGTGGAGGAGGTCCATGTGCTTCGACACGGTCGAGGGAGCGAGGCGGAGGAGCCCGATGACCTGGCAGAGGCAGAGCTCGCCGGCGCGAAGGGACAGAAGGGCCCGGACGCGGGTTTCGTCGGACAGGGCCTTGGTGATGGCGAGGAACGCCTGCATCGCTTGCTCCGTTAATTCGTCAACTGACGAAGTATACTCCGGAACGGTCCCCGGCGCGACTCTATTCCCGCGAAATCCGCGCCCGCGCGTTGCCCGGCGCCCGGGCGAGGGGCTTGAACGTGAGAAGACATTTTCCCGGCCCGGCTTAGAATCCCCCGTCCTCCCGCCCCCACCCACAACGGAGCCCCCGATGAAAGCCGTCCCCATCCTCCTGCTCTGCGCTTCCAACCTGTTCATGACCATCGCCTGGTACGGCCACCTCAAGTACAAGCACGCCGCCCTCTGGCTGGTCATCCTCGTGTCGTGGTGCATCGCCCTCCCCGAGTACGCCCTCCAGGTCCCCGCCAACCGCCTGGGGCACGGGATCTACACCGCGCCGCAGCTCAAGATCATCCAGGAGGCCATCTCTGTCTCCGTCTTCCTCGGGTTCTCCATCTGGTACCTCAAGGAAAGCCCCCGCTGGACCGATGTCGGCGCCTTCCTCCTCATCTTCGCCGGCCTCGCCCTCGCCCTCTTCGGGCGCCCCTCCCCCCAGGGCGCCTGAACCCACCGATCGGGATTGACGCCCCAGCCCACCCCGAATACACTTCCCGCCCCACCAAGGACCCCGGAGAGAGAACGATGAAGGCGAACATCCATCCCAAGTACGTCGAATGCACCATCGTCTGCGGCTGCGGCAACACCTTCAAGTCCCGCGCCACGCGCGAACGCATCGCGGTCGAAATCTGCTCGGCCTGCCACCCGTTCTACACGGGCAAGGAAAAGCTCCTCGACGCCGCCGGCATGGTCGACAAGTTCAAGAAGAAGTTCGACCTCGTCAAGGACGCCGTCGCAGCGCGCAAGAAGAAGGAAGAGGACGACCGGAAGGCGAAGCTCGCCGAGCAGGCGAAGAAGATCGACGACGAGCGCAAGCGCAAGGACGAGGACCGGAAGAAGAAGTCCGCCGAGCGCGAGGCGTGGGTTTCCCGCCAGCAGGAACTGGCCGCCAAGAAGCAGGCCGAGGCGGAGCAGGCCGCCGTCTCCGAGGCGTCGAAGGCCGAAGCGGCCCCAGCGCCGGAGGGTGAAGCGCCGAAGGCGTAGCGAGCGAAACGAACAGCCGGTCCCCGTCCAGGGGACCGGCTTTTTTTTCGCCCCGCCGGACCCCCTCACCCGCCATGGATGCGATCCTCACCACCCTTCGGACCAACGCCAACCGCTTCGACGAGATCGAGCGCCTCATCAGCGATCCCGCGATCATCTCGAACGGGGCGAAGTACTCCGCCCTGATGAAGGAGCGGGGAACGCTTCAGCGCGACCACGACCGCGCGCGGAAGCTCGAGGCGTTCCAGAAGTCGATGGACGACGCGAAGTCGCTGTTGCAGGACCCCGACCCGGAGATGCGGGCGGAGGCGCAGAAGGAAGTGGACGGGGCGAAGGCGGGGATGGACGCGCTGATCAAGGAGATCGAGGACGACTTCCTGTCCGAGGACGAGGACTCGCACCGCAACGCGATCGTGGAGATCCGGCCGGGGCCTGGGGGCGAGGAAGCGGCGCTCTTCGTGGCGGACCTGACGAAGCTGTACACGAAGTATGCGGAGAAGCGCGGGTGGAAGGTGGAAGTGCTGGACATGGGGGACGCGGAGATGGGGGGGCTGAAGCACATCTCGTTCCGCGTGGAGGGTCCGGGGGCGTACAAGTTCCTGCGATACGAGAGCGGGACTCACCGCGTGCAGCGGGTGCCGGAGACGGAGACGCAGGGGCGGATCCACACGTCGACGGCGACCGTGGCGGTGCTCCCCGAGGCGGAGGACGTGGACGTGGAGATCAACGAAGCGGACCTGGACATCCAGGCGACGCGCTCGGGCGGTCCCGGCGGGCAGGCGGTGAACAAGACTTCGAGCTGCATCATCCTGCTTCACAAGCCGACGGGGATCCAGATCCGCTGCCAGGTGGAGCGGTCGCAGCACCAGAACCGCGCGCTGGCGATGCAGCTGCTGCGCTCGCGGCTGTACGAGCTCAAGGCGAACCAGCTCAAGTCGGCGCGCGACAACCTGCGCCGCTCGCAGATAGGGACCGGCGACCGGAGCGAGAAGATCCGGACGTACAACTACCCGCAGAGCCGCATCACCGACCATCGCATCGGGTTTTCGATCCACAACCTCCCCGCCGTCATGGCGAACGGGAACATGGACGAGCTCGTCCAGGCCCTCCTCGACGCCGACCGCGAAGCCAAGGTGAAGGCGCTGGGGCTGCGGAAATAAGGCCCCCCGCGACACGATGAAAGTCCAGGCTGCCCTCGACAAGGCCACCGAGCGCCTCGCCGCCGCCGGCGTCCCCGACGCCGGCCTCGACGTCCAGCGCATCGCCGCTCGCGCCCTCGAGTGGTCCGCCCTCGACCTCGTCACCCGCGGCACCGAGGAATTCCCCGCCTACCGCAAGCGCAAGTTCGACGAGATGATCGCCCGCCGCGAGAAACGCGAACCTCTCCAGTACGTCACCGGCTCGGTGATCTTCGCCGGCCTGCGCCTCGAGATCGACCGACGCGCGCTCATCCCGCGCCCCGAAACGGAAATGATCGTCGAGGAAATCCTCCGCGTCCGGAACGACCAGCCGGGACGCATGCTCGACGCCTGCACGGGAAGCGGCGCCATCGCCCTCGCGGCGAAACACGGTTGGAAAGAGCTCTCCGTCATCGGCTCCGACGTCAGCCGCGAGGCCCTCCAGCTCGCCGCGCACAACGCAAAGAAACTCAAGCTCTCGGTCCAGTGGCTGCAGGCCGACCTGTTCCGGCCGTTCGTGAAGCCGTTCCACGTCATCACCGCGAACCCGCCCTACGTCTCCGAGCCGGAGTACCCGGACCTCCAGCCCGAAGTCCGTGACTGGGAGCCGCGCCAGGCGCTCGTGGCAGGACGCGAAGGAACCGCGGTCCTCGCCAGGATCCCGGAGGACGCTTCTCACCTCCTCTGGCCCGGCGGCCTCCTCGCGGTCGAGCTGGCGCCGGCGCAGGCGGCCGGTTTCGCGGATTCGCTGGACCGCACGCGGGCCTTTGATAGCATCCGCGTCCTGAAGGATTTCCAGGGTCACGATCGGATCGTCACCGCGCGCCGATGGAAAAACTCGTCATAGAAGGCGGAAAGCGGCTCACGGGCCGTGTTGCCGCGAGCGGATCGAAAAATGCGGCGCTGCCGATACTGGCGGCGTGTCTCCTGGCCGAGGGGACGAGCGTCATCCGCAACGTGCCGGCGCTCTCGGACGTGGAGATCCTGCTGGCGATCCTGCGCGAGCTCGGGTGCCGGGTGGAGCGACGCGCGGACGGCGCGGTGGAAATCGAGGTCAAGGACGAGTCGAACTGCACCGCCTCGTACGAGCTCGTGTCGAAGATGCGGGCCAGCGTCTGCGTCCTCGGGCCGCTGATCGGGCGCCGGAAAAAAGCGCGCGTCTCGATGCCGGGCGGCTGCGTCATCGGCGTCCGGCCGATCGACCTGCACGAGAAGGGGCTTTCCGCGCTGGGCGCGCGGATGTCGCTCGACCACGGGTATCTCGTGGCGGAAGTGCCCGGGGCGGGGCTGACCGGCACCGACGTTTTCCTCGGCGGCGCGTTCGGCTCGAGCGTGACCGGCACGACCAACGTCCTCGCCGCGGCCGTCTACGCCAACGGCACCACCATCATCGAAAGCGCCGCCTGCGAGCCCGAGGTCGTCGACATGGCGGACATGCTCGTCCGCATGGGCGCGAAGATCGACGGGATCGGGTCGCCGCGCCTGACGATCAAGGGCGTCAAGAAGCTGAAGGGCGTCGAGCACACGATCATCCCCGACCGCATCGAGGCCGGCACGTTCCTCGCGGGCGCCGCCATCACGCGCGGCGACGTCACCGTCACCGACTGCCGCCCCGACCACCTCCGCGCCGCAACCCACACCCTTCGCGAAATGGGGATGCAGCTCGAAATCACGAAGAACTCGATCCGCGCGAAACACCCCGACGCGCCGCTCAAGCCCGTCGACCTCACCACCCTCGTCTACCCCGGCTTCCCCACCGACCTCCAGGCCCAGTTCATGGCCGCCCTCTGCGTCGCCGACGGCATCTCCGTCGTCACCGAGAAGATCTACCCCGACCGCTTCATGCACGTCCCCGAGCTCCTCCGCATGGGCGCCGAGCTGCGCAAGACGGGCTCGACCGTCGTGGTCCACGGCACGCCGCACCTCGTCGGCGCCCCTGTCCGCGCCAGCGACCTCCGCGCCTCCGCCGCTCTCATCCTCGCCGGCTGCGCCGCCTGGGGCGACACCGAGGTCCACGAGATCCACCACGTCGACCGCGGCTACGAGAAGATCGAGGCCAAGCTCAATTCGCTCGGCGCCGGCATCAAGCGCGTGAAGTAGCCGCGTTTCCCGGATTCCCGGGAAGATTTCCCCGCGCCCCCCCGTAGCGTCTCCTGACCCGGCAACGCCGCCGGCCCCTTCAAAACCACAGGAGACCCCGATGCGCCTGAAGATGTTCGCCGTCGCCGCCCTCGTCCTCGCCGCCGGCCTGTTCGTCAGCGCGGACGACGCGAAGAAGAAGGCCCACAAGTGCCCGCTCGAGAAGATCATGTGCCCGTTCACCGGCGACTGCGAAGGCCAGTGCCGCACGATCTGCGACCGCGGCGGCGAAGGGCTCGCGGCGGTCCACGCCAACGTCGCCGCCTCGATCAAGGCCTCGACGAAGAAGGACGCCAGCGCGCACGTCGCCGGCACCTGCAAGGCCCAGGAATGCAAGGACTGCGAAACGCTCAACGCCAAGGTCTTCGGCCCAGCCGTCAAAAACCGCGTCAACGCCCGCTTCGCCGAGATGGGCAAGACCGTCAAGCACGCCGTCAAGGACGCCAACGGCAAGGAATCCGAAGTCACCTGCACCTTCCTCACCGGCAAGCTCTGCGACGAGTGCGTCAAGATCATGTCGAAGGAGGCGCTGGACAAGCTGGCCGAGCTGGAGAAGTCCACGACGAAGTAGAGGCGGGCTGCCCGACACGAAATTCGTAGGATGGGAAGCGCCTGCCTGGCCGCGGGCGCTTCCCACTTTTCGGCGGAACGATGGACGATGCCCAGCTGCTGACGCGCGCGTTGAAGGGAGACCGTGGGGCCTTCACGACGCTTTACGACCGCCACGCGGCGGGGGTCTTCGGGTACGCCCTGAAGATCGTGCGGGAGCGGTCCGCGGCGGAGGACGTGGTGCAGGAGACGTTCGTGGGGCTACTGGGCGGGAGGCGGTACGACGCGGGGAGGCCGTTCGTGTCGTGGCTGCTGGCGATCACGAGGAACGCGGCGATCGACCTGCTGCGGCGGAGGAAGACGCGGAAGGAAGTCGGGGCGGAGGAGGAGCTGCTGTCGCAGGCATCGCGGTCGGGGCCGGACGCGGACGCGAGGGACCTGGTGGAGGTGGCGCTCCGGCGCATCCCCGACGAGTTCCGCGAGGCGGTCTGGCTGTGCGACGGGATGGGGATGTCGTACGAGGAGGCGTCGGAGGTGATGGGCTGCGAGACGGGCACCGTGGGGTCGCGCGTCGCGCGCGGCCGCAAGCTGCTGCGGGAGCAATTTGCGAGGGCTGGCCATGAAGTGTGAAGCGCTGAGGGAACGGGCGGAGGCTGGCGGGATCCTGGGGACGGACGAGTGGGACCACATGGAGTCGTGCGCGCGGTGCCGCGAGGAGTTCGCGCACCTGCGGGCGCTGCGGGCGAGCGCGCCGGTTCCGCCGCCGGGGCTGCGCGACCGCGTCCTCGAGGCCGCCTTCCCGGGCAGCACGCGCCGGGTCTTTCGCTGGCAGACCGCCGCGGCGGCCGCGGCGGTGGCCCTCGCCTTCACGGGCGGGATCCTGCTGGGGCGCGACGTCGAGCGCAAGACCGTGGCGCGCGTCGAGCCGACGATCGTCGAGAAGATCGTCGTGAAAGAAGTCGAAAAAGCCGCCGACAAGGACGACCGGGACCTCTTCCTGCTCGGCGTCGCGCTCGAGCAGGTCTACAAGAACCAGGTGAAGGTCGAGTACGTGGACATGAAGAGCGCGAACATTACGGCGGATCCCGCGGTGCTGAAGATGGTCCCGTACTGCCCGATCGCGCAGAAGCTCGAGATCGCGCTGAAGGAGAGGCCGGACCGGGTGAAGCTGCGGAAGTGAAGGCTTGAGGGCAAGGCTGGCGAAGGCTGGCAAAAGGCTGGCGAATGGTAACGGCCATTTGCAGATCGAGTGTCGCCGACGGGCGCGAGTCACTCGGTTGGCAAGCCCAGTTGTTGTCAGCCTCCGCCAGCCTCCGCCAGCCTTGCCCTTCGCAGCCTTCGCCAGCCTTCCCATTACCTCTTCCCCACTCCGCGCGCCTGTCGCACAATGCCGCGCCATGTTCGAGAGCCTGACCGACAAACTCACCGGCGTCTTCCGCCGCCTCGCGGGCAAGGGGAAGCTCAGCGAGTCCAACATCCAGGAGGGGCTGCGCGAAGTCCGCGTGGCGCTTCTCGAGGCGGACGTGAACCTTCTCGTCGTGAAGGAGTTCCTGAAGAAGGTCTCCGAGAAGGCGGTCGGCGAGGAAGTCATCAAGTCGGTGCAGCCGTCGCACCAGATCGTCAAGGTGATCTACGACGAGATGGTCGCGCTCATGGGGCCCGCCGACCCCGCGATCGCCAAGAACCCAAACCGCCCGACCGTGATCATGATGTGCGGCCTGCAGGGTTCCGGAAAAACGACGACGTGCGCCAAGCTCGCGAAACTCTTCATGAAAAAGGGCGCCAAGCCGATGCTCGTGGCGGCGGACACGCAGCGCCCCGCGGCCATCGACCAGCTCAAGACGCTCGGCGCCGCGCTGCAGGTGCCCGTGCACGCCGAGACCGGCGGGCGCCCGCCGATGATCTGCAAGCGCGGGATCGACGAGGCGGTGAAGCTCGGGTGCGACCTCGTCATCCTCGACACGGCCGGCCGCCTGCACATCGACGAGGCGCTGATGGCCGAGGTGAAGGAAGTCGCGGACATCACGAAGCCGGACCAGATCCTGCTCGTGGTGGACTCGATGACGGGGCAGGACGCCGTGAACTCGGCGAAGCAGTTCAACGACAAGCTGCCGCTGACCGGCGTCGTCCTGACGAAGCTCGACGGCGACACGCGCGGCGGCGCCGCGCTCTCGATCAAGTTCATCACCGGCAAGCCGATCAAGTTCATCGGCATCGGCGAGAAGATCGAGGACCTCTCCGAGTTCTATCCCGACCGCATGGCCCAGCGCATCCTCGGCATGGGCGACGTCCTCTCGCTCGTCGAGAAGGCCCAGGAAGCCGTCGACCAGGACACCGCACGCCGCTTCGCCACCAAGCTCCAGAAGGCCGAAATCGACCTGCAGGACTTCCTCGAGCAGATCGGCCAGATGGAGAAGATGGGCCCGATCTCCCAGATCGTCAGCATGATCCCCGGCATGGGCCAGATGATGGGCGGCAAGGAAGACGACATGCAGGGCGAGTTCAAGCGCATGAAGGCGATCATCCAGTCGATGACCGTCGACGAGCGCCGCCACCCCGAGATCCTCGACGGATCGCGCCGCAAGCGCATCTCGAAAGGAAGCGGGCGCACCCTCCCGGAAATAAACAACCTCCTCAAGCAGTTCAAGGACTTGAGGAAGATGATGAAGGGCTTCAAGGGCGGCGCGCTCGGCCGGATGATGGGCAAGCACCGCGGATAGGCTTCTTCAGAAATCTGTGGCGCCGAGCCCTCCTCCCCGCTACTATTTCCGCCCCTAAATCGATGCCGCGGCGGAAGTTCCGCCGCGCGCGCATCCGCTAACCAGGAGAACGCATGGCCGTCCGAATCCGCCTGTCCCGTTGCGGCCGCAAGAACCGGCCGCATTACCGCATCGCCGTGTACGACGCCCAGACGCGCCGCGACGGCCGCTACATCGACCTCCTCGGCTCGTACGACCCGCTCGTCCACGACCCGAAGGCCAAACTCAAGGTCGCCACCGACCGCCTCACCCACTGGGTCGGCAAGGGCGCCCTCGCCACCCCCGCCGTCGCACAGCTCTTCCGCCACTGCGGCCTCAAGATGCCGGCCGCGCCGAAGACGGCGAAGCCCAAGGCGGAAACGGCCAAGCCGGCCGCGAAGCCCGCGGCGAAAGCGGCCCCGAAGAAGTAGCGTGGCCTCCCCGAAGCTGCCGCCGCCGGGCGTCCGATGGACGGGCGGCCAGCGCGGCTTCCTGAAGGTGCTCGACCAGACGGAACTTCCCGCGCGGGTACGGTGGCGCAGCTGCCGGCACCCGCGCGATGTTTTTGACGCCATCCGCCGGCTCCAGGTGCGCGGTGCCCCGCTGATCGGGATCGCCGCGGCCTACGGGATGGTCCTCGCCGCGCGCCGCTGCAGGACCCACCGCGAATTCGAACGCGCCGGCGCGCGCCTCATCGCCTCCCGCCCCACCGCCGTCAACCTGGCGTGGGGCGTCAAGCGCATGCTCTCCCTGCAGACGCTCGACCCGCGCGCCCTCCTCGTCGAGGCGATGCGCATCCACGCCGAGGACCGGTCGGCCTGCGCGCGCATCGGCCGGTACGCCTACCTGCTCCTCAAGGAACCCGTGCTCACCCACTGCAACGCCGGCTCCCTCGCGACCGGCGGCGCGGGAACCGCGCTGTCGGGGATCTACGAAGCGCTCTCCCGGCGCGGCAAGGCCTGGGTCTTCGCGACCGAAACCCGCCCGCTCTTCCAGGGCGCACGCCTCACCGCCTGGGAACTCTCCCGCGCCGGCGCGGACGTGACCCTTCTCGTCGACGGCGCCGCGGCCGGCCTCCTCGCCTCCGGCCGCATCCGCAGCGTCATCGTCGGCGCGGACCGAATCGCCGCCAACGGCGACGTCGCCAACAAGGTCGGCACTTACGGCCTCGCCCTCGCCGCCCGTGAACACGGCGTGCCGTTCTACGTCGCCGCGCCCATCTCCACGTTCGACCCCGATACCCCTTCCGGCAAGGGGATCCGCATCGAGCAGCGCGACGCCGGCGAAGTCCTCTCCCCCGCCGGCCGCCGCGTCGCCGCCCGCGGCATCGGCGTCTGGAACCCCGCGTTCGACGTGACCCCAGCCGCGCTCGTCACCGCGATCATCACTGAGGCGGGTGTGGTGAAGCGCCCCACCGCGGGCGGCATCCGCCGGCTCCTGCGGCGCGGCGGGCGCTAGGCTTTCCCCACCTCGATCGTCTCCAGGACGCCCGTCGCGGGGTCGAGAATCGCGAACGTATACGCCGCCGCGCGGTACAAGGCCCCCGGGTTGACCAGCCGCGCACGCCCCACCCGGCGGTCGTCCTGCCGGTGCGTGTGGCCGTACAGCACATAGTCGAACTTCCCCGAGTCCAGAGCCTCCCGCAACGGCGCTTCCCAGTCCCCGTGCGACGCGAAGAAGCGCTTCCCCGCGATCTCCAGGTCCAGGCGTGGGGCGAACGCACCGCCGATGCGCTCCGCGGCGGCGGAAAGCTCCCGCTCCGAGTCGTTGTTCCCGAGGCAGACGCGGAAGTTGAACCCGGAGAAGAGGTCGACGGTGGAGGCGGTGGTGACGTCGCCGCAGTGGATGACGTCGGAAACGCCGCGATCCCGCAGAAGGAGGACCGCCCGCCGCACCGCCGGCTCGTTGTCGTGCGTGTCCGACACGATCCCGACCAGCATCGCGGGCCCCTCCGTCCCCCGGGACGCAAAAAAACCCCGGGGCTCGACGCCCCGGGGTCCTCGTTTCACTCTCGACCGACGGTTACTTCTTGTCTTTCGCGCCCGCGGCCGCCGCCTTCGGCTTCTTCGCCGACTTGGCTTCCGGCGCCGGCGCTTCCTCAGGCTTCTCCGCCTTCACCACCAGCTCCAGGATCGCCCGCTCGCCGCCGTCGCCGAGCCGCGTCGCCGCATACTTCGCGTTGTCGCTCCAGCGCGATCCGCCCAGCTTCAGCACCCGCGTGTACCCGCCCGGCCGCTCCATGAACCGCGGCGCGATCTCGGTGCACACCTTCTTCGCCATCGCCTCGTCCTGCAGGTGACGGTGGGCCTGGCGGAGGTAGTGGATCTTCATCGCACCATCCTTCGCCTTCTGGTAGTTCTTCCCGATCGTGATGATCCGGTCCGCGAAGATGCGGAATTCCTTCGCGCGCTCCACGGTCGTTATGATCCGCTCGTTCAGGAACAGGTCGCCCACGATCTGGCGCTGCATCGCCTGGCGATGCGCGCGACCGCGGCCGAGCTTCCGTCCCACATACCTATGTCGCATCTTTGTCCACTCCCTGGCTGCCAAGGACCGTCTCGAGATCCATCCCGAGCGACAGGCCCATGTCGGAAAGCTTCTTTTTCACTTCCTTCAGCGAGGTCTTGCCGAAGTTGCGAACCTTGAGCAGGTCCGGCTCCGACCGGACGACCAGCTCGCCGATCGTCTGGATGTTCTCCGAGGTGAGGCAGTTCGACGCGCGCACCGAGAGGTCCAGCTCGCTGACGCTCATCTGCAGCTTCTGCTTCAGCTCCTCCATGTACTTCTCGCGCTTCCGGGCTTCCTCTTCCTTCTTCTCGTTCATCTGCAGCTCGCGGCCCAGCTCGAAGTACTGCACGAACGGGTTCAGGTGCTTGCGCAGGATCTTGCTGGCCTCGACGAGCGCCAGTTCGGGCGACACCGTGCCGTTCGTCCAGATGTCCAGGACGAGCTTGTCGTAGTTCGTCAGCTTGCCGACGCGCGTGTTCTCCACGCGGTACTTCACCCGGCGCACCGGCGAGAAGATCGAGTCCACCGACACCACGCCTACTTCCTTGTCTTCCTTCTCGTTCTCGTCGCTCGTCACGTAGTGGCGCCCCTTGCGCACCTCAAGCTCCACCACGAAGTCCACGTCCTCCGTGAGCGTCGCGATGTGCATGTCCGGGTTCACCACCGTCACCTGCGGGTCAGGCGCAATGTCGCTCGCGCGAACTTCGCCCTTCTCGTGCTTCTCGATCCGAAGCGTCCTCGGCCCTTCGTTCTCGAGCTTCACCACGAGCTTCTTGAGCGAGAGCACGATGTCCGTCACATCCTCGACCACGCCCTTGATCGTCGAGAACTCGTGCGACACGCCCTTGATCTTCACGCTCGTGACCGCGGCGCCCTCGATCGAGGACAGGAGCACGCGGCGAAGGCTGTTGCCGATCGTGATCCCGTAACCGCGCTCGAAAGGCTCGGCGACAAACGTGCCGAAAGTGCTGGTGAGCGTCTTCTCGTCCACCACCACCCTCGTCGGCAGTTCGAAATCTTTCCAGCGAACTCGCATCGGTGTCTCCTATTTCGAGCAGAACTCGACGATCAGCTGTTCCTTGATCGCAATGGGCACTTCCTCGCGCGTCGGCCGCGCCACCACCGTCCCGCCCAGCGGGTTGTCGTTCCTCTGGAGCCAGCTCGGCATGAAGTCGGTCTTCGGCGCCTCCAGCCCAGTCTTCGCCAGCTTCTGCGAGGCCTCGCGCGGCGCAAACGTCACCACCGAGCCCGCCTTCACCGACCACGACGGAACCGAGACGCGCTTCCCGTCCACCAGCACGTGCCGGTGAACGATCATCTGCCGCGCCATCGCCCGCGTCGGCGAGAAGCCCAGCCGGTACACCACGTTGTCCAGCCGGCTCTCCAGCACGATCAGCAGGTTCTGCCCCGTGTTCCCGGGCATCGCGAGCGCCTGGTCGAAGTAGCGCCGGAACTGCCGCTCCAGCACCCCGTACCACCGCTTGCACTTCTGCTTCTCGCGCAGGTGGACTCCGTAGTCCGTCTGCCGGGGACGACGGTCCCCGTGGACACCCGGCGGCTTTTCCCCGCCGAAGTCCATGTTCTCGTACCGGCCGCCCTTGAGGTGAAGGTTCACTCCCTCGCGACGGCTGATCGCTACTTTCCTGCCACGAATCCTGGCCATGATGCTCCTCTACTAGACGCGGCGCTTCTTGCGCGCGCGGCAACCGTTGTGGGGAAGAGGCGTGCAGTCCTCGATCGCCTTGACCTCGAGGCCCGACGCCTGGAGCGCGCGGATCGCCGACTCGCGGCCGCTGCCCGGGCCTTTCACGTGAACGTCGATTTCCTTCACGCCGAACTTCGACGCCTTTTCGGCGGCGGACTCGGCGGCCTTCTGCGCCGCGAACGGCGTCGACTTGCGCGAGCCCTTGTAGCCGATCGTGCCAGCCGAGGCCCAGCAGAGCGTCTCGCCCTTCGGGTCCGAGATCGTGATGATGGTGTTGTTGAAGGAAGCGTAGACGTGCGCGACGGCCTTCTGGACGACGCGCTTGACCTTGCGGCGCTTCGGCGCCGAGGCCTTTTCGTCCTTCTTGCCTTCTTCCTTCTTGTCCTTCTTTTCTTCGGCCATGCTTGTTCCGTTCCTCTCTTGGACCCGGCTCGCGCCGGGAATTTTCTTAGCCCAGGCCCTTCACCGATTTCTTGCCGGCGACCGTCTTGCGCGGGCCCTTGCGGGTCCGTGCGTTCGACCGGGTGCGCTGGCCGCGCACCGGGAGGCCGCGGCGGTGCCGCAGGCCGCGGTAGCAGTTGATGTCCTTGAGCCGCTGGATGTTCTGCGCGATCTGGCGGCGCAGGGCGCCCTCGGTCGCGTAGTTCTTCTCGATGATCGCGTTCAGGCGCGCGAGCTGCTCCTCGGACAGGTTCTTCGTCCGGATGTTCGGATCGATTCCCACGTCCTTCAGGATCTTCAGGGCGAGCGTGTCGCCGATCCCGTAGATGTAGCCCAGGCCGATCGAGATCGGCTTGTCCATCGGAACGTCAACGCCGGCAATACGGGGCATGCTTCTCTCCTGTTAACCCTGGCGCTGCTTGTGCTTGGCCTCACGCGAGCAGATCACGCGCACCTTTCCGCGGCGCTTGATGATCTGGCAGCCCTCGCAAATCCGTTTAACGCTCGCTCTGACCTTCATCGCTAGTGCTCCCGGTACACGATCCGTCCCTTCGAAAGGTCGTACGGGCTCATCTCCACCGTGACCTTGTCGCCGGGCAGGATCTTGATGAAATGCATCCGCATCTTTCCGCTGATGTGGGCCAGAACCTCATGGTTCGTCCCCTTCAGCGTTACGCGAAACATCGCGTTTGGAAGCGCTTCCTTGACCGTCGCCTCCACCCGGATGGGTTCTTCCTTCGCCATTCGTCCCTTTCTCTCCGTCGTTCCTTGCCTACGCCACTGTCAGAATTTCCGGCCCGTTTGCGGTCACGGCAACGGTGTGCTCGAAGTGGGCGGACAGCTCGCCGTCCTTCGTCACGACCGTCCAGTTGTCCTTGAGCGTCGTCACGTCGTACCCGCCGACGTTCAGCATCGGCTCGATCGCGATCACCAGCCCTTCCTTCATGAGCGGGTCGTTCCCCCGCGTCAGTGCGTCGACGTAATTCGGGACCTGCGGTTCCTCGTGCAGGTCCCTTCCCACCCCGTGCCCCGCGAACTTGCGGACGACCGTGTAACCGTTCGACTCCGCGTAGTTCTGCACGGCACGGCTGACTTCCGACAGGCGGTGGCCCGGGCGGACCTGCTCGATGGCGAGGAAGAGCGAATCCTTCGTCGCCTTGAGCAGCCGCTGAGCCTTGGTCGAGACCCGTCCGACGGGCCAGGTCCACGCGGTGTCGCCGATGTATCCGTCGAGGGTGACTCCGACATCGACGGTCACGATGTCACCCTCCTTCAACGCGCGCGGGCCGGGGATCCCGTGAACGACTTCCTCGTTCACGGAAATGCAGGCCGACGCGGGGAAACTCCTGTACCCCTTGAACGTCGGGACCCCGCCGGACGACCGAATGTATTTCTCGATCGCCGCGTCCAGCTCTCCAGTTGTCACCCCGGGCTTGATCAACGCCGCCGTCATGGCGAGCGTTCCGGCCGCGACCTTGCCCGCCGCGCGCATCTTGTCGATTTCACGCGGACTCTTGTAAATGATGCTCACAACAGCTTCTTCGCCCTGCCGAGCACGTCCGCCGTGACCGACTCGATCGGCCGGTTCGAGTCGATCAGCGCGTACTTGCCCGTTTTCCTGTAGTGTTCGCTCACTCCTGCCGTGTCCTTCCGGTACACCTCCAGCCGTGCCTTCACCGTCACCAGCTCGTCGTCGGTGCGCTGGACGAGCGCCCCGCCGCACTTCTCGCACAACTCGCCCTTCCTCGACGGCGCGAACTTCACGTGATACGCCGCATGGCACTTCCCGCACGTCCGCCGACCGCTGATCCGTTCCACCAGGACCGCATCCGGCGCCTGCAGGTCGTACACGCCGTCAAGCACCCGTCCCAGCGCCTTCAACGTCCCGTCCAGCGCGACCGCCTGGGCCGTCGTCCGGGGATACCCGTCAAACAGCACCCCACGCCCCGCGTCGCCCTGCTCCAGCCTCTCGCGGACCAGCCGATTCACAACCTCGTCCGGAACCAGCAGCCCCGAGTCCATGTATGTCTTCGCTTCCAGCCCCGTCTTCGTCCCGGCCCTCCCCGCTGCCCTCAGCAAGTCGCCCGTCGCCAGGTGAACCAACCCCAGCTCCTTCGCGACCATCGCCGCCTGCGTCCCCTTCCCGACACCCGGCGGCCCGAGGAACACCAGGTTCATCACCGCCTCCCGCGGATACGGCCCTTCTTCATGAAACCCTCGTACTGCCGCATCAGCAGGTAACTCTCGATCTTCTGCATCATGTCCAGCCCGACGCCGACCACGATCAGGATGCCCGTGCCGCCGAGGAACGAAGTGATGATCCGGTCGACGTTGAGGAGCTGGGCGATGAGGTCGGGGAGAAGTGCGATGAGGCACAGGAAGGTCGCGCCGACGAGCGTGACGCGGGTCATGACGTGCTCGAGGTGCTCGGCGGTCTTGCGGCCCGGGCGGATGCCGGGGACAAAGGAGCCATACTCCTTGAGGTTGTTCGCCATCTCGGTCGGCTGGAAGAACAGCGCCGTCCAGAAGAATGTGAAGAAGAACACGAGGGCGACGTACATCGAGGAGTAGATGAAGCCGTAACGGCTGAAGATCTCCTTGCCGGTCTGCCAGTTGATCGCGGTGCAGATCATGTTTGGGAGGACCATGATCGACGACGCGAAGATGACGGGCATGACGCCGGCCTGGTTGACCTTGAGCGGCAGGTAGTGCTTCTGGCCACCGTACATCCGGCGGCCCTTCATGTGCTTCGCGTGCTGGACGGGGATTCGTCGCTGGGCCTGGGTCGTGAAGACGATCCCGACGACGACGGCCGAATAGAGCAGGACGAGGATGACGACGGTCTCGATCCCCATCGAGCCGGTGCGGATCTGCTGCTGGATCTCAAGGTAGGCCTGCGGCATGCGGCCGACGATGCCGGTCATGATGAGGACCGAGGCGCCGTTGCCGATGCCGTGCTCGGTGATCTGGTCGCCCAGCCACATGACCATCATGGTCCCGGCGAGCAGGCCGAGGACGCCCGGGATGTAGAAGCTGAAGAACCCGGGGTCGGGGACGAGCAGGCCGCCGCCGAGGCGGTTCCCCTGGCCGGACCCGAGGAACTTGACGAGGAAGATCGCCTGCACGAAGCAGATCGGGATCGTCGAGAGGCGCGTCCAGTTCGCGATCTTCCGCGTCCCGCTTGCGCCTTCCTTGGCGATCGCTTCGAGCCGGGGCACCACCTTCGTCAGCAGCTGGAAGATGATGCTCGCGCTGATGTACGGCATGATCCCGAGCGAAAGCAGCGACATCTGCTTGATGGCGCCGCCCGAGAACACGCTCAGCCACCCCAGCAGCCGGCCGGCCGCGCCGGGGTCCTCGGACTGCTTCATCATCTCCGCGAGGACCTTCATGTCGATGCCGATCAGCGGCACGTACGAGCCGAAGCGGAACGCGGCCAGGATCCCGAAGGTAAAGAGGACCCGCCTCCGGAGTTCCGGGATCGAGAAGATGTTTCTGATGACTTCGAAGAATCGGCTCACGCTTCGCTCCGACTACTCTTTCTTCCCGCCGGCGGGCTTGCCGCCTTCGGGCTTTTTGACGTTCGGGGGTCCGCCTGCCGGCTTTGCCGGGTGCGCTCCGGGGGGAGCTCCCGCCGGCGCGCCCTCGGGCCTCGGCGCCTTCGGCTTCTTCTCCGCCTTCAGGTCGACCTTCTTCGGCTTCTCCTGCTTCGGCGCCACCGGCTTCTTGAACTTCTTGTGCTCCTTCGGCTGCCCCTCGATCCACTCCGCCTTGCCGCCCGCCTTGGTGATCTTTTCGAGCGCGGACTTGGAGAAGCGATGGGCCTTGATCGTCACGGGGGCCTTGAGCTCGCCCTCGCCCAGGATCTTGACGCCGTCCATCATCGAGTTGATGAGCCCCTCGGCCAGCAGGCGCTCCGGATCGAACGGCTTCGCCAGGTCGTGCCCTTCGAGGTCGCGCAGATTCAGCGTCGCGAAGACGCGGCGGAACTCGAAGTTCGAGAAGCCGCGCTTCGGGAGCTTGCGCACGAGGGGCATCTGGCCACCCTCGAAGTAGTACTTGTCGTGCCAGCCGGAACGGGCGCTCTGGCCTTTGCCTCCGCGGCCGGCCGTCTTGCCCTTGCCGGAGCCGAGGCCGCGGCCGACGCGCTTGTCCTTCTTCCGGTCGACGTGGATGGCGTGAGCCTGTGTCAGGTTCATACGACGGCGACTCCTCTCTCGGCCTCGACGCCCTTCTTCGAACGCAGCAGGCGCAGGCCCTCGAACGTGGCTTTCACGACGTTGGTCGGGTTCGTCGACCCGAAGACTTTCGTCAGGATGTCCTTCACGCCCGCCAGCTCCATGACCGCGCGGACCGGCGCCCCGGCGATGATCCCCGTCCCGGGACACGCGGGGCGAAGCATGACGATCGAGGCGCACGACTTCGCCTTGATCGTGTGCGGGATCGTCGTCTTCACGACCGGCACGCTGACCATGTTCTTCCGCGCATCCTTGATCGCCTTCTCCACCGCAAACGGGACTTCCTTCGCCTTCCCGTGGCCGAATCCGACGTTCCCCTTGCGGTCGCCGACCACCACGAGGGCCGCGAACGAGAAGCGCTTGCCGCCCTTCATGACCTTGGCGCACCGCTTCACCTTCACGACGATCTCGTTGGACTCACCCTTGTCGGCGTTCCTGTCGCGCTGCTGGCGTCCCATGCTTCTTGTTTCCTGGTTTCTGTTAGCGGGTTAGAACTGGAGCCCGGCTTTCCGGGCGGCCTCGGCCACGGCCTTGACGCGGCCGTGGAACTGGAAACCGCCGCGGTCGAACACGACTTTGGTGATTCCCTTCGCCTTGGCGCGCTCGGCGATGAGCTGCCCGATCGCCGAAGCCGCCTTGACGTTTCCACCGTACTTGAGCTTGGTCCGGAACTCCTTCTCCGTCGTCGCAGCGGCCACCAGCGTCCGGCTGGCCAGGTCGTCGATCAGCTGGGCGTACAGGTTGCTCAGCGACCGATGCACCGAGAGGCGAGGCCTCTCCGGCGTCCCGTTCACCGTCTTGCGGACCCGGCGCGCACGCCGCTCCGCCTGGAACTTCACTTTCTGGTGATGCAGCATTTCCGTTTTCCTTTATGCAGGCAGCCCCGTCAGGCGCTCGCTGCTAGCCGCCCGAGACGAAGGTCTTGCCCTGCTTCTTCTTCACCACTTCGTCCGAGTACTTGATCCCCTTCAGGTTGTACGGCTCGACCGGACGCACGAAGCGCACGTTGGCGGCGAACTGCCCGACCATGTGCTTGTCGGCTCCCAGCACGTTGATGCGCGTCTGCGACGGGCAGGTCACCGTGAGCCCGTCCGGGATCGGCAGCTTCACCAGGTGGCTGAATCCCACCGACAGGTGCAGCTCCTTCCCCGCCAGCTTCACGTTGTAGCCGACCCCCGAGATGTCGAGCGTCTTCTCGTACGGCTTCAGCACCCCCGCGACCATGTTGTTGATCGTGGCGCGCGTCAGGCCGTGAAGGGCCTTGTCGAACTTGGAATCGCTCGCGCGGCCGCAGACGACCTTGCCGCCGTCGACCTTGACGGTGACGTTCGGGTGCATCTTCCATTCCAGCTTGCCCTTCGGCCCCTCGACGCGGACCGCGGCGCCATTCACCGCGACCTTCACGCCCTGGGGGATCTCGACGGGCTTCTTTCCGATTCGCGACATGGTTCTCCTCCGCCTACCAGACCCGCGCCAGGACTTCACCGCCCACGTTCGCCTTCTTCGCTTCCTTGTCCGACTTCACGCCCTTGGGCGTCGACAGGATCTGGATGCCGAGCCCGTCGAGCACCTTTCCGAAATCGTTCACGCCGCGGTAGATGCGGCAGCCGGGGGTGGAGATGCTCTCGATGTGCTTGAGGGCCCTCTCGCCGCCGAAGCTGTACTTGAGCTTGATCCGCAGGACGCCCTGCGGGCCCGCCTTGATCTTCGAGTAGTCCTCGATGTACCCCTCGCGCTTCAGCACGTCGAGCACGGCGGCCTTCAGCTTCGAGGCGGGGACATCGGTAGTGGCATGCGACGCGAGGTTCGCGTTGCGGATGCGGGTGAGGAGGTCGGCCACGGGATCGGTCGTCATGTGTTTTCCTTTTACCAGCTGGCTTTCTTGCACCCGGGAATCTCGCCCTTCGAGGCGAGCTCGCGGAAACAGACGCGGCAGATCTGGAACTTGCGGTAGTAGCCGCGCCGGCGGCCGCAGATCTGGCAGCGGTTGTAGGCGCGGGTCTTGAACTTCGAGGGTTTCTGCTGCTTGAGACGCCAGGTCAACGGGGGCATTCGGTGGTTCCTCTATTTCTGCTGCCGGAAGGGAAATCCGAAGAGCGTCAGGAGCTCGGCGGAGGCGGCGTCGTCGTTGCCCGTGATCGTCAGGGTGACGTCCATGCCCTGGGTGAACTCGACGGTCTCGAGCGGGACCTCGGGGAAGGTGATCTGCTCGTGGATGCCGAAGGAGTAGTTGCCGCGGCCGTCGAAGGACCGGCGCGGGAGGCCGCGGAAGTCCTTGATGCGGGGCAGGACGATCGCGATGAGGCGGTCGAGGAATTCGTACATCCGCTTTCCGCGGATGGTGACCTTGGCGCCGATGGCGAGCCCCTCGCGGAGCTTGAAGCCTGCGACGGCCTTCTTCGCAATGCACTTGACCGGCTTCTGGCCCGCGATGATCTCCAGGTCGCGCACGGCGTGCTCGATCCGGTTCTTGTTCTCCATCGCGGCGCCGACGCCCATGTTGAGCGTGATCTTCGCCAGCTTCGGCACGGCCATCGTGTTCTTGATCCCGAGCTTTTCCTTCAGCTTCGGCACGATGTCCGTCTTGTACTTGTCGAGAAGTCTCGCCATGGTTACTTGCCCTCGCCCAGCGGCTTCTTGCACTTGGCACAGATCCGCGTCTTGGTTTTCGGGGTCACGTTGTATTTGACCCGCGTCGGCTTCGCGCACGCGGGACAGATCACCATCAAGCGGGAAAGGGGGATCGGCGCTTCCTTCTGGATCCGCGCCCCATGCGGGTAGTCCTGCGAACGCCGCAGGTGCTTCCACCGCATGTTCCGCCCCTGGACGATCGCCGACGATTTGTCGCCGATCACCCGCACGACGCGCGACGGCTCCTTGTCGCGGTCGACTCCCACCAGCACCTTCACCCGGTCATTTTTCAGGATGTGGCTCATTACACGACCTCCGCCGCCAGCGAAATGATCTTCATGAACTTCGCCCGCAGTTCACGCGGGACTGCGCCGAAAATGCGCGTCCCCCGCGGGTTCAGCTCGTTGTCGAGGAGAACAATGGCGTTGTGATCGAAGCGGACGTAGCTGCCGTCGTCGCGGCCGAGCGGCCGCACCGTCCGGACCACCACGCCCTTCACGATCTCGCCCTGCTTCACGCCGCCGCCCGGCGTCACTTTCTTCGCCGCGCCGATCACGACGTCCGCAATGTGCGCGTAACGGCGGCGAGTCCCGCCCAGCACCTTGATGCACTGGACGATCTTCGCGCCCGTGTTGTCAGCGCAGTCCATCTTCGTCTTCATCAGGATCATGGCTACTTCTTCTCCTTACCCTTGGCGGGCGCCTCGGACTTCGCCGGAGCCGCGGTGCCGGGGGCCTCGTCCTTCTTCTTCCCCTTCTGCCCGCCCTTCACCTTGCTCACGTCCTCCGTCTCCAGCGCGCCCGTCACCGTCGCAAGTTGCGACTTCCTCACGATGCGCACCAGCCGCCATCTCTTCGTCTTCGACAGCGGCCGCGTCTCGACGATCTCCACGATGTCACCCTTGCGGGCCTCGCTCTTCTCGTCGTGCGCCTTGTGCACCGTCTGCCGCGTCAGCTGCTTCTCGAACTTCCCGTGGCGCACCGTCCGGTCCACCGACACCGCGATCGTCTTCATCATCTTCGTCGACGTCACGATGCCCACCGCCATCTTGCGCCGCCCGCGGTCCGGGTTCTCCGCCACTCCCGCCGCAGCCGCCTTCGTCGCTTGCACCGCCATGTCCGATTCCCTCTTCTTCTCTTGCACGTTTCTCAAGCACGGCCCTGAACGACGAAAAGGGCGCCTCGCCTCAACCCTCACCGGCAGGATTCAGGCGGCGCCACGTCCGTGGGTGCACGCCGTCATGCCGGCGGCCTTCCGGACGGGTCCCAAAAACTTGGGGGAGTGGAAGTATAGGAATGCGCGCGACAGCGTCAAGGGAAAAGGGGAAATCCTTGGGGATCGGGGATTTCGGGCGCCGATTTCAAAATGAAAAGGGGGCGCCGGAGGGCTACCTGGAAGCGTCCTCGGCGAGGCGGCGACAGCGGGCGGCGGAGGAACTGGCCTCCGCCTGAAGGGACAGGAAGCTGGCGGAATGGGGAAAAGAGAAAAGGTCACTCTCGAACTGCGCGAAGAGTTCGGACGCCACCTTGAAAGCACCGCGGGACTCCTCGCGTCGTGCGGACCGCAGGATGGAAAAGGCGCCAGTGAGATCCCGTTGCCTGCTGCCGGCAAAGCCTGTGACAGCGTCCCATGGGTCAAAGTCGTTGAGAAGCGACAGAGCATCTGACAGACGCCGGGGTTGGGTCGAATCGGGCGATAGGGTGGCGAGCAGGCGCAGGTCTTCACGGACGCCATCGAATTCCCCGACGAGGAACCTGGCGCGTGCGACTGAGATGACCGCGGAGACCGTGGTGTCGCGAAGGCGCGGAGGCCGGGGGAACATCTGGCCGTGTGCCGGGACTTCCGCGCTGGACCCGATCGCGCGGCATTCGGCAATGTTCCGGGCGAGGCACTCCGCTCGAAGGGACCTCGCGGCGAATTCGAGCCCCGGGATTTCCTGGGTTGCGATTTCGAAGAAGACCGTCGCGGCGCCGAAATCGCCGCGCTGCATGGACTCAAGGCCCCTGCTGCTCCAGGCCTCGCAAAGCCGGCCTTTCGCGGAACTCGCGGCCAATTCCAGAACGCGCCGGGCGAGATCCGCCGCGTGATCGAGCTCAGCCGCGACCTTGCCCCAACGATTCTGGTCGGCGAACTGCTGGATACGGCTCATCATCATGGCGAGTTCCCCACGCGCCCGGAGAAGCTGTTCGGAACTTCCCGCATCAGGACGCCACTCGTCCAGGGAGAACTCGCTGGGCCGATAAATCATACCCCGTGCCACGTCCTCGTACAGGTCGAGGATCTTGCCGGAACCGGGATCCAACCGGTGTGCCTGTTCGAGCAACTCCAGCGCCTTGGCGAACGCGCTGTCCTGCACGGACTTCCGGGCCTGCTCGTAAAGAGCCTGCGCTCTCTCCACGTCAGTCGGCGGCTCCTGCGCATCGGGCGGCTGGCCGCCTGCCGATACCGTTTCGGTCGCCGTACCCGGCGACTCGCGGCAGGACCCAAGAAGCGGGACAAGCATCGCGGCGGCCACCGCGAGCGCGAATCGCTTCACGCCCCCCTCCCGTCCAGCCGCACCTCCCGCTGCCAGCAAAGCCCGAGGCACTTGCGGAACACGTGGTCGAACTCCGGGACGAACCCGGCCTTGGCGACGCCGCGCAGGGACGGCTCGTTGTCGGTGAGGACGCCGAGCACGGCGCGGGTGCGGCCGAGCGGCAGGTGGCGGCGGGCGGCGAAGACGACGGTGGCCGGGTAGAGGCCGCGGCCGCGGTGGTCGGGAACGGTGACGCAGTCGTAGAAATAGACCTCGTCGGGGGCGAGGCGGCGCTCGTAGCGGACCTGCGGGATGAAGGCACGCGTCGTCGACGTCCACGTCTGGTGCGCGAGGCGGCCGCCGATGAACGCGAGCCAGCAGAGGTCGCCGAGGGCGAGGCGCTGCTCGAACGGCACGTGCGGGAATGCGATCGCGATCTGGGAAGCGTCCTGGGGCGTTCCGGGGCGGATTTCGGCGTCGGCGCCGCGGTCGGGCATGGCGGGGACGGGAGCGGCGAAGAAGCGGTGGACGGTCTCGGACCAGAGGACGTCGCGCGTCCATCGGGCGAGGCGGCTTTCGCTTTTCCGGGCGGCGGCCATGTTTTTATTTCGCGGGCTCGAAAAGCGCGCAGACGGCGCCGGCGGGGTCCTGGATGACGGCCATGCGGCCGCCCATGTTGCGCGGGCCGTGGACGACGCGGCCCCCGGCGGCCTTCACCGCCGCCAGCGACTTCGAGAGGTTCTTTACCGTGATGTACAGCAGCCACTGGGGCGGTACGTCGCGGTTCGGGCCCCGGGCGTGGCAGATCCCGGCCACGGTCTTGCCGGACTTCGGGAGGTTCATGCAGAAGTCCTCGTACCCGCCCATGTCGAGCCCGGCGGACTTCCAGCCGACGACCTTCTGGTAGAAGTCGCGGACCTTCGTCGCGTTCATCACGGTCAGGTCGAACCAGGTGATGCTCCCCGGCTCCGGGTTCTTCTTCTTCGCGGCCACGTTCCCTCCCCTAGTTGGCGTCGACTTCGACCCCGCCGAAAAACACCACGTCCCGCCGCCCCGTGCGCCGCGCCTCGTCCAGCATCTGGCGCACGCTCACGACCGGCTTCCCTTTCCAGCGCGACCGGCCATTGACCTTGACCGTCACCTCGGCGTCGAGCTTCACAACCGCCGGGTTCCACCAGATCTTGAGCTTCGAGATGTTCTTCGCCTTCACGTCGATCACCTGCTCCTTCACGTCCACCGAGAACCGCGCGGCCTCCGTCAGCACCGCGCGCGTCTCCTCCGGCTTCTTCTCCTGGTCCACGAACTGCACCCGGTCGCACTTCACGGCCGGATCCAGCTTCGTCACCTCGACCCACGAGAACCGCGCCGCCTCGATGTAGTCCGCCGTCCAGGCGAACTTCTTCGGGTACGCCGAGCGCACCTTGTCGGTCGCCCACTCGAACGACTTCAGGATCTCCTCGTCGCTCGCCCCCTCGTGCCCGTGGTCGGCGAACTCGCGGTAGTCGACGTTCAGCTTCATCGACTTCGCGATCTCCGCGAACTCGCGCGGCGTCTTGATCGGGAACATCGGGTCGAGCGCGCCGTGGATGAAATACACCGGCGACAGGCGCAAATTGTCCAGGTAGTCCTTCCAGTTCTTCCCGTACGCCGCGTACGGCGATCCCGCCTTCGGCAGGTACGCCGCGTACAGGTCCCCGTGCCGCATCGCCTGGTGCCAGGTCCCGTGCGCCCCCATCGACTGCCCCGCCAGCCAGATCCGGTCGGGGTCGATCGGGAACTTCGAGCGCAGGTACTGAAGCGCCGCCGGCGCCTGCTGTTC
Organism: uncultured Planctomycetia bacterium; assembly: GCA_964590435.1. GTDB lineage: Bacteria > Planctomycetota > MHYJ01 > WSZJ01 > WSZJ01 > WSZJ01. Next base: position 57,884 of record CAZPWT010000042.1, read on the forward strand.
GCCGATCATCATCGGGCCCCAGCCGGATTTGCGCGCGGCGGCGGGCTGGGCCACGATGAAGCGGCCCCTGGCCCACTGGCGGAGGTACGGGGCGTACTGGCGGCAGTAATCGATGGTGGCGTTGGTGCCGTGGAGGTTCATGAAGACGGGCCAGAGGCGGTCGGGCTTGTAGCCCTTGGGGACGCTGATGCAGAGTTCGCGGGTTTCGCCGCCGGGAAGCGAGAACGTCTCGACGGTGTCTCCCGCGGGGACGTCCTCGAACTTGCCGCCACGGAGGAGGACGGCCGCGACGAGCTCCGGCGTCGCGTCCTCCATCTCGATCAGCTTCTGCGAGATCGCGTTGCGCCGGTCCGGGTCGCCCGCGGTGAGGTACTCCTCGACGAGCGGCTCGACCGCGTCGAGCGTCGCGGGCTGGACCTGCAGGAGCTCGGCGGCGTCCATCGCACCGGAATAACGCGCCAGCCTCCGCCACAGGTCCGCGCGGGCCTTCACCCCCGCCGCCTCGTTCGCCGGCAGCCCCTCCGCCGCCCCGTCCAGCGCTTCCGCCGCCTCGAGCAGCTTGCCATCGCCCGCGAGGCGCTCGGCCTCGGCGGCCTTCGCCGCGCCGTCCTGCGCGAGGGCGGGCTGCGCGCACGCGAGCGCGATGGCGACGACGGCGATCCGGAAATGAAACATCAGGTGCTCCGACGGCCCCCCGGCCCGTGACGTGATGATAACCAGCCGGGGCGGCGGCGGATTGTGGTTTCCGCGCGAAGGGCCCTTCACCTATAGTGGTGGCCTTCCAGGTTTCACCAGAACCTATTAGGAGTCCCCGGGATGCGTCGATTCCTCCTGACTGCCGCGGCGTTCGCCCTCGCGGCCGTTCCTGCGCTCGCCGGCGGCGGGCCGCAGTGCCGCTGGGCGAAGAGCTGGGACGAAGCGCTGGCCGAGGCGAAGGCGCGGAACGTGCCGATCCACGTGACGTTCCACAAGGATGGCTGACCGGGCTGCACGGGCATGGACAGTTCTGTCTATGCGAACAAGGATTTCGTGGCGGCCTCGAAGCGGTGGGTAAACGTGTACTGCAGCAAGGACTCGGGGCACGGGACGGAGAAGGTCGGCAACGAGGAGATGTGCAAGCTGCACCCGACGATCAAGTGCGAGGACCACGTGAACTGCAACGCCTCCGCGGGGGGCAAGTACTTCAACGGGACGTTCCGCGCGCCGGCGACGGTGTGGTGCATGCCGGACGGCAAGGAGATCGGCAAGCAGCAGGGCGGGATGTCGGCGAAGCAGGTGATCGAGAAGATGGCCGAGGCGGAGAAGGCCGTCGGGCCCGGGCTCGACTCGGACTCGTACCAGTTCCTGCTCGACAAGCTGGCCGCGGGCGAGAAGGCGGTCGCCGACGGCAAGATCAAGGAAGCGGTCGAGGTGTACGCCGCGACGCTGAAGGCGATGGGCAAGAACCCCGGCGCGAAGACGTACACGGACAAGGCGCAGGCGGCGCTCGACAAGCTCGTCGAGGGCGCGAAGGCGAAGATCGAGGAAGCGAACACGGCGAAGGACGCGAAGGAGTTCGCGAAGGCGAAGGAGCTGCTGAAGTCGGTGCAGGTCGACTTCAAGGGGCAGCCGGTGGCCAAGGATGCGGACAAGGCGATGGCCGAAGTTTCGGCGGCGGAGAAGGCGGCGGGCGGGAAGTAAGTCCCGGGAATTTCGAGCGGCGTCGCGGGCAACCGCGGCGCCGCTTTCGTTTTACGGCACCGTGATTTCGACGACGCCCCACACCACTCGATCCCGCCGCCGCGTCCGCCGCGCTTCCTCGATCATGAACCGCGCGCCGCGGTCCTCGGGGAGCCCTTTCCAGACTTCCCTGCCGTTCACGACGATCGTCATCGACGGCTGCACGTCCTTCGGCATGCCGTCCCAGTAGACGCGCAGCTTCGCGACCCGGTCGGCGCGGATGTCGATGCGCGTCCCGAAGTCCTCCGCCTCGACGCGCGCGCAGTCCTTCGCGATGCGGCGGCTCTCCACCGTCTTGCCGTAGTCGTCGACAAAGTTCACGGTGACCTCCCCCGCCGACTTCGCGATCTCCGCGATCTCGATCCACGCGCAGCGGCCGTCGGTCGCGTTGTCCGTCCCCCACGCGATCTTCTTCGGATGCGGGTCGCGCTTCTGCTGGAGAGCCCACAGAACCGACTGGCGGGCTTCCTCGGCGGAAGCGCCGTCGTGCGCGCGGTCGGCGGCCTCGACGACGTCGACGCGGCACGCGCGATCCCTCGCGACTTCCGCGAACCGCCGCGCGTAGCCGACCGGGAAGACCTCGTCCCTCGCCCCCACGAGCGCCCGCGCGGGCGCGAGCCGCAGGTTGCCCGCCCAGTCGAGCCAGTGGCTGCCGTACATCGGCGCGTACGGCGTCCCCGCGATCCCGACGTACGCCGCGTACCGGTCGCCGTACCGCATCGCCTGGAACCACACGCCGTGCGCCCCCGCCGACTTCCCGAGGAGCACGACGCGGTCCGGGTCGAACAGGTGCCGCTTCCGAAGATCCGCGAGAATCGCCGGCACGTGCTCCTCCCCGCGCCGGTTCGGCCCCCACCCCGCGGCCTGCTCCGGGATCCCCACCGCGACGATCGCCTTGTCCTCCAACGCCTGCCGCCACCCGCGCGCCACGCCCCGCGCGATCTCGGGCGGTCCTTCACCGGGCTCGAGCACGAGGAGAAGCGGCTTGGGCTGCGTCGGCAGGCCGGTGTCGGGGACGGAGACGACGTAGCGGTATTTCCCGTCGTGCTCGATGACGCGCTCCCCCGTCGGCGCGTCCACCGGCGTCCCGCCGCGCAGGATCACCGCCGCCACCAGCTCCGCGTCGGCCTCCGGCGTCGCCGCGACCTTCGCCATCGCGTCCTCGAACGCCTTCCCGTCCGCCGCCGCCAGCGCCGCCTCCACCGCCCGCTCCACCGCGTCCAGCTGCGGCAGCGTCAGCGCCGCCAGCCGCGCCGGCTTCACTACCCCGTCGTACCGCGCCCGCTGCACCAGCCGCACCGCCCGCACCAGCGCCTTGTCCTTCGCGTCCCCGGCCAGCCCGCGCGCGGCCTCCAGCAGCGCCATCACCGCGTCCTCGATCTTCCCCGCCTTCTCGAACGCGTCCGCCTCCGCAAGCCGCTTCGCCGCCTGGTCTCGCGCCGCCGACACCCGCAGCTCGTCGCGCAGCTTCGTCAGCCGCGCCGCCGTCGCCGCCGGCACGCGCCCCGCCAGTTCGTCCAGCGCCTCGACGCCGCGCACCGGGTCCTTCCGCGCCCGCCCCTCCACCTCCTCGCACGCCGCGTCCACCAGCACCTCGATCTCCGACCGCACCGGCCCCAGCTCCCCCGCCCGCTTCGGGAACTTTCCCTCCAGCACCGCCAGCCCGTCCAGCGCCGCCGAAAACTCCCCCTGGTCCGCCAGCGTCTCCGCTTCCCGCCGCCCCTCCGCAAATTCCTGCTCCGCCGTACGCGCCGCCGCGGGGAGCCGGGCCGGAAGCGCGCTCGTCTCGTCCCCGCCGCCGTAATGGATCGGCGGCCGGTCGTGGATCACGATGTCGGCCGCTTTCCGGCGGGCTTCTTCGTTCTCGCGTTCCACGCGCCACGCATAGAGAAGCGCCGCTCCCAGCACGAGGACGCCGACACCGACGGACAGCCAGGCGGCGGAAGGGCCGGGGCGCGGGGCGGGGGGCACGGGGGCATTTAAACATGGAGGGGAGCCCGCCGGTGGAGGAGGAGCGCCAGAATGCCGAAAGTCAACTTGACTTTTAGACGTCTAAGTGTAAAGTCTAACTTCATGATTACTCGCCCCCTCTGGCACGACCGGCTCGCGGCCGCCTGGAAGCAGGCGCCGATCGCCTGGCTTTGCGGGCCGAGGCGTTCCGGAAAGACCGTGCTGGCACGCTCCCTTCCCGACGCCGAGTACCTCAACTGCGACCTGCCCAGCGCGACTGAACGGCTGCTCGACCCGGAGAGCTTCTTCCGCGCCGTCCGCAGGCCGCTGGTCGTGCTCGATGAAGTCCACCAGCTTCCGGACCCCAGCCGCCTACTCAAGATCGCGGCGGACGAATTCCCAAGGCTCAGGATCCTCGCCACCGGGTCCTCCACGCTCGCCGCCACGCAGAAGTTCCGCGACACACTCACCGGGCGAAAGCGGGTCGTGGAACTTGTGCCCGTGCTGCATGAGGAACTGGAGGCCTTCGGCATCCGGGACCTCCGCCTGCGACTGCTGCGCGGAGGTTTACCACCGGCGCTTCTCGCGGAAGTCCGCCCGGAGGACTTCTACGGCGAATGGCTCGACTCGTACTTCGCCCGCGACGTACAGGAGCTGTTCCGGCTGGAGAAGCGCGCCGGGTTCCTGCGCGTGCTGGAACTTCTGTTGCGCCAAAGCGGCGGGATGCTCGACGTGAGCCGGCTTGCAGGCGAAAGCCAGATCAGCCGGCCCACGGTCGTGAACTGGCTGGAGGTGTACCAGGCGACCCAGACGATTCACGTGGTGCGCCCGTTCTCCGGCGGCGGGCGCCGGGAGATTGTCGGACAGCCGAAGGTGTACGGATTCGACACCGGGTTCGTCGCGTACTCCCGTGGCTGGGACGACCTGCGCACCGAGGATTGCGGCCAGCTCTGGGAACATCTCGTGCTCGACGAAATTCTGGCCTCCGGCATGTCTCAGGCTCAGTTTTGGCGCGACAAGCAGCAGCGCGAAGTGGACTTCGTGGTGCCTCAAGGACGCAGTCGTGTTCACGCCATTGAGTGCAAATGGAAGCCGGATGGATTCGAGACCCGGAACCTGGCGGTCTTCCGGGCATCGTATGCGCGCGGCCGCAACTTTGTCGTCAGTCCGCTTACCGGACCGGGGTATGAGCGGATGATCGGCGGGCTCAAGGTTGAATTCGTCACCCCGCGCGAATTGAGGCTGGCTCTCAAAGCCTGATTACACTGATCGCATGCACCCTCCAGGACGCGAAATCCGCGCACGCTTCGACGACCGCACTATCACCGTCTACCAGGCGTTTCTTCCAGAGATCGCCGAGCCCGCGGCACGCACCGGGCGCTTCGGCGCCGGCTTTTCCCTCGACCGCATGACCTGGATCAAGCCGTCGTTCTTCTGGATGATGCACCGGAGCGGCTGGGCGTCGAAGTCGGGGCAGGAACGCGTGCTGGCGATCGACATCACGCGCTCGGGGTTCGAATGGGCGCTCTCGCGCGGCGTGCTCAGCCACTTCGACGCATCTCTGCATTCTTCGCGCGAGGCCTGGAATCGCGACCTCTCCCAGTCCCCCGTCCGGATCCAGTGGGACCCCGAGCGCGGTCGCCGGCTCGAGCTGCTCCCATGGCGGTCGCTGCAGGTCGGGTTGCAGGGAGAAGCCGCGTCCCGGTATGTGTCGGAATGGATCGTTTCAATTCGCAACGTGACCGATTTCGCCCACCGGCTCCGCGACACGGCGGAGGCAGCCGCTCCGCGGGAATCTCCCTACCCGCTTTCGCCCGCGCTGGCGGCTCGGATCGGCGCGTCGGGAGCTTGAATCGGCCGGGTCGTGACTCTGGCGGGATCGCGGAATCACAGGTGTGCCCCCATGAAGTACCTCGCGATCCTCTTCATGTGCATCGCCGCCGCGGTCGTCTACGGCGTCGTGCACGACCAGGTCACGGCGCGCGTCTGCGTCGAGTATTTCACCGTCGGCCACCCGAGGATCATCGCGCCGACGCCTGGGCCCACTCCGCTTCGTACCTCTCCGGCGCGATCGGCGGACTCGTGCTGTGGGTGTGGGCGGTGGTGAAGCGCGTCCGGGCTGCCGGAATGAACCCGGCGCCGGCCGCTCCGTTGAAAGGGGCGTGAAACGAGCCGAGCTGTTCGTCTGGTGGTGGGCGGCCACGCTGTCGTGGACGCTGGTCGTCATTGAGCAGCGAGAGTGTAGTGGCCCGGCAGAAGCGGCTCTGCCGGACGCCCCGGAGGACGCCACCGCGGAGGCGGTGACCGACGAGTCCTGTCCGATCGAGGCGTCCGCGCCGGCGAGCGCCGGTGCCGCCGACGAGGAACACGCGCCTCCCTCGATGGCGACGGGCCGCGTCCTCGACATGTACGGCAATCCGGTCGAGCGAGCCCGGGTCAACTTCACGGGCCGACGTCCGGGCAGTGTCCTGACCGCGAGCGATGGGTCGTTTGCGGTCCCTGTCGACGCAGGTTATCCGGCACGCGTCTGGTGCGTGGGCCGCCCGGTTCGCGAGGACGGAACAGGCGCCGCGTGCATCGGCACGGACGAAGTGCTCGCGAAGGCCGGCGACCGCGACCTGGTGTTGCGCGCCGAATGGTTCGAGGGGCCTCCCCCGGCGCCCGCTATCGTCGTGGTCGTACTCGATCCCGCGGGCCGCCCGATCAGCGACGTCCTTGTCCAGGCGCCTGGCGACGAGGCGGACACCGATTCGGAAGGGCGTGCGCTGCTCCGGATTCGGCAACACGAGCCCTTCACGCCGTCGATCGTCTGGCCCGGCGGCAGGGGGCCGGAAGACGGCTGGGTTTTGCCCGTGCTCGAACCTCGACTGCCGGGCGAAGACTGCGTGATCCGGTATCGCATCGGGCGTGTGGTGGAAGGGTTCATCGAGAACCTGGACGGGCGCGCTGCCGAAGGCATTCAGGTTTCCATCACTTCCGGGCCGATCGAGATCGCCGTGCTTCGAACCGACATGTCAGGCCGCTTCTCCGCGCTGGTCGACCCGTTCCCCCCGGCCCCGTACCGCGTCAAGGCCGGACTGTACGATCCGTGGGATGGCAGCTGGATCGATTTCGTCGAAGCGCCCCTCGCGGAATCGGCGCCGGCGATCCTGCGGCTGGAAAAGCGCCGCTAAGGCCTTGCGCTTCGCCTCGCCTCTCGGCGTCGGTCCGCGCGCGAATCAGGGCCGCTGTCACGCCGCCGGGCTCGGCGGCGTCTGCCTCGGAGGCACCGCCGCATCGCGGATCGCGCGCGAGCCGGCGAGGAGTCCGGCCCCGTCGTCGGGCCCGACGGGTGCGAGGGAGCCGTCCATCGCGCGGATGTCCCGATTGAGCGCTCGCATGAGCGGTCTTGTCCTCGCGTGGTACTCGGCCGCAGCGCGGAGGAAGAAGACTAGAAACGGCAGCATGGCCAGCGACACACCCATGCTGCGCGACGTCAAGGCGGTGGAATCTCGAGTTGTCTGCAGATCGCCCGGCAAGTTCCCTGGACGACCTCACGGTGACGCGGTACGGCTGCCTGCTTCAGCCCGTTCGCCGACCTCCAGATGTCGTGTCCTCCGCCATGACGCACGAACGTGCAGCCGTGAAGCCGCAGGTGTCGCTCGAGGTCCGGCCGCTTCAACGGAAAAGGCCCAATTCCTCCGGATGCGTCCGGCTGACTTCGCGCAGGAGGGCGATGAGGCGGCGGCGGACGGAAGCGGGAGTCACGCCTTGCGAGATGAGGCCCGGAAACTGGCGCAGGTGGCCGTAGAAGCTGCGGCTCGCGGCATCGCGGCGGATGACGAAGGTGACTTTCAGCGGAGTTTGAACCAGAACTATTTCGGTCATGCGTGAATTATATCAGGCCGGAGGCTCCGCAAGGCGCGCGGCTGGCCTCTCCCCGCCTACCCCGCTTCCCCGAACGCGTGCACGGCGTGCGCCTTGATCAGCATCCAGGCGCGCTTCCCCGGCGCCAGCCCGAGTTTCGCGACGGCGCGGGAGGTGACCTTGGCGACCCAGGGGTCGTGGGCGGATTGGAGGCGGACGTAAACGTGGTCGCCGAGGGACTCGATGGAGGCGACCTCGGCGGCGAGGACGTTCTGGGCGGAGACGAGGCCGGGTTCGGAAGCGGCGAGGAGGATGTCCTCGGCGCGGACGGCGACGCGGGACGGCGCGGGGAAACCGGCGACGGCGGCCATTTCGAGGCGGGCGCCGAGGGTAGTTTCGAGGGAGAGGACGCCGGCGGACTGGGCGACGACGCGGACTTCGAAGAGGTTTTCGGCGCCGAGAGATTCGAGGACGCCGAGGGCGGAGGGGCTCGCGAGAATGTCACGCGGGTCGCCCTGCGCCACGACTCGGCCGTGGTCGAGGACGATGACGTGGGAAGCGAGGGCGCGGACTTCATGGGGATCATGGGTGACGACGAGCATCGGAACGCCCAGGTCGTTGGGGATGCGAGCGAGATACGGCAGGATGCGGGCGCGCATCGGCCGGTCGACGGCCGCGAGCGGCTCGTCCAGCAGGAGCATCACGGGACGGGCCGCAAGCGCGCGGGCCACGGCAACGCGCTGGCGTTCGCCGCCGGACAAGTCCGTCGCACGGCGGTCCAGAAGCGGGCGCAGCTCGAGCGCGTCGATTGCGGCGTCCGAGGCATCGGACCGCCCGGCGAATTCGACGTTGGCACGAGCGGTGAGGTGAGGAAAGAGCGACGCGTCCTGCGGCACCCAGCCGATCTCGCGGTCCTGGATTTCCAGTTCGTCCAGCCGGACTCCCCCCGCTTCGAAACGCCCCTTTACCTCCGGCCGCAGCCCCGCCAGGGCTTCCAGGATCGTCGTCTTGCCCGATCCGCTCGCCCCGAAAAGCGCTGTAGCGACGCCCTTCCACTCCGCGGCCGCTTCGAGCCGGAAACCCGGGTACTCCGCGCGGAGGTCGAAGGAGATCATCGTTCGCCCCTTCGCAGAAAGATCTCCGCCGCGGCGGTGGGAACGAGCGCGAGGAGGAGCGATACGCCCGCAAGCATCCAGGCTTCCCCTTCGCGGAACATCTCGATGCGTCCGTAGATGGCGAGGGCGAGCGTCTCGGTTTCGCCGGGGATGCGGCCGGCGACCATCGAGGTGGCGCCGAATTCGCCGAGGGCGCGCGCGAAGCCGAACAGTGTCCCGTAGAGGAGGCCGCGCGCGGCGAGCGGGAGCGTGACGCGGCGGAAGACGGCGGGGCCGGAGGCGCCGAGGGTGCGCGCGACGTTCTCGAGACGCGGCGGGACGGCGGCGAACGCCTGCTCGGCGGCGCGGGCGATGAGCGGGAACGCGACGACGGCGGAGGCGAGCGCGGCGGCCCACCAGGTCAGCAGGAGCGTGTGGCCGAACAGCGCTTCGCACGCGCGGCCGACGGGCGACTGGCGCGAGAGCAGATGGAGAAGCGCGAGGCCGAGCGCGACGGGCGGGAGGACCATCGGCAGCGCGACGATCGTCTGGACGAGCGCTTTCCCCGGGAAGCGGAATCGCGCGAGCGCGTAGCCGAGGGCGAGCGCGGGAAGCCCGGAAATGAGCGTCGCGGCCAGCGCCACGCGCAGCGTCAGGAGGGCGATGCCGGCGGTTTCGGCGAGCGTCATTTCGCGGGCAACCCGAAGCCGTGCTTCAGCGCCTCGCGCTGGAACCACGCGGAACCGAGCCAGTCGATGAAGGCGCGCGCCTCGTCGGACTCGTGCCCGGCGATGATGGCGGCTACGCATTCGGTGACCGGTCCGTCCGGGGGCGACCACGTCGCGTGCGGACGCTTCGCGGCCGGCGCGTCCGTCGCGAAGACCAGCGCATAGTCGACGGCCCGCTCCTCGAAGAGCGCGAGCGCGGCCCGGACGTTCTCGGCGATCACGAACCTCCCTTCGAATGCCGACAGGCGCCCCGCTCCGGCCAGGAACTGCAGCCAGTACTTCCCTGCCGGCACTTCCTGTCCCGCAATCGCGATCTTCGCCGTCGCGGGAATGCCGTCGAGCCCGGCCGTGCCTTCGGGCCCGACGATCGCGAGCCGGTTCGTCAGGAACACCCGGCGCGAGGACCGGACGATGTGCGTGCCCAGCCGATCCACGCTGTCCGCATCCGCCGAGAGGATCACGTCAAACCGCCCCCCGGCCTCCACTTGCCGCGAAAGCGTCGAAGAGGCCTGGAACGACCAGCTCGTGGACACCGGAATGCCGGAGTCCTGGAGCATGATGTTCCCAACTTCCAGGAGATCCTGAAGAGAACTCGCCGCGCCGACCCGGACCGTGCGCGGCTTCTGCGGCGCGCAGGCGAGCGGAAGAAGCGCCAGCAGGAGGAACCGCCTCATGCGTCCACCCCCACGATCACTTCGGTCGCCTTGATGATCGCGACCGCCCTCTTCCCCACCTTGAGCCCGAGCCGCAGCGCGGAGTCGCTGGTGATGACCGAGGTGATGCGGACGCGCGGCGCGATCTCGAGGACGATCTTCGCGGAGACCGGGCCCAGCACGAGGCTGACGACCTTCCCGCGGAACTGGTTGCTGGCGCTGAGCTTCATGCCTTTGACCTCCGAGACGTCGATGTAGGCTTGGTTCAGCCAGGCGGCGAGTTCCTCGGCTTCGGGGGAAGCGGCGGCGCGGTCGCCCGCGGCGGCCTCGAGGGCGCGCAGGATGGCGCGCTGCGGCGGGTTGGGGCGGAGCACGCCTCGCTCCCACTTGCTGACGGTCATGGGATGGACCCCCGTCAGCCGCGCGAGGCGGGGCTGCGTGAGGCCGAGGCGGGTGCGCAGGCGGGCGATCGAGGACATGTAAGCCCTAGCTTAGTCAGCTTGCCGACACCCGTCAACGCCGATCCTTGAAGGGGCGCCGCCGCGGGTCGAGTAAGATCCCCGGGACCTGAAGCGCCGGGCCGAAGTCAAACCCGGAAGGAGGTCCGCATGGCCGCCCCCGCCACCCAAGGCGGCCCTTCACTTCCCGTATTTCCCGCACGGCTCTTCGCCGCCGTCATCCTGATCGATGTCCTGGTCCTCGCGTTCTTCATCCGCGCGAACTCGCTGGACCGGAAGTTCGCCAACGAGGAGCTTCCCCGCCTCCGGCGCCTCACGGAACTGCGCGGGACGATCGTGCACCTGGACGAGGCGCTGACGATGAGCGCCCGCATGGGCGCGGCGACCGGGGACCCCGCATGGGAGCAGCGCTACCACGGCCTCGAGCCGAAGCTCGGCGACGCGATCCGCGAGGCGCGCAGCCTCTCCGCTTCCCTCAACAGCGCGGACATCGCGGCGACCGACGAGGCGAACGCGAAGCTCGTGCAGATGGAGATCCGCGCCTTTTCGCTCGTCCGCGAGGGGAGGCGTGAAGAGGCGACCGCGGTGCTTTTCGGGGAGGAGTACGAGAGACAGAAGTCGATCTACGCGAGCGGGACGAATGCGCTGGAGGCGCAGCTGGAATCCGAGGCGGACCGGGCGATGGAGCGCGCGGGCGGACGGCTGCTGGCCGAGACGATCTCCATCGTGCTGCTGCTCCCGCTGCTCATGGCCGCGTGGTACTTCACCATGCGCCGCGTCGGCGAGTGGCGACGGGGCATGATCGCGCTGGCGGCGAGCGTGAGCGAGGGGAACGAAATGCTCCGGCAGTCGCAGAAAATGCAGGCGGTCGGGCGGCTGGCCGGGGGAATCGCGCACGACTTCAACAACCTGCTGACGGTCGTCCTCGGGTACACGCAGCTCGTGCAGAAGCGGCTCGGGGCGGACCATCCGTCCCAGGAGGAGTTGAAGGCGATCGCGCTTGCCGGCGAGCGGGCCACGGGGCTCATCCGGCAGCTCCTGACGTTCAGCCGCCGGCAGGTCGTGCAGCCGCGGCGGCTCGACCTGAACGCCGTCGTCGCGGAGATGGAGAAGATGCTCCGGCCGCTGATCGGCGAGGACGTCCGGTTCTGCGCCCGGCTCAAACCGGGAAGCTGGACGATCCACGCGGACCCGGGGCAGGTCCAGCAGGTGGTCATGAACCTGGCGCTCAACGCGCGCGACGCGATGCCGAACGGCGGATCGCTGACCGTCGAGACGCAGGAGCGGTCGATCGACGCGGCCACGGCCGCACGGCTCGGTCTGGACCCCGGCGACTACGTCCAGGTTTCCGTCACCGACACCGGCACCGGCATGACCCCCGAAGTCCGCGCGCGCCTGTTCGAACCCTTCTTCACCACCAAGGAAGTCGGCAAGGGAACCGGGCTGGGGCTCTCGACGGTCTACGGCATCGTCAAGCAGGCCGGCGGCCAGGTCGCCGTCGAGAGCGAGCCGGGAAAGGGCTCCTGCTTCAGGGTGATCTTCCCGCGCTCCCCCGAAAGCGAAGGAATCGTCGCGGCGGCGCCCCCACTTTTCGCCGCGCCAGGAAGCGGGAAGTCCATCCTCGTCGTCGAGGACGACGCCGCCGTCCGCGACCTCGTGTCCGGGCCCGTCCGTACCGCCGGATACCGTGTCACCGAAGCGCACAACGGCGTGGAAGCGCTCGAGCTGGCCCGCAAGGCGGAATTCGACCTCGTCATCACGGACGTCGTCATGCCCGCCATGGGCGGCGTCGAGCTCGCGCGCCGGCTCACCGACATGAACCCCCGCATCCGGGTCCTGTTCATCTCAGGCTATCCCGACGGCGACTCGCCACGACAGGAGGGACTGCCGGCGGACATTCCGTTCCTTCAGAAGCCCTTCTTGGCCGCCGAGCTGATCCGTAAGGTGCGCGAAAGGCTGGAGGACTCGGCGCAGCCCCCGTAAGCCCCATCGGACGCAACGCGCCGCAGGTGGCCGTCGCGGCCACCAGACTGCGGATGAACGCGGGATGGCATTTCGAAGTGCCCATCCTCTGTCGTACAATCACCCCACCATGGCTCCCCTGAAGATCGAACTTCCTGAAAGCCTCCTTCTGGCTTCCGGCCAAAGCCGCGAGGAATTCACGCGCGAAGCGCCCTTCCTGCTGCTGTTGAAGTTGTTTGAGCTGGGAAGGGTGTCATCTGGAAAGGCTGCGGAGCTCTGCGGTGTCTCGAAAGCCGAGTTTCTGATGCGTGCGGGTGCCCTCGGAGTTCCGGTTGCCGACTTGGACCCGGACGAAGTTGCCGGAGAATTCGGGAATGGTTGACGTGGGAGTGGTCGTCAACAGCGGGCCCATCATCGCCCTCTCTTCGATCCGGCAGCTCAGTCTGCTCCACGTTCTTTTCTCCGCGGTTCATGTCCCGGCGGCGGTCCAACACGAAGTCGTTGCCCTCCGAGTCGGCCGCCCCGGATGTGACGAACTCAAACAAGCTTCATGGGCGCTCCACGCAACGCTGGATCCTCCCGTCGATCCGCTGCTCCTGCGAGAACTCGGTCGCGGCGAGGCCGAGGTGATTTCTTTCGCCGTGCGTAACCGTGGAATGACCGCCGTCCTCGACGACAAGCGCGCTCGCCGAATCGCCCGGATCGCCTACGGCATACCGCTGATCGGCACCACAGGCATCCTGGTCCGGGCAAAGCGCGCAGGCAAGTTGGTGGCCGTGAAACCGGCGATCGAGGCGCTCCAGGCGAGTGGGTACTTCCTGTCGGCCTTCCTGGTGAAGGAAGCTCTGCGAGCAGCTGAAGAATGACAGCATCCGGCAATCTCCCAGGACGAGATCGGGGCGGCGCGGTGGACGGTGCTGGGACTCTCATTACTCAGGATGGCGAGAAGCTCCACGCAACGGCCCACCCGTTCGAAGTAACGCGAGAACTCAGCGATCCTGTGCCTGCCGCGGGCTATGGGAAACTCACCTCCGCCAGGTCCAGCACCTCCTTGACGTCCGTCAGCCGCCGCGTGACTTCGATCTTCTCCTCGTTCGGGCGGCCGTAGTTCTTGTAGATGCGGATCTGCACCGTCGTCGCGCCCGCCAGGACCTGCTGCCGGTTGCCGTAGAAGTTGATCTTCACCTGGAACTTGCCGGGCAACGCCTTCTTCACCAGGTACTCCTCCGGGCCGTAGCCCTGCGTGAAATCGGGGCCGAAGCGCCCGCCGCTGGTCGTGGCGCGGTGGCTGTAGAAGGCCTTCTCGCCGCTGGGCTCGACGACCCAGAGGTCCATGTCGCACGCATCGGCGTCCCACGTCAGCGTGACGCGCAGGTCGCACGGGAGCGAGGCGATGAGGTCGGACGGGAGCGTGTGGTACTCCTTGCCGGTCTTCGCGCGGCACGCCGCGGCGATCTCGTTCAGCTCGCCGAGCGCGAGGACCTCGAGTTCGGGGAAGCGGCCGTCCCAGGTGCCCAAGACAACCTTTTCGAGAAGGGCGATCGCCTCCGCGTACTCGGCGCGCTTCGCCAGCACGAGCGCGAGGTCGCGGTACGACTGCGGCTCTTCGGGGCGGAGGCGCAGGACGTCGCGGAAGACCTCCGCCGCGAGGGCGGTTTCGTTCATCTGGTCGAGGCGATGGGCAAGGATGCGGAGGAGCTGCGGGCTGCCGAGGTCCATCTCGGCGACGTTGGAGAGGATTTGAAGGGCGGCCTTGCGGTCCTTGCGCTCGTCGAGGAAGAAGTCGGCGCAGTCGAGGAAGAACGCGGACGAGCGTCCGTACTCCGAGCGGAGCTTCGCGTAGACCGTGTACGCGCCGTCGCCGGCCGCTCGAAGGGCTTTGAGGTAGGGCGTGTCGGGCGTCCAGGGCTTCAGGGCGATTCCGGGGGCGGACGGGCCGCTGTCGTCTTTCTTCTTCGACAGCTCGTCGGCGCCCTGGCGATCGCCGAGTTCACGGCGCGCGCGTTCGCCGGGTGCGGGGGCCGGATCGCTGGCCGGCCGGCGGCCATCCGCGCCGCCGCCACTCAACTTCTCCTCCGCGTCGTGGAACTTGAACCCCTCCGGCACCTTGAAGTCCTGCTTCCACCACTCGACCCGCGCGTTCCACAGGCCGCGCACGTACGTCAGCTTTTCCCCGCGCGTCTTCGCGGCCGCGACCTTCTCCTTCTCGATCCGGTCGTAGTACGCCTCCTGCATCTCCTTCGGCGGCAGCACGCGGTAGCGGACGTACTGGTCGAGCGTCTCGAGGACCAGCAGTGACGTCCTCGGCGTGACGATGCCGTACTTGAGCCCGAGCGCCAGGACCTCGTCCTCGTGCGCCGCGGCGGGAACGAGGCTCGCGACTTTCTTGCGGGCCCACGTGCGGTCGGCGCGCGAACCTTCAACTCCGGCCCCGATCGTGAACGCCACCGTCCACGTCTTCCCCGACGCGTCACGGAAGCGCGCCTTGGCCTCGACCGGCGCATCGCCGGCCACGCGCCCCGCGATCCCGAGCACGCGGTCGGCCCGGCACGGCGCCGGCGGCAGGACGTCGCTCACGCCGTCTCCCTCCACGCCGAGAAAGATCGCCGGCTCCGCCTTCCACGCGGCGAGGCACGCGTCGACTTTCTCCGTCGTCAGGTCGAACAGATGCCCCGTCGCAAGCCGATCGAGCACCGCGCGATCCGACGTCGCCTGCGAGCAGAGCACATGCACCGGCCGCGAGCCCATCCCCGGCAGCGCCGGCCCGAACGTCGTCATCCCGTCCGTACAGAGCACGATCGCGTCCGCCTTGCCGTCGTACGCCGAGAAGTCGAGCCCGGCGAAGCGGCTCCCGCCGTCGGGAACGATCCCCGCGAGGCGCGCCTGCAGCGCTTCGGACTTTCCGTCGGCCACGGCGTAATCCTCCTCGAACCACACCGCGTTCGAGAACACCACGAGATGCACGTCCGCTTTCCCGAGCCACCCGAACCACGCGGCCAGCAGGTCGCGCTCGACCTGCGTGCCGGTCCGGGACGCGGAAGCGTCCCAGAAGAGCGCAATGCGCCCGGGCTTGGATTCGATCGCCGATGTCTCACCGGTCGGCACCACCGCCGAGAACGTCCGCCCTGCCTTCGTACCCTCCACCGCCACCCGCGGCGTCTCCACCGCCGGCAGCGTCAGGACGAGGTCCCACGCGACTTCCATGTCCTTCCCCTCGGCGCTCGCCCGGAACGTCTGCGCCTTCGCGTCCGTCACCACGTCCAGGTCGTCCGGCAGCGCCGCACGCTTCCCGCCCGCAATCCCCGAAACCTCCGGCACGACGCCGCTCGCCGTCACCTCGAGCACGAAGTTCTTCAGCCGTCCCAGCCGCAGCGGCACCACAAAACTCCGCGACGCTTCCCACTCCCACGCGATCACGCACCGCTTCGTCCCGTGCGCCGGGATCGGGTAGACGCGCGTCTGGAACACGTTCCCCTGCACCCACTCCACGAGCCCCGGGTCCACGTTCCGGCGTTCTTCGCTCTCGAACACGAACCGCGCCTTCTCGCGCTCCACGACCGACGCCTCCCGCAGCGTCCCGTCCACCTCCAGCGCGAACGCCGTCACCGTGGCCTCGGGCGGAAGCGCCAGCACGAGTTGCCCTTCCAGCACCCGGTCGAGGTCGTTCCCGAACGTCAGGTCCAGCTCCGTCCGCGCCATCGACCCGCGCAGGTCCACGCGCACCCGCGCCGCCACCGGCGCCAGCGGCCGCGACGGCTTGTCCGCGTCCGGGCGGACGAGCAGCACCGGCGGGCGCACCGCGTCGATCGCGGGGTTCTGGGCAAGGACGGGAGTGGTGAGGGCGAAGAGGGCCAGGAGCGGGAAGAGCTGCTTGAGCGTCATGGGGAGGTCCTTGAAGGGAGACGGAGCTGCCGGAGGATAGACGGAAGCGGCGGGCGCGTGGTTCCATGAATTCGGTGTCGTAGACAGTGCGCCCCCGAGACCGACAGTCTGCGTGCCAGCTAAGAGAGTGGCAGCGATCGGAGTCCTAATTTGCAGCACAGGGAGCAGATCAGATGGGGAAACAGGCGTACGACGGGTACTCGCTGCCCGCCAACCGAGTGGACTGGAATTCCTTGCTTCAGGATTGGCAGCCACTGATCCCCAGGGACGCCACGCCCTGGATACTGACTCAGTTTGGTGACGTACTCTTCAAAGAAGATCGTGGCCAAATCGGAATGCTCGACACGGGGAGCTTCGGTTACAGCGTCGTGGCCGGGAGCGAGATCGAGTTCGAGGAACTCATCCAGAACCGCGACAACCTTTCGGCCTGGTTTCTCACGCCGCTGGTGGATTCGTTACGTCGGGCCGGGACGGGGATCGTAGGCGACCGGTGTTATTCCTTTGTCACGCCACCTGGATTCGGCGGAGCACTCGAACCTGCAAACGTCATGTGCGTGCCCGTCCGCGAGCACTTCGGGCTATGGGGGAGCGTGTATCAGCAAATCAAAGACCTCCCCCCCGGAGCAGAAGTCGTTCTGAAGGTGAAGTAGCCCGATAAGGATCTCCGTAGTCTGCTCGGATGCGCAGTTGAACTGCGCTACAATGCCAGAGCGTTCGGAGTACCTCTCACCCGACGCAGGAGTCATCGGACATGACCGCGCGCGGCAGGATCGTGAACGGCGTCGTTGTTCTTGAAACCACCAACGCCCTTCCCGAGGGCGCACAAGTGGTCGTTCACGTCGTGGACGGGGCGACGGACGAGATCTCGGTCCTGAAGGACATCCTCCTGAAGCACGCGGGAAAAGGCGTGAATCTGCCGCCGGACCTGGCGGAGCAGCACGATCACTACGCGCACGGCAAGCCGAAGCCGTGAGGGAAGTTTTCGCGGACACGTACTACTTTCTCGCGCTGCTGAATTCGGCGGATCCGGCTCACCCGCGGGCGCGGGCTCTGGTCACCGGCTTGAAGTCCACTGTCGTGACCACCGAGTGGGTTCTGACCGAACTCGCAGACGCCCTGAGCGGTCCCGAGAATCGCTCCGAATGTGTGGAGTTCGTCGACGACCTGCGAGGGTCCGCCGCATTCCAGGTCGTCGAATTCTCCGCGGAGCTGGCCGCTGCCGGATGGGAACTCTATCGCGGTCGGCCGGACAAGGGCTGGTCCCTGACGGACTGCGTTTCGTTCGTGGTCATGGAGCGGCGCGGCATCAGGGAAGCGCTCACCGCGGATCGGCACTTCGAGCAGGCCGGATTTGTCGTCCTGATGAGGTAGGTCGACGGTTCCTGACAGAGCTGGAACCGATCGGAGCGTGGAGGGGTGGCGCAAGCCCCGGGTCGTCTTCGATCAGCTCTCAGCCGGGGAAGCTTATGATCCTCTGCCATGCGAGCGGCACTGGCCATCCTGGCGACCCTGACGCTTCCGGGCTGCACGCTGTACGTCTGGCACCCGAAAGTCACGTGGTGGGAGCTCGAACGCCGCTCGTACGAGCGGATCGAAGCGGTGTCCCGGGGCGAAAACGGAGCGGTGTACGTCCGGGTCGCGCGCAATCGAGACGCGCCGGAGACGTGGAGATTCACGTGGCCGCCCGGGGAACTGGCCGACGGCACGAGCAAAGCGGTGGATCTGGAGCTTGTCGCTGCCGGAGAATTCCCCGCGGAGTCGACCGGACCGGTCCGGGTCATGACGGCCGAGGAGATCGAGGCGATCCACTGGGGCCGGCAGGAGTCCATACCGCCCTCCGATGCGCCGGCACTGCTTGTGGGCCTGGAGACGGACTCGAACGAGGCGGAGCTCTACGTCATGGACTCGGGAGTGCCGAAATCCCAGCGCAAGGCTGCGCTGCCCGATTCCCCGGTCGCGTGGGAGTCGCCGAATGCGATCGGGCACATCGCAGTCACGCCGCTGACGGTGACGATTGACGTGGCGCTTCTCCCGCTGTACCTGCTGGGAGGGGTGATCATCCTGATCCACTACGCACTGACCGGCAGGATCCGATGAGGTCGCCCTTGTTGCCGGAGTGAGAGCGCGGCGAGGGGCGGCCGGAGCACGGAGGGGTTGCGTGCGCCCCGTCCACCGGAGGATAATCCCCGCATGAAGAAGACCAGCACTCGCTCCCCCCTCGTCGTCGTCGATCGGCGCATCTGCAACGGCAAGCCGATCCTCTCCGGCACGCGCATCCCGGTGCACCTCGTGCTCGACCTGCTCGCCGCCGGGGAAGGAGAACGTGGCGTCATCCGCGCCTATCCCCACCTCACGCTGGCCGACGTCCGCGCCTGCCTGGCTTACGCCGCGCGGCTGGCGGACGAGGAAGCCGGCGTTGTCGCGTGAAGTTCCTCGCGGACGAGAGCGTGTTCGCCCCGATGGCCGAAGCGCTGAAACGCCTGGGGCATGACGTTGTGACGGCGAAGGATGCCGGGCTCCTGGGCCAGCCCGACGAGCAGGTATTCGCACGGGCCGTCGCCGAGAAGCGCGTCCTGCTCACCCTTGATGCGAATTTCACCCGGACGTCGTGCTACAACCCGAGGAGATGAGGCGGCATTGCCGTCGCTCGTCTGATTCGGCTTCCCGTTGAGGAGGCGACGCGCATCCTGGTTGAGTCGATTTCGAACATGAATCCGAGCGACCTGAAGGGACGGCTCGCCGTGATCACGCGCGAAGGAGTCCGGATGGGTCCGCGCCGCGGAGCGTAAGGATCACGCCGCGGAACATCCGAGCACGAGCGGGACCGGAAATTGCGTGAATGCCGCTGCAACCGAATGAGGCCCCCCATGACTCCGCTGAGCACCGTTCACCTGCGTCCATCCCGGGCAATCGCGTCCGTCGTGCTGGCGCTCGTCCTCGCGGTCGCGGCCCGCGCGGAGGACAAGGACGTGGAGGACACGATCCGGGTCATGACGGGGCCGGACACCAAGAAGTACGCGGAACGGGTGGCGGCACGGGACAAGTTGGCCGCGATGGGAAAGGTGGCGGTACCGGCGCTCGAGAAACTGCTGTCGTCCAACAACGAAACCAAGCTCATCTGGGCCATGCGAACGCTGGTCACGATGGACGAAGAGCGCCCGCGCCTGCTGCCGCGCTTCCTCGCCAATTTCCGACACGCGACGGACTCCGTCCGCGAAGACGCCGTGCGCCTTTGCGCGAAATACGCCGGGGATGACGAGCAAGTGCGCCGCGCCGTGCTCCAGGCCTCCGGGGACACGGCGGCCGGCGTGCGGATGGAGGCCTACATGGCGCTTGTCTCGTGGGCGAATGGCAAACCGGCCTGGGAACCCGCGCTTCCCTGCTTCCGCAAGGCGCTGAAGGACCCATCGCCCTACGTCCGCATGAACATGGTCCGCGGGATCCCGATGGATCCCGAGAAACCGGATGCGGACGCCCTGCGCATGGCGCGACAGGATCCCGATGAACAGGTGCGGTCGCAGGCGATCCTGAAGCTCGGTCAGTGCCAGGCTTCAAGAGTCGCCGACGTGCTCGCGGCCACCCTTTACGACCGGGAGGAGCTTCCCCGGGTCTTCACCCTCCATGCCCTTCGCGACGTTTTCAAACACCACGCCGACGCGGAGGGCGCGAAGATCATCCTCCCTGCGATCCTCGGCAAGCTGGACGACAAGGAGGCCTACATCCGCCACTTCGCGCTGTCCGTGATCTCCGACATGGGGCCGCTTGCGAGCAAGGGTGCTGCGCGGGTGCGCGCCTGCCTCGAGGACCCGGACGCGGAAGTGCGCAAGTACGCCGCGGACGTGCTGAAAGTCATCGAGGGGAAGTAAGGCCGGGCCGCGGCGCCTTTCGCCCACCGCACAGGCGGCGCTTTGACGACCTGCAAAGCTCCTGCTTGTGGGCCCGCACGACCGACGTGCCCGGCGGCAGCTGCCGTAGCTTCGGGCCCACTCCCGCTCCGAGGGACTTGAGTTCCTTGCCGAGCTTTCGCGCCCGGACTGCCGCACTCTCGAAGTTCGCCGCAACTAAACGCTTCTTGTCGGGTGCAAGCATGCGAGATCGCCACGCACGGAAGCGCACCGCAAATTGCCCGAATCCCGCCCCGCCCAAGCTCTGTATAAAGACCCATGAGAACCCCCGCCCTCGCCCTGCTTCTGACCGCCGCCGCCGCTTCGGCCGACCCGGCTCCGCTCCGGGAGTGGACGTTTGACGGGAACGCCGGGGGGTGGGAGACGGTCCCCGGGACCGCGACGAAGACGACGCACGAGAAGGACGCGGGGTGCCTGCGCTGGGAGTACGAGCGCGGCGAGAAGGGAAAGACGGCGGGGGTCCATGTGAAAGGGCTGAAGCTGGCGTCGAAGGACCCGGTGTACTTCTGTTTCCGGATCCGGGCCGAGGGGACGAAAGGGATCATCTTCACGGCGGTGCTCGAGTCGGGGGTGATGGTGCACCAGGTGCTGCGCCCCGCGAAGGACGGGTGGGTGGACGACTGGATCTCGACGGAGGCGATGGCGGCCGACGGCGTGCCGATCGTTTCGCCGGCCGACATCCGCGAGATTGTGCTCTGGGACGAGGGCGATGGCTCCGCGGCCACGCAGGTCGTCGCGCGGCTCGACCGGGTGCGCATCCTCGCCGGCCCGCCGGCCCCGGTCGTCGCGGAGATGCCCGCCGCCGCCCCGCCGCACCCGGACCTCGCGGTCTGCCTCGGCTTCGGCGCGCTTCAGGACCCGAAGCGCATCGCGACGGAGCTGGCGGAGGCGAAGCGGCTGGGGTTCGGGATGGTGGAGGTCTCCAACGGGGAGTGGTCCGACTTCGAGACCGCCCCGGGAAAGTGGGACTGGTCGCGCATCGACGCGGCGATGCAGGCGGCGGACAAGCTGGGGCTGAAGGTCGTGGCCTGCCTCGGCGGCATCCTGAACATCAAGTACGACTACTCGGTGCACGTCCCCGCGGATCTGAACTTCACGGGCGACTTCCGCGCGCTCGAGTCGCGCTACTTCGCCTACCTGGACCAGCTGTTCGCGCGGTACGGCCGGCAGATCCGGTTTTTCACGTTCCACAACGAGAACGTCGGTCGCTACTTCACGAAAAACCAGGGGCACCTCGCGCCGTACGTGACCTTCCTCGGGAATGCGGTGAAGCACATCCACAAGATCGCGCCGGGGGTGCGCACCGGCACCTGCCTCCAGCACGGGGAACTCCCGGACGTCATCAAGGCGCTCACCGCCGTGGGCGACTTCTCGACGTTCCTGTTCGACCCCGACACGCACCCGAGCTGGACCGAAGAGGAATTCGCGGCGCTGCTCGCGCACGCTGGCGACCGGACAATCGCGCTCAACGAGACGTTCCAGGCCACGTCGCCGATGATCGGCGCCAGCGAGGAAATCCAGGCGGGCTTCGTCCGGGAGCTCTTCGCCCAGCTGGCGAAGCACCGCGACCGCGTGGAGTTCGCGACGTGGTGGTGCGTGCGCGACGACGACGTGGAAATCTGGCGGAGCTTCGAGAAGATCCTGGCGCCGGGAAACGCGGGGTTCGGCGCGGCGCTACGGGAGCTGTATTCCTGCGGCCTGCTCCGTGGCGACGGGTCCGCGAAACCGGCGGCGGCCGAGTGGGCGAAGGGCGCGGCGGCACTCGCGAGGTGAGTGGTTAGCCCGGAGGTCGGCAGCGCAAGTTCCGCTTCCCATGCGATCATGCAGGCCCTTGAACGCCGAAACCGCTTATCTCTTCCGACACCCGCCTTCGCTCCGGCGCTTCGCGTCCGGAGCTTCGGCGGGCTTTGCCCGCCGGCTTGCGGCGCGTGGAGAGGGTCACCGGAGTTGAACGCCGAAACCGCTTATCTCTTCCGACACGCGCTCCTCCGGGACGCCGCGTACCAGCTTCAGCTTCCCGGCGAGCGGTCCCGCCTGCATGGCGCTGCGCTGGAGGCCATCGAGTCCTGCTGCGGCGGCCGCCCGCCCACTCCCGGCCCCCTCGCCGCGGCGCGCCCGGGCTCGGCACGCCCGCACGCAACGGATGCGTTCGCCGCCGAACTGGCCGGCCACGCGGCGCTCGCCGGGGACGCCCCCGACCACATCGCCCTTCGCCGCCTCTACCTCCGCCGCGCTGCCGAGCATGCAGACCGATGGTCCTTCCTCGCGGAAGCGCGGCGGCTCTGGCAGGTCGTCGCCTCCGCCTCCCCCGACCCGCTCGAACGAGGAGAAGCCCTTCGCAGGGCCGCGAACGCCGCCTATCGCAGCGGCCAGCCACGCGCGGCGGAAGAACTCGCCGCGGCGGCGCTCACGGCACTTCGGGAGACCGGGGCGAAGCGGTCCATCGCGGGGGCCCTCGAGGCGCTCGCCATGTCGGCGAAGGACCTGGGCCGGCTCGCGGAGGCGCAGGGCCTGGCCGGCGAGGCGCTCGAAGCGGCGCGCGCCTCCGGCGACCGCGAGGCCGTCGCTTCCGCGCTCCAGAAGACAGGCATTCTGCTCCAGACCGCCGGCAAGCCTGACGAGGCGGAGCGGACTTTTCTCGAAGCGCGCCGGATCTTCGAGGACTCCGGCGATCGCCGCGCCATCGGGATCCTCACCGGGTGCCTGGCCATCCTGTACGAGCACACCGGTCGACGGGCCGAGGCGGAGCGCGCCCATCGCGAGGCCATCGTTTCCCATCGCGAGAACCGCGACCGCCGATCGGAAGGCTGCGGGCACCAGGGACTCGCGGGGCTCCTTCGCTCCGCGGGCAAGTTCACTGAGGCCCGCGCGGCGCAGGAAGAAGCGCTGTCGCTCGCGCGCGAGGTCGGCGACCGGGTTTCCGAGAGCGTTGCCCTGGGACAGCTTGCCGTCATCTTCAAGGAGGAAGGACAGCTCGACCAGGCGGGGCGGGCGCTTCAGGAGGCCCTCGCGATCGCGCGCGAAACCGGCGCCCGCAGCAATGAGGGAGTCGTGCTCCTCAACCTGGGAAATCTCCTGATGAACCAGGCCCGGGACGAGGAAGCCGGGCGCGCCTACTCGGAGGCCCTGGCCCTGTTCCGGACCGTCGGGGAACGCCGGATGGAGGCGATCGTCCTGACGAATATCGCCAACCTCCTGCGCTCGACCGGCAGACTGGACGAAGCTCGAGGCCATCTCATCCCGGCCCTCGAAATCCAGCGCGCCGTCCGCGACCGCGAGGCCGAGGGCATCTCGCTCGGCGGCCTCGCGTCCATCCATGCGGCGGAGGGGAATCTCGACGAGGCGCTCCGCCTGAGCGAAGAAGCGGCACGGATTCAGCGCGACGCGGGCAACCGCATCCAGGAGGGAGAGGTCCTCTGCAACCGGGCGCGATTCCTCCTCGCAAAACGTCTGCTGGACGAAGCGCGCACGAGCTGGAGCGCGGGAACGGCTCTGCTCCGTGCCGCCGGGTCGGAGATTCGCCTCCGGAGGCAGATCGCCGAGATGCGCGCCGCGTGCTCGAACGTGGGAGTCGAGGCGTTCGACGGCGAGGAGCCGGTGCGCGAACGCCCCGCAGAAACTACTTCGGAATCTCGAACCCCGCCCTCGCCGACTTCCACCAGTCCTTCCACTTAGCGATGTCCTTGCCGAAATCCTGGCCCGTGAGCGAGCGCAGCGACGCCACGATCTCGTCCTGGAGCCCGCCCTTATCAGGCTGGCCGGGGATGGGCGCCGGGGTGAAAGCAAGCGGCCTTACAAGCAGTTCTCCACTTCGCCCAAGACCGACGCCATCGGCACCACATCCACTCCGCTGTCATGCCAGCGCCGGTCGCCGAGGTAGACCAGTTTTGCCGTCGCCATCGGGTAGTCCCGCAGGAATTCGTGCAGCCCGTCAAGGTCGCCGCTTCGAACGCGATGGGACGCCTTCACTTCGAAGGCCCTTAGGCCACGCTTCCCATAGAGCACGAAATCCACCTCCCGGCCCGCCGGGGTCCGCCAGTAGTGAAGGCTGTAGCCCAGGTTTCCGTAGTCGTTGTGCGCGCGAAGGTGGTGCAGGAAGAGCGTCTCCACCGCCGGGCCGCGGATATCTTCCGGAGCGTCGAGCGGGCCCGCTGGGCGGATCGCCTGGAAGACACCGGGATCGAAGAAATAGAACTTCGGGTGCAGGGCGACGCGGCGTTTGGCCTTGCGGGTGAATGCCGGGAGCCGAAAGCCGATCAAGAGGTCGTCCAGGATCTGGAAGTAGCCCTCGGCGACCTTGGCGGAAACCGCACAGTCCCTGGCGACCGCGGCCATGTTGAGCAAGGAGCCCTGGGCCAGCGAAGCGGCCTCGAGAAACCGCCCGAAGGCGGCGATGTTGCGGGAAAGCCCCTCCTGTAGGACCTCTTCCCGCAGCCATGATGCGACGTAGCTTTGCAGGAACGGCTCAGGATCAGGCAGCGAGCAGGCTCGGGGAAGGCCGCCCCAGCGGGCGAACTTCGCCAGGTCGAAATCGCTTTCGAGTTCGCGAGATGTCAGCGGGTGCATCCGCAGGGTCAGGGCGCGCCCCGCGAGAAGGTTGACTCCGCGGCGGCGGAGCTTGCGAGCGCTGGAGCCGGTCAGGGCGAAGCGGATACGGCGCGATTCGATGAGGCGATGCACTTCGTTGAGCAGCGCCGGCGCGCGCTGGATTTCGTCGATCACCACCCAGTCGCGATGGTCCTTGGGGATGTCGGAATCGAGGCGTCCGGGATCCGTCATGAGCCGGTTCCACGTGCGATCCTCGAGAAGGTCGAAGTACAGCGCCGCGGGAAACGTGGACCTGAGCCAGGCTGTCTTGCCGACGCCGCGAGGGCCGAAGAGGAAGAAGCTGTCATTGGGGGGCTTCAGCAGTCGCGAATACATATTTCGTTTATATCATACAATTACGAATTAGCAATGCGCGAATGTAATCCCTGCCCCTACTCCCTCTTCAGCACATGCACCAGGCAGTGCAGCGTCCCGCCGTGCCCGTACGTCTGCGCGACGCTCACGGGCCTGACGTCGAACCCGAGCCCGCGAAACGCCGCGATTCCCGCCTCGTCGAGCGCCGCTTCGCCGTAAACGGGCAGGTACACCGTCTTGTCGCTGAACACGGCGTTTGTGAACGTCATCCACACGAACTGCCGCTGCGTGACGACGACCGGGACGCGCACGACCTTGAACCCGGCCTTTTCGAGCCCGGCCGCGACCTCGTCGAACTTCCGCGCGGTCTCCTCGCTCCCGTCCACGTCCAGCCCCGCCGGCGCCAGCGCGCGGCCCTTCCGGGCGTCCCCGACCGCGAACGTCTCGTGGCCCACGGGGGCGAAGACCATTCCGACGTGGTGGTCGGGGGCGTCCGGGAGGAGGGTGACGGGTTCGCCGAAGAGGCTCTCGGCCATCGCGAGGAGTTCGTCGCGGGGGAACTCGGGGTTGCGGGCGATCCATGTGCCGGTGCAGAAGATGCGGCCGTAGGCGCGGGCAAAGTCGCCGCCGTCGAAGCGGAAGTGGGCGACGCGGACGGGGACGTCGAGGGCGCGGGCGAGCTCGTAGGGGACGAGGCGGTCGTTGGCGCGTTCGGGGCCGGCGGCGCGGGTTTCGGGGGGGACGACGATGGCGCCGTCGGCGGCGGTGACGAAGCGGTCGCGGGCCCAGGTGGTGATCGGGCGGCCGGTGACGACGGGGGTGGCAGCGCGGCCGGTGAGCTTCGAGAAGAGCTCGAAGTGTTCGACCTTCTCGACCGCGACGTAGACGTTCACGTCGGCGGGGAGCTGGCGGAAGAACTGCAGGTACGTCTCGCGGACGAACTCGGCGGACGGCGCGAAGTGCACCTCGACCGCGCGGATCCTCCCCGCGTGCTCGTCCAGGAGCGCCGCGGCCGGCGCGCGGCCGTCGCCCCGGAGAGCGACGACGACCGCGTGCACGGCGGCCGCCGCGAGGGCGGCCTGGAGGATCGCGAGGAGGGGTTTCATGGCAGGACTACTTGCCACCGTTCGCGTGAACTTCCCCATCGGTCGATTCGGACGGCATCTCTTCCGGCACAACGACGCGCGGGGTGATCTGCGCGAGGTAGACCCCGCCGAACTCGACGTCCAGGTCGTCCTGGGCCAGCACGAGCGCGAACGAGGACTTCGGGTCTTCCGCGGGAACGAGACCGAGGTCGATCGACCGCGACTCGGACGTGTCGAACGACACTGTCTTCGACCAGACGATTTCCGGCCGCGGCATCATGCGGGACGCGACGATCCACGCCGTCTTCGTGCAGCTCAGCTTGAGCTCGCCCTTGCCGTCGCCTTCGAGCGCGACGACCCAGTGCTTCTCGACCTTGTCGCCGACGGCGACGTCCTTGACCGACGCCGTGACCTTGGCGCCGCCGACCTCGGGCTTCGGCATCTCGATCTCGTCCCCGTCGGCCACCAGCGTGGGAACCTGCCAGTCGGCCAGCGCGAGCGCCCCGAGGAACGCGGCGAACGACCAGGCGCGGATCTTGTTCATCTTCGTCATGGCTTTCTCCTTGAGTTTGGTTGTTGACGCGGTGAGGAATGCAAACGCAAGGGCCGTGCCGCGGTTCAATTCCGATTCCCGGGGGAAGATCGCGTGGCTCCGCAGGGGCCGTATCGCTCACTCCCGGCGCGTATCCTCCGGGATACGGGGCATTCCGCCCCCTACCGCCGCCGGTCTTCCCCGTGCACGACCGGCCCGCGGCCGCGCTTCTGCGCCGCCTCGTACGCGCGCCATTCGGCCTCGCCCATGTCGCCCGTCACGCGGAGCCAGCCGTCCTGGCCCTCCAGGAAGCCGACGACGTCCCGGCGCTTCAGGTCCTCCGTCTTCAGCTCCGTGATCCGGACCGAGCCGCCGTCCGCCTGCTCGAGCGTCGCATCCTCGATCCACAGCGCCGCGCCGTCCCGAACCTGCAACTCGTGCACGTGATAGGTCGCCGTGTTGCCGCGGATCTCCAGCCGTTCTTCCTCGTACGCGGAATGCCAGCGCTGCCGCTCCACGGCGAGGTAAAGCGCCACGAGCGCTTCCCGCGTCTCCGGCGCACCGGCCGGGAGGAAGAGCTCCCGCGCGGGCGACAGCCGTTCCGACGCGCGCCCCCGCCAGAGCCCCGCTTCTTCCCCTCGCCGAACGCAGCACGTGACCGAGTGAATCCCCACGACCGTCCGGTCCGCGACCGTCGCGCGGTAGAACGCGAACTCCGCCCGGAACGGAAGGAGACGGTCCCCCTGGAGCGGGAGCTCCGCGAACGGCTCCGCATCGCTGCGCCGCGAGACATCGACCGGGTCGCCGATGGTGCGAAGCGCCTCCGCCCGTGCGACCTCGCGCCAGCCGGGACGGAGCCAGGCCAGGAGCCGCAGGGCGCGGGTTCTCGCCTCCGGGCTGCCCAGGCGCGCCGTTTCCTCGAGCTCCGGGAGCGCCCACGCGCCGCAGTCCTTCAACTGCGCATCCGCTTTGTCGCGGGTTTCGGGCTCTTCCGCGCCCAGATCGGCGGCCCAGCCGGCGACGGCCGCGCGGGCGGAGCGAGCGCGTTCGAGGGCCGAGGCGACGCGATCCTTCAATTCCGCGGGAGCCGGGCCGCTCACGGTCAGCCACACCCCGGCCCTGTCGAGAAAGTCGTCCAGTTCCTCGCCGCTCACCTGCCGGGGGATCGCCGCGGGACGGCGCGCGATCAGCAGCGATCCCTCGCGGAAGACGAGGAACGCGTTCGCGAGCCAGAACGCACCGGGGAACCGGAGGGAGAAATGCCGGTAGCGAACGACGTCGCCGTCCACCTCGATGCGCCGGCTTTCGGCGGCGAATTCCGGCGCCTCCTCGTGGGCCCACGCGTCGAGCGTCCATCGCAGGGCGGCGGCGGCAGCGCGACCGGCGTCGTCGGCGCGGAGCCCCGCCCGCTGCACGACGAGGTCGTACGCATCGTCCCCTGCCGCCTCCGCCTTGCCGTCCCGCCAGACCAGGCCGATCTCCGGATTCAGGCGCGTCTGGCCGCCGGCGGTCAGAAAACGATGTTCGAGGCGGAACAACCGGCAGGCGCGGCGGACAGGAGCCAGCACCGCGGCGTCCATCGGGACCGCGACCAAGCCGTGCGCCGGATGCCGCCCGCCCGGCCCCCACTCCTCCTTCGCGAGCCGCGTCGCGTCCTCGTCCCACCCGGACTCTTCCGCGGACGCGGCCAGCGCAGACGCTGCCACGAATGCCAGGATCGCGCGCTTCATTTCGGTTCTCCATGCCGCGGCGGCGACTTCTCCTTTTTCGCCTGGGCCTTCTTCAGGGAAGCAGCCATCCGCTCCGGCACCCAGCCTTCCAGCTTCATCCACGGGTCGGCTTCCGCAAGCAACCGCTCCATCTCGCGCACATCGAACGTCTCGCTCCCCGTCACGCGGATCTCCGCCAGCAGCCCGTCCTCCCCGAACTTGTACTCGATGTCCTCCGTGTACCCGCCGAGCACACCGCTCCCGAGCCACATCCGGTGCTCGTGCCAGATCGCGTCGCGCCCCCGCACCTCGATGCGCTCCGTCTCGACCGCCTCGACCTTCGTGGTGCGCCAGGCCGACTGCGGAAGCGCCTGCAGCGCGGCCACCGCCCGCGCGGTCCCTTCCCCGCCGCCACCGCGAAGCCAGGCGCGGTCGAGAACTTCCCGGGCCTGCGCCAACTCCCCTTTCCACACCATCACGCTTCCGTCCTTCGCGCACAGCACGAGGTCGTGCTTCGCGTGCGTCCCCAGGCCGGAATCGCTGTCGGCCCGGTACAGCCGCCACGCCCCCGCGAGCGGCTCCGCGGCCCCCGTCAGCTCGATCCGGGCGAACTCCCTCAGCGTCCACGAGTCGTAGTCCTCCGCCGGAAGCGCCTCGTACGCCCGCCGCGCCTCTTCGTCCGCGTCCTTCGCCCAATCCGGCGCCCATCCGCGCCGCAGCCGCGCCAGCCGCGCCGCCGCGGCCGGCGACGCGCCCTTCTCGAGGTTCGCGAGAAGCGCCTCCGCCCCGGCGCCCCAGCGCCGGACTTCCTGCTCGGCGGCGGCCGCCTTCCCCGCGTCGCCGCCGACCAGCGCCGCCAGCACATCCTCGACGTGCTTCTCGCGCTCGTCGGCACTCTTCGCGAATGCTTCCCCGTCCTGCACCTCGTCCACGAACCACCGGTCCCCGGACTTGCGCTTCTGGCGGTACTCGTCGAATTTCATGTCCGCCTTGCCCGCGTCGAACGACTCGAGCCGGCCGCTCGCGTCGAAGCGCATCGTGGCGTCGCCGTACCACCATCCTGCGAAGCCGCACCCGAAGTAGCCGACCGCGCGGTGGTCGTGGTACGTCAGCGTCCGGCCGCGGATCTCCACGCGGGCCGGGTCGAACGCGGGGCCGTCGGAGACCGCCAGGACCGCCATGGCCGCCGCGTTCATACCTTTCTCGTCCGTCGCCTTCACCCCGCAGTCCGCCAGCACCGCGCACAGATCCTCGACGCTCCCTTCCCACCGCCACGGCTTCAGGTCCCGCTTCACCGCGATCCGCCGCGCGTCCCAGTCGAACTGGCCGTCGCGATTTTTCACCGCGCGGGCCTCGAAGAACCGGACGTGGGGCGCGACGAGATCCGCCCCGGTGCCGCGCAGGACGACGGGGTTCAGGGATTCCAGCTCGAGCCCCGGTTTCTCTTCCTTCAGCCGCTCCTCGTACCAGCGCTTCGCCGCAACCTCGGCGTCGGAGTTCCAGTCACCGGCGCGGGCGGGAAGTGCTGCGAGCAGGGCGAGGAGCGGGATGGCGGCGTGGCGCATGGGAGCTCTCCGTGGGAGGGGTGGCGGAGAGGAGCAAGGGGTGTGCCGGGGACGGCAGGGGGGAGTAGTGAGTAATGAGTATTGAGTGACGACTGGCTGTATCGATCCGGATACGCCGGGTTAGAGGCCCATCTGCCGGATGAGCCGCGCGAGGTAGGTGCGTTGCAGGCCGAGGACCTCGGCGGCGCGCGTCTGGTTGCCGCCGCAGCGCTCGAGCGCGTCCTTCACGATCTTCTTGCGCTGCTCGGCGACCTGGTCGTGGAATCCGCCGGGGACGGCGCCGCTGCCAGCGGCGGCCATTTCCTGCGGCAGATCTCCCGGCGTGAGTTCGTCGCCCTCGAGGAGCACCACCGCGCGCTCGATGACGTTCTTGAGCTCGCGCACGTTTCCCGGCCACGGCTGCGCCTCGATCAGCCGAAGGACTTCCTCCGGCACCGCCGGCGCGGGCCTCTTGGCCTCGCGCGCAGCTCCCGCCACGAACCGCTGCACCAGCGCCCGGATGTCCCCGCGCCGCTCGCGCAGCGGCGGCACCGGGATCGACACCACGTTCAGCCGGTAGAACAGGTCCTCGCGGAACTTCCCTTCGCTCACCGCGGCCTTGAGATCGCGGTTCGTCGCCGCCACGACCCGGATGTCCACGTGGATCGTCTCGTTCCCGCCGACGCGCTCGAACGCCCGCTCCTGCAGCACTCGCAGCAGCTTCGCCTGGAATCCCGGCGTGATGTCGCCGATCTCATCGAGGAAGAGCGTCCCGCGGTGGGCGAGCTCGACTTTTCCCTGGCGGCGCGCGATGGCGCCGGTGAAGGAGCCTTTCTCGTGGCCGAACAGTTCGCTCTCGAGAAGCGTCTCGGGGATCGCGACGCAGTTCACGGCGACGAAGGGCCCCGCGGCGCGCGGCGAGCGGCGGTGGATTTCGTGCGCGAGGACTTCCTTGCCCGTCCCGCTTTCGCCGAGCAGGAGCACCGTGGCCGCGGATTTCGCCGCCCGCACTGCGAGATCCAGCGTCTCCTTCGATCGCGGATCCTCCGCCACAGGCCCCGCTTCGTCCTTCCCCGCCTTCAGCGCCCGGTTCTCGCCCAGGAGATTCGTCCGCTCCAACGCGCGCTTCACCGTCTCCTCGACCAGCGCCGGCTCGAACGGTTTCTGGATGAAGTCGTACGCGCCGTTCTTCATCGCCTGCACGGCGCGGTCGACGGTCCCGAACGCGGTGATGACGACGACGGTGACGTCGATCCCGTCCTGCTGGAGCTTCTGCAGCACGCCGATCCCGTCGAGCTCCGGCATCTGGATGTCGAGCAGCACGAGGTCCGGCCGGTCCCGCCGGATTTTCACGAGCGCGTCCTTGCCGTCGACCGCGGTCGAGACGTCGTGGCCGCGCGCCGCGAAACGGTCGCGGAGCGATTCGCGGATATTGGCGTCGTCGTCGACGATGAGGAGGGTGGGCATGTTTAGTCGGGGGCTTGTAGTTGGTGGCTTGTGGTCTGTGGTCGGTTGTAGCAGGCGGACTGGGGCATGGACCTCGCGGCGGCGCGCTGCCCCTGCCCTCGCCCCACCACCAACCACCGACCACCAGCCACCAACTAACCCAGCCTACCCGGCAGGGAGCCGAATGCGAAAGACTGCTCCGGTCCGCTGCGCCCGGTTGGCCGCCTCGATCTTGCCTCCGTGGAGTTGGACAAGTTTCCGCGCGATCGAAAGCCCGAGCCCGGCCCCGGGCGGCTTGGGCCCCGCGCCGGCCGGGATCATCGCGAACCGCTCGAAGATCTTCGTCGCTCGGTCCGCCGGGATCCCCGGTCCTTCGTCCGTCACTTCGCATTCCACGCCGCCGTCTCGCGTGCTGACTCGCACCGACACTTCCCCACCCGACGGCGTGAACTTCACTGCGTTGTCCACGACGTTCAGCACGACCTCGAGAAGCTTCGCGCGGTCCGCCTGAAGCGGCGCCGCCGACGCGTCGACCTTCATGCGAACGCCCTTCGCATCGGCCAGCGGCCTCACCGTGTCGACCGCGCCCCGCGCAATTTCGCCGAGGTCGCAGGGCGACTTCACCAGCTCCACCTTTCCCGCCTCGAGCCTCGCCTCGTCCAGCAGCTCGTTCACCATGCGGATCAGCCGGTCCAGGTCCTGCCGGCAACGCCCGAGCACGTCCATCTGCCGGTCGCCCACAGGGCCCAGGATCCCGTCCTGCAAATTCGCCACCGAGAGTTTCATGCTCGTCAGCGGCGTCCGCAACTCGTGGCTCACGTGGCTCACGAAGTCGCTCTTCATCTGGTCCAGCTTCTCCAGCGACGCCGCCATCTCGTCGAACGCCCGCGCCAGCCGTCCCAGCTCGTCGTCGCGCGCCACGTTCGCCCGCGCCGTCAGGTCGCCGCGGGCCATGCGCTCCGCCGCGCCGGTCAGCGCGCGGACCGGGGGGAGGATGCGAGAGGTGAAGAACAGCGCGATGAGAAGGGCCATTGCCGCGGCCGCGCCGAACCACGTCCACGCCTGGCGGCGCGAGGCGGTCAGCGTCGCCAGCGCTTCGCTCCGCGGCTGGCTCACGCTCAGGGCCCACGGGAGGACGGCGCTGCGGCCGTCGCTATGAAGGGCGTCGGAGGCGGTCGCGGGACCTTCGCCGGCGAGCTCGGTGTCGGCGGCGTCGCGAAGTGTGACGCGCGCCTTGCCGCCGCCGACGCTCGTGAGCATCCCCCGCACGGCCTCGAGATTCACGGACGCGACGAGGACGCCGGCAGGGCGCGGGCCTTCGCCGACGGGGACGGACATCTGGACGAACGGGATATCGCCGGCGAGCTGGATCGCGGCGAACACGAACGGCTTTCCTCCGCGCGGTTGCTGCACGAGCGGGTCGTTCCGGGGGATGCGCGGCGAGTCGTTGGAGGCCGGCACGGGGTTGCCATTGTTCACCCCGGTGTATCCATTCGGATTCAGGTCGTTCCCCTGCCCGCCCGGCACGCTGTTGCTGTTGCGCAGGTTCTCTTCGTACTGCCGCTGCACCGCCTGCGCCCGGTACTCCTGCTGC
This sequence comes from uncultured Planctomycetia bacterium, assembly GCA_964590435.1. Lineage (GTDB taxonomy): Bacteria > Planctomycetota > MHYJ01 > WSZJ01 > WSZJ01 > WSZJ01. The sequence continues at coordinate 90,893 of CAZPWT010000042.1, forward strand.
TGCCCGGGGTCGTCGTACGCAACCCGGTTCGACGGCAACGCGTAGCTGTAGTACGCCAGTTCCAGGAACGTGTCGCTCGGCTCCAACAGCGTGTTCAGCCGCCGCGCCAGGTCCTCCCGGTTCTTCGAGTCCGCCTTCACATCCTCCCGCGGCAGGGCGAAATCCTCGCTCACGATGATCCGCGCGATCGTCGCCAACTTCGACTCCGCGCCCCGCACGTGGCCGTCCACCAGCGACCTCGAAGCGCCCAGCAGCGTCTCCTGGCTCGCCCGCGCTTCCCGCTCCAGCGACCGCTCGATCAGGTCGGAGACGAGGAAGGCCGCCCCCGCGATCGGCGCGACCGACGCGAACAGCAGCGCCAGCGCGAGCTGCACGGTGAGGCGGCGGAAGAAGGCGAAGGGGCTGGGCATGCATGTGAATCACGCAAGCGGCGTGCCCGGCTTGTCCGGTCCAAAGCAACAAGCCCGATGTTCGCGCAGATTTCCAGCCCCGCTCCATTCCCTCTTCCCGTAGCATCCCCGCGTGATCGAGTTCCACGACGTCCGAAAGGTCTACACCCAGGGAATGCGCGAGGTGCGTGCCCTCGACGGGCTGACCCTCCGCGTCCCGAAGGGCGAGTTCCTGGCGGTGATGGGGCCGTCGGGAAGCGGGAAATCGACCTTCCTGCATCTCTCCGGCGGCCTGGACCTGCCGACGTCCGGGACGGTGACGGTGGACGGGCAGGACACGTCGAGGCTCGGCGATGACGGGCTGACGCTCCTGCGCCGCCGCCGCATCGGGTTCGTGTTCCAGTTCTTCAACCTGATGCCGTCGCTGCGCGTCGTCGAGAACATCGCGCTTCCGCTGCTGCTCGACCGCAAGGGACAGGGCGAGGCGACGGCGAAGGCGGACGCGCTGCTGGCGCGCGTCGGGCTCGCCTCGCGGCGGGACCACTTCCCCGACGAGCTCTCCGGCGGCGAGATGCAGCGGGTGGCGATCGCGCGGGCGCTGGTGATCGACCCGGCGCTGGTCCTGGCGGACGAGCCGACGGGGAATCTCGACAGCGCGACGGGGCGCGGGATCCTCGAGCTGCTGAAGGAAGTCGCGGAGAAGGAAGGGCGCACGATCGTGATGGTGACGCACGACGAGGCGGCGGCGAAGTGGGCGCAGCGGACGGCGCGGCTGCGTGACGGGAAGCTGGACGCGTGAGGGCTCTCCTGCGGTTCTTCTCCCTGCGGCACCTCGCGCGGCACCCGGTGCGGACGCTGCTCGGGGCGATGTCGGTCGCGCTGGGAGTGGCGCTGTACGTGTCGATCGACACGGCGAACACTTCGATCGCCGAGGCGTTCGAGAAATCGGTGGGCGACCTCGCCGGGAAGGCGGAACTCCAGGTGACGACCGCCGAGGGGGTCGGGGTGGACGAAGGGGCGCTGGCGCGGCTGCGGGGCGTGCCCGGGGCAATCGCGGCGCCGGTGATCCAGCGCGCCGTGACGTTCCCGGAGCTGAAGGACCCGCAGGTGCTCGCGATCGGCGTGGACTTCGCTTCGGACGCGCAGGTGAAGATGTACGCCTTCGAGGGGCAGGGACAGGACCCCAAGGCGTTCATCGCGGCGGCGTTCGTGCCGAACGCGATCATCCTGACGAAGCGCTACGCCGAGCGGAACGGCGTGACGAAGGGGGCGAAGCTGAAGGCGGCGACGCCGCGGGGGCTGGCGACGCTCGTCGTCACCGGGCTCATGGAGGACACCGGCCCGGCGCGGGCCATGGGCGGCAACGTCGCGATCCTGCCGATGGGCGCGGCGCAGCAGCTGTTCGGGCTGAAGGGCCGCTTCGACCGCATCGAGGTCGCGCCGGACGGCGCCACGGGCGCTGAATTGACGCAGCGCGTCAACACGGCGCTCGGCCCGGGCTACGACGTCCGCCCCCTCTCGCGCAAGAACACCTCCGTCGAGATCGCCCTCGCCCGCCTCCGCTCGATGGTCGTCATCTCCGCCATCGCCCTCGTCGTGGGGCTCTTCATCATCTACAACTCCGTCTCCATCTCCGTCGTCGAGCGCGTCCGCGAGATCGGCATCCTGCGGTCGATCGGGGCCCGGCGCGGGCAGATCCTCGCCACGGTCGTCATGGAGTGGGCGGTGGTCGGCGCGCTCGGCAGCGCCGCCGGGGTCGCGGGCGGATGGGCCCTTTCGCAGTTGCTCGTCACCCGGGCTTCCCGCGGCGTGAACATGCTGTATTTCTCCGTGAAGGTGGAGGACGTCGTCTTCTCGTGGCACGGCGCGCTCGTCGCCGTCGCGGCCGGGACGCTCACCGCCGCCGGCGCCGCGTTCTTCCCCGGGATCGCCGCGATGTCCGTCACGCCGATCGACCTCCTCCGCCAGGGCACCTACCAGTACCGCCAGGCGCCGCGCTTCCGCGCCGCGTTCTTCGCCGGCTCCGCCCTGCTCGTGGCGGGCGTCGTGCTGCTGCTCACGGCCGGCTCCCGCATGCCTCCCAACGCCCTTCTCGCGATCACCACGGTCGACTTCTTCGCCATCGCGCTCTGCGGCCCCCAGTGCACCGTCTGGCTCGCGAGCGCCTCCCGCCCGCTCCTGTGGCGCTTTTTCCGGATCGAAGGCTCTCTCGCCGCCGACGACCTCGCGAAATTCCCGGCGCGCACCGGCCTCACCGTCGCCGCTTTCGGCGGCGCCATCGCCATCCTCGTCACCTCCACCGCCCTCATCTCGTCCTTCCAGGCCGCCACCAGCCGGTGGATGGAAGTCGCCTTCCCGTTCGACCTGACCGTGAACGCCTCGGACCTCTCCACGTCCTTCTACTCCACCAGCGCCTTCGGGGAGGAAATCCTGGAGCAGGTCGTGAAGGTCGAGGGCGTGGGGGCCGCATACGGGGTGCGGTCGCGGACGATCCCGTGGGGCGACCTGGAGATCATGGCCGTGTCCGTCGATATGGACGGCTTCTTCGAGATGCACCGCGCCCACGGCACGCGCGGCGGACCGCTCGATTTCGACCGCCCGGACGTGCGCGCTTCTCTCGCCTCCGGCGCCGGCGTGATCATCTCGGAAAACCTGGCGGCGCTGGACGAGCGGAAAGCGGGAGACGAGATCGAGCTGGCGACGCCGGCCGGCGGCCGCACGTTCAGGGTCCTGGGCGTGGTCGAGGACTACTCGTGGCCCCTCGGCACGATCCTCCTCGACCGCGCGGCCTACCGCGCCATCTGGGACGACCCGACCCTCACCTACGTCGACATCCGCCTCTCCCCCGGCGCCGACCCCGACGCCACCCGCGCCCGCCTCGCCAACGCCCTCAAGGACACCTCCACCGTCTTCGTCTATTCCGTCCCCCAACTCCAGGCGGTCGGACGCTCGGCATTCGACCAGGTCCTCTCCCTCACGCGCATCCAGGTCGTCCTCGCCCTCATCATCGGCTTCCTCGGCATCGTGAACACCCTCCTCATCTCCGTCCTCCTCCGCACCCGCGAAATCGGCCTCCTCCGCGCCATCGGCGCCACCCGCGCCCAGATCCGCCGCGGCGTCGTCGTCGAGTCCATCATGATCGCCGTGGCGGGAAGCGCCCTCGGCGTCGGCGCGGGGCTCGCCGGCGCCGCGTGGCCGATCCGGCTCTTCATCCTCCGCATGGCCGGGTTCTGGTTCCCGCTGGCGATCCCCTGGGGCGACATCGCCCTCTCCATCGCCGCCGGCGCCCTCCTCGGCGTCGTCGCCAGCCTCCTGCCGTCCCGCCGCGCCGCTTCCCTGAACGTCCTCGACGCGATCAGTTACGAGTAGAGTCATCCCCGTGAAGCGCCGGAAGCCGCCGCAGGACCACACGACGCCCGCCGAGGCCGGGGGGACGTTCGAGGTCATCGGGCACGTGCGTTCGCCGTACAAGGAGAGGTTCGGGACGCCGCGGCAGCCGCCGGTCACCGAGCAGACGCTCGAGGACCGCGCGCTGGAGGCCTCGATCGAGCTGCTCCCCGGGCGCAACTTCGAGCAGGCGCTCAAGGACCTCGAGGGGTTCGAGTACATCTGGGTGCTCTCGTGGCTGCACCTGAACAAGGGCTGGAACCCCCAGGTCGTCCCGCCGCGCGGCCCCGAGGTCAAGCGCGGGCTCTTCGCCACCCGCGCCCCGCATCGCCCGAATCCGATCGGCCTTTCGGCGCTGCGCCTGACCGGCATCGAGGGCCGCACGCTCAGGGTCCGCGGCATCGACCTGCTCGACGGCACGCCCGTGCTCGACATCAAGCCGTACATCCCGTACTCCGATGCGTTCCCCAAGGCGAAAGCCGGATGGCTCGAGGGGCTCAAGCCCGACGAGCCCGACCGCTGGCGCTGATTTCGCCGCCCTTCGAGGATACCCCGTGACGATTCACCGCCTCGCGCTGGCCGCCGCCTTCGCCCTTGCCTGGAGCGGTTGCGGCCCGCCGGATATCTCCCGCCTGTCTCCGAACCCCCGCAAGGACAAGATCTACGGCGGCGTGTTCAACTTCATCGAGGCCGACAAGTCGGCGAACGTGGGCTCGATCGGCCCCATGGGCGCGCCGCGCAGCCATCCCCTCCGCCTCAAGTCCCCGTACGCGACGCGCGCCGACCTCGAGGCCGCCATGGGGCCGTCGGACAAGAGCGAGATGCAGAAGGTCAGCTACATCGTCGAGGGAGGCATGGGGGCGGAAGCGGAGGAAGACAACCTCGCCGTCATCTGGTGGGAGAAGGACTCGACCTGGGAAACGTACGGCGCCGGCGGAACCCAGAAGCCCGGGTACCGCGAAGTCGTCACGGCGTGGTTCGACAAGGAGGGGAAGCTCAAGAAGGTGATCATCGTCCACCCCATCGGGACCGAGATCATCGAGCGGCATTCGTCGCTGTGGAAGTGGTACGGATAGCCGAATGGCCCCTTTCGGAGTGCATGGCCGACAGGGCGGAAGATTGCGGGGGGACCGAAACCGGTCTTGCCGCGAAGGAAAGGGCAACTTCAAGAAGGCAAACTTCAAGTAAGGGGCGAATTTCAAGACTGCAACTTCAAGGAACACGGGATGGGTACCCGTGCCGGAGGACTTGAGGTTGTCCTCTTGTCGTTGCTGTTTCCTTGGGAATTGAACCGTTGTCGTTGCTGTTTCTCCAGCACTCGCACCCATAACCTGTCATTTCGCGCTTGAACCGCCCCTGCCATACCTAGATAATCAAGGCATGAACCTCCAGCCCCTCGTCCTCGCCCTCCTCGAAGGCGGCCCGCTGTACGGCTACCTCATCGCGCAGCGGGCGAAAAAGAAGGCCGGGCTCAAGTGGGAGGAAGGCACGCTGTACCCGCTTCTGCACAAGCTGGAGCGCTCCGGGCTGCTCAGCTCGGAATGGCGGGAGACGTCGGGGGGGCGCCGGCGGAAGTACTACGCGCTGTCGAAGAAGGGCCATGCGGCCCTCGCGGCGGCGAGGACGGACTGGAGGGCCCAGGTCAGGGCCGTGTCCCGGATTCTCTTGGGAGGTCGCCATGCCGACGCGTGAAGAATCTGTCCGGCGGATGCTGGAGTCGCACCCTGCGGCGAAAGCGATGACGGAGCTGGAGCGGCAGGAGCTGGGGGACCACCTGTGCGACGCGGTGGAGGCGAAGGTGGCGTCCGGGAAGACGGAACTGGTGGCCGCGGCGGAGGCCCTCTCGGAGATGGGGGATCTCGGGCGGATCGCGCGGGCGTTCCCGCGGGGCGTGACGGCCGCGACGCCGGAGGGGATCCTGGTCGCGGTCTCCGGGTGGACGGTGCCGGCGGCGGCGTACCTGCTGCTGGCCGGTCTCTGGTACGCGATCGTGTTCGTGGCGCCGCAGGCGATGGCGGCGGCGCGCGACGCCGATGCGTCGCTCCCGGCATTCGTTTCGTTCTTCCTGATGGCTGCGGCGAACGGCGGGCGCGGCCTGTTCCTGCTCGCAGCCGCGCCGCTGGTCGCGGCCGTGTTCGGGCGCAGGTTCGGCCGGCGCGCCTCCTTCCAGGCGGCGTGCGCGCTGGTCGCGGCCGTGGCCCTGGTGCTCGTTCTCGGCGGGTCCGTCGCGGCGATGATGATCGGGGCGTGGCGGCCGTAAAGAGAACTCCCGCTGCGGGCCCTGCCCGCAGCGGGGTATTCTCTGCCGGACATGGAACACCTCTTCCTCGACGACACCGCCGCGATCATCTCGGACGCGACGCGAGAACTGGCTCGCATGAACTGGGCCGACCTCGTGGAAGTCACGATCCTGACCACGTCGACCGGGCCCCTGGCCGAAGATTTCTACTTCGTGCTCGCAGCCGCCGACGGACATCGCATGACCATCCCCGCCGAGCTGCCGGGCGCCGACCAACTGCTCGCGCGGCTGCAGAAACTCCCAGGATTCGACAACAAGGCGTTCATCGAAGCGTCGTCGTGCACCGAGGACAGGACGTTCCTCTGCTGGCGAAAGTCCGTTGGGACGCCTTAAGCTGTCTCGGCCCGCCACTCTTCAGGACACCCCCGGAATGGCCTCTTCCGCGAAATCCCTCAGCCTCGCCGGCCTCGTCGCGTACCAGGCCGGAAGCGTCGTCAGCAAGGAAGTCGCCCGCAAGAAGACGGGGACGATCACCGCGTTCGCGTTCGACAAGGGCCAGGGGCTGAGCGAGCACACCGCGCCGTTCGATGCGTTCGTGCAGGTCCTCGACGGGACCGCGGAGATCCGCGTCGGCGGCAAGCCGCACCAGGTGGGCGCCGGGGAGTTCATCGTCATGCCGGCCGGCATCCCGCACTCTCTTCAGGCCGTGAAGCGATTCAAGATGCTGCTTGTGATGATCAAGTCGTAGTTCGTTAACGTTCGGCGTTGTTCATCAGCTCCCCGACGCCGCCCGCGCCGGGAACGATGTACTGCTTCGCGTTCAGTCCGCGCTCCTGCGCCCATTTCGTGCCCGGAACGGTCCGCAGCACCGCGGGAGGCGACATCCCGCGGTCGAGGCGCACCGCATAAACCGTCACCGGCAGCCCGCTCTTCTTCACTGCCCGCAGCGCTTCCGGCGTCACGATCAGGTGCATCGCGATGATCTTCGCGGGCTTCCCGTGGAGGAGGAGTTCGCGGACGGTCGCGAGGAGCGACGAGCCGGTCGCGCCCATCGGGTCGGGGATGAGCACGAGCGCGCCGTCGACCGGCCCGCCGATCTTCGAGCCGGAGAAGTTCACGCCGACCACGCGTCCCTTCGCGTCGGTGCGGCGCTCCATGAAGATGTGGTCCTGCCGGACGCGCGCCGGCTCCATCAGGAAATTCAGCGTCTCGTAGCAGACCTGCGAGGGAAGGGTTCCGGCGCGGGCGATGTTGACGCAGACGGCGCGGGCGGCAGGGTCGACGGCGTCGCCGCGCAGGTGGGCTTCTTCTCCGTGGTGCGCCGCCATGCGTGTCGGCTGGTCGAGGGGTCGAAGGGGGAATTCGGCGGAGACGACGTGGGAGAGGAGGTCGCCGTAGAGGCGGCGAAGGAGTTCGGTGAGGAGGGGCTGGGTGGTGGCCGGGGAGCAGAGGCGGGTGAGGAGGGACATTGCGTAGGGCGTCGAAACGAGGTGGACGCGGGGGCCATAGCGGTGGCGCAGTTCGGGGACGACTCGCGGGAGAAAGGAGTGCGCCCGGTCAGAGGGGAGCTTTGGCATGGACGGCACGGAAAACGAAAAACGAAAAACTAAAAAGGAAAAACGAAAACCGTCACGCCCGGTTTCTTGCCGCTCCGAGCCCCCCGCGCGGCGCCCTTTTCTTTTTTCCTTTTTCCTTTTTCGTTTTTCCTTTCCTGGCCGTTTTACCCCCTCGCAGGCCCCAATTTTGTCCCCGCCACCGGAAACACCAACGTCATGCTCGTCCCCTTCCCCGCCAAGCTCTCAAACGTAATCCGGCCATTCATGTCCTCCACCACCCTTCTCACAATCCCCAGCCCGAGCCCCGTCCCCTCCGTCTTCGTCGAGAAATAGGGCTCGAACATCCGGCTCTTCATCTCCTCCGGGATCCCGACCCCCGTGTCACGGATCCGCACGACGATCTGGAATCCCTCGTTGCGCGAAGTGAGCGTGAGCATCCCCCCGTCCGGCATCGCCTGGATCGCGTTCTTCACGAGGTTCGTGAAGGCGCGCGCCACCTCGTCGCGGTCGCCGTTGACGGGGCCCAGTTCCTTCTCGAGATCCTCCACGAACGTGACGTTCGGCGCGGTGGGGCGGAAGAGCTCCACGACCTCGCGCAGGATCTCGTTCAGGTCGAGGTGCGTGACCGCCCGCGACGGCTTGCCGGCGAACTGCGAGAAATTCGTCGCGATGCGCGCCAGCAGGTCGATCTGGCCGATCGTGAGGTCCACCGACTCGTCGAGCTGCTGCGCGAAGTCGGGGACCTGGTTCTTCCACGCGGCGCGCAGGTTCTGGAGCGACAGCTTCAGCGGCGTCAGCGGGTTCTTGATTTCGTGCGCCACCTGCCGCGCCATCTCGCGCCACGCGCGCTCGCGCTCGGCCCGCGCCAGCGCGTCGCGTCCGCGCGCCAGCCCTTCCGTCATCCGGTTGAACGCCGCCACGAGGTCCGCGACGTCCCCCTCGGCCGGGACGTTCACGCGCACCGAAAGGTCCCCTTCCTCGATCCTCCCCGCCGCCTCCGTCAGCGCCGCGACCGGGCCTGAAATCCGCCGCGCGATGAACGCCGAGAGCGGCCAGAGCAGAAGCGCCACCAGCGTGGCGCCGCCGAGCGCGAGCGACGTCGCCCGCCCCGCTTCGCCGGCCCCGGCCTCCGGCGCCGCCGCGACGCCGACGAGCGCCTTGCGCGACCGCTCCCCCGCCGTCCACGTCGTCCCCGAGGGCGCGACGCCGGCGCCGATGCGGCCGTGTCGGTAGCGGCCCCCCTGCAGCGCGACCTCGAGCCAGGCGTTCGACGGCGCGTACCCCGGCGCCACCTCGAGCGTGCGCAGCCCGGGCTGCCCGACCGCCTTCAGCTTCCCGTTGTAGTAGTAGTACACGTCCCGCCCGACGAGGTCCTCGACGCCCTCGATGATCCGGTCGGTCACCGCGCTGTATTGCTCCCCGCTCGCCTCCGCCGCGCGCTTCATCGCGATCGTCGCCGCTTCCTCCTCGCGCTTCTCCCACGCCTGCCCGAGGGGCCGCGTGGCGAGGGACTGGGCGAGGAAGCCGAGGCCGCCGACGGGGACGGTGCTGACGGCGAGGAGGGCGAGGGTGAGGCGGACTTCGAGGCGGCCGAGGAGGTCGCGGGGGACGGTGTGGGCGGCGCGGGCGGCGGCGACGAGGAGGAGGCCGAAGCCGGCGCCGCAGAGGGTGAAGAGAAAGAGGATGCGGAGGGCGCGGACGATGGATTCCTCGAAGGGGGCGCGGCGGCGGCCGAAGGCCCAGGTGCGGCGGCCGTCGGCGTCGTCGGCGCGGAAGAGGACTTCGTAGCGTTCGCCGGCGAGGTCGAGGTCCTGCCAGCGCTGTTCGCCGGGGGCGAGTTTCGGCGGGGCGGCGGCGAGGCGGGGATCGGTCCAGCCACGCTGGTCCTCGAAGACGGCGAGCAGGCCGGACGGGGCGGGCGCGGCGACGCGCAGCAGCGGGGCGGCGCCCTTCTCGGAGTCCGCGGGGCCACGGACGGTCGCGAGGACGCGCCCCGGGTGGTCCTTGGGGGCCATGACGGCGGTGTAGTCGAACAGGAGCGTCCCGCCGGAGGAGCGCGGCCGGAGGCCGGATTCGTCCTCGGCTTCCGACGGAAGCCACCCCGGCATGCCGACGCTGAACCAGCGCCAGTCGCGCCCGTCGAACCACGCCACGCCGAGCGCATACCCCGGCGCCCTCGACGCCTCGGAGGCCGCCCACACGTCCAGAAGCTCCCGGTCCGTCGGCGGCCGGTCGGTGCGGATTTCCTTGAGGCGGGAAGCGGCGCTGCGCGCGAGGAAGCGGAAGTTCGCGTCTTCGCCGCGCGAGACGCGGTCCGCGAGCTCGACCAGCTCGACGCGGGACTTTTCGTCCGCGTCGCGGGTCAGCGCTTCGCCCGACACGAACGCCGCGGCGAGGGCGCCGGCGACGGCGACGAGGGGGACGGCGGCGCGGCGGGGGACGAGGAGGAGGAGCCAGGGGGCGAACGCGAGGGCGGCGACGGAGCGGAACCCGGCGAGCGCGGCGCCGGCCGTGAGGAGGGCCGCCGCGGCGCGCGCCCAGGGCGCGTTCGCCGGCCCCGCCCAGCCTTCGTACGCCTCCCCCGCCGCACGCGCCGCGACCCGGGCCGCGAGGAAACAGGCGATCGATCCCGCCGCCACGGAGAACCACAGCGCCGCGGCCGCCCCGTCTGGCAGCGCCTTCGCCGACTCCAGCAGATCGACGCGCGAGTCGCGCACGACCGAGGCCAGGTGCTCGCGGTAAATCCACGCGACCCCCGCGAAAACCGCCGGCAGCGGCGCCGCCAGCCACTTCGGCAACCCCGGCAGCCCGCGGGCCGAGAGAAGCGCGATGTGGACCGCGCCGGCGATCGAGGTGAGCGCGAGGTCGCCGGCGGTGCGGGCGAGCTGGAAAAAGCGCAGGGTGCCGTAGAGGGAAGTGCTGAAGACGGGCCCGTCGACCATCGCGCCGGGGATGTCGAACGCGAGCATCAGGAAGCGCGCGCCCCAGATGGCGGCGGCGAGGGCGGCGTGGCGGAGGACGGGGTGGACCTCGGAGCGCAGGAAGAAGACGGCCGCGGCGATCACGAGGAGGAGCAGCGCGAGGAAAGCGGATCCGCGGGCGAGGTCGAGCGCGCCTCGCGCCGCGGCCTCCTGCAGACGGGATTTCTCGGGAGCCTCCAGCCTCGCGGAGATTCCCTCGCCAAGGTCGACGGCGTCTCCCTTCCCGTCCCACGCGAGCCCGACGCCGAATCGTTTCGCGACGTCCTCGAGCGGGACGGCGTTGCGCTGCAGTTCCTTCGGGATCGCGACGCGCGGCCGAAGCGTCCGGGTCGCGACGACGCGGCCGCCTGCGGCATCGAGCTGCGTCCAGAGCGACCACCAGGCCGAGCCTTCGCGGAGCCCCCGGGGCCCTTCGAGCGCCCAGCCCTCGATCCCCGCCGGCGGGGCGCCGGCCCAGGCTTCGACCTTGCCTTCCTTGACGAAGGCGACGGACCAGTTGCGGCGATCGATGACGGAGAGGCGCGTGAAGAGGTCGACAGGTTCGCCGCCGCCCTGGACGGCCGCCGCCGCCTGTTTCGCGACGTCGGCGCCGGCCGCCCACTCGCCGGCGAGCGCCGCGGTGAGCGCGGCCTTCGCCTCGGCGACGCGCGCCGCGGGATCGGCGGGCTTCGCAGCCCGCGCCGTTCCCCACGCCGCGAGGGCGACGACGCCGGCCACGAGCCCGGCGGCCACGAGAAGTCGCGCGATCTTCACGCGGGCATCTTAGTACGAATCCGCGCGGGCGGGCGGTTTCGTGCCCCCCTGGGTCCGTGGGGATCTTCGCCGGGCTTCCTCGATTCCTGGTCCGAACGCTCCCGAAAGTCGCGAGCGTCGCCTTCTGGTCGGCCATCGCTTACAACGCGCTCAAGTTGCTCGCGACCATCTGAAGCCACCGGACCAGCCGGGAACCTTCCAGCAAGAACCGTGAGAGCGCGCGAAACAGTCGGCCGGAGGCGCGCGGCGCCGGCCATCCGGCGCGCCTCGACAGCCTCTTTTCGACCGATCTCCCCTCTCGCGCGCCGGATGTGCTGGCGTCGCGCGCCGCAGGACGAATGTTTCTCGCGCTCTCAGCTGACCTTCTGCCCCGGCAGGCTCGCCCGGCGCGGGTCCGGCGTCAGCACCGCGACGCTGTCCGCCGTCGTCGCGGCCAGCATCATCCCCTGGCTCTCCACGCCGCGCAGCATCGCCGGCGCCAGGTTCGCGATGATCACCACGTTCTGCCCCGTCAACTCCTCCGGCTTGTAGAACGCTTTCACGCCCGCGACGATCTGCCGCTTCTCGGTGCCGAGGTCGACCTCGAGCACGTACAGGCGATCCGCCTTCGGGTGGTCCTTTACCGAGAGCACCTTGCCGACGCGCAGTTCCAGCTTCTTGAAGTCGTCGATCGTCACTTTCACCGGCGCCGGCGGTGCAGCGGGAACGGCCGCGGGAGGGACGGCCGCGGGGGGAACGGGAGGCGGGACGGAGTCGGCCATGGAAGGGCTCCTGTGTGTTGTGGATGCGTGAGTGCTGACGGAAAAACAGCGGACGCTGATAAGGACTGATTTCGTTGAATCGGCCGCTGATAAGTCTCGCGGAATGCCGTATCAGCGGCTGTTTCAGCGAGCCTTCATCAGCGTCCGCCGTTCCTATTTCTTCTTCTCCTTCTTCTCCCACGGAGCGCCCAGCCACGACATGTACAGCGCCTTCTGCTCCGCATTCGCCACCGGGAGCTTCTCGATCGACCAGTTCCCTGCGCGCCTTGTCCCGACGGTCGCCCGGCACCGGCGCAGGCGGCTCCCGCGGAAGATGGCGACTTCGAGCTTCTCGCCGGCGCGCTTCTCCTCCAGCCGCTTCTCCCACGACTCGTGGTCGACCTTGTGGCCGCCGAGCGCGAGCAGTTCGTCGCCCGCGTGGAGCCCGGCGCGCTGGGCGGGCGAACCTGCGAGCACCCCGGCGATCAGCGTCCGCCCTTCTTTCTTCTCGGTGCGGAAGCCGAGCCACGACTTCACCGCGGCCTCGCCCTCCTTCGGCGGCTTCGGGACGAGATGCAACCCCGCCGCGGCGAGATACCGGTTGTAATTCAGCTCCTCCGTGCCGCGGATGTACTTCTCGAAGAACCCGTGCAGGCTCGCGCCCGCCACCTCGCTGCACGCCTCTTCGTAACGCCCCTCGGGAAACCCGATCCCCTTGGCCGCGTACTCGCTCCACAGCAGCCGCAGAACCGTGTCCAGCGACCGCTTGTTCTTCGTCCGCCGGCGGATCTCGAGGTCCAGCAGCATCGCCACCAGCGAGCCCTTCTCGTAGTAGCTCACCGTCGCGTTCGGCGAATGCTCCCCCGGATTGTAGTACTTGATCCACGCGTCGAACGACGAGTCCGCCAGCGACTGCTTCAGCCGCCCCGGCGCTTCCTGCACCCGGTCGATCGTCTCCGCCATCATTTTCAGATATTTCGACGGCAGGATCAGCCCCGCGCGCCGGAGGAACAGGTCGTCGTAGTACGACGTCACCCCCTCCATCGCCCACAGCAGCCGCGTGTAATTCTCGCGCTCGTAGTCGAACGGCCCCAGCGCCTGCGGGCGAAGGCGCTTCACGTTCCACAAGTGGAAGAACTCGTGGGACACGAGGCCGAGGAACCGCTCGTGCTTGTCCTCGGGGCGAAATCCCCAGCGCGGGAACGCGAGCGACGTCGAGTTCAGGTGCTCGAGGCCGCCGCCCTTGCCGTCGTCGGTGAAGTGCAGGATGAACAGGTACCGGTCGTAGGGCACGACGCGCATCATGTCGATCTCGGCTTGGACGATCTTGGGGAGTTCTTTCTGGAAGCGCTTGAGGTCGAGGTTGGAATCGCCGCGCCAGATGAAGCGGTGGGGTTTGCCGCCGGCCTTGAAGTTGAACTCCTGGAAATCGCCGCACTCGATGGGGGCGTCGACGAGCGTGTCGTAATCGGGAGCGGTGAAGACGCCGGGGCCGGCAGGATCGAGGGAGCAGGCGATCTTCCAGCCGCGCGGGGCGCGGACCTCGAGGCGGCAGGGCTCATCCTTGCGGCCGTCGACGTACATGAGCATGTTGGACGTGACGAGGGCCGCGTGCTCGTCGTCGACGTGGGAGGTGCGGACGGTGAGCTCGTGGCAATACGCCTGCCAGGTGGCGCGCAACTTCCCGGCACCGGCGTGGACGCGCCAGGTGTTCTTGTCGATTTTCTCGAAGCGGTGGGTGGAGTGGAACCCGTGGATGTGCTGGGCGAAGTCGCGGATCTTGTAGGAGCCGGGGGTCCACGCGGGGAGGACGAGGTCGACGGCGCCCTCGACGTCGGCTTCGACGGTGACGTCGACGAGGTGGGTGTGGGGGTCGGAGACGACAAGGCGGTAGTGGATCACGTTAGCTCGTGGTTGATGGTTCGTGGTTGGTGGAGAGGATTCTGGGGGAGCGCAATACGCGCGTCACGCTTTCTCGGCGGCGGGCTGCGGCGGGATCGCTGCGTGCTTCCGGAGAATGATGAGGCCCGTGAGCCCGGCGGGGATCATGAAGAGGGCGATCCACTGCGACGTCATGAATGGGCCGTACTCGCCGCGCCAGTCGTCGCGCCAGAATTCGACGATGAAGCGCGAGATCGCGTAAAGGACGACGTACGACCACCAGACCTGTCCGCGGAAGGTGCGACGCGGGAGGAGCCAGAGGAGGAAGAAGCCGATGAGCAGGGCCGAGCCTGATTCGTAGAGCTGCGTCGGGTGGCGCGGGATGTGGTCGTGCCGCTCCGTCATTTCGATCCCCCACGACACCTCGCGGCCGTAGCAGCAGCCGTTCATGAAGCAGCCGATCCGGCCGATCGTGTAGCCGAAGGAGATCCCGGGCGCGATGAAATCCCCGAGCTGCCACGGATGCACCTTGCGCCGAACCACCATCCAGAGGCAGACAGAGAACGCCCCGATGAACCCGCCGTACCAGACCAGCCCGCCTTCCCAGACCCGCACAAACCGCATCGGGTCCGCCAGGAACTCGCGCCAGACCCCTTCGAACAGCACGTGGAAAAGCCGCGCGCCAAGGACCGCGCCGACCATCGCGCCGAACCCGAGGTCGTAGATCCACTCGAGGAACGCCTTCTTCTCCTCGTCCGTCGCCCCGGGCTTGAACGGCGGGTCGCGCCGGTCCGCCGCAATCAGCCGCCGCGTCAGCCAGAACGACTGCATGAACGCAATGCAGATCGCCGCGCCGAACGCGTAGACGGGGATGCCGAAGATCTTGAAAAGGATGCTCTTCATGCGCGAGGGCCGCGGATTGTAGTGGCGCGGGCGGGAATGCACGACACCGTAATTCCGATTGTTTCCAGACCGGCGAGAACATAGGTTGAAGCGCAATTCCGGCCCCTTCCCTCCATCCTGCAATTCCTCTGCTACACTCGCCCCCCCAAAAACCCCCCTCAAGAGGTCTCGCCATGTCCGGCCCCGCCATCCGCTCCCTCCTGTTCGGCAAACTCGCCGTCAGCACCCGCTTCATCACCGAGCAGCAGCTCCAGGAGTGCCTCGACGAGCAGAAGGAACTCGGGTCGCAGGGCGAGACCGTGCCGCTCCTCGGCGAACTGCTGGAGCGCAAGGGCTTCCTCACGCGCAGCCAGCTCAAGATCGTCCTGGAGTCGATGGCGAAGATCCAGAAGCGCCGCTTCGGGGAAATCGCGCTGGCGTTCCAGTTCGTGACGGAGGCGCAGGTGAGCGCGGCGGTGGAGGTGCAGGGGCTGCTGGAGAAGGCATCGGAGCCCGGGGACACGCCGCTGAAGGATGCGGCGCTGGAGGCGTACAAGGGGTTCCACGCGAACCGGCAGCTGGGCGGGAACCGGCCGAAAATCGGCGAGGTCCTGGCGGCGATGGGGGCGATGAAGCCGCACCAGGTCTCGGCGGTGATGGAAGAGCAGTCGAAGGTCATCGAGACGTGCGGCGGGTGCGACGCGAGCCTGAACATCTCGGGGTTCGCCCCCGGCCAGAAGATCCGGTGCGCGCAGTGCGGGTCGGTGCTGACGGTGGCCAAGACCGAGGGCGGGCGGCTGGAGCTTCAGATGCCGCCGATGACAGGGATGTTCCGGTCGCCGGTGCAGGCGCCGGAGGCTCCCGCGGTTGAGCCCCCTGCTCCCCCGCCGCAGCAGCAGGTCCCGATGCCGACGGCGTCCGACAAGATCTCGATGATCGGCGCGCGCCTCCCCGGCGTCGACACCGCGGGACCGCTTCCGACGCAGTTCGGCGATTTCAAGCTCCTCAAGCTCCTCGGCGAGGACACGATCAGCCGCGTCTTCCGCGCCGAGCAGAGCTCGCGCAACCGCGTCGTCGCCCTCAAGATCATGCGCCGCAGCGCCATGCTCGACGACGACTTCCGCGAGCAGTTCCTCGCCAGCGCCCGCAAGGCCGCCAGCCTCGAGCACCCCAACGTCCGCCGCATCTTCAGCGTCTCGCGCATCGACGATCGCTACTGCGTCGCGATGGAATACCTCGAGAGCGACAGCGTGTACGCCCTGCTCCAGAAGAACGGGAAGTTCGGCCACGCCGAGGCCGTGCGGCTGATCCGGCCGGTGCTGGAAGCGCTGGCGGCGGCGCACAAGGCGGGGATCGTGCACGGCGACGTGCGCCCGTCGATGCTGATGATCACGAAGGAGGGCACCGTCAAGCTGGCGGACCTCGGGCTCGCCGCCAAGGCGACCGACAGCGTCCTCAAGGTCAGCGAAAGCGGGCGCGTCGCGCCGTTCTACATCGCGCCGGAGTGCGTCACCGGCGACCGCGCCGCGGACCAGCGCATCGACATCTACTCGGCCGGCGCCACGCTCTTCCACATGATCACCGGCAAGCCGCCGTTCGAGGGGAAGAACCCGTTCGAGGTCCTGATGAAGATCTCCACGGATTCCCTTCCCTCGCTCAAGGCTTACGACCCCACGGCGCCGGAAGGGCTGAACGCGCTGATCCACAAGATGATCGACCCGGAGCCGGACTCGCGCTACGCGACGTGCGAACAGGTGCTGGCCGACCTCGACAGGGCGGCGACGGCCGGCCCGGCCGGCGCTCCCGGCTCGGCGCCCGTCGCGGCCGCCGGCGGCCGCCCGCTCGTCCCCGTCCTCGTTGCCGCCGCGGTGCTCGTCGTGGCCGCCCTCGGATGGCGCTCCTGGAAGACTTCCGAGCGCGTCACCGCGTTCGAGGCCGTCAAGCTGCGCGCCGGCGGCGCACGCCAGTCCCCCGCCGAATACGCCGCCGCACGCGCCGACCTCAAGCACTTCGCCGAGGCGTGGCCGGGCACGGCGGAAGCGGAGTCCGCGGGACGCGAGATCGCCGCGCTCACGGATCGCGAGCGCCAGACCGCCACGAAGGAACTCGCCGATGCGGAGCGCGAAGCGAACGCCCTGCTGGCCTCCGGAAAACTCGGCAAGGCGCTCAGCCGCATCAACTCGGTGATCTTCTCGCCGGAAGGCGAGCCCCGGATCGACGTCCTCCGCAAGAAGATCGAGGACGAGGGGGCGAAGTCGTGGGCGCCGATCGAAGCCGCGGCGATCAAGCTCGCGGAGGAAGGCAAGAGCGGCGAGGCCGAGGAAAAGATCGCTTCGGCGGTCGAGGCCCGCGCGCTCGGCTCTGACCTCGCGCGCGCCACGTCCACGCGGGAGCAGGTGCAGACGATCCGGACCCGCCGGGAGGCCCAGGCCCGCGTCGAGGCGGCCGAGAGAGAGCGTCGCGAGGCCGAGGAGCGGCGGCTGAAGGAAGAGGCTGCGGCGAAGCAGAGATGGGAGTCGCTCCTGGCCGACTTCGACGCGGCGCTGTCCGGGTTCGACGTGCTGGCGGCGCTGAAAGTGCTCGAGCGGCCGGATGCCGCGGTCCCGGAGCGGCGCGAGGCCCGCGAGCGGATGGAGAAGATCGCGATGAGGCTTTCGGACCTCAAACAGTCGGCCGCCGCATCGATCGCCAATACGCAGGCGGGCTGGGACGGCAAGGTCGAGGGCGACAAGCGGATCCGAGCGGCGCTCAAGGGCGGCGACGGGCGCGCTTCGGCCGCCAACGAAACCGAGATCACCTTCTCGCTCCCGGGCGGCACCACCCAGAAAGTCGCATGGAACGAGCTCGACACCCGCGTCGCGGCGGAAGCGCTGCTGCGCGGGGCCGAAGGGCCGAGGAAATTCGAATTCCGCCTGACGCTGGCGTACTGGTGCGCGGCCCGCTCCGCCGGGTCCGACCCCGCAACGGACCGCTGGCTGCTCGACGAGGCCGAACGGCGGGTCGCGGACGCGCCGGACCTGAAGGAAGAGGCGGCGCCGCTGGAGGCGCGCCTCGCGGCCTGGGCCGAGCGGGCGCAGAAGGATGCGTTCGACCGGATCGGCGCGCTGGTCGCCGAATCGAAATTCGCGGAGGCCCTTCAGCAGAACCGCACGGTGCGCAACGCGTTCGGGCGTCGCCGGTCGACGCAGGATAGGGCGGCGGAGCTGGATGCGCTGGCGAAAACGGCGCTCGCGGCGGGCGCAGCGCCGGAGAAGTTCGCGTGGGAGGACTTCACGCAGGGCACCGGCGCGCTCGAGGTGACGGGCGGCTGGAAGGCCGCGGGCGGGACCCTCACCGGGAACGGCAAGGAGGAGAAGATCACCGTCGCGGCCCCCGGCCTCGAGGAGGTCGGCTTCCTCGTGCGCTTCGCCAAGCCCGAATTCCGCGTGTCGATCGTCGCCGGCGAGAGCGAGGTGAGGCTCGAGCCGTCGCGCCCGCGGTTCGACGTGCTCGTGCGGCGTGAAGGCGCTTCCCCCATCCAGAAAACGATGAAGGAAAAACCGGAGGAGATCCGGGCGGGGACGTGGCACCTGCTGCAGCTGAAGTTCACGGGGACGGACTTGGTGGTGACGCTGGACGGGGAGGAGCAGGGAACGGTGGCGGCGGGCCCGAACCCGGGGGAGTTTGTGCTGACGCTGTCGGGCGTGAGCCAGACGCAGCCGGGAGCGGTGGAGCTGGACTGCCTGATGGTGAAGCGCAAGTAGGAGAGGGGTGGCGCTTCACGGTCCGGCCAAAGAGGACTAAACTACTCCCAAATGCGCGTCTACCTCGTCGAGTCCGCCGGCTTCTGCTGGGGCGTCCGTGAGGCCCTGGACCGGGCGCTTGTGATCGCGAAGACCGACGGGCCGGTCTATTCGTACGGGCCGCTGGTTCACAACAAGCAGGTGATGGCGGCGATGGAGAAGGAGCGGGTGTTCGGGGTGGACTCGACGCCCGAGGGGATTTCCGCCGCGGGGACGGCGACGATCGTGGTGCGGGCGCACGGCGTGCGCCCCGACGTGATCGAGTCGCTGGAGAAGCGCGCGAAGGAGACGGGCGCGAAGTTCCACGACCTGACCTGCCCGCTGGTGCGCATGGTGCACAACGTGATCGGCGGGAACGCGAAGCGCGGCTGGGACACGGTGATCGTGGGGGACGCGGACCACGCCGAGGTGATCGGGCTGGTCGGCTACGGCACGCCCGGGCGGACGCATGTCGTGGCGAACGCGAAGGAGGCGGAAAAGCTGCCGTCGTTCGAGCGCGTGTGCGTCGTGAGCCAGACGACGCAGGACCGCGAGAATTTCGAGACGACCGCGGAGGTCGTGAAGAAGAAAGCCCGGACGTACCGGCAGGTGAACACGATCTGCCGGCCGACGCAGGAACGGCAGGAGGAGACGGAAAAACTCGCGCGCGAGGTCAGGATGGTCGTGGTCGTGGGCGGCAAGCACAGCGCCAACACCGTGCGGCTCGTGGACCTGCTGAAGGGCTGGGGGTGCGCGGCGATCCACGTCGAGACCGAGACGGAGCTGCGCGAGGAGGATTTCCAAGGCTATGACACGGTCGGCGTCACGGCCGGCCTCTCCACGCCCCAGTGGATGATCGACCGCGTCGTCGAGCGCCTCGAGTCGATCGGCGGTCGCGCGCAGACGACGTTCGGCGACGTCCTGCGCGGCGTCGGGTCGTTCCTCGTGAATACCAACCTGTACGTCGCCGCAGGCGCCGCCGGGCTGGCCGCCGCCGCCTGCGTCCTCCAGGACATCCCCGTCCACTGGCTGTACCTTGCGGTCCCCGCGCTGTTCGTGCATTCGATGCACACGCTCAATCGCTTCATCGACCGCACCCGCCTCGACTTCTCCGACCGCGTCGCGACCGTCCTCTACAAGCGCCGCCCGGTGCCGCTGCTCGTGTTCGGCGGGATCGCAGGCGTCGCTTCCGTCGCGATCGCCGCGCTCGCCGGCTGGCTGCCGTTCGCTCTCGCGTGCTTCGGCCTAGTCTGCGGCGGCGTCTACGGGTTCCGCGTCCTCCCCGAGGCGATCACCTGGCGCCTCGGCATCCGCCGTCTCAAGGACATCCCCGCCTCGCGCGACCTCTCCACCGCGATCGGCTGGACCACCATGACCACCGCCTTCCCTTTCCTCGCCTCCGGCCGCGCCCCCACGCTCGACAACGCGCTCGTCTTCCTCGCCGTCTTCTGCATGGTCTTCCTCCGCACCACCGCCCTCGGCATCCGCGACGTCTCCGGCGACAAGATCGTCGGCCAGGAAACCGTCTTCAAGGTCCTCGGCCGCGCCGCGACCCGCAACCTCGCCGGCCTCCTCGTGATCACCCTCGCCCTCGCCCTCGCCACCCTCGCCTTCCCGCGACACAGCCCCGCCGCCCTCCAGCTCTCCCCCGTCGTCGCCTACATCGCCTTCTACGCCTTTTCTTTCTTCCGCTGGGCCCCTCCCAAGGGCTTCTACGCAGAACTCGTCACCGACGGCCAGAACCTCGTCGTCGGCGCCATCGCCGCCGCCCTGCTCCTCAAGTAATCCCGCCCGGTTTTCTTTCCGCGCCGATTCCCCGTTTGCTAGCGTCATACCCATGCCCGATCCGCGTTTTGCCCCCTCCAGTCTGCCCGGCGCTCCCCCGCCCTTCGCGCCCCCTCCCTCCAAACCCCTCAGCCCCATCATGCGCGTCGGCGTCGTCCTCGCCGCCCTCTTCGGCATCTCCGTCGCCGTCGGCGCCCTCAAGGGCCTCCGCGGCGGCTCTTCCTCCAGCTCCGCCGAGGCCGTCGCCCTCAATAACCAGGCCATCTCCTCCATCCAGCAGAACCGCTACGCCGAAGCGCTCACCCTTCTCAACCGCGCCAACGCCCTCGACCCCCAAAACCCCCGCGTCCTCGCCAACCGCGCCCTCGCCCGCATCAAGCTCGGCGACCTCGACGGCGCCTGGGGCGACTGCGACGCTTCCCTCCGCCTCAACGCCAGCGAATCCGCCGCCTACGCCAACCGCGGCATGATCAGGGCCGCACGCTTCGACTTCGCCGGCGCCATTCCCGACTTCGACCGCGCGATCGCCCTCGATCCCTCCGGCGCCTACGCCTGGGGGAACCGCGGCGTCGCCCGCCTCGTCACCGGCGACCTCGACAAGGCGCTCGTGGACTTCAACGAGGCGCTGAAGCGCGACGCGGGGATCGCCGAGGCCTGGGCCGGCCGGGCGATGATCCACGTGCAGCGGCAGGAGTTCGAGGAAGCGCTGTCGGACGCGAGCCAGGCGGTGTCGCGGAACAACAGGAGTGCCGACGCCCTCGGCTCGCGCGCGCTGGCAAACCTGGCGCTGGGGCACGTGAAGGAGGCGGAAGCGGACGCGACGTCCGCGATCGCCATCGACGACCAGGGCGGGATGTACCACCTCCTCCGGTCGCGCGTCCGGAGCGCGGCGGGCGACGCGAAGGGCTGCCGCGAGGACCTCGCCGCCGCGCGCAAGGCCGCCGGCGAAGGCACGCCGCAGCGCAAGACCATCGACGATGCCGCGAAGGAGATCGAGTCCGGGTTGCCGGAGTAAGGAGACCGGATGCCTCCCCCCGCGAAAGCAGGCCCGATCGCAGGCCGAAATCGCGGAAGCCGGTCGCGGAGCAGGCACTGCTGGACGCGCTCGATGCCGCGGACAAGAATGGCAAGTGAGAACCATGCCTGACGCGCCCCCCGCCTCTCCGCCCGCCCCCGAATCCGGCCTCACCCGCCGCGGCGTGTACATCATGGCCATCCTGATGTTCCTGTCGCTCCTCATCGGCGGGGCGATCGGCGTGGCGCGCAAGAAGATGCGCAACATGAACCGGCAGGACCTGTCCCCCACGGACGGACGTTAAGCCCCCGTCACGCGCTTCAGCACCACCCGCAGCATGTCGACCGTGAACGGCTTCTTCACGAACGCGTCCACCGAGCCGCCGTCGAAATTGCGCACCGCGTCCTGCTCGTTGAAACCGCTGATGAGGACGATCTTCGCCGCGGGGTTGATCCGGCGCAGCTCGGGAAGCGCCTTGTCGCCGCTCATGCGCGGCATCGTCAGGTCGAGAAGCACCAGCCTCACGGCGCTTCCCAGCTCCCGCATTCGTTCGATGGCCTCGAGGCCGTCGGCGGCGGAAGCGGTGCGGAAGCCGAGGATCTGGAGTGCGTTCTGGGCGAACTCGCGGACCTTGGGTTCGTCGTCGACGACGAGGACGGTGCCGTCGCCGCGCCAGGGGTCGTCGGCGCGGGCGGCGTCGCCGCGGGTGCGGGGGACGAGGGAGGAGCCGGCGGGGAAGGCGACGGTGAAGGTCGTGCCGCGGCCGGGCTCGGAGTCGACGCG
Source organism: uncultured Planctomycetia bacterium (assembly GCA_964590435.1). GTDB lineage: Bacteria > Planctomycetota > MHYJ01 > WSZJ01 > WSZJ01 > WSZJ01. The sequence goes on from CAZPWT010000042.1 coordinate 113,045, forward strand.
GATGGCGCCCTTGTGGCCGCGCATGATGCCGAGGACGGCGGAGAGGCCGAGGCCGCGGCCGGTGGACTTGGTGGTGAAGAACGGGTCGAAGATGCGGGCCCGGGTGGCGGCGTCCATGCCGCAGCCGGTGTCGGCGACCGAAAGGAAAACATAGTCGCCCTCGGGGAGGTCGGCGGGGTGGGCGCAGCCGGCGAGCCACGCCTGGTCCGCCCGCGCCAGCCGCGTCCCGACCGTGATCGTCCCCGGCTTGTCCCCGATCGCCTGCGCCGCGTTGATGACCAGGTTCATCACGACCTGCCGCAGCTGCGTCAGGTCCGCTTCCACCTTCGGCAGCACCCCCGCGAGGTCGTACTTGAGCGTCACGTCCTTCGACATCGACACGCGCAGCAGCTCGGCCATCTCCTGCGCGAGGCCGTTCAGGTCCACGCGCTGCAGCACGAACACCCCGCGCCCCGAGTACGCCAGCATCTGCCCCGCCAGGTCCGCCGCCCGCTCCGCCGCCGTCTCGATGTCGTCCAGCATGTCCCACTCGCGCGAGCCGTGCGCCACCAGCGCCTTCAAGGTCGAAGCGTTCCCCATCACGACCGTCAGCAGGTTGTTGAAGTCGTGGGCGATCCCCCCCGCGAGCAACCCGAGGCTCTCCAGCACCTGCCCGTCGCGCAGCTTCTTCTCCAGCGCCCTCCGGTCCGACATGTCGCGCAGGATCGCCGACGCCCCCGTCGGGTGCCCCCCGTGCGTCACCGGCGACAGCGTCAGCGACACGTCGATCTCGCCGCCGCCGGGCTTGCGAAGCGCCAGCTCGCGGCGGACGCGCTCCCCGCGACGCACGCCTCCCAGCAGCGCTTCGGCCTCCGACGCCCGCGCCGCGGGCCACAGCCACGCGAGCGGCCGGCCGACGGCCTCGGCCCTCGCGCGGCCGAACATCCGCTCCGCCGCGGGATTCCACGAGACGATCGTGCCGTCGAGCGCCATGCCGACGATCGCATCGTCGGACGAATCGACGATCATCGAGGACAGGTGCTGCAGGAGGCGGGAGTCGGACATCAGGCCCCCCATTCTGGGGAATCGCGCGCCGGAATTGGAGCGCAAACGCACTTGGGCCGCCCCCGCCCCGCGTGCTAGCGTACGGCGAATCAATTTCGCAGGAGGGAAATGTCCATGCGCCCCACCGATATCCGTTCCCGCCGCCGCGGCGAAATCTCCATCCGCGGCATCGGCAGCTCGCTCGTCGTCCTCGGCCTCATCGCGCTCCGCGTCTGGTCCCGCATGGAACGCCAGAGCCGATACGAGTCCCCCTCCTCTCCCGCCTCCGTCCCCATGGACCCCGACACCGCCGCCGCCATCGCCGCCGACGAGGCCGCCGCTCACTTCGAGGCCGGCCGCTACCAGGACGCCATCGGCTCCGCCAACGCCGCCCTCAGCAAAAGCCCCTCCTTCGTGCCGGCGTTCATCATCCGAAGCGCTTCCCTCCGCAAACTCGGAAACCTCGACTCCGCGCTCGCCGACGCCACCAAGGCGTGCAGCCTCAGGCCCGACGACCCGAAGTACGTGCTGTTCCGCGCGAGCCTGCTCATGGAGATGAAGCGCTACGCCGACGCGGAGGAAGCGTTCGGCAAGGCGATCGCGGCCGACCCGAAGAAGTTCGGCGCCTACCTCGCGCGCGCCCAGGCCCGCTTCGAGCAGGGCAAGCTCGACCCGGCCACCGCGGACCTTGGGCAGATCTTCTCTAACGCCCCGGCCAACTGGGAGGGGATGCCGGACGCGAAGGACCTGCAGAAGAAGATCGCGGACGCGAAATCCGCGAAGGCCGAGAAGCCGCCGGGCAAGTAGCGGCGGCTACTTGAACGCGCGATAGAATTCGGCGACCTCGAGGTCCAGCGCTTCCAGGTCGCCGAGGCATTCTTTCGCCGAATCGAGGCCGCCCTTTCCCTCGATCTCGCGGGTGAAGTATTGCCTGAACTTCTCGCGGTACTTGCCTTCCGCCGCCTTGTTCAGGAAATAGACGAGCGCCCAGGACTGGGCGGTCACTTGCGCGCGCCAGTTTCGCCCTTTGTCCGGGTCGTGAAGCGCACGACAAGTGATTCCCATCAGCTCGGGGAGCTTGAGAGCCTTCCCGGAGAGCAGCATCTTGCGCACGAAGGGCAGGTGATCGGGCGCCGGCTGACCGAGGAGAAAGCCGCCCTGGACATCCCGCTTGAAATTCTCCATATACGCGGAAAGACCCTCTGAGAACCAGGCCATCTCGGTGTCCGTCAGCGATGCGAGCTCGTTCCCCTTTCGCAGCCATGCCTGGTGCAGGACCGCGTGGGTGAGCAGGTGAAAAAGGGTCTCGTAAAGATCCGGCGAGTCCTTGTACAGCGAGATCCGGTTCGCTCGGGAGCTGAAGTCTCCGCCGTACCAATCCGGGACCCTGCGGACGTCCAGGTACCGCGCGCGGGATTCGAAGACGTACACGGGGCACACCTGCGTCTTCGCCAGCGAAGCGCCGTCGAACAGCTCTCCGAATTCGGCGGTGAACACGCGAAAAAACGCGATCGCAGCTTCCTTCAGCGCCTCGGCCATCAGTTCGGCTTCGTAGGTCTTGGAGCGCTCGAAGATCAGCAGGAAGGGGGCCGCCGGAGCGGTGTCCGAGACGCAGACGGAGTCCGCGGCGATCCCGTTGTCTTGGCACGCCTGCCAGCTCTGCCGCAGCACGGCGCGGGAGCGAGCGTCGAGAGCTTCGATCCGGATGCCGCTCGCCTCCAGTTCCTTCTGGAACTCCCCGTCCCAGAACTTGTCCTCAGCCTCGTGTTTCACCCGAGGTTCGACGGCCACCCGAGGACCGCTGTCTGCGATTTCCCGGGATGGCTTGGCCGGAACCTCGCGGCCCGCAGCCGGGGGGGCGTGATTTCCCAGGAACGGCACCAAAGTCAGCGCCGTGAGGATTGCGCCAGCCAGAATCGCGAGAGCGAGATTCCTCATCGGAAGTCATTGTAGCTTCGCGACCCCGGGCATTTTTCGCCCGTTTGGAGCTATCCTGTTCCCCGCCCCATGCGATTCCTCTTCGCCTCTGATTTTCACGGCACGCACGCCTACTACGAACAGTTCGCCCGGTTGGCGACCCGCCTCAAGCCGGACGTGCTGCTCCTTGGCGGCGACCTGTTCTCCAATTCGGCGCCGGTCGACGCCGGGCCGGCGGCACAGCGGGAGGAGGCGTCAGGCTGGTTCCGGCAGTGGTGCGAAGCGGCGCCGGCGCCGGTGTACTGGGTCGCGGGGAATCACGAGTGGCGGACGGTGACCGATCCGCCGGCGGCCGCCGGGACCTATGCGGGCGAGCGCGTCGTCGCGATCGGCGACTGGGACCTCGTCGGTTTCTCGTTCTGCTCCCCCACGCCGTACTGGCTGCTCGACCACGAGCGCCCCGAGGAGTCCCCGAACCGACACGAACCGCGCTTCCGCTGCTACGCGTCCGAATCCGGCCGCACCGTGATGGTCGAGAAGCCCGAGACCTGGCTCGCGAAGCAGCCGACGCTCGCGTCGATGCTGCGGCAGATCCCGAAGCCGCGCGACCCGCGCCGGACGATCTTCATGGCGCACAACCCGCCGTACGACACCGGGCTCGACCTCCGGTTCGGCAACTTCCCCGTCGGCAGCACCGACATCCGCAACTTCATCCTCGCGGAAAAGCCGGCGATCTCGCTGCACGGGCACATCCACGAAGCGCCGTTGCTCACGAAGTCGCCGATGCACCGCGTCGGCGACACGCTCGGCTTCAACGCGGGGCGAGGCCGCGACGGCGTGCGGGCGCTGCTCATCGACACGGCGCGGCCGGAGGAATTCGCGCTCCACGGCCCGTAGCGCCCTACTTCAGTTGCTTCACGAACTCCCGGTACTCGCGGTCCAGCGCTTCCAGGTCCCCGAAGCACTGCTTCGCCGCCTCGATCCCACCCTTCCCAGACAACTCCAGCTCCGCGTACCGGTCGAACGCCTCGCGGCGCTTCCCGCCCTCGGCGCGCTCGAGGAACGCGGCGAACGCCCAGCCTTGCGGTTGCGCGGCGAAGGCGGCGCGGGGATCGGCGGAAGCGGCGATTTCGGCGCGGGTGGTGGCGAGGAGGCGGGCGAGGGGGAGGAGGGAGCCGTCGCGGAGGGCGGCGCGGGCGTCCTGGGCGAGTCGGGCGTCGGCGTCCGGGGAACCGGCGTGGAAGGCGGAAGCGCCTTCCCAGAACCAGGGGGCGAGCGCTTCGAGCGGGATGCCGTCCTTTGGCGCGCGGGCGCGGGCGAGGCCGAACCACTCCTGGTGCGCGGCCTCGAGGAGCACGCCCTCGAGCAGCGGCCGGCTCGAGCGCGGCACGAACGCCCAGCCCGAATTCAGGTTCGTGTGGCCGACGGCGAACGCGGGCGGCCGGGCGCGGCGAAGGTATTCGTCGCGCGACGGCAGGATGACGAGCGGGGAGACCGCGTCCGCCGGGGGTGGCGTCGCCTCGAACAGCGTCCGGAAGCGCCCCCGGAAAGCGGCGGCGAACGCGCGCAGCGCGGCGGCGATCTCGTTCGCGGCCGGCGCATCCGGAAATTCTTCGATCGCGATCACCCAGGGAAGTTCCGTCCCGATCGATTTCCGCGTGCCCCAGAGCAGCTCCAGCTCCTTTGAAGCGAGCGCGGCGGGACGCGCGCGGCCGGAGAGCGCCGCGATGTCCGGCGAGGCCGCGAACGCCGACAGGGCCTCCTGCAGCTCCTTGCGCCCCTCGACACCGACGCGCGCGCCGTGCCAGTCGTCCTCCGGGGCCGGGCTCCGCTCGACGCCGAGCAGGTCGGGCGGCGGCTTCGGAGGCTCCTCGGTAACCTTCGCAACAGGAGCGCCCGACGGGGCCGGCTCCGCCTTCTTCGGCGCAGGCCCCCCGCCCCAGAACGCGGCGACGAGGATCCCCGCGAAGGCGGCGAGGGCAGTCAGGGCCAGCAGGAGTCGGCGCATCTCCCGACATCTTACAGGCCCGCCGCCCGGTGGAAAAAAAAACGGCCCCCCGTCGCGGGAGGCCGCCTCGTTTCAGTGCCGGAACGCTACTTCATGTTCTTGTAGAACTCCTCGTACTCCTTGTTCATCGCGTCCAGGTCCCCGAAGCACTCCTTCGCCGCTTCCAGGTTCCCCTTCTGGTCCACTTCCTTCATGAAGTACTTGTTGAACTTGTCTTTATATTTCCCGCCGTCGTAGGTGTAGAAGAAGTACACCACCGACCACGACTGCGCGTACATCTGGTTGATCCAGTTTCGCCCCTTGCTCCCCTGTTGTCGGGCGAAGTCCATGTAGCTGATCTTCAGAAGGTCCGGCAGCTTCATGTGCTTGCCGTCCTTGATCAGCTTCGTGATGTACGGCTTGTAGTTGCTGGAGACCTCGCCGAGAAGGAAGCCGCCCTGGGCGTCGCGCTTGAAGCTCTCGAAGAACGTCGCGATCCCCTCCGTGAACCAGAACATGTTCACGTTCCGGCGTTCCTTCACGTTCTCGACCTTCATCTGCGAGACCGTGTGGACCAGCTGGTGGATGCCCTCGTGGAACAGGGTCTCGTAGAGCTGGTTCGTGTCCTTGTAGATGTAGATGCGGCCCGTGCCGGGTTCGAAGTGTCCGCCGGCCCAGTCGGGCGAGTTGGTGTACTGCGAGTAGCGCGGGCGCGACTCGAAGATGTAGATGAAGCAGACTTCGTTCTCGCCGAAGGACTTGACGTCGAACAGCGTGCTGTACCGCTGGAAGAAGAGCTTGTAGAGGTGGACGACGCACTCGCGGAAGTCCTGGAGCATGAGTTTGGCGTCGTACGTCGCCGAGGTCTCCATGCACAGCACGTGCGGGGAATCCGGGGCGCAGTCGAGGTAGATGCGGTCCTTCTCGCCGCGGTCGCCGTAGTTCTTGTAGTCCTCCTTGAGCGAGTAGACCTTCTTGCCGCGCGCGGACAGCTTGTCGTATTCCGCGTTCTGGACCTTCTTCGAGGCGTTCAGCTCGGCGAGCTCGGCCTCGGCCTTCGAGTACCACTTGCCGTCGACTTTCACGTCCCCGACCATCTGGTGCGCCTTTTCGGAGCTCGGCGCGTAAGTCTTCACCATCAGCTCGGCGAGCGTCATCGCCTCGTCGTCCAGCGCCGCCTTCAGCAGCCAGTCGAGCAGCTTCTCCAGCTTCACCGGGTCGCTGCCCGCCTCGGGCTTCTTGATCGCCGTGTACCACCCGCGCAGCTTGTCCTGTGCCTTCGTGTACTTCCGGTCCAGCTTCACCGCCTTCATGTAGTACTGCTCGGCGGTCTCGCGGTCGTTCTTCTTCTCGCAGGCCTCGGCGTACTCGAACGCCGCGCTCGGGCTGTCGTCCGCGTACTTCTTCAGCTTCTCGAACTGCGAGTCCTTTGCCTCGGACCCCTTCTCGTCGCCCTTCCCGCCCCCCTCCGACGTGTTCTTGCCCTTGAGCATGAACCCGGCGACGGCGATGACGAGCACGAGCGCGCCTCCGCCAATGCCGGCGAAGAGCATGGTGTTGTTCTTCTTCGGGGCGGCGCCGACAGGATAAGCGCCGCGGGCTGCGGGTGCGGCGCCGCCGCGGCCCCTCGAGGGCGCGGGCTGCGGGGCCGGAGCGCCACGACGGCCTCCCCGACGCACCGGCTCGGGCTCCGGTTCCGGCTCAGGTTCAGGTTCCGGCTCGGGCTCGGGCTCCGGCTCCGGCCGCCTCGCCGCCGGCCTCCGGACCGCCGGCCCCGCGGGCGCTCCCGCAGCCGAACGCTGCCCCGATTTCGCCGCAGCCCGACCCGCCGAACTCGCCGTCTGCGGCACCTCCGACCCGCGCTTCCGGAACACGTTCGTCGTGCTCGCGGAATCCTCGGGGAAGAAGTCCGCCGGCATCTCCTGCGTCGCGGCGGCGTCGTCCGAGGGAACCGTGAAGACCGCCTTGCATTTGCCGCACTTGAGCTGCTTGCCGGGCGTGAAGGACGAAACGTCAAACCGCGCGCCGCACTCTACGCACTCGTAAAGCTTCATCGGGTCTGCTCCCTGCCGGGTGGAGATTCGTGGCGAAGTCGGACTCGGATGGCCCCCCTATATACGCCGCCGGGGTCCCCGCCGTTCCGCTCAATCTCATATTCTACGAAAACGCCACGCGGAACGTGGGCCCGGATTGCGGAATTCAAGCAGGAATTCCCCGCGCAGGATTCCCCCCTCCAGCCGCAGCCGGATCGCCTTCTCCCCCCACTCCGCCTCGTACGTCCCCGTGTCCAGCCGCTTCACCGTCCCACGCCCGCCGGAAATTTCCCCCTCGAAGTCGAGGTAGGCCGTCCGGTGATCGAAGTGCTCCAGCGCGTCCAGCTCGAGGGCCCCGGCGCCCGGTGCGGACGGAAGCGACCAGGTCTTGAGCACGCCGCCGCGCTCCAGGAACAGGTCCCAATGGTGCGGCGTCGCCGCGTGCTCGGAGACGGTGAAGCGGCCGCGGACCGCGCTCACGCTTCCGCGCCCGCTTTCCCGACGTCGCCGAGCTTGTACTCCTTGAGCTTGCGGTAGAGCGTGCGCTCGCCGATGCCGAGGATCCGCGCGGCCTCCTCGCGGTTTCCCTTCGTCATCTCGAGGGTCGCGCGGATCAGCTCCAGCTCGGCGCGTTCGAGGCTCATGCCGGCGAAGACGGAGGACGTCCCCGGCGCGGCGGTTTCGCGGCGCTGCGCGATCTCTTCCGGGATGTCCTTCACGTCGAGCACCGGCTCGCGCGCGAGCACGACCATGGCCTCGATCGTGTTGCGGAGCTCGCGGACGTTCCCCGGCCAGCGGTACGCCATCAGCGCCGAGCGCGCCGCCGGCGTGATCCCGTCGATCCGGCGGTTGTGCTGCTGGGCGAAGTCGCGGATGAAGTGGTCGATCAGGAGCGCGATGTCGGACTGGCGGACGCGAAGGGGCGGCAGGTTGATCGTGACGACGCGCAGCCGGTAGTACAGGTCCTCGCGGAACTTCCCTTCCCTCACCATTTCCTCGAGGTGCCGGTTGGTGCTGGCGATGAGGCGGACGTCGACGGGGATCGGGACGTTGGAGCCGACGCGGTAGACGCAGCGTTCCTCGAGAACGCGCAGCAGCTTGGCCTGTGTCGCGAGCGGCATGTCGCCGATTTCGTCGAGGAGGAGGGTCCCGTGGTTGGCGAACTCGAAGCGCCCCTTGCGGGCGCCGATCGCCCCCGTGAACGACCCTTTCTCGTGGCCGAACAGCTCGCTCTCGATCAGCCCCTCGGGCATCGCGGTGCAGTTGATCGGGATGAAATGGTGGTTGCGGCGCGGCGAGTTGCGGTGGATCGCCTTGGCGACGAGTTCCTTCCCCGTTCCGCTTTCGCCCGTGATGAGGACCGTCGCGGACGTCGGCGCGACCTGCTGCAGCGTCGTGAAGACCTTCTGCATCGCCTCGGAGTCGCCGATGATCCCGCTGTAGCCGAATTTGCGGTCGAGCTCCTGGTGCAGGAAGAGGTTGGACCGCGAGAGGTTCTGTTTCTCGACGACTTTCTCGATCACCGCGCGGAGCTCGGCGATGTTGAGCGGCTTCTTGAGGTAGGTCGAAGCGCCCTTCTTCATGACCTCGACGGCGCTCTCGACCGAGGCGAACCCGGTCATGACGACGACCTCGATGTCGGGGTGGAGCCGGCGCGCCGTGGTCAGGATTTCCATCCCGTCGATGTCGCGCATGACGAGGTCGGTCAGCACGACGTCCACGTGTTCCGACTCGAGCATCTCCAGCGCGGCCTTGCCGCCCCCCGCGACCAGCGTGCGGTATCCCGTCCGGCGGAGCGATTCCGCGACGGTCTCGGCGTGTTCCGCGTCGTCGTCGACGACAAGGATGCTGACGTCCGTGGAAGAGGTAGTCGTGGGCATTCGAGTCCTGTGTCAACCTTCGATGAAAAACCGGGGGGCGTCAATGCCTTCAAGGCGCGCGTCAGAGCGGAATCGTATCGCCGGCCTTCCCCGGCGCCGCCTCGATGGCCGGCAGCCGGATCGTGAAACAGCTCCCCTTCCCCGGCTCGCTCGTGACGGTCAGCGTGCCGTCGTGCTCGTGGACGATGCGCCGCGCCGTGGGGAGGCCGAGCCCGGTCCCGGTCTTCTTCGTGGAGTAGTACACGTCGAAGCAGCGCGCGGCGGTGTCCGGCGACATCCCCATCCCGGTGTCGATGACGTCCAGTTGCGCGTAATCCCGCCATTTTGACGTCTTCACAATCAGCTCTCCCCCGTCCGGCATCGCCTGGATCGCGTTGATGACGAGGTTGAACAGCGCCTGCTTGAGCAGGTTCGAGTCGATCGCCGTCTTCGGGAGTTCCCCGAACGACTTCAACACCCGCACCTTCTTCTGCGTCGCCTCCGGCGTCACGAAGTCCAGCACTTCGCCCACGACGCGGTTCAGGTCGGTCGGCTTGCGGTCGAGCTTGTGGCCGGCGGTGAAGCGAAGGAAGTCGTTGAGGATTTCCTCGAGGCGTCCGGTTTCCTTGAGGAGGAGGGAGAGGCGCTGGAGGGCGCGGCGCTCGCGGTCGTCGCGGGGCTCGGCGAAGTCTTCCTGGAGGAGCTGGAGGTTGGCCTGCAGCGTCGAGAGCGGCGTGCGGATTTCGTGCGCCAGGCCGGCCGCGAGCTGGCCGAGGAACGCGAGGCGGTCGGAGTCCTTGTTCGAGTGCACGCAGCCATTCTCTGAAAGGACAGGCACCGCGTCCACCTCACATCAGTTGCGAGTTACGAGTTGTGGGCCTTGCCCGCCGAAGCCCCGGAGGGGCGCAGGCGGGTTGCGAGGAACGGAAAACAGCGAATGTCAACTCGCTCGCCGCATCGAACGGCGCCGTTCCCCGCAACCCGCAACTCGCATCTCGCAACTCGCAACTGACGTCAGGTCCGATTGAACACTGCAGGAGACACGCTTATACTCCCATGCCCGCACCGCCCCCGAACCAGACGACGAGGCCCATGGCCGCCGACATCCAGGACTGGCTTTCCAACCGCGAGATGTTCGCGCGCCGCGTCTCCTCCACCGAGGTGCTGGGCCTCCTCAAGCGCAGCTGGACCGTCCCCGCCAACACCATCGCCGCCGTCACCGAGAACGGCGCCCGCCGCGTCGCCAAGGGCGGCGAACAGCTCAGCGGCCGCTTCGACGCCGTCCTCATCAAGACCCAGGAAATGCCCGTCGCCTTCCAGGTCTCCGGCCTCCGCTCCCGCGACGGCTTCGGCATGAATGCCGGCGTCCGCCTCACCCTCCAGCTCGAGTCCTTCGAGCCCGACCGCGTCGAGGACTTCTGCCGCAACTTCACCGCCGCCAACGCTTCCACCACCTCCGAAGACCTCCGCTCGTACCTCGCCGTCGACGTCAAGCGCGCGCTTTCCGAGTACATCTCTTCGCACGACGCCGCGGACCTGCAGAACTCGGCGGCCTCCTCGGAGGTCGAGGGCGGCCTGCGGCGCGCGCTCGAGGGGCCGCTGTTCGGGAAGGGCCTGAATTTCCGGAAGCTGATGGAGCTCGAGTTCCACAGCGACTCCTTCGAGAAGGCGCGGGACGACGCGCGGAAGCAGAACGAGAAGATCCGCGAGCACGAGGCGGTGCTCCTCGACCAGCAGCGGCGCGAGGAGAAGCTGAAGTCGCTGGTGAATCTGATGAAGAGCGCCGACGCGCAGGAGGTGTTCCGGGAGATCCGGGACGAGCGGGTGAAGTCGCTCCTGTACGCGAAGCTGATGGAGTCGGACCTGAAGGACCTGTCGAGCGAGGATCTGCGGTCGAAGCTGAACCAGTGGGGCGACGACCTGATCGGCGTGGTGCTCAAGGCGTACTCGGCGCTGGCGGAGACGCCGGAGGGGCCGGCGGAATCGGGGAAGACGGAGAAGCTGGCGCGCGTGATCGTGACGGCCGGCTCGCGCGTGCTGCTGTTCAACCCCGCGGACTTCACCGGGTCGTGCCGGCTCATCGACGCGGGGTTCAACCTGCGGAGCGCGCGCATCCACGTTTCCGGCGGGAAATCGCTCATCTTCGCGGGGGGCAAGCGCCAGATCTCCGCGATCGACCCCGTCACGACCCACGCCGTCGCGGCGTACCCGCTTCCCCAGGAAAAGAAACCCAAGGGCGGCGTGAACGCCTCGGCGGTCTGGAAGAACCGGATGTTCGCGACGCACAGCGAGCTGGGGCTGATCGAGTGGGACCTGACGAAGCCGAACGTGCCGGGGCTGACGATCCACGCGGACCTGACGGCGCTGGCGGCGACGGTGCGCGCGGCGACGACGACCGCGGACGGGTGGCTGTACTTCGCGAGCGGGCGGACGGTGTACGGCGTGGACCTCGAGAAGGGCACGCCGCCGGTGGCGTTCGCGCCGCAGACGCCCAGCGGCGTGACGGCGATCGCGGTCGGCGAGCGGCTGATCGTCGCCGGATGCGGGAGCGGCAACGAGGGGGCGCTGTCGATCTGGGACCGGCGCGACCCGACGCGCGCAGTGGGGGTCATCCGGCGCAACGCGCCGATCGGAAGCGTCCGCCTGACGTCGATCGGCGGCGTCCCGCACATGCTGTTCACCTGCCGCGACCACGGCGTCACCGCGCGGGTGCTGGGGCAGACGCTGGAGACGCACTACGACGCGGGCGAGCACTCGGTGATCCTCGCCGAGGGCGGCTCCGACCACGTCGTCGCCGTCGACCACAACGGGCGCTTCCTCATCGCCTGGGACGCCGCGCGGCCCGCGAAGCCGCGCAAGGTCATCGACCTGAACGCGTACACGGACCAGGCGGTCTACGACCTGGCGCCGGTCTTCGGGGAGGGCGGGGCATGAGCGACGGCGCCGGCACCTGCGCCGCCTGCGGGCGGACCTACCTGTCGCGGGTCGGCATCTTCCGCGACGACGCCGCCTGCGCGACGTGCGGCCAGCCGATCTGCGCTTCGTGCTGGAGCGAGAAGATCACGTTCTGCCAGGAGCACGAGGACGTGCCGGTGGCGACGCTGGCGGACGCGCCGAAGCCGGGGGACATCCCCGCCGGGCAGGTCCCTGCGGGTGCGGTGAGCCGGCAGTCGGCGCGCGAGATGGAAGAAGGGTTCCTGTCGCGGGTGCGGAAGAACTTCCGGCAGCTCGCGGGGATCTACAGCCCGCTGGACGGGCGCTGGTACGACGTGATCGAGCGGAACACGGGCGAGTACGTGGTCGATCTCGGCGCCGAGGCGGCGAAAAACGCGGTGCGCGACCGGGCGAAGACGGGGTTCAACGAAATCATGGCGTCGATGCCGACGAACCGCGCGGCGATCTGCGACGTCTTCGCGCGCGATTTCCTCGGGGCGAAGGTCAAGAAGATCGTCCTGGCGGGCATTTCGCTCTCGCCGCTCGACGAGCTCGTCAAGCCCGGCTGGTCGAGCCTGCCGCTCGGGTACGCGGCCGTCGCCCAGGCCCAGCGCCGCATCGTCACCGACCCTTCGGTCTTCTACTACCTCTGCTACTTCGCGACGACGGGCTGGTCCGGGGAAGCGCGGGACGTGCTGGCGAACGGGCCGAATTTCGTGTCGTGCCTCGTGGAGAAGCACGCGGACTCGTGGCGCATCACCGCCAAGGAGGACGGCCGCTGGGGGGACGCGCTGGCGGTGTACGACCTGGAGACGTACGCGGAGAAGCGCGACCGGGTGCATGTGTTCGTCAAGCGGCACACGTTCGAGCTGCTGATGGACCGGCTGAGCGACCGGTACGTGTGCGAGAAGACGGGGCTGCCGCTGGACGTGGTGCGGGCCGCGTTCCGGGACCTGGCGCAGGATCCGTTCGTTCACCTGACGGCGGATGAGACGGCGTTCCGCATTTCAAGGGTGTATTAGGGCGGACCCCCGGCACGGTGGCGGAACGGCGTCGAAAGTCGAAGGTCGAAGGTTAACGACCACGGCGCGGCCTTTGCCGGGGAGTCGTTAACCTTCGACCTTCGACCTTCGACGTCTTACCCCCCACGACAAGTCCTCCCTAAAGACGCATCCGTCCAAGCACCATATCCCCGTTGGAGTTAGAATGCCCCGGTCCCCAACGGAGACCCCATGATCCTCGACAAGATCAAGAAGCTGATGGGCCTCGGCTCCATCCCGGACGAGGTCGCCCCCATCTACAAGGGCGCCAAGTCCGAAAAGGAAGCCCTCGAGCTCCTCCGCGACGCCCGCCGCCGCGACGAGGACCGCCGCAATCGCGCCCTCGAGGACGTCGAAATCCTCCAGGGCAAGGAAGGCGAGCTCATGGAGGAAGGCAAGCGCGAAACCGACCAGAACCGCCGCCTCTCCCTCGCCCGCAAGATCAAGGACGTCCGCTGGAAGGTCGAGGAAATCGAAACCAAGGTCGAGAACATCTTCAACAAGCGCATCCGCATCTACAAGGAGCACATCGTCTCCCTCGAGACCCTCGTCGCCCTCGCCGAGGAACCCCTTCCCTCCTCCAAGCAGCTCGAAGAAGCGGCGATCAAGGCGAAGGAGAAGCGCGAGGACCTGGACAAGACGGTGGCGATGGCCGAGGGAATGTCGCTCGACAAGGGCTCGGAGCCGGTGCTGGACGAGGAGGAGCGGTCGATCCTCGCGGAGTTCGAGAAGCACGACGACTCGAAGCTGGAGCGCGACGAACTCGCCGAGCTGACGAAGGAGAAGCGCGAGGACGAATTCTCGAAGCTGGAGAAGACCGCGAAGAAGAAGGAAAAACCGGCGAAGGAACCGCCGAAGCCGGCCCCCGAGGACGATGAGGAGGAGCTCGAATGAGCGCCGCCAGCGACGTCATGGACTGGCTGTTCAAGCGGCGCCGCCGCATCACCGACTTCAAGCCGGAGGAGCTGCGGCGCGAGGAGAAACGGCTGGAGATCCGCGAGAACCAGCTCGTCGCCCAGCAGGAGAAGCTGGACCGCGAGAAGGAAGACATCTTCCAGCAGGGCGTGAAGAACAAGTCCGTCGTGCGTCGCCGGATGTACGCGCGGCGCTTCAACGACCTGATGGGCCGGCTGCGGCTGATGGACCGGGAGCTGTCGCGGGTGTCGAAAGAGGTGATGACGCTGTCGCGGATCCGCGCGCTGGTCGAACGCACGAAGAGCCCGAAGTCCGTGACCGGGATCCTCAACAAGCTCAGCGACGCCAACCTCGACGAGCTGCAGGCGCTTCTGGAAGACGACAAGATCGGCGAGGAGTTCTACCTCCAGAAACTGGACACGCTGCTGGGCGTCGCCAACGACCCCGCGTACGAGGCGTCGGAGATCGGCAATGAGGGCCTCGAGGTGCTCAAGACGTGGGAGGCGATGGACGAGGGCGAAATGGAGTTCGACGAAGGACTGAAGGCCGCCGAATCCGGAAGAACTGAGAAGCCGAAGGGCGAGGGGCGCAAAGAGAAGGCGCAGAAGGACGAGGAAGAGGAAGAAGTCTCCTAGCCGTCACACCGGACCCGACTGACCCGAGGAACCCACGCCATGAGCCTGATCGACCTGTTCAAGCGGCCGAAGCGGCTTGCGGACCTGAAACTGGACGAAGTGAAGCGCGAGGAAGCCCGCCTTTCCCTCCGCGAAACCCAGGCCATCGCGCGGATGGAAGCGATGGAGCGCGAAAAGGAGGAGATCTTCAGGAAGGGATCGAAGCTGAAGTCCGGCATCCGGCGGAAGCAGCTTGCGCGGCAGTTCGAGCAGAAGAAGAACGAGATCACCCTCGCGGAGAGGGAGCTGAACCGGCTGGGCAAGGAGGCGGTGACGATCGCGGCGATCCGCACCGCGATCCAGCGCAAGGAGGACATGAAGAAGGGCTTCCTGTCCGTCCTGAACCTCGCCGAGGAAGGCGAGCTCCAGCGCCTGCTCGAGGACGACAAGATCTCCTACGACCTCTACATGGAGCGCCTCGAGTCGATCGCCGACGCTTCCAAGGACCCCTCGAAGGACATCATCAGCGAGGTCGGCAAGGAAGGCGCCGAGCTGATCGACATCTGGCAGAAGATGGACGACGGCGAGATCGACTCGTTCGACACGGGGCTCAAGCTTGCGGAGAAGAAGGCCCGCGAGAAGCCGCTTCCCGACGAGGAAACGGAATAGCGGCGCGGATGAAGAGCGACCCCTCGATGAAGGTGGCGACGAGCGGCGACCCGACGGTCGCGATGTGGGCGGCGGCGAAGTACGACCCGGCGTCGGCGCTGAGCGTGGCGTGGGGGAAGCTGTTCCGGGTGGTGGCGTGGTGCACGGCGGTGCCGTCGTTCGGGCTGCTGGGGTGGAGCCTGATTGCGTACGGCGGGCTGGACCATCCGACGGCGAAGCAGACGATGGGGTATTTCCTGAACGACTACGTGGCGGCGTGCGGGATCGGGCTGACCGCGCTGTTCGCGTCGATCAGCATTCACCGGGTGCGGCGGCGGGACGTGCCGATCCTGTTCGGAGGGTGCGTGGCAGGGGTGCTGTTCCTGTACCTGCCGAGCCTGGCGAACGCGTGGCCGGTGCTGAAGGGGCAGAAGCTCCCGGCGACGGCGATCGTCCCGCTGGCGTTCCCATTCGCGCTGGTGGCGCTGGCGGCGGCGGCGTCGATTTTCGGGAAGCGGCGGAAAGCGGGGAGGGCGTAGGCCATGGACCTGTATTCGCCGATCAAGCTGGCGCTGACGAAGGCGAAGGAGCTGTACGAGGCGCGGGAGTTCGACCGCGCGGCCGCGGCGTACGACAAGGCGGCCTCGCTGATGTCGATCTACGCGGAGCAGGCGATCGGGCGGGACGCGGAGATGCGCAGGAAGAAGAAGGCGATGGAGTACCGCGAGGTGGCGAAGAAGCTGCGCTCGGGGGAGATCGAGGCCCCGGGGACGCGGGACGACCGTGACGAGGCGCCGGCGAGCGCTCCGGCGGCGAACGGCGCGCCGGCCGAGGGCAAGCTCGCAAAGGCGGCGGGCGAGGTCAAACAGGCGGTCCTCTCGCTCATCAAGACCTCCTCGATCGGATGGGGCGACATCGGCGGCCTCGAGCCGACCAAGGAGGAAATCAAGTACGCGCTCGGCATCACCCTCGCCAAGCAGCCCGCCAACGTCCACCTCTCCGCCTGGACCAACATCCTCTTCTACGGCCCCCCGGGCACCGGCAAGACCCTCCTCGCCGCCGCCACGTCCCACGCCATCCGCAACAGCGACGACGTCCAGGCCGTGTTCTTCAACGTCAAGGTCTCCTCGATCCTCTCCAAGTACTTCGGCGAGTCCTCCAAGATCATCAGCGAACTCTACGGCACCGCCCGCGACACCTCCCCCGCCGTCGTCTTCCTCGACGAGTTCGAGTCGATCGCCGGGAAGCGCGACGACCAGGACTCCGGCCCCGAACGGCGGATCCTGTCGACGCTGCTCAGCGAGCTCGACGGGATGGAGGCGAAAGGCCGCCGCGACATCTACGTCCTCACGATTGCCGCGACGAATCGTCCCTGGGACCTCGATGCGGCCGTCCTGAGCCGCTTCGAGAAGAAAATCCTCATCCCGCTCCCGGACGCCGTGGCGCGCCGGGAGATCCTGCGCATCCACCTCGAGAAGCGCGGGTTCCAGGTGCAGGGGGACCCGCAGCAGCTCGCGACGGCGACGGAGGGGTACAGCGGCCGCGAGATCGAGCGGCTGTGCAAGGAGGTCACGACGCGGATGGTGGCGGAGATGAACCGCGAGATCCCCGGGCTGATCGACAAGGGGCTCGACGAAGTCCGCAAGCACCAGCTCAAGGTCCGGCCGCTGACGACGGCGGATTTCCAGAGGGCGATCGCGAAAATCAGCCCGCAGACGACGGCGGCGGACGTGAAGAAGTACAACGAGTGGAAAGAAGCGCAGGTGGAATGAAGCGAGCCGCGAAGCGGCGAGCCCCTTAACCTTTACCTTTCCCTTTCCCGTAACCTGCCGTTCCGGCCGGCAAAGGCAGGTTAAGGGAAAGGGAAAGGTAAAGGTCAAGGGGTCGCCCTCCGGGCGACTATGAACCTGCGGTTTGCGGTAGAATCAGCCGGACCCTACGGAGAAAAGCATGGGCATCTTCAAGTCCCGCGAAGAAAAACGCATCGAGCGCGACCTCGAGGTCCGCAAGGGCATCGCTTCCATCAAGCGCAACCTCAAGGACATGGACAAGCACACCAAGGAGTACATCGAGAAGGCGCGCAAGGCCAAGCGCATCGGCGACAACGACCAGCTCAAGTTCATCAAGAGCGCGCTGAAGAAGACGGCGCTGTCGAAGAAGATGCGGGAGCGCCAGCTCCTGTCGCTCGAGACCGCGATGCAGATCAAGAACCAGGCGGAGTCCGACGGCGAATTCGCCCGGGCGATGATGGAAGTCTCCAAGTCGATTTCCGAGGTCTACGGCTCCACCGACCTCGCCAAGACCCAGAAGAATTTCGAACGCGCGATGATGCAGGCCGAGACCCTCCAGGACCGCATGCAGATCGTCGTCGAGAGCATGTCCGACACCCTGAGCACTTCCGACGAGGAAGCCGAAAAGATCCTCAGCGACAAGGACATCGACCGGATGATCGACGACGAGGCCGTTCACGAGGAGAAAGGCGAGCTGGACAAGGAGATCGAGAAGGGGCTGAAAGAGATCGACGAGGAGCTGGGCAAAGAGTCGTAGGCCTTTCGATACCTTTTCCTTGCTATACTCCCGCCCCACCTGCCGGGACGTTCCCATACCCGACGTCTGAAAGGCCCCGATGACCCGCGCCCTTCTGGTGCACCCCGAATTCAAGGTGGCCTCGTTCTGGAACTACCGGGACACCTGCGAGCTGGTGGGCGCGAAGTATCCCGCGGCGCCGCTCGGGCTCTGCACGGTCGCGGCCCTGCTTCCGCAGGACTGGGAGATGCGGCTGGTGGACCGGAACGTCGAGAAGTGGGACGAGAAGCTGCTGGACTGGGCGGACGTGGTGCTGACGGGCGGGATGCTGCCGCAGCAGATGGACTGCCTGGAGGTGGTGAGGGCGGCGCGGAAGAAGGGGAAGGTGGTGCTGTGCGGGGGTCCGGACGTGACGTCGAGCCCGCACATCTACAAGGAGGCGTCTCACCTGGTTCTGGGCGAGGCTGAGGTGACGCTGCCGAAGTTCCTGGCCGATTTCGCCGCGGGGACGCCCCAGCCGGTGTACGTGGACCCGCGCTCGGCGGACATGACGCAGACGCCGGTGCCGCGCTTCGACCTGCTGAACTTCGACGCGTACAACCACATCGGCATCCAGTTCTGCCGCGGATGCCCGTTCATGTGCGAGTTCTGCGACATCATCGAGCTGTACGGGCGGGTGCCGCGGGCCAAGACGGGCGAGCAGATCCTGGCGGAGCTGCAGAAGCTGTACGACCTCGGCTATCGCGGGCACGTCGACCTCGTGGACGACAACTTCATCGGAAACAAGAAGCTGGTGAAGGCGTTCCTGCCGAAGCTGAAGGAGTGGCTGATCGCGCGCAAGTGGCCGTTCGAGTTCACGACGGAGGCGAGCATCAACCTCGCCGACGACGAGGAGTTGATGGACCTGATGCAGCAGACCGGGTTCTTCGCCGTCTTCGTCGGGATCGAGAGCCCGGACGAGGCGACGCTGATCGCTATGAAGAAAAAGCAGAACGCGGGGCGGTCGATCGCGGACAGCGTTCACGCGATCGTGAAGCACGGGATGTGGGTGAACGCCGGATTCATCCTCGGCTGCGACGGAGAGAAGGGCTCGGTCGCACGCGGCATCATCGATTGCATCGAGGCGACCGGGATTCCCGTCAACATGGCCGGGCTGATGTTCGCTCTTCCCAACACGCAGCTCACGCGCCGCCTGAAGAAGGAAGGGCGGCTCCACGAGAATTTCGACCAGGCGGTGGACACGGGAGGGGACCAGTGCACGGCGGGGTTGAATTTCGAGCCGCTGCGGCCGCGGATCGACATCCTGCGCGACTACCTCCAGGTGATCGAGACGACCTACGCGCCGGCGGCCTACTACGGCCGTATCCGCAAGACGGCGAGCATGATGGACTCGTCGATGCGCCGCCACGTGCCCACGATGAGGCACATGTGGAAAGAGACGAAGGCGTTCTTCAAGATGGCGTGGAAACTCGGGTGCCGGCCGTCGACGGCATGGCAGCACTGGCGGACCTTCATCGGGACGCTGCTGACCAACCCGAAATCGATCCGCTACATCGGCTCCCTGTGCGCGCTCTACATCCACTTCGGGCCCTTCTCACGGTTCGTCGCAGACCGGGTCCGGACGGCGATCGACCAGATGGAACGCGGCGCGAAGCAGCAGGGGATGTCGCTCGGCGGCGCGGTCCCTGCGCCGGCCCCGTCGCAGCCCGAGGTGGCGGAGGCCACGGCGGGCGCGAAAGCAGGGTAAGGCCCGTTTCGAGGCACGGCCGCGCTTCGAAACGGATAAAATCGCCGGGATGAGATCCCTCGCCGCCGCTTCCCTCCTGGCACTCTCGCTCTCCGCCCTCGCCGACGACCCGGCCCCCGGAAGCCCGGAGGAGCCCCAGAACAAGTCCGAGGACCGCTTCGACCAATTCATGCGCCTGTGGCGGTCGCTGGGGATGCACCACGAAGAAGGATTTACGAGGACGTACAAGTTCGAGGGGACGGGGGCGGAGCTCCCGGTGACCGGGAAGCTCACGGTCGTGGCGCGAAACCCGGAGCCGGATGTCGTCACGTGGGAGCGGAAGCTCGAGCTGGATCGCCGCGAGGAACTCGAGGAAAAACACGTCCCTCTTCCGCCGCTGCTGACCTCGAACCGCTGGCTGGAGCCGCCGCCGATCATGTTCCCGGAAGGCGGCCGGGCGACGCTGGAGAAGGACGTGGAGCTGAAGGTCGGGGAGAAGACGCTGAAGTGCCAGAAACTGACGGTGACGACGGGCAAGGATGCGCCGCAGCCGGACCTGAACATGACGTTCTGGATCTGCGAGGAGGACCATCTGGGGCTGGTGGCGCTGTCGATGTCGTCGTCGACCGGGAAGACGCTGAAGGTGGAATTGACGTCGTGGAAGTCCGCCGACAAGTAGGGGCTCCTCGATGTGGTGGAGGCTGATTTCGCCGCTTTCTTGGTACGCATGGCCGGAGTCTCCGGCGCGGGTCTACGTGGTCGGCGCGTTCATGGCGTTCGTCGGGGCGGGGCTGCTGCTGTTCGGCGGATGCGAGGTCCGGCGCGTGGCAAAGACGCGCGACTGGCCGTCGGCGACGGGGACGCTGGACATTTCGCGCGTGCAGGACGTCTCGAGCAGCCGCAACGGCCCGGCATTCCGCCTGCAGGTGGCCTATCACTTCGACGTCGCGGGAAAACCGTTTCACGGCGACCGCCTGACACCGCTCGGCGCGCCCGAGGAGTCCCGCGAAGAGGCCGATTCCCGCGCCGCGGCGCACCCGGCGGGCCAGCCGTGCCAGGTCTTCTACGATCCGCAGGATCCCCGGCAGAATTGCATGGAACCGGGAGCGACCGGCCGTGCGTGGACGTGGGTCTGGGTCGGACTCGCGATGTTCATCTTCGGCGCCATCCCGATCGCCAGCCTCTTTTTCGTTCCTGCGCCGCCGAACTAGCGGATTACGGGAATTTACCCCACGCACTCCGGCGTTTCGACTCTGTGCTAGCATTCCGTCCCCGCCCGCGTGGGCGGGACCTTTACAAACCCTGGGAGAAACTCATGACGATGATTTCGACGTGGTCGTGCCGTTTCGGCGCGGCCGTCCTTGGCGCCGTCCTTTCCTTCGCGGTTCCCGCCTTCGCCGGCGACGGCTGTTGCGGGGAAGCCAAGGAAGAGCAGAAGGTCGTGGCCGCCGCGACGCCGCAGGAGTGCTTCACCGCCGTCGCCTGCGCGATGCACGAGGGAAACAAGGAAGCGCTCTGGTCGCAGCTGAGCACGAAGTCGCAGGAGCTGGCCGCGAAGAAGGGCGAGGAGTGCAAGGAAGGCGTGAGCAAGTGCGAAGAGACGCAGAAGATGCTGGGGGTCACGGCGGAGCAGGTGAAGGCGATGTCCGGGAAGGACCTGATGGTGGCGATGCTGATGGCCAAGGCGAAGGCGATGATGGAGAAGGCCAAGGCGGACGGCTGCTGCGACGAGAAGAAGGAGGCAGCCGCCGGGGAGAAGAAGGCCGACCCGATGGCGATCTCGGACCTGAAGATCGACGGCGACAAAGCCACGGCGAAGTGCCCGCTCGGGATGCCGCTGGCGTTCGTGAAGGAGAAGGACGCCTGGAAGATGGACATCACGGCGATGCTGGAGAAGGACTGCTGCGAAGGCGGCAAGTGCGAAGAGAAGCCGAAGGAGTAGTCTTCGTCCGCTGACGATCCGGACGCCGGGCGGGATTCCTGCCCGGCGTCTTTTTTTGCATACGCTATGATCGCGGCGTGAGCCGCTTCTTCGCCGCCCTTCACGAATTCGCCTGGCACCGGCCGCGCGCGGCGGCGGGGCTGATGGGGCTGCTGACGGCGCTCTCGGTCCTCGCGATGCTGCGTCTGCGCTTCTCGAGCGACATCTCCGACGTCCTCCCCGCGGACTCCCCTTCCGTGGCGGCGGTGCAGGAGGTGATGAAGAACTTCTCGTTCACGGGGCAGATGTTCCTGCTGGTCGAGAAGCGCGACGCGGGGGCGACGGACGCAGCGGCGATGCGGCTGGCGGACGCGGTGGGGGCGCGGCTGTCGGGGCGGCCGGAGGTCTCGGCGGTCGAGTGGAAAATCTCCGGGGAGTCGGAGCGGTTCATGGGCACTCTCGTCTCCGCGCACGGGCCGCTTCTCCTGTCCGACGGGGAGATGGACGCGTTTGTGAAGCGGCTGGAGCCCGGGGAGATCCGCGCGGAGGTGAAGCGGAACCGGCAGCGGCTGGGGAGGCCGGGGCTGGGGATGACGGATGCGCTGATGGAGCGGGACCCGCTGAGCCTGACGCAGGACTTCTTCGTGAAGCACCTCGCGGCGGGGCGGCCCGCGGGGAACTACGACGCGGCGAGCGGGTATTTTTTCAACGCGGAGCGGACCGCGCTGGTGATGACGGTGGAGGGGACGACGCAGCCGCAGGACGTGGGGTTCTCGAAGCGGCTGGTGGCGATGGCGGAGGCGGCGGTCGCGGAGGCGCGGCGGGAGGTGCCGGAGGCGGCGGGGTGGAGCGTCTCGATGGCGGGCGGGTACCCGGTGGCGGTGCAGAGCGAGGCGTCGATCAAGTCAGACCTGAAAATCAACATGCTGACGTCGCTTCCGCCGGTTCTGATCATGCTGCTGATTTCGCTGCGACGCTGGTCGAGCCTGCTGATCGGCGCGGTGTCGCTGGCGGCGGGGACGCTGTGGACGTTCGGGCTGGCGGGAGTCGCGTACGGGCACCTGACCGGGGTGACGGTCGGGTTCGCGGGGCTGCTGGGCGGCATGGGGATCGACTACACGATCCACATGTTCCACCGCTACCGGTACGAGCGCGAACACGGCGCGACGGTGCGCGACGCCTCGTTCCGCACGTACGCCGGGACGGGGCCCGGGGCGTTCATCGCCATGATCACGACCGCCGCTTCGATCCTGTGCCTCTGGGTCAGCCGCTTCCGCGGCCTCCGTGAATTCGGGACGCTCGTGGGCGGCGGCGTGCTGCTCGTGTTCGCCGCGACGTTCCTCGCGATCCCGCTTTTCACGAGGCTCGAGAAGGACGGGGGCCCGAAGCGCGACATCCCGGGGTGGGTGGTGGCGGGGTGCTGGGCGCTGTTCGCGGGGTATTTCGTGCTGTCGGTGCAGTTGCTGTCGGCGCTGGGGGTGGTGGTGGCGGCGAGCTGCCTGCTCCTGATGACGGCGCCAGGGACGCGGGCGACGCTGGGGCTGGTCGTGGGGCGGCCGGCGGCGGCGATGGCGCTGGCGGGGGCGCTGACGGCCGTCTCGCTCGCGGCGATGTCGCGCCCGCCGCTCGGGCTTCCCGAGCGCGAGACGGACATGAACAACCTGCGGCCGGAGGACGACCGGCTGCTGGCGATCGAAGCGCGGATGAGGGCGGCGTTCGGGACGGGGAACGACCCGGTGCTGGTGCTCGTCCGCGGCGCGACGGAAGACGAGGCGATGGCGAAGACGGAAGCTGTGGCGCGGGCGGTCGGAGCGCTGCCGGGCGGCGTGGTGCAGTCGATCCTGCCGTTCGTCCCGTCGGCGGCGAGCCAGAAGCGCGCGGCGGAGCGGCTGGCGAAGGTGGACGCGGGACGGGTGATCGCCGACCTCGACCGCGCGCTCGACGCCGAGGGGTTCGAGCCGGCGGCATTCGAAGGGGCGCGGGCGTGGCTGCGCTCGCTGCTCGCGGTGCGCGAACCGCTCCGCCCGTTCTCGTTGCGCGACCCGTTCTTCGACTCGGTCCGCGGGCGCTTCCTCGACCGCGACGACGCGGGGGCCGTCCGGTCGCTCGTCTGGTTCACGCCGGACCGGCCGCTTCATGTGAGGGCCGAACGCGACCGGGTGTTGTCCGGACTGCGCGCCTCGGCGCAGGGCGCCTGCCCGGACGCGGTGCTCTCCGGATTTTCGGCGGTGGTGCAGGAAGTCGACGACCGGATCGGGCCCGACATCTTCTGGTCCACGCTGGCGGGCGGGGGCGTGAGCATCCTGCTCGCGTGGGTGCTCTACGGCTCGTTCCGGTGGATGGCGGTCTCGATCCTCCCGGCGTTCATCGGGACGTTCTGGTTCCTGGCGTGCCTCAAGCTCATGGGCATGCGCATGAACTACATGAACCTGATCGCGTTCCCGATCCTGGCCGGGATGGCGACCGACAACGGGCTCTACCTCGTCGAGCGCTTCCGCGAACTCCGCCGCTCTAGCGCGATGGAAACCGTCTCCTCGCTCTGGCCCAGCCTCACGCTGACCTCCCTCACCACCGTCGTCGGCTTCGGCAGTCTCGCGTTCTCGCAGAACCGCGCGATGCGCAGCCTCGGCGTTGCGTTCTCGGTCGGGATGATCTGCTATTTGTTCGCCTCGTTGCTGGTGCTGCCGCCGGTTTTGAAGTGGCTGGAGGTTAGGGAGGACGGGGCGGGGGGAGACGACGTCGAAGGTCGAAGGTCGAAGGTTCAGGGCGATCCCTCGTAGGGACTCGATTCTTAGCTTTCGCGGGTCCTCGGCAGCGGCGCTGCGCAGCGGCGCTTCCCTCGGCCATGACGCCCTCGGGCCGGCGTGGGACCGGCTCGAGCCGGGGCAGCGCGCGACGCTGGAGGCGGAGTGAGAGGCGCTGAAGCGCGACGAGAGCCGCGCGCAAGAAGCACGTGGACGACGGCCTGGCGGCGTTGCGGGAAGCGCTGGAGTACGGGATGGACCCGGACAACCTGAAGTCCTCGGAGAGCGACCTGGCGCCGCTGGCGGCCGACCCGCCATGGAAGGAAGTCTCGGAAACGCGCCCGGAGAAGTAGCCGATTACCGGGGTTTGCGAGCGACTGCCACGAGCCGCGCCGCGTTCACGCCGTACTCGCCGCCCGCGAGGCTGCCGAACAATTGGATGTCCGCAAACCCCGCGGTTTCGAGGCGGTCCTTCAATTCCTGCCCCGAGTAAACCGTGTGGTGGAAGCGGAACGTCCGCGACTTCCCGTCCTTGATGACGACCCACTCGTTCCGGATCCGCGTCCACGAATCGAAGATCTCGTGCCGCTCGACGAGCCATCCACCGCCCGGCAGCCGCTGCGAGGTCGTCGGCTGGAAGATCTTCGCGAGCCGCTCCTTGCCGTTCAGCTCGATCACGAACACCCCGCCCGGCTTCAGCGACTCGTGCACGTTCCGCAGCACGAGCAGGTCCTCCCCTTTCTCGTCGAAGTACCCGAACGACGTGAACAGGCTCAGCGCCAGGTCGAACGCCGCCGTCCGCACGAAATCGCGCATGTCCGAGGCCACCCACTCGACCTTCACCTTCGCCGCCTTCGCCCGCGCCTTCGCCTTGTCCATCAGGAACCGCGTCCGGTCCACGCCGGTCACGCGATACCCGCGCTTCGCCAGCTCCACCGCGGCTCTCCCCGGCCCGCTGCACAGGTCGAGCACCGCCTTGCCGCGCGGCTTCGCGAGCTTCAGAAGCGCCGCGATCTCCGCGGGCGCCGCCTCGAACCGTTCCGGCGGGAACATGAACGGGTACGTCTCGCGCCAGAAGGCGTCGTCGTCGAACCACTCGCGGGGGCGGGACGAGCGCATCTTCAGAAGATCCCAAACCACTTCTTCCGGATCGAGGACTTCCGGGAAGGATCCAGGACCGCGGACATTCCGGCGCGGTCAAAGGGGTCAAGGAGGGCTTCGGTGCCCTGCTCGAGTTTCAGATTCAACTCGTCCTGCGTGATTCCATACAGCACGTACAGGTGAACGGTGCGGCCATCCTTCATCGCGACCTCACCGACGACTTCACCCATCCCCACGGGAGGCAGGAGCAGCCAGCAGCACAGTTGTGTGTCCGAGAAGAACGGCTTTGGGGGATCACCGTTGGGCACGGTGTGCCCGAGCCCAAGCCAGCTCACGTGTTCATGCGGCAGACGGGCGAGTCGCTTCAACCAGCGCAACGGCCAGTACCAGCGTTCCAGATCCTGGGGAGGAGGGACCATGCTCAGTCCTTCGAATTTCCACCATTCGGGAAGGAACAGGACAAGTTCTGCGAATCGAAACTCATCCATTCCAGCGGGGACCGCCATGGGCAGATCGCTCATTCCTGTCGTGAACAGGGTCCAATAGTCCCGGCCATTTCCCGGAGGAATCACGTGGACGTCGATGTGAACGAGATCGGAGACGATTTCGTGATACACGCTGGCCGGAGTACTGAAATGACGTGTCATGTGGCCGACAACTTCTTCCATGCCAATCGTCTGGGCCGGCGGCACCCATCCCGCCGCGCGGGGTGCGTGGCGGTAAATCGGGCTGCCGTTCGGCGTGCGCTCCGGCATCGGTAGGTCCGCGGAATTTGAGGCCATTCGTGCCTCCAATCGTCCCTGAATGGACGCAGGATACCGGGGCGGCGCGGCGAGGATGGATCACAATCTACTCCCGGCTTGTTCGCCGCGTAGAATCTCACCATGCCTCCCGCCCCCCGCGAACGCCTCCTCGACGGCAAGGTCGGCGCCATCGAGCGCGCCGACATCCGCGCCGAGCGGCCCCGCGAGGTCGAACGCGTCGACGCGATCGACGCGCAGCTCGCTCCCCTCGGGTTCCGCCCCGTCGGCGACCTCGTCTGCACGCGCTTCCCCGACGTCCTGGGCCGGGGCTATGCGCGGGCCTCGGGGGACACGTGGGGCGGGCTGTTCTTCGGGCTCATCGAGACGTCGTTCGATTTCGTGACCGAATGGGAAGCGGCGTTCCTGATGACGACGGTCAACGGGCGCGGCGAGGGGGACGACGCGAAGAAAGGGGTGTACGTGAGCCGGCTGCCGAAGCTCGGGTTCGACCGGCTCGTCGACCTGCTGGAGAAGCACGAGACGCGCAAGGCGGCGCTGTGCGCGAAGCTCGGCACGCCGCGCGCCACGCAGCCCGACCTGCGCGCGTTCGCCGCCGCCGTCGACCGCGGGATCGCGCGCCAGCTCGGCAAGGCGTGACGATGCGGCGCTGAGGGACGCCGTCGGCCGGACCTCGTATCATCCGGCCGTGCACGGCGAACTCGCCTACGCTTTCCGCCACGCGCTCCTGCGCGAAGCGGCCTACGGGCTCCAGCTTCCCGGCGACCGCGCGCGGATTCACGAGCTGGCGCTCGCGGCGATCGAGGCCATCTCGGGAGGCCGGCCGCCGGAACCGCCGCCGCTGGAAGCGCCCGGGGATCTCCCCTGCGCCGAACACCCGACGGACGCGTTCGCTGAGAATCTCGCGGATCACGCCCGCCTCGGCGCTTCCCCCGGCCTCCCCGCGGTCCGGCGGCTTTACCTGCGCCGCGCCGCGGAGCACGCGGAGCGGCATTTCCTCGCCGCCGATTCGTTCCGGTTGTGGCAACTCGTCGCAGAAGCGCTGGACGGCCCGGGGCGGGGAGAAGCGCTCCGGCGGGCCGCGATGGCGGCGATCCGCGCCGGGCGGGGCGCCGCGGCGGGGCCGCTTTTGGAGCAGGCGATTGCGATCCAGCGCGAGGCCGGCGAACGGCGCCTCGAGGGGCTGGCGTTCGGGACGATGGCGATCCTCCACCACGACATGGACCTGGGAGACGAGTCCGAGACCGCCTACCGCTCCGCGATCGCCCTTCTCACGGAAGCCGGCGACCGGAAGGCCGCGAATGCTGCGCGTTCGAACATGGCTTCGTTTTTCCGGACGCAAGGACGCCCGGAAGAGGCGGAGCGGGAGTTCGAGGAGTCGATGGCGGTCCTGCGGGAACTGGGGGACCGCCGGGCGCTGGGGATCGCGCTCGGGAACCTGGGGATCCTCTACCTCGAGACCGGCCGGCTCGAAAAGGCCGAAGCGACGCTGCAGGAGGCGCTTCGACTCGACCGGGCGGTCGGGAACCTGCGCTCGGAGGGGATCGCGCTGGGAAACCTGGCGAGCCTTTACCGGTCGAGCGGCCGCGTCCGCGAGGCGGAGGAAACATACCGGCAGTCGCTTCATCTCGCCCGCAGGACCGGGAATTCCTCGAACCTGGGGAGCATCCTGTCGGGGCTGGCGCTTCTCTTCAATGAGACGGGGCGCGCGGATCTTGCGGAGCAGACTTACGGGGAGGCGCTTGCGGAGTACCGGAATTCGGGGCAGCGAGGGGGCGAGGGGATCGTGTTGGGGAACCTGGCGATCGTGCACCGGGGTGCGGGGCGGCTGGAGGAAGCGGAAGAGGCGTTCGTGAAGGCGCTCGAGATTCACCGCCAGTCGGGCAACCGGCGGTCGGAGGGGGCGCATTCGTGCGACTACGCGATGCTGCTGCTCGAGCGGGGCCGGCGGCAGGAGGCGCGGGAGATTTGGCGGCGCGGGTACGCGGGGCTGAAGGAACTGCGCGACGAGGTCCTGGCGGAGCAGGTGCGGGAAGGGATGCTGCGGGAATGCGCCCAGGCGGGCGTGGAGCCGTTCGACTCGGGCCGCGATCCGATCGGGGAGTAATCGCCGAAAAATCCCGGAGGCCTGGCTGGTATACTTTGCGCCATTATCGGGGTTGGGGCCGCAGTTCTTTTTTCGCTGGGTCTGCCAACGGGATCTTCACCATGAGAATGGGACTTCGAGTGCCTGCCGTCGTCATGGCGGCCGTGCTTTCGCTGGGGGCGGTCGCGTTCGGCGTGGTCGCATGGAAGGCCAGGCGCGAAGGGCTTCCGGCGCCGGCGGTCCCGACTCTCGCCGGCCTGGCCGCGCTGGCGACTTTTGTCGGCGCCGCGGGCGCGCTCGCCGTGGACCTCCACGCGCAGTCGAAGGAGAGGCGGATGGCGTCCCGCGCCCGCGAGGTCGCGGATTCCGGGGATCACTCGCTCCGGCTCGGCGCGGAAAACGGCGGGCTCGCGGAAGCGGCGAAGGTCGTCGACGACCTGCTTGCGGCGCGGCAGAAGGCCGAGCTGGACCTGATCCGGGCGCGGGAGGGAGCGGTGCAGGCAGCGCGGGTGAAGTCGCAGTTCCTCGCGAACGTCAGCCACGAGTTGCGGACGCCGCTGAACGGGATCATCGGGCTGTCCAGGATTGCGCTCGACACGCCGATGAACCCGGAGCTGCGGGAATTCGTGATCTCCATTCGCTCCTCGGGCCAGACCCTCCTGGCGCTCGTCAACGACATCCTCGACCTGTCGAAGGTCGAGGCGGGGCGGCTCACCCTCGAGAAAATTCCCTTCGAGCTGGCGGCGCTCCTCGACGAAACGCTCGTGCCGCTCCGGCCGCGCGCCGAGGAACGAGGGCTCCGGTTCGACTACGTCATCGCCCCGGGCGTCCCGGCGGCGTTCGTGGGCGATCCCCTCCGCCTCCGCCAGGTCCTCACGAACCTCGCCGGCAACTCCCTCAAGTTCACGTTGCAGGGATTCGTCCGCATCCAGGTCTCCCCGGGGCACCCGCGCCACGGCCGGCCGACCGTCCACTTCGCCGTCGCCGACACCGGCATCGGGATCCCTTCCCTCGCCCACGGGCATGTCTTCGAGGCCTTCTCCCAGGCCGACACGTCCACGACCCGCAAGTTCGGCGGGACCGGCCTCGGCCTCACCATCAGCCGCCAGATCGTCGAGCTCATGGGCGGCAACCTCGTCGTCGACAGCAAGGAAGGCGAAGGCAGCACCTTCTCCTTCGAAATCGAGCTCCCCGTTCACTCCGGCCCCGTCCCCCGCGAGTCCGACACGGCCAACCGCTTCCCCCACCCCGCCCGCCGCCTCAAGATCCTCCTCGCGGACGACAACCCGGTGAACCGGCTCGTGGGGCAGAAGACGCTCGAGAAGCTGGGGCACGGGGCGACGGTGGTGGCGGACGGGGAGGAAGCGGTGCAGACGGCGGCGAAGGCGAGTTTCGACGTGATCCTCCTGGACATCCAGATGCCCGGCGTGGACGGCTTCGAGGCGCTTCGGAGGATCCGGGCGCGCGAGTCGGAGCTGGCGTTCCGCACTCCGGTGCTGGCGCTGACGGCGCACGCGATGCCGGGCGCGTCCGAGGCGTCGATCCGCGCGGGGTTCGACGGGCACCTGGTGAAGCCGCTCGATCCCGCCCAGCTCGCCGTCGCGCTCCGCCGCGCGGTCGCCCCCGGGCCGGAAGCGCTCGCCGCGCCCTCGACGACCCCCACCGCCACCGCGGTCGTCCGCGGGGAACTGCTCCGGCATTTCGGCAACGACGAAGCGCTCCTGACCGAGATCATCGGCGTCTTCCTCCGCGACTCCGACGAAACCGCCCGCAACATCCGCGCTTCCAGCGAAGCCGGCGACCTTCGCCGCCTCGCCGACAATGTCCACCGCCTCAATGGCTCGCTCCGGACGCTCGGGGCGAAACAGGCCGCGACGGCGGCGGCGGAAGCGGAGCAGATGGCGCGGGACGGAAGGCTGGTGGACGCGCGCGGGGCGGCGGCGAAGCTGCTGAAGCTGCTGGACGCCGCGGTGCAGGAGTTGTCGGCGCTCGTGAAGCACGACGACGCGCGGAAGTAGCGGGGCGGGAGTTGTGAGCCCGGGAGCGGCTATACTGCGCCGATGGCAAACAAACCGCGCTCGTGGGGCCGCCGGATCGCCTTTGGCGTCGCCGGCCTCGTCCTGCTGGTCCTCGGGGTCTACGCCGCCGGGTTCCAGCTCACGAAGTCTGACCCGGCGAAGCTCGCCGCCTGGGGGACCGACCTCGACAAGGCCCTCGCCGAGGCCGGGAAGACCGGGAAGCTCGTCGTCGTCAAGGCCGGCTCCGAGTACTGAATCGCCTGCCGCCACATGGACAGCAGGACGCTGTCCGACGCCACGGTGGACGCCTTCATCCGCGAAAAGTTCGTCGCCGTCCGCATCGAGAAGGAAAACCAGCCCGCCGCGTTCGAGAGCCTCAAGATCAAGGACTTCCCTTCCACGATCCTCCTGCGCGCCGACCGCACCGAAGTCGTACGGCTCGGCGGCGACCTGGCCCCGGCGGAGTTCGTGGAGAAGCTCAAAGCGGCGACGGGAAAGAACTGAACCTCACCTCCTTTCCAGGACTTCCCATGCGCTTTCTCGCCTCCGCCCTCCTCCTCGCTTCGCTCGCCGGCTGCAAAGTCGTCCACGAGGATGACGCGTTCGACCGCGACCTGCTCGCCGGCTACGACGCGTCGCGCCTCTCCGCCGGCGACTGGGCCGAGTACGCCACGACGTACGACGGCGAATCCGAGCCGGAGTACGTCCTGCGCTACGCCTGCGTCGCCGTCGAGCCCGGGACGGCTTGGGTCGAGGTCACTTCAAGGACGAGCGACGAAACGACCGTGCTGGCGATCGACCCGGCGACGGGCGCGGTGAAGCGCTGCTGGAACGCGTCGCCCGGGAAAGCGCCGCGGGAGCGGTACGTGAAGTCGATCGGCGTGCCGGGCGCCGCGCCGAAAGCCGCCGAGGGGCACAGGCTCGAGGTGACCATGGCCCCGGAATCGGCCACCCTGGACGGCAAGTCGCTCGCGGCCAACCGCATCACCACCGTCGTCCGCTCCGCCGAAGACCGCGTCGAGGCGACCCTCTCCGGCCTCTACGCCGACGAGGTCCCCTTCCCCATCGCCTGGAGCCGCACGTTGCAACAGAAGGGCCCGAGCGGCGGGCTGGTGATCCTGAAGAAGACGGAAGAAGCGGAAACGGTGGAGACGCGGCTGCTCGGATATGGGCGCGATGCGAAGCGGACGGTGGAAGTGAAGTAGCGGGGCCGGCCGCGTCGTAGGATGTGCGGCGTGAACGCCGAGACGGCCTACCTCTTTCGACACGCGATCCTGCGCGAGGCCGCGTACCAGCTTCAACTCCCCGGCGACCGCGCGCGGCTTCACGCGCTCGCCTTCGAGTTGATCGAGACGTTGTGCGGCGGCCGCGCGCCGGAGGCCCCGGCCCTCGACGCGGCCTGGCAGGCGCCGCCCGCCCCGCACGCGACCGACCCGTTCGCGCGCGAGCTCGCCGCGCACGCGCGCGCGGCCGTGCCGCGCGTCCCAGCCGAGGCTCTTCGCCTGTACCTCCACCGCGCCGCCGAGACCGCGCGCCGGTCATTCCGCCGGGAAGAGGAGGAATGCTGGATGGAGCTGGCGGAACTCCTCGAGGGCCCGCTCCGTGCGGGGGCGCTTCACCGCGCAGGCCGCGCGGCGTTCATGCGGGGGCGCAGCGCGAGGGCGGAGGCGCTGTTCGAGGAGGTGCTCGGGATGCACCGGGACGCGGGAAATCGCAGGGGCGAGGGAGGCGCGCTGGCGGATCTGGCGATCGTCTTCCGGCAATCAGGCCGTGCCGCGCAGGCGGAGAAGATGATGGAAAGTGCGCTTGCGATGCACGCCGAGGCGGGGCAGCGCAGGGAGGAAGGAGCGATGCTCGGCAACCTGGCGCTGGTCTACCATGAAACCGGCCGCATCGAGCTGGCGGAGGCGACCTACACGAAGGCGATCGCGGTCTTCCACGAGATCGGGGACGGCGGCAGCGAGGGGAAGACGCGGGGCAACCTGGCGAACCTGTACCGCGAGACCACCCGCTTCGCGCTGTCGGAGCGCGCGTTCGACGAGGCGCTGGCGATGCTGGTCCAGGCGGGCGATCGCCGGGGCGAGGGGGTTGCGCTGGGGAACCTGGCGCTTGTCTACAGCGAAACCGGCCGGGGCGAGCTCGCCGAGCGGACGTACGAGCGAGCGCTGGCCATCGACCGCGAGATCGGCAACCGGCGCTTCGAGGGGGTCGTGCTGACGAACCTCGGCAATGTCTATTCGGCCACCGGCCGTGCCGAGCTGGCCGAGCGGACGCTGGAGCAGGCGCTCGAGATTCACCGCGACGTGGGCGACCGCCGGTTCGAGGGCTTCGCGCTCGGGGACCTGGCGGCCCTTTTCCTGGAGAGCGGACGTGTCGAGGCGGCCGAGCGATCGCACGAGCAGGCGCTCGCGATCCATCGCGAGATCGGCAATCGCCGAGGCGAAGCGATCTCCCTTGGGGACCTGGCGGACGTCTGCGTGGCGACCGGCCGGCGGGGGCAGGCGCTTCAATTGCTGGAGCAGGCGCTCGCCGTGGACCGCGCGATCCGGAACAGGCGCCTCGAGGCCGGGCACCTGTGCAGCCTCGCCTGCGTTCTGCAACTCGAAGGCCGCCCTTCCGAGGCCCGCGCGCGCTGGGCGGAGGCCGTCGCGATTATCCGGGAGACCGGGGATCAGGGCGAGCTGGAGCGACGCGCCGAGGCGATGCGCGCCGCGTGCGCGAAGGCGGGGGTGCCGGCAATCACCAGGGAGTGTTGAGGATTGAGGAATGAGTATTGAGTGACGGCCCCCGCGGGGCGCGGCAACCTGCGCAAGGTTCGCGCGGCGTTCCCTTCCTCACCACCCATCACTCACCACTGAACCCTGCCGATGAACGCGGAGACCGCCTACCTCTTCCGGCATGCCTTGCTCCGGGACGCCGGCTACCAGCTGCAGATGCCCGCCGACCGGGCGCGGCTGCACGGGCTGGCGTTCGAGATCGTGGAGCAGATATTCGGGGGCCGCGCCCCCGCGGCCCCGCCGCTCGAGGTTCGCGTTCGCACCACCCCCGCGCCCCACCCGACCGATCCGTTCGCCGAGGACCTGGTCCGCCATGCCGGGCTCGCGGCCTCGGCCGTCCCCGGGGGCGCGATCCGGCTGTACGCGCGCCGGGCGGCCGAACTCGCCGAGAAACAGTACCGGTTCGCGGCGGCCCTCGGTTTCTGGAAGACCTGCGCCGAGGGCGTCGCCGGCGCCCAGCTCGGCATGACTCTCTGCCGCGCGGCCGAAAACGCCGACATGGCCGGCCGGCGCGAAGAAGCCCACGCCCTCGCCACCCGCGCGATCGAGATCTTCCGGGACCTGCGCGACGCCGACGCCGAGGGCTCAGGCGTCGGCAGCCGCGCACGTTTCTGCGCCGGCGCCGGCCGGCTCGCCGAAGCCGAAACCCTCTACCGGCAGGCGCTGACCCTTCATCGCCAGGCCGGAAATCGGAGCGCCGAGGCGCAGGACCTGATGAACATCGGAAGCGTCTACCGGATGACCGGACGCCTCCCCGATGCCGAAGAGGCGTGCGTGCAGGCCCTGGCGCTTCAGCGTCAGGCCGGAAACCGCAGGGCGGAGGCGTTCGCGCTGTCCAACCTCGCGAACATCCACCGCGAGACCGGCCGCGCTTCGCTCGCCGAGCCCGCCTACCGCGAAAGCCTTGCGATCCATCGCGAACATGGCGACCTCGGCGCCGAGGGCGTCGTGCTGGGAAACCTGTCTCTCCTCTGCGAACAGGAGCGACGCATGGAAGAGGCCGAAGAGCTCGGCGAGCGCGCGCTGGCGATCCACCGCGAGGTCGGGAACCGCGCCGCGGAAGCGGTCACGACCGGGAACCTGGCCAACATCTGTTCGCTCACGGGCCGCATCGACCGCGCGGAGACCCTGTATCGCGCCGCCATCGACGGCGCGCGCGACATCGGCAACCCGCGCGCCGAGGGCGTCTTCCTCGGGAATCTCGCCCTCCTCTACCGCGACCACGGCCGGCCCGCCGAGGCCGAGAGGATCTTCCTTCAGGCGCTTCCCCTCGTCCGCGCCTCGGGGGACGTGCGCCGCGAGGGGATCGTCGTCGGCGCCCTCGCCACGCTGTACGCCAATGCGGGCCGGGCGGGCGAAGCGGCTCCCGCGTACCGCCAGTCCCTCGACCTTCTCCGCCGGGTCCGTGACCCCCGCATGGAAGGGATCATGCTCCGCGAATTCGCGATCTTCGAGATGTCCGAAGGCCGGACCGAATCCGGCTGCCAGGCCTGGCGCGACGGCACCCGCTGCCTCGCAGGCGCGGGCATGGCGGAGCAGGAGTCGGACCTGGTCGAAGTCATGCGAGCCGCGTGCGCGAAGGCGGGGGTGGCGTTTCCGGTGGAGTGAGGGGCGGAGACTGGAGGGCGGCCGCCGGGGCCTGCGCGCGCCTCGCGGAGGCCGAGACACGTTTCCGGGGGGCCTGGCGGCGACCCAGGTCCCGCGATTCCCGTCAGGGATCCCTGACCAGCTGCACGATCACGTCTTCCTTCACGTCCCGCGCGTCGATCGTCCGCTCGCCGTGGAGCCGTTCGGCGTCCAGGGCCCCGCGCAACGTGAGGTCCTGCGCGACGCCCGGGGCGACGAGGAAGGAAAACCGGCCGTCGGGGCCCGTGGGATATCCGTCGGGCGGCGTCCACGGATGGCAGCAGGAGGCGTCCGCGCTCAGCGTGAGCCTCGCTCCGCCCGCCGGCGAGCCGTCGGGGCGCAGGATCAGCCCATTCAGCCTGCACCCGCGCACCAGTTCGACCTCCTCCGGCTCTTCCCCCGGCTCGACGCCGCCGGGGTTACCCATGCCCACCATCCAGTCCGCGGCATCGGGTGTGTTCGGCGGCTCGACGGTGACGCTGAAATTCACGCGCGGGAGGCCTTCGAACGTCGCGCGCCCGTCGGCCCCCGAAACGGCGCTCCGCGTGCCGCTGACCTGCTGCTCGTAAGCCCAGACCGTCGCCCCCGCGACCGGCTCGCCGTCCGGCGAAACCACGATGACCACCAGCGAGGCCTCCTCGACCCACTCCAGCTGAAGCTGCAGCCCGGTGTCGCCCGCCGAAACCCCGCCCAGCGCGCCCTGCACGCGACGATCCTTCCCGTCCGGGCCTCGAAGCATCGGGGCCTTGTTGCGAGAAGGCTCGACCACGAGTCCGACCGGCCTGTCGAGGGCGACGGCGCATTCGAAGCGCCCGTCGGCTCCCGAGGTCGCCGTGCTGATGGCCGGGCCCTGGCGCTTCACCAGGATCAGCACTCCCGCCGCCGGTTCCCCTTCGGGCGTCAGGACGATGCCGCTGGCGACGCCGGCCGCCTCGAGGGTGATGCGAGCTCCGCCGCGGGAAACCGGCAGATACCAGGCGACGGTTTCGATGAAGCGCAGGCGGCCGCCCCCAGGGGGCATCGCCAGCGCGCCGACCTCTGCGACGCCGTCCAGCTCGAATCGCGCCGTTCCGTCGCTGCCCGTGAGGACGTCGCCGAGTTCCCCGGGCCAGACTCGGACGGCCGAGCCTTCGACGACGGCGCCGTGCACGTTGACGACGGTGACGACGAAGGGGATCGCCCGCGGAAGGCGGAGGACGAGGCCTTCGGCGTCCGTCCCGGGCACCAGCGTCCCGGTCCATCTCGGGCTGGTTTTCGGATCGCACGTCGTCGCGACGACTTCGAGTTTGTCTTCGAAGACGACTTCGGCGAAGGCGAACCGGCCGTCCTTCGCGACACGCGCGTCGCGCTCGAACCACCAGGGGCAGGGCCACTTGTCCGGGCGTTTTTCCGGGCGGAGGACGACGCGCCGCCCCTCCGCCGGAGTCCCATCGTCGTGCAGGACGACGCCCGAGATTTTCGAGGACCTCCGTGCGGCGGGCTGTGGCGTCCGGACGGCGGCCGGGGGTTCCTCTTCCGATTTGGGCCCCGAGCCGGGTGCGTCGGTCTTCGTCCCCACGGTGTTCCCGGCCGGTTCGGGCGCCTCCTCCGCGCGGCGGTGCCGCAGGAGCAGCGCCACGCCGATCGCGAGCGCGGCGGCCAGGAGGACGACCAGCGCGCGCCGGACATCTCCGCGGGAACCTCGCACGGGCTGCATGCGGGACAGGATACAAGGGCCGAGAGCATTTCGAAGCGCCCTTGCGGACCGACGGAGGCCCGCTACGATCCCGGGGGATGAACGTCGAGGCTGGCTACCGCGAGGCCCTCCGCATCCACGCCGGGACCGGCAGCCGCAAGTCCGAGGGCATGCACCGCGTCGACCTCGCCCTCCTCCTCGTCGCGCTCGGCCGGGCGGAGGAAGCGCGCGGGCAGTGGCGCGACGGCGCCGCGATCCTGGGAGAGATCGGGGCCCCCGAGCTGGAGGCGATGACGCGGGCGATGCGGGACGAGTGCCGCAGGGCGGGCGTTACGCCCTTCGAGGGGACCGCCCGCGGCGTCGAATCTGCGGGGATTCCGCCCCGACCGCACTAAAATCCACCCCGCATGCCCACCCCCGCCCTGAAGATCTCCCCCGTCCGCGGCGCCGCGGAGCTGCGCGCCGCCGCGCTCTTCATGGCGCGCTCCTACAAGGGAAAGCCGGAGGGGTTCGCGAAGTACCTGCGCGGCGCCGGGGCGAAGAACGTGCTTGTCGCCCGCGACGGCCGCGCGCCGGTCGCGGGGCTCGTCCAGCTGCCCTGCGGCGCTTGGTTCGGCGGACGCGCCGTCCCGAACATCGGCATCGCCTGCGTCGCCACCGCCCCGGAGGCCCGCGGCCAGGGCGTCGCCCCCGCCCTCATGGCCGCCTGCGTCCGCGACATGGCCCGCCGCGGCGCCGCCCTCTCCACGCTCTTCCCCTCCACCCAGCCCCTCTACCGCGGCGCCGGCTGGGAACAGGCCGGCCTCATGCACACCTGGAAAATCGCCGCGCGCGACTTCGTCTTCCGCGACCGCGAGCTCGACATCCGCCTCGCGACCCCGCGCGACGGCGCGGCGATCCGGAGGCTTCACGACGAAGCGGCGCGCCGCGCGTCCGGCCTGCTGCGCCGGACGCCGTGGTTCTGGAAGCGCGTGCTGTCGAGCAAGGACGAGCCGCGCGAGACGACGATCGCGCTCCGTCGCGGCCGACCGGAGGGCTACGTGGTCGCGGCCCTTCGCGAATCTCCGGACCGCTCGAAGTTCGACCTCTCCGTCCGCGATTTCGTGGCGACGACGCCCGCGGCGGCCCGGCGGCTCCTCACCGTGCTGTCGGACCAGCGCTCGATGTGCGAGCACGTCACCGGCTTCGGTTCGCCGTCGGACCTTCTGCACCTCCTGCCGGCCGAGGAGCGGATGGACGTCGTGCGGTCGAAGCGCTGGATGCTGCGGATCGTGGACGTTCGGCGGGCGCTGGAGCAGCGCGGCTGGCCGGCGGGGCTCGACGCGGAGGCCGCGTTCGAGATCGACGACCCGGTGCTCCCCGCGAACTCCGGGCGCTGGCAACTCCGCGTCCGCGGTGGCCGCGCCGCCGTCTCGCGTGGCGGCCGCGGCAGCATCCGCCTCCCCATCCGCGGCCTCGCCCCGCTCTACTCGGGCTTCATGAGCCCGGATGAACTTCAGCTCGCGGGGCTGCTCGAAGCGCCGGAGGCCGATCTGGCGGCGCTGCGCTCGATGTTTGCCGGGCCGGCGCCGTACACGACGGACGGGTTCTGATCGATGCGCGCAGGATCGGCCGACCTGAGCTCCGCCGAGTCCGCCTATCTCTTCCGCCACGCCCTGCTGCGCGACCCGCCTTCGCGCTGCGCGCTACGGCGGGTTTCACAACCCGGGTTACCATTCCGCGCGTGAACGCGGAATCTGCCTATTTGTTCAGACACGCGCTGATGCGCGACGCCGCCTACCAGCTCCAGATGCCGGCCGACCGGGCGCGGCGGCACGGACAGGCGCTCGAATCGCTGGAAGCGGTGCTCGGCGGCCGGGCGCCGGCGCCGGGGGAATCGTGGACGCCGCACGCGACGGACGCCGTCGCGGAGGAGTTGGCGGCGCACGCACGGCTCGCGGAGGCCGGGGACGCGGGCGGGCCGTTCCGCGCGGCGCGGCGGCTCTACCTCTCCCGCGCGGCGACGTACCTGTCGCGCGGCCACCGCTACGCCGCGGCCTGCGCCGCGCTGATGGAGCTCGCCGGGCTGGTGGACGGCGAAGCGCGCGCCTTTGCGCTGAGGCGGACCGGCGAACTCCTTCACCTCTCCGGGGACCCGCAGAAGGCGGAGCCGATCCTCCGGGACGCGCTCGGGTTCGCGCGGGCTTCGGGACTGCGCCGGGAGGAAGGCGCGATTCTCGGCACCCTCGCCCGCGTCCTGGCGGAGACGGGACGGAGGGCGGAGGCGGCGGCGCCGTGCGCAGAATCCGTCGCGATCTTGCGCGAGCTCGGCGAAACCCGGTTCCTGGGCTCGGCGCTGGCACTTAAGGCCAACCTCGCCGTCGACCTCGGGCGTCCCGATGAAGCGGAGCGGGCATTCGAGGAGGCGCTTGCGGCGCAGCGCGCCGGCGGGGACCGGGGGGCGGAGGGCCTCACCCTCGGCAGCTTCGCCAACTTCCTCAAGCAGTCCGGCCGCGCGTCCCGGGCCGAGCCGCTGCTGGAGCAGTCCCTCGCCATCCACCGCGAGACCGGGAACCGGCGCTCCGAGGGGATCGCACTGGGCCACCTCGCCAGCCTGCGCCGCGAGGCGGGACGCCTCACGGAAGCGGAGGCGCTCTACCGCGCCGCGCTCGACCTCCACCGCGACACCGGCAACCGGCGGTTCGAGGGCGCCACGCTCGCCAACCTCGGCCTCGTCTTCCTCGAATCCGGCCGCCCGGAGCAGGCGCAGAAGTTCCTGGAAGACGCCCTCGCCGTCCACACGCTCGTCGACGACCGGCCCTCGATCGGCATGGCCCTCACCAACCTGGGAGCCCTTCACCACCGCCTCGGCCGGCGCGCCGAGGCCGAGCGCGCGTTCCTGCAGGCCCTCGACGTTCACCGCCAGGTCCGTTCCCGGCGCATCGAGGGCGTGACGCTCGGCCTGCTGGCGGACCTCTACCGCGACTCGGGCCGGTTCGGGGAAGCGGAAACCGCCTTCGAGGGGGCGCTGGCCGCGGTGCGCGCGGCCGGGGACCGTCGCTCGGAAGGCGTCCACCTCTGCGACCTCGCGCTCCTGCGGCTCGAGCAGGGCCGCGCGCCCGAGGCCCGGGAACGCTGGCGGGCCGGCGCGGCGATCCTGAAAGAGCAGAACGACGCGCCTCAGTTGGCGCTCAAGACCGACGCGATGCGCGAGGCGTGCGTCCGTGCCGGGGTGGCGTTCGTGGACGGGGAGTTTGCACCGGCCGACGGCGCGCGGAACGACGGGAAGCAGGCTCCGTGACCCGCCTTCGCGCTCCGCGCTACGGCGGGTATCACAACCCGGGTTACCATTCCGCGCGTGAACGCAGAATCGGCCTATGTGTTCAGACACGCGCTCCTTCGCGACGCCGCATATCAACTCCAGATGCCCGCCGACCGCGCGCGGCGCCGCGATGGCGGCGTGCGACCTCGCGGCGTGCGTCCGTCAGCGGGGGGACGCGGCGGAAGCGGAGCGCCTGTACCGCGAGGCGATCTCGGCGTTCCGCGAGCGGGGGGACCGCCCCGGCGCGGCGCCCTCGACGACGCCGAGCGCGCCTACCGCGAGGCCCGCGACATCCACCGCCACAACGGCCACTCCCGCTCCGAGGCCATCGCCCTCACCAGCCTCGCCCTCCTCCTCCAGCGCCGCCGGCGGTTCGCGGAAGCGGAAACGGCGCTGCTGGAAGCGCTCCCGCTGTCCCGCAACGCCGCCGACCGCTTTAACGAGGGCGTCCAGCTCCAGAACCTCGCGATGGTCCGCGCCGAGCTCGGCCACCTCCCCGCCGGCGAGCAGGCCGGCCGCGACGCCCTCGCGATCCAGGAAGAACTCGGCGACCGCCGCGGCGCCGGCCACGTCCTCCTCGCCCTCGCCCGCCTCGCCCGCATCCTCGCCCACGCCGGGCTCGCCGCCGAAGCCGCCCGCTCCTTCGACGCCGCCCTCGCCCTCGCAGTGGTCGCCGGCGCCCGCCGCGAGGAAGGCCTGTGGCTCTGCTGGCGGGCCGCTTCCCTCGATTCGAGCGCCGACCTGCATCGAGGGGTGGCGATCCTGCGGGAGCTGAACCTGGGGGAAGAGGCTGCCGCGGAACGCCGGGGGCTATCATGAGGCCGACTTCGTGGCCCTTCTCAGAGACACCCCGCATGAGCTCGGCCGAGAGCGCCTATCTGTTTCGACATGCTCTTCTCAGGGACGCAGCCTACCAGCTGCAGATGCCCGCCGACCGCGCGCGGCTCCACGAGCTGGCGTTCGAGGTGATGGAAGGGCAAGCCGGCGGCCGCGCGCCGGCGGAGAGCGTGAAGGCGGACGGCCACCTCGACTGGCCGCCTCACGCGTCCAACGGCGTCGCCGCCGAGCTCGCGGAGCATGCGGGGCGGGCCGGGACCGTGCCGGACGACATCCGGCGCCGGTACGTGCTCCGCGCGGACCTCCACGAGCGGCAGGGGCGCCTCGACGAAGCGGAGCGGGACTACCAGCGCGCCCTCGAGATGGTGCGCTCGACGGGAGACGAGCGGATGGCCG
Source organism: uncultured Planctomycetia bacterium (assembly GCA_964590435.1). Taxonomy (GTDB): domain Bacteria; phylum Planctomycetota; class MHYJ01; order WSZJ01; family WSZJ01; genus WSZJ01. The sequence continues at coordinate 153,510 of CAZPWT010000042.1, forward strand.
CAGTCACCCTCCGCAACCTGGCCTTCATCCACCACGTGTCGAACCGCTTCGAGCAGGCGGAGAGCGCCTGCCGCACCGCGCTCGAAATCGCCCGACGCCTGGGCGAACGCCGCTCGGAAGGCAGCATCACGGAGACGCTCGCCGAGATCTGCGCGTCGAGTGGCCGGACGCAGGAAGCGGAGCCTCTCCTCCGGGCGGCCCTCGCGATCCACCGCGACGTCGGGAACCGCCGCGACGAGGGCCGGACCCTCGGCAACCTCGGCGCCCTCATGCTCGACATCGGCCGGCTGGAGGAATCGGAAGCGCTGTTCCGCGACGCCCTCGCTCTCCACGCCGAGACGGGCTACCGGCGCGCCGAAGCGACGCACGGGTGCCAGTTCGCGATGCTGCTCGCCGCGCAGGGACGCAGGCCTGAGGCGAACGAGGCCTGGGACCGCGGCATTTCGCTCTTCCGCGACACGTCCGACGCCGCCGGCGAGCGGAGAGCGCGGCAACTCGTGTCCGACGGCTGCGCGCGGCTCGGAATCCCGGGCTTCTCGAATTCCGCGGAGGGGCAGAAGTGATTGCAGTGGGATCGATCTGGCGGCGACGGGTACTCGAACGAGAGGCACCCCTCCCCCCGGGGTCGCCGCGCCACCGCGAAGTCGGCGAACGCCGGTCGCTGGCGATCGCCCTCGGCAACCTCTCCCTCGCGCACCGCGCCGCCGGGCGCGACGAGTAGGCGGACCGGCTCTTCGAGCAGGCCTTCCAGATCCACGCCGAATCCGGCAACCGCCGCGACGAAGGCCTCCAGTCGTGCCGCGACGCCCTCCTCCTGATCGCCCGCGGCCACCCCGGCCGGGGGCGGGAGCGCTGGCGCCGGGGGGTCGGCCTTTTGACGCAAGGCAACGCGGCCACTGACAACGAACGTTAGGCGGAGGAGGTGCGGGAAGGCGGGCATGAGGGCATTCGCGGGGTGAGCCGTGACCGCGCCGCGGTGATAGCCTCAAGTAGCGCGGCCCTCTTCATCTCTGGGTCGGGCAAGTCGGTCAACCTCTGGGCCGTCTCAAGCCTTTCCTCGGGGCCATGCAAGTTGTTCCTGGGCTGGGCCGGATTGTCAGGCATCGGCCGGCTCCCTCAGATTACTTCAGCGCTTTTTGCGGGGCGGCCTGGAGAACAAATCCAGCTGTTCCGGCCCCTTACGGGGGTTTCTGACGCCGCTCACCGTATGGCGCGGAGGGGCTATGGACGGGGAACTCTCGGCGTGGAGGTTTGCACCATGCGGAGCCAAAAATGCGTGAAGGGCTTTTGGCGTTAGTCCAGGCACTCCCAATTCGAAGAGGTCCTTATTGTCCGGATGATCAACCGTGAAGACCGGAACTTTGGACTTTACGAGGGAGCGGGCAAGCGTGTAAGTCTTCTGCCTCTTTCCGACGAGCTTCTTCTTGTCGACGGACCACTGCTTCGACAGCTTTTCAGCGCCACCGATGAAGACGACATCAGCGAGCATGCATGCAAGCCAGTTCCGCTGCATGACGGCATCCCGGGTCTGCACGCGACTACCTTGCGGAGCTGCGCTGAGCATGAGTAATTCACCGGCGGCGGCACGGCGGTCATATTCTGGGCGCTGGAGGAAATAGTCTGCGGGCTTGGGATGGCGCTCGCTGATGAACGACTCCCACGTCTCCGTGTCGAGGCCTTTGCAGGTGAAGAGGGTGAGCGAGATCCACGGCTTTTCGAGTGCGCTTCGGAAGAGGACACCCTCGTTCACAGATCGCCATCCGCCTATCAAGTTCATTTCGTACTCAAGCACGGGGAAGAACATGTCCCAAACGGCGCGCGTCACGGCCCCGGGCTCGACGTCCGCGGTCACGAATGCCATGGTCCAACGGGAGAGGTGCGCCAAGGGACCCGACGCGTGCAAAATCGTCGCATCCGGGACGCGCTCACGCAGGCGTTGGGGGTAGCCAGGATCTCCGGGTTTTAGCGTCAGGCCTTCCATATCTTGGCCACGATCATATCAATGGACCCGTCTACATCGTTCAGGTCGCCGTTCCGCTCGGCGAGCTTGTGGGCCTTCTCGGAAAGCTCAGCGAGCTTGAGGTGAATCGGATTTTTCGGGTCGAATTTCGGAATCGCGATGGGCTTGATCGCGGAAGGAGGCGCTACATGGCCGGAAGGTTTAGCGGCGTAAAGAAATTCCCGAACTGCACTGCTGTTCAGGATCGAGCAGAGGTAGTGGGCCTCTCCGCGATCGATCACGGGAATGAACGCGGTGTCGTCGCAACCGATGATCTCCCTCTTTGCCCAGTCCGTGGACTTTCTGGACAGAACTACGGCAGCCATTCTTGAGGTTGTTCGAGCCCACAGCACGCGGTAGGGGGCAACGCTGTACGGGCCGACTCCGAACATCGCGTAGAACGCGGTCTTCTTGGCCAGTTCTGCGATCGGCTTCGAACCCCTTCCAAGGAGAATCTTCTCGAATGGACGAAGGTACGCAAGTGTGTTTGGCGCATGAATCTCCATCCACTTGATGGGCCGCGGTTCCCGCGTGCTCGGGTCCTGTGTCAGGAGGACTGCGAACGGATCCGAGATTCCGAATCGCCTAATCTGCGGACCGTTCACGGCCGGAAAGACGAGGGTCGACTCGATGGTCGTCGTCACCTTGCGGATGTCGGCGTCGCCTGATTCCACGAGGTTCTCGACGACCACCTGACCATTGGGAAGGACCTGCTTCACCCGGAGTCGGAACACACCGTACGGTGCGGTGTACGCCCCGAGCCGCGCAGTGTAGGAATTCACCCCTTTCATCCGGGCGAACTTCGCGATTCCGGATTTCGAAGCTGTCTGCCAAGCGGATTCGGGCCTAGCGGGGTCAACTGGCACAGCAACCTGTTCCTCCCGTGTTGACTTCTCGAACACGAGATCCCGTTTCCAAGCGGGTCGAATTCTCCCCACGCCAGCGAGCGGCTTCCATCGAACGACGGGAACGGGAAATGTCGTCTCCTCTCCTCTGCGCAGTGCGAACAGACAGGTCTTGTTAGACGCCGTCAGAAAGGGGTTTAGCTTCACCATGTCGTCCATCAGAAGCATCTTGAGCGGCACATCCTGCGCTGGCCTCTCTCGGGGAAGTCGGAAGCGCCGAAAACCCTCCCCACCTCCGCGCGCCTTGAACACCGTCTCGGTGATAAGGAACGCCAGGATCCCGCGGTCCTTAAGGAATCGATCCGCGCAGGCGTATGTGAACAGCATGGAGAAGTCCTTCTCTCCACCACCAAGTCGCGCCGCATGGCCTTTTAGTGAGAAGATTCCGTACCGGTGCCACTGCTCCAGGGTCCTCTTTCGGTATTCGTCCGAAAGAAACTTCCATCTGATCCAAGGTGGATTCCCGACAACGAAATCGAATTTGCCGATGTACTCCGGTGCGAAGGCGTTCTTGATGTACCTCGCCCAGATGCCGTTTTGCTTTTTCGCGTGAAGGTCGCGGATGTGTTCGTAAACATCCACGAGTTGCCGCGTCTCCTCGGGCGTCGTTGTAAGGAGCTTCCGAATCCGCTGCGAAAACCCATCCGGCGACATGTCAGCCTTGATGGCCTTGTCAATCTCGCCGGTGAAGGTGTCTATCCGCTTCTGATCCTTCATGTTCACGGGGAAGACGTAGTTATGATCTCGCGTCGAGAAAACAACCGTGGCTTCCTTGAACAGCGGCTGTTTCGGATCTGGCGCTCGCTCGAGCGGGACGACGGAGTCGCAGAGATACACCGGCAACGAGATCGGCCGAAGATGCGGGATCAGGTCCGCCGTCGCGATGAGGTAGTTCGTGCGCGCCGCGAGGACGGCGATGGGATTCAGGTCGAATCCGACGACGTTTTTGAGCACGCTGGCGAGAAGCTCGCCAGGCTTGCGTGTTTTCGACTCGGGGTGATCCAGGACTTTGCGGATCGCATGGATGAGAAACGTCCCCGAGCCGCAGGCCGGATCGAGGAAGCGCTCGTCCGGATGGCCAGAGTAGCCTGCTCGTTCGATCGTGTAATCGGCGAGCCAGTCAGGCGTGTAGTACTCGCCAAGGTTGTGCCTCAGATTTTTGGGGACGATGATCTCGTAGAAATTCCGCAGGAGATCCTGCGTCCATTCCGGCTCGAGCCGCGGCGTGGCCGGCTCGAAGTCAGCCAGGGCTCGCGCGAGTTCCCGGACAACTTTCGCCACCTGTGGAGTCCAGGCGTCGAGATACCACCCAAAAAAATCGGCTTCAAGAAAGTTGTCGATACCCTTCCGGCTGAACTCGCCACCACTCTCCAACTCCGTCAGTCGATCTTGAAGCTCGTTGTCTTCGAGCCCCGGCAGCTCCGCAGCGTAGCCTCGGGAAAGTGATCCTGGTTGAAGCGAGAGCAACTCAACTGCGATCATCTTCATCAGGAACGCGTAGTACGTATGGATGCAGAAGAGGAGCGGCTTGAGGTCCGCTCCGCCCGGAAGTTTGTATTGCGCCGCAGTCTCCTGCGCCGCAGCTTGCGCTCGCCCGATGTCTTGCCCGTACACGACGCCAAATAGGCGATCCCACTCCTCAAAGAATCTCCGCGGCCGCGACGGAGCGCTTTGATACTGGATGCGGCGGGCGAGACCATAGAGAGTAGACATGCTGAGCTGAGCGACGTCCGTCCCCGGTCCGAAGATCAGGGCGAGCGTGTCAGCGCGAAGCGGTCGGCGACCGGACGCGCGTGCGAAAATCAGCAGGGTCGCTATCGACGCGCTTTCGATGGGAAACGGTCCGAGAGTCTGGAATCCCGGCAAGTCTTCATAAAGAGTGGCCTGGCGTTCCACCGGCAGCGCGATCGGCAGCGCTCGAGGCTGACCCGTCTTGCTGAATCTCACGAACGCAATTGTTTGTCCATCGAGCACCACGCCGACGAACTTCTCCATAGCTTCTTCGCGGGCTTCACCGTGTCTCGCTGCCTCCTGCTCCATGTAGCCCTTGATCTGTTCCAACGACTCCCGCAGGACCGCCGAACTCTGGAGACGACCTGGAGCCTTGTACTCGAGCACAAGAAAGCCGTAGAGGGCGTCCGCTCGCCCGCGCAGCAGGAATGCTTTTTCGTACTGAACTCGCTCTACATCCACCCCCAGCCTCTTGAATTTGTCCTGCAGGAGTGGCTCGACGCGAAGTTTCAGATCTTCCTCATTCGCCGCGCCCGCGGCAGCAGCGCGAATGTCGGCGGCCAGACGCTCAGTGTTGATCTTCCAAGGTTCCAGCTTGGCGATTGTCATGCGGCAGAATTCCTTCCTTAGGGCGCGAGAGGCGAGGGCGGGATGCTTTCAGTTCTTTCGCGGGCGGCGTTTTGCGACACGAACTCACCCTGCCTCAACGAATCGGACCTGCGCAGTTTGCGCAGGTCTGGTGAAATTACACCGAGAAATCTGCAGGGACGCGCCAGAAATCGCCTGCTCATTCGCCATCCGTCCAGCCCCCCGGTCCTAGGTCGGATGATTTGCAGGTTGCACTTGTCCGACGCCGAGGAATCGCCGCTAGGTCGGAGGTTGTCGCTGGCGAAGGGACATCTACTTTCCGACGTCGACAGGAAAGTCCGCCACGTTCTTCCAGCCGTCGATGGCATCGACGGCGCAACCAGCGGTTTTCAGCCTGCCGACGAGAGCTTTCTTGGAATCTTCGGAGGACGACATTCGAAGGACGTGGCGTCCGACGAGGTCAGACGGAATCATGCAGGCGCCTGCCGAGATCATGATGGTCCTGTCCGGATACTTAGCGAGCGCCATTCCGCACTCGAGAAGGACGTTTTGGCGAGCGCGGGGGTGGAGATCTTTTTCCGCTGCCTCCTCGTGTTCATCCCAGAGTTCCTTCCTCAACTGCCCCAGGTCGTCACCGCTGAAAAGCACAACAACGGCCTGCACTTTCCGGAAAAGCGCGTCGAGCACCTCCCCGACATACGGACTCCCTTTGCCTGCTTCGTTAACGCACTGTTCCCACTCGAGCGGCTGGAGCCCCAGGGCCGTCAGGCTGTCGAACACGGCTTTGCGAAGGCCAGCGTTCCTGCCGTGAACGACCGCCACGCGTTTGCCGTCCCCGTTCGGCTCGGCGGCGCTCTTGGTGGCGCCTCCCGCCTTCGCGAAACGCAGCTGCAAACGCTTGAGTCGTCGGACCGCCTCCTGGCGAATCGCGGTCAAAACGCGCGCGATGCTCTTGTCTTCGACTACGAACTTGACGAGGCCAGGCAGCTTGACTGCAAGCTCGCCGTGCTCCGCCTCCAATTCCTCTAGCTCCGTGACTCCGGCAAGAAGTGGCAGTTCATCATGGTGAAAGACCGCGGGACTCGTATAGGCCTCACCGTAAATCCAGCGGTACTTCGGAGCCTCGGTGTGGTGCCCGTCGCCCATCTGCTTGGTGGGATACCCGAAGCTCTCCAGTTCGACCCACTCCCGAAACTCCTGGTCGCCAAGGTCCGGAGAGTCCTGCAGCAGCTTCACGAACAAGTCGTGCATCGAGAGGTCGTCGGCCTCCCGGAGGAGATCTTCAAGGACTTCAGCGGGGATCGCCATGGCGCTGTCTCGATCGAGTTGCGGGCGATCACATCTTCCCGATCACCGCATCCCCAAACTGCGAGCACTTCACCTCCTTCGCCCCCTCCATCAACCGCGCAAAGTCATAAGTCACCGTCTTCGCTGCAATCGCCCCTTCCAGCCCCTTGATGATCAGGTCCGCCGCTTCCGTCCAGCCCATGTAGCGGAACATCATTTCGCCGGAGAGGATGACGCTTCCCGGGTTGACCTTGTCCTGGTTGGCGTACTTGGGGGCGGTGCCGTGGGTGGCCTCGAAGATGGCGTGGCCGGAGATGTAGTTGATGTTGCCGCCGGGGGCGATGCCGATGCCGCCGACCTGGGCGGCGAGGGCGTCGGAGAGGTAGTCGCCGTTGAGGTTGAGGGTGGCGATGACGTCGAATTCCTCGGGGCGGGTGAGGACCTGCTGAAGGGTGATGTCGGCGATGGAGTCCTTGATGATGACTTTCCCGGCCGCGATCGCGTCTTTCTGCTCCTTGGCCGCGGCGTCCTCACCCTTGGCGGCCTTCGTCTTCTCCCACGTCGCCCAGGTGTAGACCTTGTCGCCGAAGTACTGGTCGGCGATCTGGTAGCCCCAGTCGCGGAAGGCGCCCTCGGTGAACTTCATGATGTTGCCCTTGTGGACGAGGTTCACGGACTTGCGCTTGTTCTTGAGGGCGTACTCGATGGCGGTGTGGACGAGGCGGACGGTGCCGGACCAGCTGACGGGCTTGATGCCGATGCCGACGCAGACTTCCTTGCGGTAGGACGGCGCGCCGACCTGCTTCCAGAACTCCTCGTTCTTCGCCTGGGTGCCGAAGCGGATCTTTTCGAAGTCCTTGGGGAATTCCTTGGCGATGAAGTCGAGGACCTTCTGGGCCTGGGGGGACCCGCCCTCGTACTCGATACCGGCGTAGATGTCCTCGGTGTTCTCGCGGAAGATGACCATGTCGACCTTCTCGGGGTGTTTCACCGGGCTCGGCACGCCCTTGAACCAGCGGACGGGGCGGAGGCAGACGTAGAGGTCGAGCATCTGGCGGAGGGCGACGTTGAGCGAGCGGATCCCCTTCCCCACCGGCGTGCCGAGGGGGCCCTTGATGCCGACGAGGTACTCGCGGAACGCGGTGACGGTTTCTTCCGGCAGCGCGTTGTTGAACTTGGCCATCGCGGTTTCGCCCGCGTAGACCTCGAGCCAGTCGACCTTGCGCTTCCCGCCGTAGGCCTTTTTCACGGCTTCGTCGAACACGCGCACGGAGGCGGCCCAGATATCGGGGCCGGTGCCGTCGCCGCGGACGAAGGGCAAAGTCGGGTTGTCGGGGACGGAGAGCTTGCCTTTGTTGATGGTGATCTTGGCCATTTATTTCGCAGTCCTGTGGGTGGCGTGTTGAGTTGATGCTTGAACTGAGGATTTTTGCGCTGCGGGGGCGGTGCGGCAAGCAAATCGAGTGGCCAGCGGCGAGCGGCCAGCGGCCAGTAACGACAAGGGCCAGGCACGGCAGGGGCGAGCAAGGACGGGGTTCCTCCTCACCTGCGCCCGCCGGCAACGTTTGATCGCCGAGGGTCGGTCGCACTTTCCGGTCTTGCCACGCAGTTCCTGCCTGTCCTCGCCGTTGCCCTTGCAGTTCCTGGCCGCTGGCCGCTGGCCACTCGCCGCTCGCCACTACTCGACCTCATCCCCCTCGTTCGGCCACATCCGGAACCGCTCCAGCTCCTCCTCCTTGATCCCCGGCACTCGCGCGCGCAGCGCCTTCGCCTTCCTCGGATTCCCTTCCAGCGCGAGGACCCATACGGCAACGTCCTCGTAGGACACGGGCTTCTTCAGGACTTCCATTGCGGAGAGGTAGGAGTCCATGTCGCCGCGCTGGTAGGCCAGAAGAGCCATGGCCTCCACGAAGGGCCCGCGCTCCGCGTCCCTGATGACGAACTCGAGCCCCTTCCGCCAGGCGTCAAGCGCATCGTCGTCCTTCCAGATGTCGGCGTAGTAGTTGCCGAGGCTGAGGTACTCGCTGGCGAAGCGGTACGGTTCCGCCTTGATCTCTCGCAGGTGCTCGAGGTCCCCGAGCTTCCTCCGGATCAGGTCGTCGGTCGCGGGCTGGCGATAGCCGGGGAGCTGGACGGTGACGGGGTAGGAAGCGGAGAGCTTCTGGCCGCGGAACGTCGCCTTGACGTCGACCTGGTAGGTGCCGGGCTTGCGCGGGAGGAGGAGCTTGCCGCCGAAGATGGAGACGAGGGGCGGGTTGGTGTTGCCGACGTGGGCCCAGGAGTGCTGGGCGCGGCCGTCGACAGTCGCGATGGCGTGAACCCACTGGTACGCGTCGCCGCGCTCCTTCTCGAGCTGTTTGAACCAGCGGTCGGCGACCTCGCGGAATTTCTTTTTCCCCTCGTCGGTGCTGGCATCCACCCCGGCGGGCGGCACGAATGCGATTTCCAGGTTGAGCTGAGCCATGGGATCGGTGTACGGCTCGCGCGGCGGGGTCGCGCGGAGCTCGAACGACATCTCGTCGCCCGTCTTCACTTCGGCGGTCACGGTGAGGTCGGGCTGGCCGGTCACGGACAGGTCCACGACCCAGACGAGCGCCCCCTCGAGCGCCGACCAATTCCGCAGGCGCACCGGCGCCGCGGCGGTCCCGATCGAGGGATCGCCGGCTTTCGGCTGCATCGGGAACACCACCAGCATCGACTCCCGCGGGTCCCACCGCGCCGCCGTTTTCAACGACACCTCGAGGTCGCCGCCGGCGTTCTCGCCGCGCTTCACCACGAACACCCGCACGATGTGGAACCCCTCCCCCGCCACCGTTTCCGACCGCTTCGTCACGCGCGAGGCGCCGCTGCCGTCGGGGAGCGTCCATGACGTCGCCTTGTCCGTCACCACCATGACCTCGCCCGGTGCGCCCAGCGCGCTCCGCACCAGCGGGTCGCCCTTCATCGTGGGAATGTCCTTGAGCCACGCGAAGTGCAGCAGGAACTCCGCGTACAGCTCGCGCAGCGTCCGCTTCCGCCCCTGGTTGTCGGGCGTGTCCTGGAGGATGTGGTCGAGGAGGTCGAGCGGGTTGAACGTGCCGCGCCCCTGGCCGGCGTCCTGCTCGAGCCCGGCCATCTTGAGCCACTGGCCGGTGAAGATCTCGCGGTAGGTGCGCACGATGATCTGGCGACCCGAGTACATCGTGTCGAGCCAGGCGAAGAAGATGTACGCCGCGTACTGGTGCGGGCTTGCCTCTGTCGAATCCTGGTACGCGTTCAGCGGCAGGTAGCAGAAATCCGGCTTCAGCCGCACGGTGTTTTTCGACGCGCCCGGTCCCGACACGTTCTCCTGCATCCACGTCGCCGTCGCTTCTTTCAGCCACTCCGTCTTCCCGCGCTGCCAGTAGTCGCCCGGGAGCGGCGCCTTGAGGCCGGCGACATTGCGGGCGATCGTCCTGAGCTGGAGCATGTGGAAGTACTCGTGCATGAAGATCTCGCCCTGCGTCCGCTCGTCGTAGCCGAGAAATTTGTCGGAGTTGATCTCGATGGAGTTGGAGCCGGTCGTCACTCCGCCCCACGCAGGGTTCATCGGTTTGAACGTGAACGTCACCTGCCCGAGGTCCGCCATGCCGAGTTCGCGGTACGCCTCGTGCACGATCCGCATGATCGCCTTCCCCTTCTCCACCATCGTCTCGGCCCGGTCCAGCCCGTGCGCCGCGCACCACACGTACTTCGGCGAAACGTCGAGCGTGTCGATCCCGCCCGGGTTTACGGCGGCCTGCAGGACCGGCCCCGCGCCGCTCCCGGCGGCGTCTCCCGAGCAGAACGGGAAGGCGTGGTCGAGGAGGATCGTCACCGTCGCCGCGTCCAGGTCCACGTTCATCGTGGGGAGGACTTCGCCCATGCCGTGGTAGGCCAGCACGGCGTAGACGTGGGCGGGTTTCGTCCCGGCAGGGATGCGGGAAGCGTCGATCGGCAGCGTGACCTTGAGCGGCGCGGCGAACGTCGCCTGCCCGGCCGAGAAGGAGAACGCGTTGCCGGCGGGCTTGTACGAAGAAGGGGTCCCTCCCCGCACTTCGTCGAACCGCACGTCCTGTTCGGCGCCGAACGCGCCTTTCGGCACTTCGAGCTTCGCCTTGCCGCGCTCGATCGTCGCTCCTTCCGGCCCGACGCGAACCGGAGGCGGCAACTTCGGCGCTTCGGGGGTGAAAGACGACGAGGAGCTGCTGGAGCCCTTCTCACAGCCGCATCCGGGGAAAAGCGCGAGCAGGGCGAGCGCCGTGGCGGCGAGGAGTTTGCGCATGGGGGCGGAGTCTAACGGAAGAGCGGCGAGCGGCCAGCGGCGAGTGGCCAGCGGCCAGTGGCGAGTGGCACAGGATTGCAGGTTTCTGGGGGCTGGTGGGAATATACTCAATAACAGCTCTTGACTTGGCCAGTTTGAACGATATAGTTGCTGCCAAACCCCTTCGGGAGAACGGACATGGCACTTGTTCACGGGTACGAGGACCTGGTGGCCTGGAAGAAGGCGGTCGAACTTTGCAGCCCTGTCTACGGACTCGCGAGACAGCTGCCGCGCGACGAGCGATTCGAATTGAGCGCTCAGCTCCGGCGCGCCATCGTCTCCGTGGCCGCGAACATCGCAGAGGGCGCCGTTCGGCGTGGCCCACGGGAATTTGCCCAGTTCCTCGGGATCGCCCAGGGCAGCCTGGCCGAAGCGGATACGCTTCTGACGATCGCGGCGAAAGTCGGGATGCTCCCCGTCGAACTGGTCGCACCGGTCCGCAAACAGATCTCCGAGGAACGCCGGATCCTGTACGGCCTTTCCGAGGCCGTGCATCGACGCATCCCCGTCAACCGCCGCGAATCAGCGGCATGATCCCTTCCTGCCCATCCCCGTCGTTGCAGTTCCTGACCGCTGGCCGCTGGCCGCTGGCCGCTGGCCACTGGCCGCTGGCCGCTGGCCTCTGGCCTCTGGCCTCTGGCCGCTGGCCGCTGGCCGCTGGCCGCTGGCCGCTCGCCTCTCTCGACATTCGGTACATGATTTTTCAAGAGCGGGATTAGCATGTCCGCGATGTCGAGTGAAGCGCGAGCCTGCACGGGGTGCGGAAAGCCGCTCGAAGCCGCGGCGACGGGGACTCTGTGCGTGAGCTGCAATGCCGCCGTGATCGCGGGGCGCGAAACGGCGCCGAGGCCGCAGGCCGCCGCGCACCCTTCGACGCCCGCGGCGGTGCCGGCGCCGCGCACACCGGAAATGAAGGACCTGCTGCCGGCCGCGATCGGCGGGCACGAGATCACCGGGATCCTCGGAAGCGGCGGGATGGGCAAGGTCTACCTTGCGAAGGAACCGATGCTCGGGCGGGAAGTCGCGCTCAAGGTGCTGAAGAAGGACATCGGCGAGCTGCTGCCGATGCAGGGGCTGCTCGACGAAGCGGTGGTGACGGGGCGGCTCGCGCACCCCGGGATCGTTCCGATCTACCAGGTCGGGCGCGACCCGGCGCACGGGCTCTGGTACACGATGAAAGTCGTCGAGGGGACGTCGCTCGCCGACATCCTCGCCGACCTGCGCGAGGAAGTTCCCGCCGCGGTCGAGAGGTACACGCTGCCGGCGCTTCTCGACATCTTCCGCCGGACGTGCGACGCGGTCGCGTTTGCGCACTACCACCTGATCGTGAACCGCGACCTGAAGCCGTCGAACATCATGATTGGGGAGTTCGGTGAAGTGCTCGTGATGGACTGGGGGCTGGCGCGCGTCGTCGACAAGAATCTCGACAGCCGGCGATTCGAGACCGCCGGGACTTCCCTGCTGGGCGAAGGCGCGAAGGACCTGCCGAAGGGGTCCGAGGTGCGGATGATCAAGGGGACGCCGGGGTACATGTCGCCGGAGCAGGCGCTGGCGAAGCCCGCGGGGCCGGCGTCGGACGTGTACGCGCTCGGCGCGATCCTCTACCAGATCCTGACGCTGCGGCTGCCGGTGGACGGGCGGAACGTGCAGGAGCTCATCCAGAAGACCGTCGCGGGGCAGATCACGCCGCCGGACCGGCGCACCGGCGTGCGCGGCGTGCCGAAAGTCCTCTCGCAGGTCGCGATGAAGGCGCTCAGCCTCGCGCCGGAGGGACGCTTCGCGGACGCGCGCGAGCTGGCGCGCGAGGTCGAGGCGTACCTCGACGGGCGGATGCCGTGGCAAGTGCGCGAGGAAGGCTGGCAGTCGGTCTCCGGCGCGTGGGACACGCAGCAGGGGAAGCTGCGCTGCGGCGCGGGGGTGAAGTCGAAGATCTTCCACAAGTACCGGCTCGGCGGGGACGTGAAGTTCCACGCGACGCTGACGGCGGCGAAGGACGCGGCCGTGACCGACGCGGCGATCTGGCTCGCCGTCCCGACGACCGCTTCCCCCGGCGGGTACATGTTCCGTTTCGTCACGGGCGAGCCGGGGCGCGTCGAGTTTCACCGGAACGGCGCGCTCGTGGCGCGGCGGGTCGGCGTGCCGCTCAACCCGGGGATCGACCACGACCTGCTCGTCGTCCGCGAGGGGCCGCGCGTCCGTTTCGCGGTGGACGGCGTCACGGTGCTCGAGCACCGCGAGGTGTTCCCGATGCGCGGCGACCGCGTGGCGGTGTCGTCGGATGCGACCGGCGTGGCGCTCGCCGGCGTGAAGCTCGAATCGCACGGCCCGCCGCTCACGCTCGACTTCCTTGCGCTTCCCGACAAGGTCCACGCGATGGGCCAGCTCAAGGACGCCCGCGCGCTGTACCGCGAAATGGCCGAGGCGCATTCGGATCGCACCGAGGGCGTGATCGCGCGCTACAAGGCCGCGCAGTGCTCGATCGAGCTCGGCGAAATCCCCGAGGCGCAGGCCGACCTCAAGCTGCTCGCCGGCAGCGGCTACGAGGCGCTCGAGACGCTCGGCCAGGCGAAGATCCGGCAGAAGGAAGGCAAGGGGAAGGAGATGTGGGCGGTGCTGCTGCACGGGCTCGAGAAGCACCGCGGCGACCCGGCGCGTCTCGAGCTGCGCGCGATGATCAACGGCATCCTCGAGCAGGCGGAGCGCGAGCCGTCCGCCGCGAAGGAACTTTTCACGCAGTTGCTCACCGTCCCCGGGCTGATGCCGGCCGAGACCGCCCAGGTCGCGGCGGATTACCTGCGCATGTGGGCCGCCGTCGGGCCCGAGAAAATGCGTCAGGAAGCGCTGGCCCTTCTCGACGCCCACCGCCAGCGCGTCGAGCTGCGCATGCAGTGCCACGCCGCGCTCGCGCGGCAGGAGCTTCCGAAGGACGCCGCGCCAGCCGCGCGCTCGCAGCTCGAGAAAACGCTCGGCCTCGACACGCTGACCGACGACGACCGCGCCCGCATCGTCCTCTGGCTCATGGAGTCGCTCGTCGACGCCGGCAATGTCACAGAGGCGGAAGCGCTGATGGCGTCCGTCGCGGCGGCGCTCGACCCGGCGAGCGCGGCGACGCACCGGGTGCGGCAGTGGCGCGCGCTGCTGTCGTGCGCCCAGGGGCACTGGTCCGCGGCCGGCAAGGTCCTCGACACGAAGCCGGTCGCGCCGCCGGGAACGCCGCGCTTCCTCGCGCTGCTGCTCGCGTCGATCGTGAACGCCGCCGGCGCCGCGACGGCGCGGTCGCTCGCGATGCTTCACGAGCCGAGCCAGCTCGTCCCGGACTGGAAAGCGCCCGCTGACGCGCTGGCCGGCAAGCAACCGATCGCGACCTTCATCGGCTGGCTGGACAAGCAGCCCGGCGACCTTCAGCCGCCGCTGGCGCTTGCGGCTGCGCTGTTTGTGGCATCGCGCGGAGACAAGCCGGCGTGTGAGGCATTAAGGCATCGCGCGGGGTTGGACAAGACGAGCCGGTGCTTGAGTGAGTGGATGGTGAGGGCGAAGAGGTGGGTGTAACGACGACGTCGAAGGTCAAAGGTCGAAAGTCGAAGGTAACGGCGAACGGCGTTGGACAGGCCGAGGGACCGCTCGGCGTAGACGTATCTGCCGACGTTTCTGTCTTGATCTCGACTTCATCTGCGTACGACGTTGTTTTCAGAGCTGACTCTCATCCGTACGCAGATAACGTCCTGATTCTGCAGAAACGTCGGCAGATACGGCCTTCCCCTGAAAAACGCCGTCACCTTTAACCTTCGACCTTCGACGCCGTTCTCAATCCGGTCGGCTTCGAAATCTCGCCTTGTCCAGCTTGCGAATAGCCGTCGCTTCCTCAACATTCGACGCCTTCAGGTGCAGATCGTGAATCAGGCCGTCCTCGATCGAATACACCCACCCGTGCACCGTCAGGTCGTGCTTGTCCTTCCACGCGCGCCTCACCAGCGGCAGCCGCGCCACGTTCTTCACCTGCTCCAGCACGTTCACCTCGCACAGCCGCTTCAGCTTCTCCGCATACGATGAAATCGACTCCAGCTCCTCGTAGTGCGCCTCGTGCGCCTCGCGGATGTGCATCAGCCAGTTCTCCGTCAGCCCGACCTCCGCGTCGTCCATCGCCGCTTTCACGCCGCCGCAGCCGTAGTGCCCGCACACGATGATGTGCTTCACCTTCAGCTCCATCACCGCGTAGTAGATCGACGACAGGCAGTTCAGGTCGCTCGGCACCACCACGTTCGCCACGTTCCGGTGCACGAATAGCTCTCCGGGCTGCAGGCCCACGATCTCGTTCGCGGGCACCCGCGAGTCCGAACAGCCGATCCACAGATACTCGGGGTTCTGCTGGAAGCGCATCTTCTCGAAGTACTCCGGGTCGTCGCGCTTCTGCTGCGCGGCCCATTCGCGGTTCTTGCGGAGGAGGTTTTCGAGGGAGCGCATGAGGAAAGGGAGTTTAACCGCTCGAGGCGCACCGGGGCGGCGCAATCACCCCGGCCGGCCCGACCACCAACCCCCGACCACCAACTACTTACCCACCAAACTCATGTCCTCCTTGAACTCCTTCGCGTGGTCCTTCCACCAGTCCTGCCACTCCTCCAGCGAATCGTATGGCCCCGCGCCTGTCAGCCGCTGGAGCGCCGCGCCGGCGTGCGCGCCGCACTTGATCTTGAAGCCCGCCGAGCCCGTCCCCGCACCCCAGCCGCTCACCTTCTTCTTGTGGCAGAGATCGAGCAGGACTTCGACCGCAGGCTTGTGCTTCAGGAAGCCGAGCACGTCGATCGCGTAGATCACCCCCGCATGCTCTTCATTCTTCTGCATGTCCAGCCGGTCGTCGATCCAGTCCCGGCAGACGGCGACCGAGGAAGCGTGGTTCACGAGCGCGATCCCCTTGAAGACCTCTTTCAGCACGGCTTCGCGCGCTTCGTTCGGCTTCAGGCCGGCGTGAAGCGCCTTCGCCGCGTCGCCGGAGCCCTTCATTTTGGACAGCGCCTGCGCCGCCGCGATGCGCAGTTCGTCCTCACCGGACGTGAGCACGCCGGCCAGCGCCGCGGTCACGGTGGCGTGCGCGCAGTCGGCGCAGGCGGCGATCGCCTGCTTTTTCGCGTCCGCCGAATCGCCCTTCAGCGCTTCCCGCAACGCCGCGACGCGCGCGTCGGCGTCTTTTTGCGAAGGGGCGGGGTCCTGGGCGGAGCAGGCGAGGGCGAAGGCGAGCAGGAGGGCGATGGGGCGCATGGGAGGCCTCTTGAAAGGGACGGGAGTTCATACAGCGCGTGTTCTCCCCGCGTTTCGTGGAAATCCCCCCCCCCCACCTCGCGAGGGTCTGGCAAGCGCTTTGCTCCCCGTAAGGGCAACCCCGCGCGGACGGCGCCAATCGTCCGCGAAAGTGGACAACTGTCCACCGGGGAGGGGTCACCATCGGAGGGGTGGATCATGTTGCGATTCAAGCGTGGATTGCAGGGGTTTCTGGCGGCGGGGGCGATCCTGGCCGGGCTTTTCGCGGCGGGCTGCCGGCCGCACCACCACCATGACGACGACGATGACGACCATCACTACCACAGCGGGGGTGGAGGTGGAGGGGGTGGAGGTGGAGGGGGCGGAGGCGGTGGTGGGGGCGGGGGCGGAGGCGGCTGGGACGTGAACCTTCGCGACGACGGCGGCCACTACGACGACAGCAGGGCGATCCCCGGCTACCTCTACAGCATCGGCGGCGATATCCGCAATTCCGGCGATGACTGGTCCGGCGGCTTCTGGGTCGACTTCTACGCTTCTGAAAACTCGACGATCACGACGTCGGACTGGCTGATCGGGTCGGTGTACGTCGGCACGATCGCGCCGGACAGCTGGGCGAATGCGGATCTCCTGGTCTCGTTCCCCGGCAGCATCCCGCCCGGGGAGTACTACGCGGGGTGGATCGTCGACGCGACCGACAGCGTGGACGAGACGAACGAGTCGGACAACGTCGTCGTGCTGTCCGGGCCTTCGCTCGTGGTCGGCGACGACTACGAACCGAACGACTCCGAGTTCACCGCGCACTACCTCGGCGGCCCCGACGCGCTCTACCAGATCGACGGCACGATCGACGAGGACGGCGACGAGGACTGGTTCTCGTTCTGGCAGGACGACGGATTCACGATCGACCTGTTCCTGTCGAGCCTGCCCGACGACTACGAACTCCAGCTCTACGACGACCTGGGAAACCTGCTCGATTCGTCGAGCAACGCCGGGACCGCGAACGAGTCCGTGTTCATCGTGGCCCCGTACTCGGGCATTTACTACATCCGCGTGCAGGGCTGGGGGACGTCGCACGACGCGTTTGACTTTTACGCGCTGGACGTCGACCTGGAATAAAACGGCTGGGGTGGGGTCCGCCTTCGCCCTTCGGGCTTCGGCGGATGGGGATGGGGCGGGGGTGGGCGAGGGATGGGGCAGGGGCTCGGGCGAATGCGTGGGCGAGGGCGTGGGAAATGACGGGTTCGGGAACGGGCGCGCCGATGGCGTCCCCATTCCCGATCCGTGACTTGCCCGTACCCCCGCCCGGCCGTACACCCGAGCTTCATCCGACGAAGCCCAAAGGGCGAAGGCGGACCGACCTCCCCTTGCCCCTTCCGTTCACCGCACGCCCCTGTGACAATCCCTCGCATGGCCTCCGCAGAGTTCTACCTCGACCGCTTCCAGCACCACAAAACCGTCGGCCTCACCGCCCGCCGCGCCGGGAACTTCAAGGAAGCGCGCTACCAGCTCCTCCGCGCCGCCGAGTACCTCATGCGCCTCGCGGCGCTGTCGGAGGGGCGGTTGAAGGAAGCGCGGCTCAAGAACGCCCGCGACCTCGTGGACCTCGCCCGCGGAATGCCGGACACCGCGGCGGCGGAGGGCGAAGGTGAGGGCGACGGCGAAAAGGCCCCCGCCGAGGGCGCTTCCAGGAAGAACAGCAAGGCCGGCGACTGGATCGTCCGCGAAAAACCCAAGGTCAAGTTCGCCGACATCGCCGGGCTCGAGGAAGCCAAGAAGCAGATCCGCATCAAGATGATCTACCCCTTCACGCACGCCGAGAAGGCCAAGAAGTACGGCGTGCAGAAAGGCGGCGGCATCCTGCTCTACGGCCCGCCCGGCACCGGCAAGACGATGATGGCGCGCGCCGTGGCCGCCGAACTCGAGGCGACGTTCTTCGTCGTCACGCCGTCGCGCATCCTGTCCAAGTGGGTCGGCGAGGCCGAGAAGAACATCAGCAACCTGTTCTCCGAGGCCCGCGGCACCGGCCGCTCGATCGTCTTCATCGACGAGATCGAGTCCCTTCTCCCCTCCCGCCGCGACCAGGAATCCAACGTCATGCAGCGCCTCGTCCCGTCGATCCTCGGCGAGATGGACGGCTTCGCGGGCAAGTCCGACGACCGCTCGATCCTGTTCATGGGCGCCACGAACGAGCCGTGGGCGCTCGACTACGCCGCCATGCGCCCGGGCCGGTTCGACGAGAAGATCTACATCGGCCTGCCCGACCTCGCCGCCCGCCGCCAGATCCTCGAGCTGAACCTCAAGGACGCCCCCGTCGCCGCCGGGCTGAACCTGGACGAGATCGTGAAGTGGCTCGAGGGATACAGCGGCGCCGACATCGCCTATCTCGTGCGCAAGGTGAAGGAAGGGCTGTTCGAGGACTCCGTTGAGGAAGGCTCGGACAAGGAGATGGGGCTGGCGGCGTTCCAGGAAGCGCTGGCCACGCTGAAGCCGAGCGTCGCGAAGGACGACATCAAGCGCTTTGACGAGTTCAGGAAGAAGAGCTCGGGGTAGCTCGATGTCGCGCGCGGGGAACGGCCGCAGTTCGGAGACGGGAGTTCGGAGACGGGAGTTCGGGGATGGGAGTTCGGGGATGGGAGTTCGGAGACGGGAGTTCGGAGACGGGAGTTCGGAGACGGGAGTTCGGAGACGGGAGTTCGGAGACGGGAGTTCGGGGATGGGAGTTCGGGGACGGGAGGAGGATCATGCGGGCAGGAATATGATCATTTAGAATTGTTGATTTTGTATGGTCTTGGGTTTTAATTACACTACAACACATTTGATGGAGCTCGCAATGCAGCAGACCCGCGGTTATCGAGACCTGGTCGCCTGGCGCAAAGGGGTCGAAATGGTGAAGGAGACGTACCGGCTCATCTCGCGACTGCCAAAGGCCGAAATGTTCGAGCTCAGCTCCCAGATGCGAAAAGCAGCCGTATCTGTTCCGGCAAACATTGCCGAGGGGCAGGCGCGACGCACGGCGGGAGAGTTTCTCTATCACCTGGGCGTGGCTCGCGGAAGTCTCGCGGAACTCGATACCCTGCTGGAAGTCGGCGTCGCGGTCGGCTACTTCCCGAGCGAACTGGCGCTTCCCATAGCCGAGCGATTCATAGAACTTCGCAAGATCCTCCAAGGCCTCATCGACGCGATCGATAGGCAATCCTCGACGAGCACCAGCCGACCCGCCCGAACGCTTTCGAAGCCCGCATGAACTTGACGTCCGGATCAAGCCTTCGCCCGTCGCCGCCGTTCACTCCCGTCTCCGAACTCCCGTCTCCGAACTCCCGTCTCCGAACTCCCTCCTCGCGCATCCGCACCGCATCATGGACACCTTCCAGAACGTAGCCAACCGCGGTCGGAAGGCTAGAATCGCGCCCCATGGGAAGACTCCTGCTCGTCAACGCGCGCATCCGGACGTTCGACGCCAACTTTCCTGAACAGGTGGCGCTGATCGCCGAAAACGGACGGATTTCCTACATCGGCGGCGACTACAACGTCCGCTCCGCGTACCGGGACGGCGACGAGGTCCACGACCTCGAAGGGCGTTCGGTCTTCCCCGCCTTCCACGACGCCCACACGCACTTCTTCCATTTCGCCATCACGCTGCGCCGCCTCTCGCTCGACGACTCGCACTCCGAGCACAATGCCCTCCAGGCGATCAAGGGGACGGCGGACCTTGCGAAGCCCGGCGACTGGATCGCGGGGCGCGGGTGGGACCTGGCGCGGTGGAAGCTCACGGAGTGGCCGACGAAAACCTCGCTCGACGAGGCCGCGCCGAACAACCCCGTCGCGCTCTCCGCGAAGGACGGGCACTCGTGGTGGCTGAACTCGAAGGCCCTCGCGGCCGTCGGGATCACCAAGGCCACTCCCGACCCGAAAGGCGGCGTCATCGTCCGCGACGCTTCGGGCGAGCCCACCGGCATCCTCCGCGAAGCCGCCATCGAGCTCGTCAAGCCGTTCATCGCTTCCCCGCCCGCCAGCGCCGTCCAGGGCGGCCTCCGCGACGCCACCACGCAGTTCCACACCCTCGGGATCACTTCCGCCGACATCGTCGCCGGCGCGATGGGGCGCGACCTGGAGATGGAAGAAGCGTTCCGGACGTTCCAGGCGATGGAGCGCGCCGGCACGCTCGGCGTCCGCCTGACGATGTATTTCCCCGCCCACGACCTCGACCGCCTCATCGCGTGCGGCCTGCGCAGCGGCTTCGGGAGCGACTGGGTGCGCTTCGGCGGCATCAAGCTGTACGCGGACGGCTCGCTCGGCTCGCGCACGGCGTCGATGCTGGCGCCGTACGAGGGCACCAAGGACACCGGCGTGGAGGTTCTCCCCGCGGCGGAGATGGCCGCGATCGTGAAGAAGGCCGCGGAGCACGGGATCGCCAGCGCGATCCACGCGATCGGCGACAAGGCGGTGCGCACCGCGCTCGACGCCTTCGCCGCCGCCAAGCCCGCTTCCGACGCGTTCGGCTTGCGCCAGCGCATCGAGCACGCCCAGATCGTCGACCCCGCCGACATCCCGCGCTTCAAGGAACTCGGCGTCATCGCATCGATGCAGCCCTGCCAGCTCCTCTCGGACATCGGGAACGCGGAGACGTACTGGGGCGCGGAGCGTTCAAAGCGCGCCTACCCGGTGCGGAGCCTGATGGCGACGGGGGCGGTGGTGGCGTTCGGCTCGGACGTGCCGGTAGAACCGGCGGACCCGCGGCGGTCGCTCAAGGGCGCCGTGCTGCGGCCGCAGGATGACGGGACGCCGTGGAACACCGCGGAGTGCATTTCGCCGTGGGACGCGTTCCTGGCCTACACGCGCGGCTCGGCCTGGGCCGCCGGCGTCGAGGACCGTGCCGGCCGCCTCGTCCCGGGCTGCCGCGCGGACATGATCGTGTTCAACGAGGACCCGGTCGAGATCCCGACGAAGCGCATGGCGGACGCGACGGTGCTGATGACGGTGCTGGACGGGAAGGTTGTTTTCAGGAAGCGGTGAGCGGCCGGAGAAACGACAACTTCAACGCGGCAACTCCCAAGTAAACAGCAACTTCAAGAAGACAATCTCAAACCTGCCGTGGAGTGCAACCGTTCCGGCGATTCCATAACCCCATCGATTCCGGGAAGACCTCCTCCGCAGGAACCCTTGAAGTTGCCGTCTTGAAGTTCGCCGTTTATTTGAAGTTCGTCTTCTTGAAGTTGCTGTTTCCTCTCCTCTCCCTGGCTCGCAGCCGCTGGCCGGAAACCCCTCGCCGCCCCCTCGCCGTGCTAACCTTCGCGGCGTCATGCCCTCCCTTTTCGACCAACCTGTCCCCGACCTCCTCGCGCGCCTCTCGGCCGCGGCGCCGGAGCAGAACGTCCAGCGCTCGCTGCGCGCGGCGTACGGGCTGGAAGCGGCGCCGTGGATCGGCCGCGCGCTCCGCGAGGCGGCGGCGGCGCTGGATCTCGACGTGCCGCCGGTGGCCCGGCGCGTCGACGCTTCCGATGGGACGACCAAGCTCCTGCTGACGCTGGGCGACGCGCGAACGGTCGAGTGCGTGCTGATCCCCGGGGTGCGCGGGGCGCATTCGCGGCACAAGATGAGCGCCCGGAACCGCGACGACGGCGCGCCGCGCGTCCGGCGACCGACGGCCGCCGCGTGCGTGTCGAGCCAGGTCGGGTGCGCCGCCGGGTGCTCGTTCTGCGCGAGCGGCCTCGGCGGCCTCACGCGCAACCTTACCGCCGGCGAAATCGTCGCGCAGGCCCTCCTCCTTCGCCGCGAGGCCGCCGCGCGCGGCGTCCGCCTCGCCACCGTCGTCTTCATGGGCATGGGCGAGCCGCTTCACAACACCGGCAACGTCGTCGCCGCCATCCGCAACCTTACGCACCGCCACGCCGGCGCGATCGCGCCGTCCGGGATCACCGTCTCGACCGTCGGCATCGTCAGCGGCATGGAAGAGCTCGCCGCGTCGCACGAGCCGCCGCACCTCGCCGTGTCGCTTCACGCGCCGGACGACGCGACGCGCGCCGCGATCGTCCGCACCGCGCCGCGGCTGTGGAGCGTGGCGGAGACGCTCGACGCCGCCGAGGCGTACCGCGCGGCGACGAAGCGCCACGTCACGATCAGCTACGTCCTGCTCGACGGCGTCAACGACTCGCCGGAACAGGCCCGGCGGCTCGCCGAGGTCCTCCGCGGCCGCCCCTTCCACGTGAACCTCATCCCGCACAACGCCGTCGACGAGCTGCCGTTCCGCGCGGCGACCCGCGAGAAGGCGACGCGCTTCTGGGAAATCCTGCGCGAGCGGGACGTCGTCGTGCACATCCGGAAGCAGCGCGGCGCGGGCGAGGACGCGGCATGCGGGCAGCTCCGGCGGCGCGGGTAGCGCTACTTCTTCCGCTCCATCGTCACGGAGCGCTTCATTTCCGACTTCGTCCGCAGCGTCGACGTCTTCGTCACGAGCTTCGCGTCCTCGACGCGCTCCTCGCGGAACGAAACGAGCGCCCCTGCGTCGACGTCCCATTCGCCGGCGAGGCTGCCCGCGACGGTCAGCGACGAGCCGAGCGCGTCCGTGCCGCGCGATTCCTCGGCCGCAGACTTCCCCGCGAACCGCGCGGCGCGGGCGTCGATCGACTGGAGCTCGTAGGTGTCCGTGTGTCGCTCGACCACGGCGGTCCAGACGTCCTTCACGCCGACGGGATCGGCCGGCAGCGCGGGAAAGAGCCGCTCCAGGTCCTCGTTCAGGTCCAGCCCCTCCACGATGTTGCGAAGCGCCACCTCGTCCCACGTGAGGTTTCCCTTCGCGTCCAGCCCCGCCGCGACCGTCCGGCCCGCGACGTCGGCGGGCTTGTCCGTCAGCGGCATCTTCACGCCCAGCGCTTCGATCGTCCCCTCCAGCGTCGCGAACGTGAAGACGCCCGGCCGCGCGCCGTCGGCGTCGGCGGCGCCGAACGAGAGCTCGCCGTAGACCTCGACGGCGAAGCGCGTCTCGAGCGGCTCCTTGCCGGTCTGGACTTCGGAGTGGCGGTTCGAGACGACGCGCAGCGTCCAGACGACGCCGTCCGCAGGGTTCCACGCGAGGCGGACGCGAAGCGGCGGAGGTTCGGGCTGCGGGTCCGGCGGCGGCGGCTCGGAGGACTGGCAGCCGGCGAAGAGCGCGAGCACGGCCAGGGGAAGGATCTTCATGGCGCAAGTCTACCTTGGTGCACCCGGGCAAAGATCGCGACAATCCGCGCGTGACCTGGCCGCCGAACGAGAAAGTCCGCTGGGCCGCGACGCTCGCGGCGTTCGTGATGCTGCTGGCGGTGGCGGCGATGAAGCGGCTGGAGCTGCTGGACGCGGTGGCGGCGGGCGAGGTGGAGGGGATGTCGGTGCAGCTCGGCGGCGACGCGGCGTCGTACCGCAGCCTTGCGGAGCGGACGCCCTTTCCGTGCTTCACCCCCGAGCGCGAGCCCGTGATCCTGGTCGCCGGGCGGTTCGCACTGGCGACCGGGGGCGACCTCGGCGCGACGGACCCGCAGCGCGTCCTCGCGAACCACACGCTCCTGCGCCGCTGGTCCGTCTTCCACAGCCTCCTCGCGATGTCCGCGCTCTTCGGCTGCGCGCTCCTCGTCGCCGGCCGCTGCGGCGCGCTCGTCGCGGCGCTTCTCTGGGCCGACAACCTCTGGCTCTCCCTGTACGGGATCGGCTGGCTGCGCGAGGACATCGCGGCGGCGTGCACGTTCGGGCTCGCCTCGGCGCTGATCGCGCTGTCCCGCCTCGCCCCGGAGCGGAAGCGCGCCCGGCTGCTTCTCGCGGCGGCGGCTGCGGCCGCGGGGGGGGTGCTCGCGCTGACGCGGCTCGAGGGGCTCGGCACGACGCTGCTCCTCGTCGCCCTCTGGGCCGCGGCGGGGGCTGCGTCGAAGAAGTTCACGCGGGCGGACGCGTGGCTTGCGCCCTCGATCGTCGCGGGCGCGTGGCTGCTCGCGTCGCCGTACCTCGTCTACAACGCCGCGAAAACCGGAACGCCGCTCGCGCCGATGCAGAACCACGCGCGCTTCTGGCGCAACCACGAATTCGCCGGCCAGCCCGGCTTCCCGACGCGCGCCGAGGTCGTGAAGGACTCGTACTGCGGGCCGCACGAGACGCCCTTCCACTATGTGTTCGGCCTCCACTCGCTCCCCGAGGTGGCGGGGCGCTACGTCGCGGGGCTGTGGGCCGGGTACACGCGCTACCTGTCGCGGCTCCTCGGCGACCGCGCCTGGGTCGCGTGGCTGGTCCCGCTCGCCATCGCGGGGCTGGCGTGGAGACGCCGGTGGGAAGCGGTGTTCGCGATCGGCGCGGGGCTGGTCGCGCTGCTGCCGTTCGCGTTCGTGCTGACGCTGGACACCGTGCTGACGGAGCAGCCGGTGGGGCCCACGGGCGTCGAGCCGCGATTCGCGCTGCCGGCGCTGGGGTTCGCGCTGCTGTGGATCGCGGGCGGGGTGGGCGCTGCCGTGCAGTGGGTGGCGGACAGGCGCGCTCGAATCATCGGAAACCCCACGCGGGGACGCGCTGTATAGTGGGCCATCGCACCGAAACCCGGGGGACTCCATGCCACTCGCCCGTTTCCGCGCCCCGCTGCTCTTCACCGCTTCCACCCTGATCGTCGCCCTCGCGGCGCTCCTCGCCCCGGCGGGCCCGACGTCCGTGAAATGGTTCAGCCCCGGGACCGTGGCCGAGGCCGGCCGGACGCGGATCATCGCGTTCGCGGTCGAAGCGGCCCCGGAGAAGGACGAATCGCCCAAGGCTGAGATCGCGGACCCGGCGGTCCTGGAAATCGTCGTGCCCCCCGCGGTCCTCAAGGGCCGGACGACCGGCTACGTCCGCGTCCGCGGCCTCAAGCCCGGCGCGACCGACCTGCGCGTCGGGGACGCTTCCATCAGGGTGACCGTCGTCGATCCGCGCGTCCCGGCGGCCGCCCGGCCCGCGATCGTCGGGCCCGCGGACGGCGCCGTCGCGTGGGGGACGTTCGCGGTCGGCGTCGAGGTCGACGCCGACGCCGGCGGCCCCGGCGCCACGCACGTCCTGCGGCTCAAACCGGGCGGGCAGCGGATCCCGAAGCGCGTGAGCGGTGCGACGTGGGGGCCGACCGTGCGCGTCCTGTACGACATCGACGCCGCAGCGCTCGAACCCGGCCCCGTCGAGATCACCCCCGTCGTCCACCGCGCGGGCGGCGAAGAAATCGAGGGCGAAACGATCCTCGTCACCGTCCTCAAGCCCGAGGACGGCGACGCCGTCGCGATGGAAGCCGAGGACCAGCGCGACGTGAAACGCCCCGAGCGCTTCAACAAGGACCCGCTCTTCATCGCCCCCGACGCCAAGGCCAGCGGCAAGGAGTACGTGAACCTCTACGGCGCCGAGCCCGTGCCGTGCTTCCCGTTCGCGGTCGAGCAGGCCGGGTGGTACCAGGTGGCGATCCTGGCGAAGGGCACCTATGCGGGCGGGGCGTTCCCGACGGTGGGTCTGATCGTGGACGCGAAGGACCCGCCGGCGACGAACGTGCGGCTGCTGGACGAGAACTGGCACCGCGTGCTGCTCGGCGTGCCGGTGCGGCTGGACAAGGGCGACCACGTGCTGACGCCGTACTTCCTGAACGATTTCTACGCGGCGGGCGTGCCGGCGGACCGGAACCTGTTCCTCGACCGGCTCGACGTCGTGCGCGTCGACCGGCCGAAGGTGGCGTCGGGCGAAGGAAGCGACCCGGGGGGGCCGATGTCGCAGCCGGCGGGCGCGGCGCCGGGGCGGGACGCGTGGGGCTCGGTGCGCGTGGCGTTCGCGGACAACCTCGACGGCAAGCAGATCCCGGGGACGATCGAGGTGAACGGGCTCGTCTGGTGGCGCAAGATGGAGCGCTCCGCCGGCCCGAAGGTCGAGCTCTTCGTGAACGGCGCCGGCGTTTCCTCGCAGCACTCCGCCGCGCCGAAATGGTGGCTCGACGCCGCGTATCTCAAGGAAGGCGAGAACACGCTGCAGATCGTCGCGACGCTCGACGACGGCACGGTCGCGAAAACTCCGGAACAGCGCGTCACGTTCCGGCCGCCCTGGAAGGACGCCACCGCCCGGAAACCGATGGCGTTCCTGCGCTTCACCATGCGCGACCGCGGCTGGCAGAACGACGCGAAGAAAGAGCTGACGACCGACGGGGACTGCCCCGAGAAGCTCTCCGCGCGGTACGCCTCCGACGGCACCGCGACGCTTCGCCTCCCCGACCTGATGAGCGGCCTGTTCCTCGTCTTCGTCGAGGCCAAGGGCGAGCACTACGACGGCGCGCCGAAGGCCGAGGTCGTCCTGCACGCGGGCGGCAAGGACACGACCATCAACACGATCGACATCGGCGGATGGTGGACGCCTCACCTCGCCGGCGTCGTGAACCTCCCGGACGGCAAGAAGACCCTCTCCGTGTCGTTCATCAACGACAAGTACGACGAGGGGAAGGGCGACCGGAACCTCTGGGTGCAGGGGTTGATGCTCGTGGGCGCCCCGCCCTCCGCCGACGGCCGCGGGCCGCGCGTCCGCGTCGCCTGGCCGCCCGAGAACGCCGAGGTCTGGATGCAGGACGCCGTGGTCGCGCAGCCGGTCGACGATTTCGGCGTCGCCTGGGTCGATACCGAGGTCGACGGGAAGCGCACCGGGATCCGCGCCGAGATGGCCGGGAAGGCGGGGCGCGCGGTGCTGCCGCTGCTCGCGCGCGGCCTCGCGCCCGGCGAGCACACGCTCGTCGTCGTCGCCGCGGACACTTCCGGGCACGAAGGCCGCTCCAAGGAACGCAAGTTCGTCGTCCCCGCGGAGAAACCGCAGGCGCTTTCCCGCTACGAGCGCGCCGTCCACCTGCTGAACCGCTTCGCCTTCGGCCCCGACGCGGAGGAACTCGCGGCGGTGCTCACGATGGGGGAAGAGGCGTACCTGCAGGACCGGCTCTCGCGCGGACCGGACGACCCGGGTGACGCCAACGCGCTCGCGGCGGCCGGGATCGTCTTCGACGGCCGCAACGACGCGTACGACGTCATGGGGCGCGACGCGTACCACGCCGTGGCGACGCCGAACCCGGTGCGCACGCGCTTCGTCCGCTGGACCGACAATCATTTCTCCACGTGGATCCGCAAGACGGGCGGCAAGGCCGAGTGGCAGGAGCGCCGCGTCTTCACGCGCCTCGGCGTCGCGCCGTTCCGTGACCTCTTGCTCGCGTCGTCGACGAGCCCGTGCATGATGCAGTACCTCGACCAGCAGTTCTCGTTCGCCCGCAACCTCAACGAGAACTACGCCCGCGAAATCTGCGAACTGCACACCGTCGGCGTGCACGGCGGCTACGACCAGAAGGACGTCACCGCGCTCGCCAACATCATCACCGGCTGGATGTACTCGAACGAGGGGGACGGGAAGCGCGCCGCGTTCGCGGACGCCTGGACGTGGCGGTTCGACCCCGCGCTGTGCGACCCGCGGCCGCAGCGGTTTTTCGGGATGGTGTTCCCGAAGGCGGGCCCGGAGGAACGGCTCGACCGAGCGCGGATGGCGGTGGAACTGCTCGCCGGGCACCCGTCCACGGCGCGCTTCGTCTGCGCCAAGCTCGTCGCGCATTACATCTGCTGGCCGCCGCCCGACGACGCGACGGACGACCTCGCGAAGATCTTCCTCGAGACCGACGGCGACATGAAAGCAGTCCTGCTGGCGCTCGGGAAACACCCCGCGTTCTTCCGCGACGGCCTCAAGGAACGCATCGCCCCGCCGTTCGACCACGCCGCCCGCCTGTCGCGCGCGGTGAACTTCCGCCTGCCGTGGCAGGTCATCGACCTCTGCTCGCGAAGCGGCGCGGGCGTCTACGATCGGCCGACGCCCGACGGGTTCCAGGAAGAGGACACTGCGTGGACGAGCACGAACGCGACGCTGCAGCGGTGGAAGTTCGCGCGCGAGAACGAGTGGATCCTGTCCACGACGGTGCCGAACCCGTTCCGCTGGAGCGGAGAGAAGGTGTCGGATGCGGACCGCCAGTGGCTGGTGGACGTCGTGGCGGTGAGGCTCACCGGAAAAGTGCTGAGCGAGGAGTCGAACGAAGCCGCGCTGTCGGTTCTCAAGGCGTGCAAGGGGAACCGCGACGATCTCAGCCGGGAAGCCGCCAGTTTCGTAGCCCAGATGCCCGAGATCGGCCTGAAATAGCCCCTCCCCTACCCCCAATCCCGCCCCAGCCCCCGCCCTCGCCCCAGCCCACCCCATCCCCTGCCCGTCTTCCCCATTCCCCTGCCGTTTTTCCCCCGGAGCCACGAGAGATGCACCTCACCCGCCGCTACTTCCTGAAACTCTCCGGCGCCATCGGCGCCTACCTCGGCGTCACGCCGTTCGACCTCTTCGCCGAAGACCCCGCGGCCGCCCCGGTGAAAAAGGGCAAGACCCTCGTCCTCGTCTTCATGCGCGGCGGCGTCGACGGCCTGAACCTCGTCATCCCGTGGAAAGACAAGAACTACGCGTCCCTCCGCAAGTCGATCCAGATCCCCGCCCCTTCCCGCGAGAAAGCCGAGGGCCGCGCAATCGACCTCGACGGCTTCTTCGGCCTCCACCCGCGCATGGCCGCCCTCCTCCCCTTCTTCAAGGACGGCACCGCCGCGGCGCTTCATGCCGTCGGCCACGATCGCAACACGCGGAGCCACTTCGAGGAACAGGACGTCTGGGAAACCGGCGTCACGGGCAACACCGTGAACTCCGACGGCTGGGTCAACCGGCACCTGCTGACGTCGAGCGGCCACGGCCCGATCCGGGCGGTCGCGATCGGCGACGCGCTTCCCAGGATCATGCACGGCAAGTGCTGCGCCTACGCGGTGCGCGGCATCGACGACCTGTCGCTGCCGAATGCGCGGACGGACAACGCGACGGTCGGCGCCGCGCTGGAACATGCGTACCGCAAGGACGCGAAGAAGAAGACCGGCGACGCGCGCGACCTCCTTGCCGACACCGGGCAGGCGACCCTCGAGGGGATCGAGAAGCTGCGCGGCATCGTCGGCCAGAAGTACGAGCCGAAGACGCCCTACCCGGCGACCGACATCGCCCGCCAGCTCATGCAGGCCGCCCGCCTCATCAAGGCCGACGTCGGCATGGAAGTCGTCGAAGTCGACTACGGCGGCTGGGACACCCACCAGTTCCAGGGCGCCGCGCAGGGACCGTACGGCGACCTCGCCCAGGGGCTTGCGGAAGCGCTGGCCGCGTTCATGACCGACCTCGGCGAAAAGGCGAATGACGTCGTCGTCCTCACGATGTCGGACTTCGGCCGCACCGCCGCCGAAAACGGCACCGGCGGCACCGACCACGGCTGGGGGAACGTCCTCCTCGCGATGGGCCCGAGCCTCAAGCGCGAAGGCCGCAAGCCCGTCCTCGGCGCCTGGCCCGGCCTCGCCGAGGACCAGCTCCACGACAAGCGCGACCTCATGCACACCACCGACTTTCGCGACGTCATGGCGGAGGTCGTGAAGGGCCACCTCGGGAACGAGTCGCTGGCGAAAGTGCTGCCGGATCGGGAGTTCAAGGGTGTGGGGTTGTTGGGCTGAAGGCTGTCCTGCAGACCAGCCACGTGCTGAGACCTTCAGGAGGTACAATCCCTGCCGTGAATCATCCGCTCCTCCATCGGCACGAGGCCGAAATCCGCGACCTCTGCGCACGCTTTCACGTGCGGCGGCTGGAGCTCTTCGGATCCGCGGCGCGTGGCCAGGACAAGTCGGCGAGTGACTTCGACTTCCTGGTCGAGTACGAACCCCTCGGAGAAGGGCACAACGCAGACGCCTATTTCGGGCTGCTCTTCGGCCTTGAGGATCTCCTGGGGAAGAAGATCGACCTGGTCATGGTCGAAGCCGTCACCAATCCTTACTTCCTGGAAGAGATCGGGCCGGACCGCCAGGTCGTCTATGACAACGCGCGCCCGTAAGCTGCTGCAGGACATTTGCGATGCCGGAGCGCGGATTTCGAGATTCGCGCAGGGGAAATCCCGCGACGACTACGCTGCCGATGAACTTCTTCGTTCTGCGATCGAGCGGCAGCTCCTGATCGTGGGTGAGGCGACCAGCCGCCTGGCGCAGGAAGACGCGGCCGCCGCCGCCGAGTTGGGACCCATCCGCAGCATCGTGGCCTTCCGCAACATCCTTGTTCACGCGTATTTCCAGGTGAAGGAGGACGTCGTGTGGGAAATCGTCCAGAGGGATCTTCGGCCGCTCGTCGCGAAAGCAGTGACGCAATTGGCGAAACCTTGAGTTCGGTTCGGCCCTCGAGCTCGACACGCCCGGCGTTGTGCAACCGAAGTACCCTGAAGCCATGCGCGCGATACCCCCCATCGCCTTACCCGCGAACTCCTTCGCCTCCCGCGACCGCATCGTCCAGTCGTGGTACCCCGCCGCGCGGTCGCGCGACCTGCGCCGGGGCCGCGTCGAGGCGTTTGCCCTCCTCGACCGCAAGCTCATCGCCTGGCGCGACGACGCCGGCGCGGCGCATGTGTTCGACAGCCGCTGCCCGCATCTCGGCGCGGATCTCGCGCAGGGAGAAGTCAAGGGAGGCTCGCTGCGGTGCCCCTTCCACCATTGGAAGTTCGGCGGGGACGGGCGGTGCTCGGAAGCCCCGGGGTGCGCTTCCCTGCCGGAGCGCGCCGTCCGGTCGTACGCGGTCGTCGAGCGGTGGGGACTCGTCTGGTTCTTCGCGGGGCCGGAGCCGCTGTTCGCTCTTCCCGATGAGTCCGATCCCGCCGCGTTCCGGCTGAAGGTCCTTGCGCCGCAGCAGTCGCGCGCCAACGCGCACCTGCTGACGAGCAACCTCGTCGACCAGAGCCACATGCCGGCCCTTCACCGCCTCGACCTCGTCGGCCCCCCGGCGTTCGAGATCGCGGACTACCGGACGTGCATCCGGTCGCGGCTGCGGCCGCAGCAGGGGTGGCTGCGGCTGGCGACGGGCACGCGACGCGACCCGCTCGACGCCACGTTCCGCACGTTCGGGTGCAACACCTCGCTCATCGAGGTCGCCGGCCCGATCCGCTTCCAGGTCCTCTTCTCCGGCCGCCCCGAGGGCGCCGGCACGCGGATCTTTCCCGCGCTGCGCCTGCCGCGAGGCGCCGGGCTCGACTGGGCCCGGGCCCTGCTCCTGGTGGGCCGCCTCACCCGCGAAGACCACCGCCTCCTCGAGGACCTCCAATTCGTCCCGGGATTCGTCGAGAGCGACGGGCCCCTGAAGCGCTTCTACGACCAGGTCAACGCGACCCCCATTTTCTGACGCGCGGAATCGCCGCTTGATCGCAGGCTCCGCCCGCGGCTACTCTCCTGCCTCGATGCCCGCACAGGCCGTGCCGATGACCGAACCGCGAAGCGCTTCCGCGCCGGACTGCGCCGTTCCCTCGCTCTGGGAGGCCTTCCGGTCGCACGCGCCGCTCAAGGTCGCGCTGTTCCTCGGGCTGAACCTGTGGATCAGCGGGCCGTACCACGCGATCCAGCGGCTCGGGCACGTCCAGCCGACGGCGATGCCGGTGCTCGCGGCGGACCGGGCGGTGCCGTTCGGAAGCGGCTGGACGTGGGTCTACCTCTCCGTATTCCTGCTCGCGCCGCTGCCGGCGCTGCTGCAGGCGGACCGGGGGTTGCTGAAGCGGCAGGCGCTGGAACTCGGGGTGGTCGGGCTGATCTCGAACGCGATTTTCCTGCTCTGGCCGACGTCGGTACCGCGCCCCGCGGCGGCGGGGACGACGGAAGCGTGGCGGGCGCTGACGGCGGCGGACCTCCCGGTCAACGCGTGCCCGTCGCTGCACGCGTCGCTCGCGGTTTTCGCGGCGCTCTGGATCCTCCCCGCGCTGCGCGGCCGGACCGCGCTCGTCGCCGCGGCGTGGTGCTGGACGCTCGCGATCCTCTGGTCGACGCTCGCGACGAAGCAACACGTGATCGTGGACATCGCCGCCGGCGCCGCGCTCGCCGTCGCCGTGGTCCTCGCCGGGCGCTCGCTGTCGACCGCAACGGAGGCCGCGTGACCATGGCCGCCGCCGACCCCGAAACCTGCGAAGCCTTCCGCGAGACCGTCCGGACCCGCGCCGACATCTCCGCGGGCCTCGAGCCGCAGATCGCCGCGCTCCGCCGGTTCCATCTCGGGAAGCGCCTCGCCGAAATCGCGTTCTTCGTCGGCCTCTGGGCCGCGAGCGGCGCGCTGGTGCTCTGGACCCGCGCCCGCGTCGAGCCGGGGGCCCTTCACTGGAGCCTGCGGGCCGCCGGGACGATCGGCTGCGCCCTCGCCCTCAACGCCTTCATCCTGCTGCTCCACGAGGGAATGCACGTGACGCTGTTTGTCAGCCGCGCATGGAACCGCTTCGCCTCCGTCTCCCTCGGCGCGGCGCTTCTCATGTCGTTCACCGCCTACAAGGTCATGCACATCCGCCACCACAACTTCCTCGGCGACCCGCGCGACCCGGACGACTACGAGAACTACACGAAGCGCCGCTGGCTGCTGTGGTGCCTGCATTTCGTGCGGCTGACGCTCGGCACGTTCCTGTACGTGCTGCTGATCCCCGTGAGCGCGCTGAGGCACGGGACGCGGGGCGAGCGGTGGCACATCGCGCAGGAGTACACGGTCCTCGCGCTGGTCTACCCGGCGGTGGCGTGGTTCGTTCCCTTCGAGGCGCTTCTCCACGCCTGGATGATCCCGCTCGTCCTCGTCGGCTACATGACCAACCTGCGCGGCCTCACGCAGCACGGGCTCGCCGACGCGAAGGACCCGCTCCTCGCCAGCCGCTCGATCCGCGTCAACCGCGTGCTCGCGTTCTTCCTGCTCAACGAGAACTACCACCTCGAGCACCACCTGTTCCCTGAGATCCCGAGCTACAACCTCGGCGCGCTTCACCGGCTCATCACGCCGCGCCTGCCGCGGGCGGCGACGTCGAAGAGCTACCTCGGGTTCCTCGCGCGGTTCCTGCGGGCGGTCTGGCGGAACGACCTGACGCCGGTGGGGGTGGAGAGGAATCCGTTGGCTGACGAACTCGGTGTCGTGCTACGGTCACCGCGGCCTCACCGGGTCCGACCCGCCAAGGAAGCGGCCGGAGGGTTAGGAATTCACCGGCCCCCTGCATAGAATGTCCGCACTTCCATTCAATTTGTCCGGAGGCGGAGATGAACTCTTCGTGCCCTTACTGCCAGAAGCGATTCACTGTGACCGAGGCGTACTTCGGGAAGTCCGTGAAGTGTCCCGGGTGCGCGGCGACGATCAGATTCCCGGGTGCGGAGGGGGGAGAGGCCGCCGCGATTCAGCCCGGAACCGTGTCGGCCACAGCCGCCGCCCCGCCGACGCCCGCCGCGATCCCGATGGAGAACATTCCCTCCCCGGCCCAGTCCGGATCGGCCGCGTTTTCGCCGACCATCCCGCGCGCGGTTCCCATGAACCGCGCGCCGATCGCCATGCGCCGCGGCAAGATCGGCGCCGGCATCGGGCTCGGCGGAGTCGTCGCGATCGTGATCGTCGGCCGGATCCTGCTCAGCGGCGTCGGCGCGGCCGCCGGCTCGTCCCGGCAGGCGGCCGTGCGCTTCAATGACGACATCGTGAACTCCACGACCCACGCGCACCAGGCTTGCCTGAGCTTCACTGCCGCGGTCGACCGCTGGGCCGGGAGCGGACAGCCGCCGAACATGGCATCGCTGGGGTCGCTGCAGACGGCGGCGACGCAGTACGCGAATTCGTGCACCCAGCGGATCGCCGGCCTGAAGCCGCCGAGCTCTTCGCAGGGAAAGGCGTTCCACGCGAGGGCAAAGGACCTGGCGGCGGTCTACTCGGCGATCGCGCAGCAGTCCTTCTCGAGGATCCTGGAGGTCATCCGGAACGAGCAGGAACTGACTCCCGAGGCCGCAGCGCGGATCCTGGAGATCGAGACGGACTGCGATCTCCGCCTCAAGCAAGCCCAGGACGCCTTGGGGGATGCCCAGAGGGCTTTCGCGGCCGAGCACTCGATCCAGCTCCTCCCCAACCCGGCCTCCCGTTGACCTCCTACCCCCGCTTCCCCGCAAACGCCGACATCCCCGGGTAGATCGCGCCGCCGCCCAGCTCCTCTTCGATGCGCAGGAGCTGGTTGTACTTCGCGATGCGGTCGCTGCGGCTCGCGCTGCCGGTCTTGATCATCCCGCAGTTCGTCGCGACGGCGATGTCGGCGATCGTGGAGTCCTCCGTCTCGCCGGAGCGGTGAGAGAGGATCGCCGTGTACCCGGCCTTGCGCGCCATCTCGACCGCCTCGAGCGTCTCGGTCAGCGAGCCGATCTGGTTCACCTTCACGAGGATCGAGTTCGCGATGCCTTCCTTGATCCCCTTCGCCAGGATCTCGGTGTTGGTGCAGAAAAGGTCGTCGCCGACGAGCTGCATCGACGCGCCGAGCGAATCCGTGAGCTTCTTCCACGACGCCCAGTCGTTCTCCGCGACGCCGTCCTCGATCGACACGATCGGGTACTTCTTCGCCCACTCGGCGTACATCGCCACGATCTGGTCGCCGCTGCGCGAGGACTTGTCCGACTTCTTGTAGACGTACTTGCCGCCCTCGTAGAACTCGCTCGCCGCGACGTCCATCGCGAACCAGACGTCCTTGCCCGGCGAATACCCGGCGCGCTCGACGGCGTCGCGGATGAACTGCAGCGCGTCCTCGTTCGACGGCAGGTCCGGCGCGAACCCGCCCTCGTCGCCGACGCCGGTCGCGAACTTCTTCTCCTTCAGCACCTTCTTGAGCGTGTGGAAAATCTCGGCGCCGCAGCGAAGGGCCTCGGAGAACGACTTCGCGCCGACCGGGCAGATCATGAACTCCTGGAAGTCGAGCTTGTTGTCCGCGTGCGCGCCGCCGTTGATGATGTTCATCATCGGGACCGGGAGCGTCCGCGCGCCGGGGCCGCCGAGGTAGCGGTAGAGCGGCAGCCGGCAGTGCGCGGCGGCGGCCTTCGCGACCGCGAGCGACACGGCGAGGATCGCGTTCGCGCCGAGCTTCGACTTGTTCGGCGTGTTGTCGAGCCCGATCATCTGCCGGTCGATCGCCACCTGCTCCGTCGCGTCGCGCCCCTTGAGCGACGGCGCGAGCACGCCGTTCACGTTCGCCACCGCCCCGCGGACACCCTTGCCGAGGTACCGCTTGCCGTCGCCATCGCGCAACTCGACCGCTTCGCGTTCGCCGGTGGAAGCGCCGGAAGGGACGGCCGCGCGTCCGAACGAGCCGTCGTCGAGGGTGACGTCGCACTCGACGGTGGGGTTGCCGCGGGAGTCGAGGATTTCACGGGCGCGGATGGAGGCGATGCGGGAGGACATGGGGTGAGCTCCGGAAGGGGTGATCGGTGAAAAGGAGGATAAAGCGGGGCGGGGGGAATCGGCAAGTTCGGCGTGATTCATATGCGCTATCTTGACAACCGCTGTTGATGTGGTAAGGTTATATTAGACGCGCCGCGGAGCGGCGCCCCTTGACCTTCACCTTCCCCTTTTCCTTAACCCTCCCCAAAGGATCCCCGCTATGCGCCGATTCGACTTCGAGAAACTCTTCGTCTTCCAACGCAGCCTCGAACTCGCCGCCAAGATCGATCTGATCGCCGAGGCCCTTCCGCCGAGACGCGCCTACCTGGCCGACCAGATCCGTCGTGCCGCCTCCTCGGTCACCCTGAATATCGGCGAGGGAGCCGGCGAATTCGTGCGGCGGGAGAAGGCGCGGTTCTACCGCTACGCCCGTCGCTCCGCGACGGAGACAGGCGCGGCGATCGTGCTCATCGAGAAGCTCAAGCTGGCCGAACCGCGCCTGACCGAGAACGCGCGGGAGTACCTCTGGCAGGTGATCTCGATGCTGACCACGCTGGTGAATGCGCAGGCGGCGGGCGGGCGGAGCTGGGGAAAGGGAAAGGTGAAGGTTAAGGCTAAGGGGACGGCGGCTTCGCCGCCGTCGGGGAGTCGCCCAGCCTCCGCATGAACGCACTGACATGCCTCTCCGCCGGCTCCAAATCCGCGATCACCACGTTCTCGTTCGGCGCATGGATGTTCGCGCCGGGGTGCCCCGCCCCGAACGACACGCACGGCATCAGCGCGCGATAAACGTACATCGGCCCGCTCGCCGGCATCAGCGGCAGGATCCACGGCTCCTTTCCGTACGCCTCCCTCGCCGAGTCCACCGCCGCCTTCACCACCGCAGAATCCACCGGCGTCCGCGCCGGCGGATACCCGTGAACGTCCACCAGCTCCACGCCGAATCGCGCGAGATACTTCCTCAGCGCCGCTTCCACCTCCGCAGGCTCCTGGTCCGGCACCATCCGCACGTCGAACTTCACCCGCGCTTCCTTCGGCAACACCGTCTTCGAGCCCTTCCCCTGGTACCCGCCCGACATCCCGTTGATGTTGATCGTCGGCTTGAAGACCAGCGCTTCCTTCAGGTCCTCCCCGCCCAGCCCGCCGACGAACCCTTCGATCCCGTAGAGCTTCTTGCGGGCCTCCTCGTCGTAGGGCATCGAGCGAAGCGCCTCGCGGTCTGCCGCGTCCGCCTTGCGCACCTTGTCGTAAAACCCCGGCAGCGTCACGACGCCGTCGGGCGCGCGCAGGCCCGCCAGCGCGTGCACGAGATTCCACGCCGGGCTCGGGACCGCGACGCCGACCGACGAGTGCAGGTCGCGCGCCGGACCCTTGGCGATCGCCTCGGCATGCAGGATCCCTTTCACGCCGCAGATGATGTCGGGGCGTCCCTGCTCGTCCTTGCCGCCGGTTTCCCAAAGGCACGCGTCCGCCGCGAGGAGTTCGCGGTTCTTCGCGACGAACCCCGCGAGCGACGGCGAGCCGACTTCTTCCTCGCCTTCGACCGTGAACTTGAGATTCACCGGCAGGCGGTCGCCCATCGCCTTGACCGCGCCGAGGCGCACGGCGAGGTTCGCCTTGTTGTCCGCGACGCCGCGCGCGTACAGCCGCCCGCCACGCTCGGTCGGGACCCACGGAGGCGAAGTCCATTCGTCGAAGGGCTCGGGGGGCTGGACGTCGTAGTGGTTGTAGACGAGGAGCGTTTTCGAGGCGCCCGGGACTTTCCGCTCCGCGTAGACGACCGGGTTCCCATCCGTCTCGATGATCCGCGCCTCGAGCCCCAGCTCCCAGAACGTCTCGAGCAGCAGCGCGACGGCTTCGCGCATCCCCGTTCCCTGCGCGCTGACGCTGGGGATGCGGAGGTAGCGCTCGAGGAATTCGCGGGACCAGCTCATTGCGGGCGGCCCTTGCGCTTCACCATCGTTTCGCGCTCGACGTCGCCGACGCGGGCGATCTTGACGGAGTTGGTCGCGCCCGGCGCGGTGTTCGAGCCGAGGAGGAAGATCACCGTGTCGCCGGGTTTCGCGAGCCGTTCCTCGAGGAGGCGGCGCTCGCCGAGGCGCAGCAGGTCCTCGGTCGAGGCCATCTCGCCGACGTGGCGCGGACGGACGCCCCAGTACAGCCCGAGCCGGTTGTAGGTCTCTTCGCCGCTCGTGAACGCCACGATCGGCGCCTTCGGCCGCTCGTCCGACAGCAGCCGCGCGCTGCGGCCGCTGCGCGTGAACACCACGATCGCCGCCGGGTCGACCTCACGCGCCGCATGGCCGGCGAGGCGCACGACGGAGGGCGTGAAGTCCCCCTTCTCCGCCGGCGACGCCGGGTGCACCGCCTTCGTGAAGTCGAACAGGTTGTCCTCGGTCGCCTCCGCGATCGCCCCCATCCGCTTCACCGTCTCGACCGGGTACTTCCCCACCGCCGTCTCGCCGCTCAGCATCACGGCGTCCGTGCCGTCGAGGATCGCGTTGGCGACGTCGGTCACCTCGGCGCGCGTCGGAAGCGGGTTCTCCGTCATGCTCTCCAGCATCTGCGTCGCCGTGATCACCAGCTTCCCGGCGCGGTTCGCGCGCTCGATGATCCGCTTCTGGAACGCCGGGATCATCTCGAGGCTGACCTCGACGCCGAGGTCGCCTCGCGCCACCATCACGCCGTCGGCGACCGCGATGATCTCGTCCAGCGCCTCCACCGCCTGCGGCTTTTCGATCTTCGCCACGATCGGCGCCCACTTTCCTTCCTTCTTCATCAGCGCCCGCAGCTCTTCGATGTCCTTCGCCCGCCGCACGAACGACAGCGCGATGAAGTCCACGCCCATCCGCAGGCCGAACACCGCGTCCTCGCGGTCCTTCTCGGTCAGCGCGCCCGCCGAAAGCGCCGCCCCCGGGACGTTGATCCCCTTGTGCGACTTGAGAACGCCGCCGTCGACGACGTCGCAGATCACGTCCTTCGACCGGACCTCCCGCACCCGCAGCTCGAGGTTCCCGTCGTCCAGCAGGATCCGGTCCCCCTTGCGCACGTCCTTCGGCAGGTCCTCGTACTCCGTCGAGACGATCCCGTTCGCCCCGTCGCACCGCCGCGTCGTGATCGTCAGCCGCGACCCCGTCGGCACGTCCATCCCCGGGTCCGCGATGTTCCCCACCCGGATCTTCGGCCCCTGCAGGTCCTGCAGGATCGCCACCGCTCGCCCCGCCTTCGCCGCCGCTTCCCTCACCGCCCGGAACGCCGCCGCATGCGAATCGTGCGTCCCGTGCGAAAAATTCAACCGCGCCGCGTCCAGCCCCGCGGCCACCAGCGCTTCGAGAACGGCAGGCTTCGCCGAAGCGGGCCCCAGGGTCGCGAGGATTTTTGTTCGGCGCATCCGCACGTTGTAGCGCGGATGGCGGAGAACGAGAAGCTACTTGAGTTCCGTTTCCTCGAACGCGACGAGCTTCCAACCGCCGTCCACCTGCCGCAACGTCACGGTGTGCCGGTACTTCGTCTGCGGGATGTTGCGCGCGGAGACCATCCCCGCGGGGGTCTGGCGGATGATCATCACGGCGTCGAGCTGCACGTCGTCGCCCGCGGACGACTGCGACGTCTTCTCATAGTCCGTCGAGACGACCGTGCTCGTCGCCGCGTCCGTCGCGCCGACCCGGGCCAGGTCGAGGTGGCGCTTCTCACGCGCGTCGATGAGCGACTTCATGGAAGGGCCATCCGCGAGGGAGCGGCACTCGGCGATGCGATCGTGGTGGTAGGCGGCGGCGAAGCGCTGGTAGGCGGCGAAGGCGTCGTTGAAGCGAAGGTTGGAGGAGCGCTTGTGGTAGACGAAGATCGAAGCGGGGATGAGGACGAGGGCGGCGATGGCGTATTTCATGGGTGGGCTCCGGTGCGGGAAGTGAGATAATGGTATTACAGTATTACGAGAAGTCAAGGGGTGGAGATGGATTTTTGTATGACAACTGTGTGGCGATGCAAGATGATTGGGCAACGGTAGTTATGGAATGCGTCACGATATCTTGGTCCGCGCCGGCGTGGGGGACGCAGATGAAAGCTGATTTCGCACAAATTGCCGCAGATACAGCGAGCGTCGACGGCAGACATGGCCGTATCAGCGGCCGTTTCTGCGAATTCCGCCTTCATCAGCGTCCGCCGTTCCTTCCATTCGCCAAAACCGCTTCCCCCCCACGCCCGTACCTCACCTAAACCTTGGGCGCCCGCCGTCCCGGAAGCAGAATCCCCCACCGATGCCCGCCGCCACGCCCGTGCTCCACGCCGATTTCGCCGCGGGCACCCTCACGCTCGCGGTGGACGGACGCCTCGACACGAACTCGGCCGGCGCGGCGTGGCGCGAGGCCACTCGCGCGCTGGCGGCCCACTCCCCCGACACCGTTGTCTTCGACGGCACAAAGATGTCCTACGTCGACGGCGCCGGCGTCGCGCTCTACGTCCGCCTCCGCGACGAACTCCTCGCGCGCTGCATCCCGTTCGGCTCGCGCGGCGTCGCCGACACCTTCAAGCCGCTCTTCGATGAATTCCCTCCCGGCGCCCTCGACGCGAAACCGCGCGAGGCCGCGCCCGTCTCCTTCACGGAAAGCGTCGGCCGCTCGGTCGTCTCCGTCGCGAAGGACGCCGTCGCCCAGATCACTTTCACCGGAGAACTCGTCGTC
The DNA here is from genome assembly GCA_964590435.1 of uncultured Planctomycetia bacterium. Classification (GTDB taxonomy): domain Bacteria; phylum Planctomycetota; class MHYJ01; order WSZJ01; family WSZJ01; genus WSZJ01. Next base: position 193,527 of record CAZPWT010000042.1, read on the forward strand.
AACCTCCTCCGCGCAGCAGCCCACCCGCGCTCCGTTCGCTGGAGCGACACCTGGCTCGCGGTCGAGCGCGCCGGCGTCAGCGCCTTCCCGATCATCGCCCTCATCGGCTTCCTCATCGGCCTCATCCTCGCCTTCCAGGCCGCCGTCCCCATGAAGCAGTTCGGCGCGGAGATCTTCGTCGCCGACCTCGTCGCCCTCTCCGTCGTCCGCGAACTCGGCCCCCTCATGACCGCCATCATCCTCGCCGGCCGATCGGGAAGCGCCTTCGCCGCCGAGATCGGGACGATGCGCGTGAACCAGGAGATCGACGCGCTCACCACGATGGGCCTGCCGCCGTCGCAGTTCCTGGTCATCCCGAAAGTCATCGCCACCGTGATCGTCACCCCGATCCTCGCCGTCTTCACGAACCTCTTCGGCCTCCTCGGCGGCCTCGTCGTGATGTGGTCGCTCGGGTTCCCGACCGTGACGTACGTGAACGAGGTGCGCGGCGCCCTGCGCGGCACCGACCTCCCCACCGGCCTGTTCAAGGCCGCCGCGTTCGGCCTCCTCGTCTCCGCGATCGGCTGCCTGCGCGGCCTCCAGACCGGCACCGGCGCCTCCGCCGTCGGCGAGTCCACCACCCGCGCCGTCGTCGCGGGCATCATCCTCATCATCCTCAGCGACGGCCTCTTCGCCGTCGTCTTCTACTTCCTCGGGATCTGATGGCCGAACCCCTCATCCGCGTCGAGCACTTCACCGCCGCCTACGACGGAGCCGTCGTCATCGACGACATCTCCTTCGAGGTCGGCGCCGGCGAAGTCTTCGTCATCCTCGGCGGCTCCGGCTGCGGCAAGTCCACCCTCCTCAAGCACATGATCGGCCTCTACCCCCCCGCCGCCGGCCGCATCCTCATCGAAGGCGACGACATCGCCGCGGCCGCGGGGGAAGCGCGCCTCCGGATCCTCCGGAAGATCGGCGTCATGTTCCAGAGCGGCGCGCTCTTCGGCTCGATGACCCTGCTGCAGAACGTCCGGCTGGCCATGGAGGAGTTCACCGACCTGCCGGACGAGGCGATGACGCTCCTCGCCCGCATGAAGCTCAAGCTCGTCGGCCTCTCCGGGTTCGAGAATCACTTCCCGAGCGAGATTTCCGGCGGCATGCAGAAGCGCGCGGCGATCGCCCGTGCGATGGCGCTGGACCCGCGGATCCTGTTTTTGGACGAGCCGTCGGCGGGGCTGGACCCTGTGACGAGCGCGGACCTGGACGCCCTGGTCCGGCGGCTGGCGAAGACGCTGGGAGTGACGTTCGTGGTGGTGACGCACGAGCTGCCGAGCATCTTCGCGATCGCCGACCGGGTGATCATGCTCGACAAGCGCGTGAAGAAGATCGTGGCGACGGGAAAGCCGGCGGACCTCAGGGACCATTCCGACAATCCGTGGGTGAGGCAGTTCTTCAATCGGGAGGCGAGCGCATGAGCAAGACCGCGTATTTCCGCATCGGCGTGTTCATCATCACCGGGTGCCTGCTGGGCGCCGCCGGGATCGTCGTGTTCGGCGCCGGCACCTTCAAGGAGAAGGGCATCATCCTCGAGACCTACGTCGACGAGTCCGTGCAGGGACTTGCCGTCGGCTCCCCGGTGAAATACCGCGGCGTCCAGGTCGGGCGCGTCGAGGAGATCGACTTCGTCTACCTGAACTACGCGGAAGGAAGCGGCAACGACATTTACGACAAGTTCGGGAAGTGGGTGATCATCCGGGTTTCGGTCAATCCCAAGGCGTTCAGCGACAAGAACGGGACCTGGCACGACCCGAAACAGATCATCGAGAAGCAGGTCGAAATGGGAATGCGCGCGCGGATCGCTTCGCAGGGAATCACCGGCGTTTCCTACCTCGAGGTGGACTACCTGGATCCGGCGCGAAACCCGGTTTTCAAGCCGGAGTGGACGCCCGCGAACCTGTACATCCCGTCGGCGCCGAGCACGGCCGCGCGGCTGACGAGTTCCGCGGAGACGGTCGTGAACACGTTTGCGGACGCCCGGGTGGACATCCTGGCGAAGGACGTCGACAAGCTCGCAAACGACCTGACGAAGGCGATCGAGGAGGACGTGAAACCCGCGCTCGCGAACATCAACGCCGCGCTCAAGGACCTCGGCCCCGCGTTCAAGAACGTCGGCCAGGCCAGCGAGGATTTCGGACCGCTCGTCCGGAACGCGAAGGAGATCACGGACGACCTGGTTCCCGCCGTGAAGGACGTCCGGGCGACGACCGAGAAGCTGCCGGAAACCGTGGATAAGGTGAACGACATCGCGATCCGCGCCGACGAAACGCTCGCCAAGGTCGCCGGGAAAGTCGACGAGCTCTCCGAAAAACTGTCGAAGCTCATCGACTCCATCCAGGCGACCGTGGATCGCGACCTCAATCCCACGCTCGCCGACATCCACGAGACGTCGCGCGACCTCCCCGAGGCGCTCGCGACCCTTCAGGCCACGCTGAAACGCGTCGACCACCTCGTCGCCGGCGAACAGGACGACGTGCGCGACGTCGTGGCCGACCTGCGGAATGTCCTTCACGACGTCGAGACTCTCAGCGGCTACGCCAGCCGCTACCCGGCCCACATCCTCTTCGGCAACCCTCCCCCGCCGCGGGAAAGGAAGTAAGCCATGCGAACGCTCGCCGCCCTCGCCGCAATCCCCTTCCTCGCCGGCTGCCTGAACCTGGCGAAGGACTACCCCGAACGTCACCTCCATTCCGTCCCCGCCGACCGCCCGGGCGAGCCGGCCACGGGGGGCAAGGGACGCATCCTTGCGGTCCGCCCGTTCAGCATCTCGAACCGGTTCGAGAAGTCGGAGTTCGTGTATCGCAAGTCGGAAACGGAATGGGAGACGGACTACTACAACGCGTTCTTTGTCGAGCCCAAGAACATGCTGGGAGACGCGACGCGGACCTGGCTGTCGCGCTCGGGGCAGTTCGAACACGTGGGGAGCCTGTCGTCCACGATTCCCCCGACTCATGTGCTCGAAGGACATGTGGCGCAGCTCTGGGTGGACCTCCGGGGAGAGTCCCCGAAGGCGGTCATCGAAATGGAGTTCCTGCTCGCCGACGATCGCGAGACTCCGGCGCGAATTCTCTTCTCCCGGTCGTTCGCGGAGACGATTGCGATGAAGGAAGACACGCCGCAAGGGGCCATCGCAGCCTGGGGTGAAGGACTTGCGAAGATCCTTGCAGGCCTGGAGAGCGAGCTGAGGACGGAGACCCGATGAGATGCTTGCGGACGGCGGGTACGTCGAGCACGACGACATCGCGGCGATCCAGGAGAAGAATGTGACTATCTGCATTCCTCCGACAGCATCAAAGCGCGCTGGTCATCATCTCCCCCAATCCAGCGAATCACCCGTCATCGGCGCGTGGCGGTCGCGAATGGCGGCCGAGAGGGCCAGGAAGATCCACACGAACGGAAGGCAATGGTCGAGTCAATCAACGCGGACCTCAAATGCTCAAGATGCCTGGATCGAATCCTCGTCCGGACGCCTTCGAAAGTCACCTGCGTCGCCTTCCGGTCCGCAATCGCCCGCAACGCCCTGAAACCGATCGCCCCGGTTTTGACCTGAGGTTCGAGATCTCGAGGCCTCGCCCAAAGGCCCCTCTGGCGCACGATAATCCCGTGGGCTCGGGCAGAGTCGGCCTGCAAGCCATGTGGCCCACCAGGTGTTGACTCGGCGAGACCTGAGGGGGCTTGCTCAGGCTTGACGATCCTGCGGCGATCAACCAAGCCGTGGCGGGGAGGTAACACATTACCGCGCAGTAACATTTGTGTGACACTTGACTTATGCATCTCTGAGGCGAAAGTCAAGAAGGGCTCATCACTTGTGTATCAAACTAAACTATCTTCATTTGTGGCCCCGGGATTGCAGGTAACCGGCTGCGCTGAAGAACCCTTTCGGTCAGGGTCTTGGCGCTCGGATTGCTTTGATACAAGATGATTTGATATACAATCACAGGCGGCGGGCCCAGGAATCCCGCCCCACTATTAGGAGGCTTGACATGCGTCCTGATCCAGCCAGTCGACAGCGAGGCTTCGTGCTGCTGGTCGCACTGGGCGTCCTCGGCGTTCTCGGCCTCCTTGCGGCGACGTTCGCCACGCTGTCCCGCGTCGAGCGGGCGGTGTCGAACAGCTACGTCGACAAGGTCCGGGCCAAGATGCTCGCCCAGTCCGGGGTCGAGCGCGCCATCGCTTCCATTCGCGGCCGCGCCATGATCCAGGCGTGGGACGACCAGCGCAACGACTGGTACTACCGCGAG
>CAZPWT010000043.1:0-85779 GCA_964590435.1 uncultured Planctomycetia bacterium
CTTCTCCCGCGCAGGTGACTTGCGAAATGCCATGGCTGCCCCCTCTCCAGAGGACCGCCGGCCCTACAACCCCTCATGGGATCGCTCGCCGGTCACCCTATTCATCGGCCAGCCGGGGGGTGCAACTCCGGTCATGCACCCTGGCGAAGGCGTGCGAAGGCTGGCGAAGGCGTGCGAGGGCTGGCGAAGGCGTGCGAGGGCTGGCGAAGGCGTGCGAGGGCTGGCGAAGGCGTGCGAGGGCATGCAAGGGCCGGCGAAGGCAAGGCGAGGGCGTGGCAAGCCTGGTGGTGGCTTGGAGCTGCTGAGAATTGGCGAGACGCCCCCAATTCCGCCCTCGTCATCTCGGCGCGCATTTTTCAGCCTTCTGCCAGCCTTCGCCAGCCTTCGCACGCCTTCGCCAGCCTTCCTCCGCGTATCATCACCCCCGATGCCCAACCAATCCCCCCTCGCCGCAGGGGACGCCGCCTGCGAAACCCTCGCGCGCTCCCACTACGAGAACTTCACGGTCGGGTCCTGGTTCCTGCCCAAGGACATGCGGCGGGACTTCTACGCCGTCTACGCCTTCTGCCGCACCACCGACGACATCGGCGACGAGGCCGAGGGCGACCGGCTCCGGGCGCTCGACGACTGGGAGCGCGACGTGCGCAAGTGCTGGGGCGGCGAACCCGCCGAGCCGATGCTCGTCGCCCTCGCCCGCACCGTCCGCGAGCGCAAACTCCGCCAGGAGCCCTTCCTCAGGCTGATCGAAGCCAACCGCATGGACCAGCTCCAGTCGCGCTGGGAGACGTGGGACGACCTGCGCCGCTACTGCGCGCACTCGGCGGACCCGGTCGGGCGGATGGTGCTCGGGCTGTTCGGGCAGGACGATGCGAAGCGCGGGGCGCTGTCGGACGCGATCTGCACGGGGCTGCAGCTGGCGAACCACTGGCAGGACGTGGGAAGGGACGCGGCGGAGAAGAAGCGGATCTACCTGCCGCTGGAGGACCTGGCGCGGTTCCGGGTGAAGGAAGCGGACGTGGCGGCGCGGCGGACGTCGCCGGAGTTCGTGGAGATGATGAAGTTCCAGGTGGAGCGGGCGCGGGGGCTGTTCGACGAGGGGGCGCCGCTGGTCGAGCTGGTGAGCGGGACGCTGAAGAAGGACATCAAGCTGTTCCTCGGCGGGGGTCGGGCGATCCTCGATGCGATTGAGAAGCAGGGGTGGGACACGCTGACGAAACGTCCGAAAGTTTCGAAAAAGACGAAAATGTGGCTCGCGATGAAAGCGCTGGTCGGATAGGCGAAAAGCAAGGTCAAGGGCAATGGAAAGGTTAACGTTAAGGGGTATGGCCCAACCCACCGCTGCTGCCGGAATCGAGCCTGCGCGCGTCTCGGCGCCCGCGGTCGGCGTCGAGGCGGCGTACGCGTACTGCGAGGACCTGACGCGGGTCGCGGCGCGGAACTTCTACTACCCGATCCGCGGGCTGACGCGCGACCGGCGCCGTGCGATGTGCGCCGTCTACGCCTTCTCGCGCGGCGCCGACGATATCGCCGACGAGCCCGGCATCGACGACCGCTCGGGGCGCTTCGCCGATTTCCGCCGCCGGCTCGAGGGCGCGTATGCCGGGGCGCCCGAGGGCGAAGTCTTCGTCGCGCTGGCCGACGCGGCGAAGCGCTTCCACCTGCCGAAGCAGAACCTGGCGGAGATCATCGACGGGGCGGAGCAGGACTTGCGGGTGAAGCGGTACGGGACGTTCGAGGAGCTGCGGGGGTACTGCTACAAGGTGGCGTCTGCGGTAGGGCTGGTGTGCGTGGAGATCTTCGGATACCGCGACCCGGCGGCGCGTGGCCATGCGGAGATGCTGGGGATCGGGATGCAGCTGACGAACATCCTGCGGGACGTGGCGGAGGACGCGCGGCTGGGGCGGATCTACCTTCCCGCGGAGGAGATGGCGCGATTCGGCGTGCGGGAGGAGGACGTGCTGGCGCTTCGGATGACGCCCGCGTTTGCGGAACTGATGAGGTTCCAGGTGGCGCGGGCGCGGGAGACGTTCGCGAAGGCGGAGGGGCTGTTCCCGCTGCTGGAGCGCAAGGCGCGCTTCTGCCCGCTGGCGATCCGCGGGCTCTACGCGGGGATCCTGGACCGGATCGAGCGGCGCGGGTTCGACGTCTTTGCGGGGCGCGTCTCGCTGTCGGCGCCCGCGAAGGTCCTGTGCGTGATCCGGGCGTGGTTCCGCGCGTGGACGTACTGAGATGAAGCCGGGCAAGGGAACCGTGGCCTTCCTCGCGCTGGCGCAGTGCGCCGTGGCGTGCATCGTCGTGTTCCGCTTCTGGCACCCGCACCCGATCTGGCGGATCCCCGTCGCGTTCGGGCTGCTCGTCCTCTCATTCCTGGCGGCCGCGTTCGAGGTCGGGGCGTGGCGCGGGTGGGCGGGGAAGCGCTGATGGCGCGCGCGGCGGTGGTGGCGGGCGGGGGGCTGGCCGGGATCGCGGCGGCGTGCGACCTGGCGGACGCGGGCTGGGCGGTGACGCTGCTCGAGCGAAAAAAAAGACTCGGCGGGATGGTCGGCTCCTTTCCCGACCCCGCCGGCGACGGCGAGATCGACAACGGCGAACACATCGCCGTCGAGGCGTGCACCGAGCTGCTCGGCCTGTTCGGGCGGATCGGGTGCGCCGACATCGTGAAGCGCCAGCCGCGCCTGCGGCTCCCGTTCGTCGCGCCGGACGGGCGCGTCGCGGAGCTGACCGAGTCGGCGTGGTCGTTCCTCACGTTCCCGTTCCTCTCGTTCGGCGACCGCTGGCGCGTCGCCCGCGCCCTCCGGCGGATCGGCAAGCTGAAGGACGCGGAGATCGCTCCCCTCGACAATTTCACGGCCGCCGACTGGCTCGAGGATCTCGGCCAGTCGCCCGCGGCCATCGCGCGATTCTGGGACTTCTTCCTCGCCCCCGCGCTCAACGAGCCCGCCGCCCGCTCTTCCGCCGCCCTCGCCGCGCGCGTCCTCCGCGACGCCATGGGCGCCGGCCCCGAGCTCTCGCGCTTCTGCCTGTTCCGCGCCCCGCTCGGGACGGTGTTTCCCGCGGCGGCGGAGGAATACCTGAAGCGCAAGGGCGGCGAGGTGCGGACGCTGGCGACGGTGGCGAAGGTGCGGCCCGGCGGCGGGAGGGTCACGGTGGAGCTGGCGGGGGGCGGCATCCTCCAGCCCGACGCCTGTGTCCTGGCGCTTCCGCACGCCGAGCTCGCGGACGTTTTCCCGGACTCAGCGCCGCCGCTGGAGCACTCGCCGATCGTGAACGCGCACCTCTGGTACGACAAGGCGGTGACGCCGCTCGAGGTGTTCGCGATGCTCGACTCGCGGGTGCAGTGGGTGTTCAACCGGACGGTGATCGCGAACCTCCCCGGGCCGGGGCAGCACCTGTCGTGCTCGATCAGCGCCGCGCGCGACTGGGCTCACCGGCCGAGCGAAGAGATCGCGGCCGAGTGCGACGTCGAGCTCAAGCGGCGCTTCAGGGGGGACGCGCGCCTCGTGCGGTTCGTCGTGTCGCGCGAGCCTCGGGCGACGTTCAGCGCGCGTCCCGGGACGGCGCCGATGCGGCCGCCGGCGAAGACGAGGCACGCGGGGCTCGTGCTGGCCGGGGCGTGGACCGATACCGGGTATCCGGCGACGATGGAAGGAGCGGTGAGGAGCGGGAGGGCGGCGGCGAGGGAGCTGGGGGGGAAGGCTTAATATCAAGTATGTAATATGAAATATGTAATATGAAATATGAAAGGATGGCACGGCCGGACTAGTCCTTCTGGATGCCCAGCTTCTTCTCGATCGCTTTCACCCGTTTGAGCAGCTCCGGCAGTTTCCGGCTGGCCAGCCAGATGCGCTCACGTTCCATGCGCGGGACAGCCGGCGAACCGAACACCGCCTGGCCGGCGGGGATGTCGCCGCTGATGCCGCTCTGCGGCATGACGATCGCCCGCTCGCCGACCTTGAGGTGCCCCGCGAAGCCTGCCTGCCCGAGGAGAATCGCGCCGTCCCCGACGTCCACCGATCCCGAAATCCCCACCTGTGCCGCGATGATCACGCGCTTCCCGATCCGGCAGTTGTGGCCGATCTGGACGAGGTTGTCGATCTTCGTGCCGTCGCCGACGGTCGTGGAGCCGAGCGTGGCGCGGTCGATCGTGGAGTTGGCGCCGATCTCGACGTCGTTGCCGACGACGACGTTGCCGACCTGCGGCACCTTGACGTGGTCGCCTTTCGGGCCCGGGGTGAAGCCGAACCCGTCGGAGCCGATGACGACGCCGGCGTGCAGGAGGCAGCGCTCGCCGATGCGGCAGTCACGGTACACCGAGACGTTCGCGCACAGCACGCTGTCCGCGCCGACCGCGCTGCGCGCGCCCAGCACGCACCCGGCCCCGATCGCCGCGCGCTCGCCGACTTCCGCGCCGGATTCCACCACCGCGAACGGCCCCACCGACGCCGTCTTCGCCACCCGCGCATCCCGCGCCACGATCGCCGAGGCATGAATCCCGGGAACCGGCTTCTCCTGCGGCCGGAACTTCTCCACCAGCCGCGCGAACGAAAGCCGCGCGTCGTCCACCTTCAGCAGCGTCTTCTGCGTGCTCGACAGCGCCCGCGGCACCACCACCACCGCCGCCGGCCCCTGCTCCGCGAACGCCAGATACTTCGCGTCCAGCGCAAACACCGCATCCCCCGCCTTCGCCGCTTCGATCGCCCCCACGTCCCGCACCTCGACCTCCGGATCCCCCGCGAGGTCCGCCTGCAGAAACGCCGCCAGTTCCCGTGCCGTGGGCATGGGGGGGAAGTGTATGCGGGGAACTGAAAACAATCGAGCGGCAGGACGATGCCGGGAGGCCGCGGGAGGTTAGAATCCCCTCCACGCGGATTGTCCCGATCCCCATTGCCCTCCTGGAATAGATCACTCCACCACGGATGCACGACACCGACATCGCGCAAATCGCCGTACAGGAAGGGCTCCTTTCGCGGGGGGAGCTCGACCAGATCCGCAAGAACATCTCCTCGGTCGGAGGGGGGGACCTGCTGTCGGCGCTGATGTCCGCCGGGCTGCTGCGCGCCTCGGACGTCGAGAGGATCCGCCGCGACAAGGGCAACACGACGACGCGGATTCCCGGCGAGATCGTGTCGACGTCGCACAAGCGGATCGTTCCCGACGAGGTAACGGAGGCGGCGAAGGATCCTCGGAGCCAGTTCGGGCGGTACACGCTTCTCGAGAAGATCGGCTCGGGCGGGATGGGGACGATCTGGAAGGCGTGGGACAACCTGCTCGGCCGCTGGGCGGCGATCAAGATGCTGCACGAGGAGCACGCGGTCCACGACGACCACCGCGAGCGCTTCCTCCGCGAGGCCCGCGCCGCGGCGCGGCTGGCGCACCAGCACATCGTGCAGGTCTACGAGGTCGGCGTGCAGGGAAACAGCGTCTTCATCGCGCTCGAATTCTGCGCCGGCGAGACGCTTCGCAACCGCATTTCGCACCGCGCGACGGGTCCGGAGCTGCGCCGTCGGATCGAGCTGGTGCGGCAGTCGGCCGAGGGGCTGGGGTCGGCGCACGCGGCGGGGATCACGCACCGGGACATGAAGCCGGAGAACGTGCTGGTGCTGCCGACGCCGAAGGGCGGGCATGCGAAGGTGGTGGACTTCGGGCTGGCGGTGGACAAGACGGCGGTGACGCGGCTGACGGTGGCGGGGGACGTGTTCGGGACGCCGGCGTACATGGCGCCGGAGCAGGCGCTGGGGCTGCAGGAGATCGTCGGCCCGCCGGCGGACGTGTTCGCTTGCGGCTGCATCCTGTACGAGATAGTCACGGGCAAGCTCCCGTTCGACGCCGACCAGGCCGCCGCGAGCGTCTACAAAACGATCCACTCCGAGCCGCCGCCGCTCTCCAAGCTCGCGCCCAAGGTCCACAAGGACCTCGAGACGATCGTCTCGAAGTGCCTCGAGAAGGACCCCGAGCGGCGCTACCCGAACGCCAAGGAACTCGCCGACGACCTCGGCCGCTACATGGCCGGCGAACCGATCGGCGCCCGCCCCGTCGGCTTCCTCGGCCGCATGCGCCGCCGCGCCGAGCGCAACCCCGCCCTTGCCGCCGCGCTCGCCGCCGCCGTCCTCCTGCCCGCCGCGTTCATCGGGATCTTCGCGTGGGAAGCGCGCGTGCGGGCCGACAACATCGAGAAGTCGCTCGAGCAGGCGACGCAGCTCGAGGAACAGGCGGCCTCGAAACCCGCGCTGCTCCAGCGCGTGCTCGCCCTCTACGAGTCGGTCCTGCGCGAAGACGAGAACAACGAGCGCGCCGTCGCCGGCCTCGCGCGCTCGGTCAAGGCGATCCAGGCGCTCGAAGGCCGCGAGACCGCCGCCACCGATTCCGCCGTGACCGAAATCGGCGCCCGCCTCGCCGCCGAGACGCGGGATTCGTTCGCGCTGCCCGCCGGCCTCACGACCGCCGAGGGGCGCTGCGACGCGCTCGTCTCCGCCTTTCCCGACCTCGCCTCCTCGTGGATCACGCGCGCCGAGCTCTTCTTCCGACTCGGCCGGTCGCGCGAAGCCCTCGCGGATCTCGACCTGGCGCGCAACAAGTGGGAAGAAGGACCGCAGGCCCGGCACCTTCGCGTGATGTGCCTGCTCGACCAGGGTCGCGCCGAGGACGCGCGGCTGCTCGTCCGAAGCGAAGGCGGCGATGCGACGGACGCGGTCGAGCTTGCGGCGCTTCGGCTCGAGCAGGGGCGTCGCGACGAAGTCCGGTCCGCGCTCGCCCGGGTCGGGGAACCGACGGCGGAGTCGCTCTGGATCGAGGGGCGGCTGAACGCGCGGACGGGAGGGTGGTCCGCGGGGCGGCGGGAATTCGCGGCGGCGCTGGCGCTCGACCCGGGTTTTGCCCCTGCCGGGCTCGGCCTCGTGCTGGCGGTGCTCGACGGCGAGGGCGCGGCCGCGGCTCTTCCCGTGGCCCGCAGCCTCGTGGACCACGCGCCGGGGCACGGCGCCGCGCGCGCCGTCCTGGCGTCGCTTCTGTACGCCTCCGGCGACCGCGACGGAGCGGCGCGGGAAGCGGGCAAAGTGGCGGCGATTTTCCCGACGGGCCCTTACCGGGCGCTGGCGGGGGGCTACCGCCTTCTCGCGGGGGACGCCGGCGGCGCCCTCGACGTGCTCGCCGCTTCCATGCCCCGCTAGTCCTCGCCAACTGGACAATGCAGCCGGGGGTCAGTAGATTCCGGCTTGACCCGGCTCTGCCGACCGGCAGGATCCGCGCGCGCGCGCGGACTTGTCGTGGGCGAGCGAAGCGAGTCGCAGGGCCCTGCGCCGAGAGGACACACCCCATGCCTGACTTTTCGCTGTCGGAAGAACAGAAGGAAGTCCGCGACCTGGCCCACAAGTTCGCGGTGGCCGAGATCCTGCCGGTCGCGAAGAAGCTGGACGAGACGCACGAGTTTCCGCACGAGGTCTTCAAGAAGGCGCTGGACATCGGCCTCCTCAACGTGAACATCCCCGAGGAATACGGCGGCGGCGGGATGGGGCAGCTGGAAGAAGCGCTGATCAACGAGGAGCTGGGGTGGGCGTGCAGCGGCGTGGCGGCCTCGATGGAGGTGAACAACCTCTCGAACTGGCCGATCCTGCTGGCGGGTTCCGACGAGACGAAGAAGAAGTACCTGCCGAAGGTGATCGGCGGCTGGCGCGGAGCGTACGCGCTGACGGAGCCGGAGGCGGGGAGCGACGTCGCCGGGATCCAGACGACGGCGAAGCGCGACGGGGACTCGTACGTCATCAACGGCTCGAAGCAGTTCATCACGAACGGCTCGGTCGCGGACTTCTACTGCGTCTTCGCCTACACCGACAAGGCCGCGCGCTACAACGGCATGTCGTGCTTCGTTGTGGACCGAACGGCCAAGGGAGTCCGAGTCGGTAAGAAGGAAGACAAGATGGGGCAGCGCGCGAGCGACACGGTCGCGATGCACTTCGAGGAGGTGCGCATCCCGAAGGAGAACCTGCTCGGCAAGGAAGGCGACGGGTTCAAGATCGCGATGCAGGTGTTCGACCGTTCGCGCCCCGCGATTTCCGCGATCGCGGTCGGCGTGGCGCGCCGCGCGATGGAGGAGTCGATCAAGTTCGCCGGGGAGCGCAAGGCGTTCGGTAAGCCGATCGGCGACCTCCAGGCGATCGGTTTCATGATCGCCGACATGGCGATCAACATCGAGGCGGCGCGCCTCCTCGTCTGGCACGCGGCCGAAATGGCCGAGCGCGGCGAGAAATCCGCGAAGGAAGCGGCGATCGCGAAGGCGTTCGCGGCGGACATGTGCATGAAGGTCACGACCGACGCGGTCCAGGTCTTCGGCGGTTACGGCTACTCGAAGGAGTACCCCGTCGAGAAGCTCATGCGCGACGCGAAAATCTTCCAGATCTACGAGGGCACCAGCCAGATCCAGCGCGTGATCATCGCCCGTGAACTCCTGAAACCTCGGTAGGGGATCCCTATGTTCGTCGCCATGAACGTCTTCACCGCCGAGGACGACGCTTCTGCCCAGAACCTCGAGGCGATGTTCCTGAAGCGCTCCGGCCTGGTCGACCAGCAGCCCGGGTTCCTGTCGTTCTCGTTCCTGAAATGCCAGGAGAACCCGAGGCGCCTGATCTCCATGTCGCACTGGCGCTCGAAGGAGGACTTCGAGGGGTGGACGAAGTCGCAGGCGTTCGAGAAGGGGCACCAGCGCGCCAAGGAGTCCGGGAAGCCCTCGCCGCACGGCGCCATGAAGATCACCAACGCGCTCGAGACCTACGAGGTGAAGAGCGCTTCCGGCAAGCTCGCCTGAAATCGCGCTTGGTTGCGGGGAACCGGTTGTCCTAGAATCCCGGGGACAACAAGCGAGAGGCACCGAGACATGGCCCACGTGCTCTGGATCATCGCCCTCACGATCGCGTTCGAAGCGATCACGTGCATATTCCGCTGGGGGCTGAACATGCAGTCCACGCGGGACACCGCGTTCCTGGCGCCGCTGACGTTGGGTGTGCGCATTCACCATGGTTACGTCGGGGCCGTGGGCTCGATGGCCGCGCTCGGCATGCCCGAGGGTTGGTTCGCGGCGTGGGCGCTTCGCGTCGGCGTTGCGCTGCTCGTCTCGGACCTCATTCACCACTTCGTCGTCCTGCAGGGGACGACCGGCGACCACCAGTTCGACCTGACGTACCCGAAGCTTGCGATGGTGGAAGCCGAGCGGGACGCGCAGGACGCGCGGGGTTAGCTACCGCATTTCGTCGAGGTACGCGCGGTACAGGTCCGGGTCCTCGTGGCCGCACGCGTCGCACACCACGCCGACCGGGTTCGCGCGGTCCGGCCGCCGCAGCGCCGGTTTCCCGCATCGCGGGCAGGTGGTGTCTCCCCAGGACGGGTAGAACGTGCAGACGATGATGTACGCGAAGGGGAGCAGGACGGCTCCCATGCACAGGAGGCTCGCGATGGCGTTCGACCACTTCAGGCCGATCCACACGACGCCGCCGGCGACCGCGACCCAGGTCAGGGCCATCAGGATGCCGCGCAGGTACGTTTTCACGGGGCGATTCTACGGGCCGGTCGACTCTCCGTCACTCAGAGGGAATCGATGGGCCTGCTGTTGCAGGTGAGCCAGAACAGGACGCGGCGGCCGCGGAAAGACGGGGCCATCGCGCGGAGGGCGGCGAGGGCCTTGGCGGTATAGGTGCTGTCGGCCTTGAGGCCTTCGGAGTCGTGAAGAGCCTCGAGGGCGGCGTCGCCCTCGCGGGTGGGGATGCCGTAGCCGCGGCCGATGAAGTCGTGGACGACGCGGACGTCGCGGGCGCGGATCGGGAGGGAGGCGGCGGGATCGCCGGAGCGGCGGGCGAGGAGGGCGAGGGAGCGGCGGGCGAGGCGGGCGGTGAGCGTGGCATTGGCGACGATGCGGTCGGCGACGCGCACGCCGACGATGTCCGCGCCGAGGCCGGCGAGGCGCAGGCCGGCGTGGATGCCGGCCAGCGTGCCTCCCGTGCCGAGCGCGGCGACGATGACGTCGGGGCGCGGCACCTCGCCCGCCTCGACCTGCGCGGCGAGCTCGAGCCCCGCGTTCACGTAGCCGAGCGTCGAGAGCGCCGAGGATCCGCCGGGCGGCATCAGGTAGGTCCGGCCGCTCGACATCATCCGCACCAGCCCGTGAAACGGCACCGTCACCACGGTCCCCGTCACCTTCGACGTCGACGCGAGCTTCCGCGCGACCGCCAGGTTCTTCTCGAGATAGGGATTCAGCGGCCGCTTGAACAGCAGCAGGTCCACCGGGATTCCGAACCGCTTCCCGTAGTGCGCCACCGCCACCGCCCAGTTCGAGCCGGTCACCGCATACGCCCAGATCCGGTCCGCCCGCGCCTTCGCGTCGGCCAGCAGGAACTCCAGCTTGCGCACCTTGTTCCCGCCGAATTCCTCGCCCGTCACGTCGTCGCGCTTCACCCAGAGATCCACCCCCCACGCGTCTCCCAAGGATTTCATCCGCGCGACCGGCGTGGGGAAGGTGCCGATCTCCGCGAACGGCACCGCCGCGGCGAGGCGGGGGAATTTCCGGAAGAGCGGGCGCGGGGGCGTCACACCGGCCACTTGCCGGGGTTCATGACGCCGGCGGGGTCGATGGCCGTGCGGACGCGGCGGAGCAGCTCTCGGAAGCCGGGGTCGAGCTTCGAGCCGTGCTGCGCGAAGACCCACTCGGGGGTCTTGTACGGGATGAAGCCCATCGGCAGCAGCGCCTCGACGAGCGCGGCGTTCAGCTTCGCGACCGCGGCCGCTTCCTCGGGCTTGTCGCGGTTGAATGTCTCGATGAGGCGGAGGACGCCGAAATGTCCCTGCGCCATCGGGCGGGCGACGGCGAACGGGGGGAACCCGTGCTCCTGCATGAGGCGCATGCTGATCTCGGTCGCCTCGGGCCATTTGCTGGTCGGCCCGTACGTCCCGACCCACGAGAGGCCGCCGCCGGGGTGGTCGAGCAGGAAGTCCAGGCGCGTCGGGAACTCGGCGAGTTTTTCGAACGCGGGCTCGATCTTCACGAGGTCGCGCACGTCGAGCGGGCCGTGCCACGTGTTCCCGGCCTTCCGCGACGCGTCGAGCACTTCCTCGAGGATCGACAGCCGCAGGTCCATCTCCGCCTGCCGGTTCGAGGAGACGTCGAGGTAGATCATCCCGAGCGGTTCGGCCGGGTCGCGCCACGTCGGGCGCTGCTCGCCGAACAGCATCTTGGCCACCGGCCACGTGAGCACGCCGATGTCGTCGCAGATCTCTTCGCGGACCAGCGCCTTGATCGTCGAGAAGCAGGCGTTCATGTCGTGGGCCATCATGAAGAAGCGCCTGCGGAGGCGCTTCCCGTGCTGCAGCCGGATGGAGGCCTTGGTGACGATGCCGGTGGTGCCGTGGAGGTTGACGAAGAGCCCCGTGAGGTCGGGCATCGGGGAGGACGTGCACCACTGGGCGCCGGTCCAGGCGGCGGCGCCGGTGCGGACGAGCGTGCCGTCGGGCAGCACGGCTTCGACTCCGTTGAGCCAGGCGGCGGAGGTGCCGAAGCGCAGGGAGAGGTTGAGGAGCCCGTCCATCAGGGTGTTGGCGAGGACGGACGTCTCGGGCGGGGAGAGGGAATAGGCGAAGCGCGCCTGGGGGAAATTGCGAGCCAGGTGTTCCTTGACCTGTCCCCACTGGACACCGGGCTCGACGACCATGTAGAGGTCGTCGGGGTTGACCTCGAGGATGCGGTTCATGCCCGTCATGTCGAGCAGGATGCAGCCCGGGCGCTGCGGGATCGCGAGGCCGCCGATGTTCGTGTTGTAGAGGGCGGGGACGACCGGGACTTTTTCGGCGGTTGCGAACTTGAGGATCGACTGGACGTGGGCGACGTCCAGCGGGCGGACGATCACCTCGGGGGGAACGCCCCGGATTTCGGTCAGGTCCCGCGCCGCTTCGCGCAATTTCGCCGGGTCGGTCGAGACCTGCGCGGCGCCGACGAGGGCGGAGAGGCGGGCGACGAGGTCGGTGTTGGTCATGCGCCGAGTATAGCGGCGTCCCCGCGGGGAGTCGCGCAAGCCCGGGCCTGCCGCATGCCGAAATATCAGAGCTGGAGGCGGTCCTTCTTCAGCCGGGCCTGCGCGAGCCCGGCGTCGAGAAGCGCCGCGACCCAGTCGGCCCTTACCGAGTAAATGACTCGGAGCCCTTCCGACCTCGCCGCAAGGACGCCCACGATGGCCATGAGACGGAGCTGGTTCGACACCGCGGTGACGCGCATCCGGAGGGCGTCGGCGACGCCCTGCACGTGCAGCTCTCCCGCCGCGACCAGCGCCTGCAGGATGCGCAGCCGCGTCGGCGAGCTCAGCAGCCCGAACATCTCCGCGACCCTCCGCACCAGCGCGGCGTCGGGCTTTGCCCGGGAGGGGCTTGCTTTCTTCATGGGAACGGGAGCGGGGGAAGGCCGGTGATGCTTGCGCATGTGAGGGCGGTTCTAAAGATCCATGGAAGAGTGGATTAAGCGGGGAAGCGCACCAGCAGGTCGCAACGCAGGATTCATTTCCTTGCCGCCGCCAAGACGCCCAGCAGCTTCAGCAGCGCGAACGGGTTGCCGCCCCAGCGCAGGCGTCCTTCCAGCCACGGCTTGACGAAGCCTCCGTGCAGGCAGACCTCGAGGAGGTCGGCCATGCCGCCGCCGACCCAGGCGCGGCATCCCTCGCGGCCCGGGGAAAGAAGGACGGCGGCGTCGGTGAAGTCGGCGGTGATGGACAAGCCGGCCATCTCGACGCCGATGCGGCCGAGGCCCGAGACTTTGCGGGCGACGGAGGCGTCGGCCAGCCCGCGGCGCAGGATCGACGAGAAGATGTGCGCGAGCAGGCTGACTTTCGTGGGATCGGCGAAGCGGACGTCCATGCGCGCATTGTGACCGACGCGCGGCCGAAAGGGAACTTATCCGGGGAGGAAGGAGCGGACGGCGCGGGCGACGGCGGCGCGGGCCATCGGGACCTTCCAGGCGTTCTGCGAGAGGGGCTTGGCGCCCTCAACGGCTACGTTGGAGGCCGGCTCGGCGGCGTCCGCGATCGTGTTTTTCAGGAGATTCGCCTCCGCGGACGCGGAACGCCACGGCGCCGGCGCGACGCCGCCCAGCACGATCCGCGCCTCCGTGAAACGGTCGCCCTCGATCTTCCCGGCGATCGCGCACGCCGCGACCGCGAAATCGAACGAGTCCTTCTCGCGGATCTTGACGTAGGTCGAGCGGGGAAGGGCCGCGGGGACCTCGACGGCCTCGATGAACTCCCCGGGTTTGAGCGTGAATTCGCAGAGCGCGTTCTTCGAGGGGAGCTCGTAGAAATCGGCGATCGGGAGGTCCCGCGCGCCGTCCGGGCCGCGCAGGAAGAGCCGCGCCCCGAGGGCGACCAGCATCGGCGCGCAGTCGCTGGGGTGGACGATGTGGCACGGCCCGCCGCCGAGGATCGCGAGGTAACGGTTCTCGCCCGCCTCGGCGGGACACCCCTTGCCGCCCTTCTTCACGCAACTGAACTCCGCCGCGCGGTAGTACCAGCAGCGCGGCCGCTGCGCGAGGTTGCCTCCGATCGTCCCCTGGTTGCGGATCTGCGGCGTCGCAACCGCCGCCGCCGCTTCGGACAGCCCCGGCAGGTCCTTGCGCAGGTCTGCGTGCGAAGCGATATCCGCGAGGAGCGCCGTGGCGCCGATGCGCCAGCCGCGGTCGTTCTTCGCGATGGCATCGAGCCCCGGGACGGCGCGCAGGTTCACGAGGTGCTCGGGCGCCCGGATCCCTTCCTTCATTTCCCCGAGCAGGTCGACGCCGCCGCCGAGCGCCGAGGCGCCCTTTTTCGAGAGCATCGCCGCGGCCTCTTCGGCCGTACGGGGATCCCACCAGGTGAAGGGTGCGGTCATTTCTTCCCGAGGGCCGCGAGGACTTTGTCGGGGGTGATGGGGAGGTCGGTCATGCGTTTGCCGATGGCGTGGGAGACGGCGTTGGCGATGGCTCCGGGGGTGGGGATGATCGGCGGCTCGCCGATTCCCATGACGCCGGTGTTGGTGCGGCCGTTGGAGACGTCGAAGAGGACGACCTTGATCTCGGGGATTTCCTTGGGGCCGGCGATGCGGTAGTCGGACAGGTTGGCGTTGAGCATCCGGCCGCTGGCGCGGTCGAGGACGCGCTGTTCGAGGAGGGCGTAGGACAGCCCCTGGACGATGCCGCCGCAAATCTGGCTCTCCGCGAGCATCGCGTTGACGACGCGGCCGCAGTCGTGCACGGCGACGACGCGCAGCACGCGGACGTGCCCCGTCTCGAGGTCGACCTCGACCTCGGCGAACTGGCACCCCGCCGTGCCGTCCTTGAACCCCTTGTACGGCTGCTGGCGCGTCGCCTGCTCGCTGACGTTGGCGCCAGCGATTTTCGCGCAGGCCTCGGCCCAGGAGAGGGAAGCTCCTCCCTTGGCGACGACGTTTCCGCCGCGAGCCGTCAAGTCGGCGTGCGCGGCCTTGAGCGCCTTGGCGCACGCCTCGAACACGCGGTCCTTCGCCGCGGCCGCCGCGGCGCGGACCGCCGGCGTCACCGACGGCGCCGTCATCGACCCGCCGCTGCCGTGCGAGAAGGGCAACGACGTATCGCCGAGCTTCACGCGGACCTGCTCGGGGCGAAGTCCCAGCTCCTCCGCGGCCGTCATCGCGATGATCGTGCGCGTCCCAGTGCCGATGTCCTGCGTGCCGCACTGGATCTCGACGGACCCGTCGCGCCCGATGACGCACCGGGCCTGCGCCCCCGGCGCGCCGCCGCCCCCCCAGATCGACGCCGCGACCCCGAGCCCCCGCGCCTTGCCCTTGGGCGCGCCGTTGCGAAGCGCCTCGCGCCCTTCCCATCCGGCGATCTTCGTTCCCTCGGCGTACTCGGCGTGGCGCAGGTCGTTGCCGTCGTTGCGGCGGCGGAATTCCACCGGGTCGAGACCGAGCTTCGAAGCGAGTTCGTCCATCGCGCCTTCCAGCGCGAACATCCCCTGCACGTGGCCCGGGGCGCGGAACGCCTGCGCGGGGCCGGCATTCGTCATCACGTCCGCGTGCCAGACGCGGCGCACGGGGCAGGCGTAGAGCGACATCAGCGGCCCGGCGCAGTTCGACCCGCCCGCGATCCCGCCCGTCCCGTGGCTCTCGAGCCAGAGGCACGTCAGCTTCCCGTCCTTGTCCGCCCCCGCCCGGATCCGCTGCACGCTCGACGGCCTGTTCCCGCCCGCCTGGTGCTCTTCGCGCCGCGTCAGCATCAGCTTCACCGGCGCCTTCGCTTCCTTCGCCAGCCGCGCCGCGATCACCGAGTGCTGCCCCATCCCCAGCTTCGACCCGAACCCGCCCCCCATGTGCTCCTTGAGGACTTTCACTTTTTCGGCGGGGAGCTGAAGGGCCCGCGCGAGGCCGTCACGCACGGCAAAGATCCCCTGAGTCGAGTCCCACACCGTCAGCGAGCCGTCCGACTCCCACTTCGCAACGCTCCCGTGGCTCTCGAGGCACGAATGAGTGACGACGGGGGTCGTGAACGTCAGGTCGATCGTCACCTTGGAGTTCTTGAGCGCCTTCGCGCAATCGTCCTCCGAGGCCGTGTTCTGAGCCTCGCCGCCGCGCTCGTTCGGGTTCTTGCCGCCGTGCACGCGCGGCGCGTTCGGCTTGCGCGCTTCCTCGACGTCGACCACATGCTCGCCGACCGCCCAGTCCACGTCGATCGCCGCCAGCGCGTCCTCCGCCTGCGCCTCCGTCTCCGCGGCGACCGCGGCGACCGGCTGCCCTGCGAAGCGCGCCTCCTTCTCGATTTCCATCACGGCCTTCACGCCGGGCATCTTGCGCGCCTTGTCGAGCGCGATCGACTTCACCGTCGCCCGCGCATACGGCGACCTCAGCACGCGCGCCACCAGCATCCCCGGCAGGTTCACGTCGGCCGTGTACTTCGCCTTCCCCGTGACCTTGTCCGCCCCTTCGAGCCGCGGCGATTTCCCGCCCACCACTTCAAGCTTCGAGTCCGCATCCCACGGCGCCGGCTCGGAATCCGGCGCGTCCACCTCGATCTCCCGGTAGCTCCCGGGGTGCCCCACGCGGATCGTTTTCTTCGCCATCGCTACTTGCCCTTCGCCGCGGCCGCCGCCGCTTTGAAAATCCCCTGGTACGCCCCGCACCGGCAGATGTTGCCGCAGAGCGCCGCGCGGATTTCGAGGGGGGACGGGGAAGGGTTGGCCTCGAGGAGGGCGACGGTGGACATGACCTGGCCGGGGGTGCAGAAACCGCACTGGAAGCCGTCGTGCTCGACGAACGCCTTCTGGACCGGGTGAAGCTGGTCGCCGTTCGCGAGTCCCTCGACGGTGCGGATCTCGCGGCCGCGTCCCTGGAGGGCGAGCATCATGCAGGCGTAGACGGACTTGCCGTCGACGAGCACCGTGCACGCGCCGCACTCGCCGCGCTCGCAGGCCGGCTTCGCGCCGGTCAGGTCCAGCGGGCCCCGCAGGACGTCGAGAAGGGTCGCTCGCGGCTCGGCCGTGACCTGGCGATCTGCCCCGTTGACCTTCAGCGTGAACGAGACGGGCCCCGGGCCCAGCCCGGCGCCCTTCTGCGCCCCGTCCTCCGCCACGGCCTTGCCCACGATCATCCCCGCACCGGCCAGCGCGCCGGTGACGCCGAGGAACTGGCGGCGGGAAAGGCCTTCGGGGCGGTCGGCGGGCATGGGGGCACTCTAATGAAGCGGCGTGCGCAGGTCAAAGACGCGGTTGGTAAAGACGGTGCTACCGAATCCCCGGGCGCGGGCATAGAATTTCGCGAGCCATGCGCCGCCTCATCATCAACGCCGACGACCTCGGCGCCGACCCCGCCCGCAACCGCGGCATCTTCGAGGCCGCCCAGCGCGGCGTCGTCACCGACGCGTCGCTTCTCGTCAACGCGCAGGGGTTCGACGACGCCGTGAAGGACAAGCGGATCAAGTCGCTGCCGGTGGGGCTGCACCTGAACATCAGCGAAGGGAAGCCCGTGGGCGGGCCGTACCGGACGCTGACGCAGGGGAACGGCGAGTTCCACACGAAGGACGAGACGTGGCGGCTGGCGCTCGGCGGGCTCCTCGACCCGGCGGAGATCCGGCAGGAGGCCGACGCGCAGATCGCGAAGATGCGGCGCGCCGGCGTCGAGCCGACTCACCTCGACGGGCACCAGCACCTGCACCTCGTGCCACGGATCGCCGCGGGGCTCCTCGCGCTCTCGATGCCGCGCCGCGTCCGCATGGTGTTCGAGCACCCCGACGGCACGATCCTCTCCGGCCCGGACAAGGCGCACTTCGTCAACCGCTGCCGCGAAATGTCCGCGGCGTCGCGGCCGCTGTGGGAGGCCGCCGGCTGGCGCTGGCCCGAACGCCACCTCGGCGCCGGGCTCATCGGCGCGGTGCACCCCGGGACCCTTCTCCGCCTCCTCGACCTCTGCGGCGACGGCGTCACCGAGATCCTCGTTCACCCCGGCTATCCGCAGACCGGTTCACTCCCGTTCTCCACCGCCGAACGCGAGATCGAGCTCGAGGCCCTTCTCGATCCCCGCATCCGCGAAGGCATCTCCGCGCGCGGTCTCACCCTGTCCAACTGGAGCGCGCTCTAACCCGTGGACATTGCGCTCGTCGTTCCCTCGTACGCCACGCTTTCCGGCAACGCCGTCTCCGCCCGCCGCGTCCTCAGCGGTATCGTCGCCGCCGGCTCCCGCGCCAAGGTCCTCGACCTCGACACGCTCGGCCCCTACATCCCCAACGTCCTCGCCGTCTACCAGCCCGACGTCGTCCACGCCTTCCACGCCCGCAAGACCGGTTTCCTCGTCCGCGACGCCCGCCCCCTCGTCGTCTCCCTGACCGGCACCGACGTCGGCCGCGACCTCTTCATGCCCGACCGCCGCGAGGAAGTCCTCGCCGCCTGCCGCGCCGCCCACGCCCTCGTCGTCCACCAGCGCGAAACCGCCGCCCCCCTCCTCGAGGCCGATTCCTCCCTCGCCCCCAAGATCCGCGTCGTCCCCAAGGGAATGGGGTTGCTCGAGGAAGCGCCGTTCGCGCTTCGCGGGACGTACTCGATCCCGCCCGACAAGCCGCTGTTCCTGATGTCCGGGGGGATCCGGCCCGTGAAGGGCCAGTTGCGCGCGATTCACGCGCTGGACGACCTCGGGATCGAGCTCGTGATCGCGGGGCCGCGGCTCGACGAGGAGTACGCGAAGAAAGTCGTCGAGGCGGCGCGCGAGCGTCCGTGGGTCCGGCTGGTCGAGATCCGGCCGCACGCCCGCATGGCCGGCGCCCTTCGCGACGTCGACGTCGTGCTGAACACGTCCGAAGTTGAGGGGATGTCGAACGCGATCCTGGAAGCGATGCACTTCGGGCGGCCGGTGCTCGCCTCGGACATTCCGGGGAATCGCGGGCTCGTGGAGTCCGGCGTGACCGGCTTCCTGTTCCGCACCGACGCCGAACTGCGCGAGTCGGCCCGCCGGCTTGCTTCGGACGCCGCGCTCCGCGCTTCCCTCGGCGCCGCCGGCGCGGCCCGAGCCCGCGCCGCCCACTCCGCCGAGGCCGAGATGAAGGCGCTGATGGAGGTCTACCGCGAGGCCGCGGCGACGATGGCGGGCGTGGTGCGTCCCCCGGTCGTGCTTCCTTGACCGTCACGGGATGAAGCGCAACTTCCTGCTGCTGTGGCTGGGGCAGTTCGTGTCGCAGGCGGGGGACGCGCTGCTGGCGGCGGTCCTGGTGTTCCTGACGATCTCGATCAGCCCCGAGGGAACCGGCGGCTCGCGCGCCGGGATCGTCCGGTTCGCCGCGACGCTGCCGTTCCTGATTTTCAGCCCGCTCTCCGGCGTCATCGCGGACCGCTTCGATCGCCGGTGGCTCATGATCGTCACGGACGTCGCTCGCGCCGCGCTGCTGCTCGCCATCCCCGTCCTGTGGCACTACGGCCACATGTCCTGGCTCGTCCTCGCGGCGATCGCGTTCCTGGTCTCCACGTTCTCCAGCGCGTTCGCCCCCGCGATGTCCGCGCTCATCACCGACCTCGCCGAGGGGGTCGCCCTCGTCCGCGCGAACGCCCTTCTCCAGACCTCCACCCAGCTCGCGATGATCGCCGGCATGCTCGTCGCCGCGGCGGCGCTGGGGATCGCGGGGGCGGGGAAGGGGACAGACCCGGGGACGATGGTGGCGCTGATCGGCGCGGACGGTGCGACGTTCCTGTTTTCGGCGGCGTGCCTGCTGCTCGTCCGGCCGGCGCGGCGCGAACGCGTCACGCTTGCCGGCGGCTCGGGGCTCGCCGTGGCCCTGCGCTCCCCGCTTTTCCGCGCGCTCCTGTTCCTCACCGCCGTCGACAACTTCTTCATCATGGGCCCCGCGCTGGTGGGAAGCGCGCTTCTGCTGAAGACGACGTACGGGATGGGGGCGATGGAGCTGGCGATCTTCGAGGCGTGCCTGGCGGCGGGGTGGTTCGCGGGGAGCCTGTGGTTCGTGAGGCGCGCGACGTTCGCGGTGCCGAAGGGGAAGCTGCTGCTGATCGGGATGTTCCTCGACGGGGTGACGTACATCCCGTTCTTCTGGATCCGGTCGTTCCCGCTGCTGTGCCTGGCGGTGTTCGTGCACGGGCTGTCGATCCCGATGATCACGGTGCCGCGGACAGCGCTGGTGCAGGAGCGGATCCCGGTGGAGATGCAGGGGCAGGCGTTCTCGCTCGTGCAGCTCACGGTGATCGGGTTCACGTCGCTGTCGGTGCTGGCCACCGGCTGGGCGGGGGACCGGTTCGGCGCGCCGGCGCTGTTCCTGGGCGCCGGGATCGGGGCGATGGTGGGGCTCGCGGGGGTCTTTTCGAGGGAACTGCGGCAGGCGCGCTGAACGGCATCACTATTCTCAACGGGTCGCCTTGACATACACGCTGTATGTGATATAGTCCATGTATGGACCTGAAAGCCGACCTCGCCCGCCTGTTCGGGCACGACCGCTTCCTCCCCGGCCAGAAGCCCCTCGTCGAGGCCCTGCTCGCCGGGCGCGACGCCATCGGCATCCTGCCGACCGGCGGGGGCAAATCCCTCTGCTACCAGATGCCGGCCCTCCTCGGCACCGGCCTCACCGTCGTCGTCTCCCCTCTCATCGCCCTGATGAAGGACCAGGTCGACGGCCTCCGGCGGCGCGGGATCGCCGGCGCGGCGGAAATCCACTCGCACCTCCCCCCGGGCGAGGGAGCCCGGCGGATGCGGGAAGCGGCCGCCGGGCGCATCCGGCTGCTGTACCTGTCGCCGGAGAGGCTCGCCGCGCCGGGAACCGTGGCGGCGCTCCGAAGGGCCGGCGTCGCGCGCTTCGTCGTGGACGAAGCGCATTGCATCTCGCACTGGGGGCACGATTTCCGCCCCGACTACCTCGCGCTGGCCGCCCACGCAGGGGAACTGGGCGCCGGCGCGACCCTGGCGCTCACCGCGACCGCGACGCCCCGGGTCCGCGCCGAAATCGCCGAGCGCCTGGGCCTGCGATCGCCTTGCCTGATCGTCAACCCGTTCGACCGGCCGAATCTCTTCCTGGGCGCCCGGGAAGTCCGGGAGGAAGAGAAGGTCCGCTCGGCGGCGCGGGTGCTGGGGCCGGAGGGGGCGGCGATCGTCTACGTGGGGCGGAAGAAGGACACGGTCGAAGTCGCGCGCCAGCTTTCGGCGCTCGGGATCCCGTCCGTCCCGTATCACGGCGGCATGGACCGCGGCGACCGCTCCCGGAACCAGGACGCCTGGATCCGCGGGAAGGCCCGCGTCGTCGTCGGCACCGTCGCGTTCGGCATGGGGATCGACAAGCCCGACGTCCGCGCGGTCGTCCATCTCCATCTCCCCGGCTCGCTCGAGGCCTACTACCAGGAAATCGGCCGTGCCGGGCGCGACGGCGCCCCGGCCCGGTGCTGGCTTCTCCACAGCCGCACCGATTCGTCCCTGCACCGCTGGTTCATCGAGCGGCGTTACCCCTCCGAGGCCGAAATCCGCATCGTGCACGGCCGGATCGAGCGCGGCGAAGGCGCTCCCTCGAACGAAGAAGCCGGCGCCGAGAAATGGCCGTGCGCCCGGGCGTGGCTCATGGAGCGCGGCTTCGTCAGCGCCGACGGCCGCACGTCGCCGCTTCCCGACACCCTCGACCTCGCGCTTCTCGCCGAGCGCAAGGCCGCGGACCTCGCCCGGCTGGCCGCCGTGGAGGACTGGGCCGAGGGGGCGCGCTGCCGCCGCGGGGCGCTTCTGCGGTACTTTGGCGAGCGCCCTCCCGTCGACCTGGACTGCCGGAACTGCGACGCCTGCAAGCGCGACGGCGCCGACCACGCCCAGGCCCGCGAGCTCGGCGTCTACGCCGGCAGGCGCGACCCCGACGACGAAGCCGTGCGCGCCGCCGTCATCGCCGCCGTCGAGGACCTCGGGCCGCGCGGGATCTCACGCAGCGTCCTCGACCAGATCCTCGCCGGCCGCGCCAAACCCGCCGCCCGCCAGGGCCTCCATCGCCGGCCTCACCTCGGCGCCCTCGAGGGCCTCCCCCCGCGCCGCCTCGCCGAAACCAAGAAGGCCCTCGTCGAGGAAGCCGTCGTCGACGCCATCCCCGGCCCGCGCTCCGCCTACGTCCCCGCAGGCCCCCGCCCCGTCGTCCCCCACGCCGAAGCCCTCCCCATCCTCCTCCTCGTCGCTTCAAACCCCGCCCGCCTCACCCGCACCGCCGCCGCCCGCCGGCTCGGCGGAAGCGCTTCCGCGTGGAGCGAACGGATGGAGCTGCTGGCGCGGGCGGGGTACCTGGATGCGGACGGGGAAGCGCGGCTGGTGCTGACGCCGAAGGGGATGGAGGCGGTGGAGCTGTCGGAGCGGCGCGCCGTGTGATTACTGGACGGACTTCCAGGCCTTGTCCTCGGGGACGTTGAGGACCTGCGAGCCGGGGGCGCCGGGCCAGGTGAGCTGGCCGCCGGTGGCGTTCGGGAGGAGGGTGGCGCCGGCGGGGGCGGGGCCGCCCGGGCCGGGGCCTTCGAGGTCGCGCGCCCAGATGGCGCCGGACTCGAGGAGGATGAAAACAAAGTGGCCGGTGGCTTCGGGCGTGGCGGGCCAGGCGGTGAAGCCGAAGCGCAGGGGATTGGTCGGGCCGCCGGCCTGGTAGGGCTGGGCGGGGTCGGCGTAATCCGAGGTCATGGCGCGGAAGAAATACCCGGCGTGCGGGACGGCCGCGCCGGAAACGAGCGGGGGATTGATGCGGGGCGTCGACGAAGCGGGCGTTTCGTTGGCGGGGGCGCCGTCGGCGCGGGCGAGGTCGGCGGATATGAGCTCCCAGCTGTGCCCGTCCTTCTTCGCGACGCGGTGGAAACCCGACCAGTCTCCGGTCCAGAAATCCGCCTCGCCGTTCCCGTCGCCGTCGTTCTGGCGCCACGCCGTCTCCGTCACGGCGACGGTGCGAAGCGCCGCGACCGCCTGTGCTTCGTTCGAGGCGAGCCGCGCGCGGGACAGGCTGGTGAGCGCGATGCTGCCGAGGAGGATCAGGATCCCCATGACGATCAGGAGCTCGATGAGCGTGAACCCATGGGCCGGGCGGCGCATCGCCGCATTGTACAGGGCGCGCTCGCTTATCGGCGGTTCACGAACGTCACCCGCCCCGGCTCCGGCGGCGGCACGATCGCGCCGCCCTCGAAGCGCTTCAGGATCGCGGCCTGGAGCGTGGACTCGAGGACCTTGTGTTCGCGCGGCTCGCCGCCCGGCGCGAGGATCTTCCGGCCGGCGGAGTCGCCGGCGAGTCGATTGGCGGCGAATCGCGTGGTGGCGACGGAGTAGGACTTTGCGGGATCGAACGGCTCGCCGCCGATCTTGAGCCCGAGGATGCGCTCGCCGGCGGGTTTCTTCGCGTCGACGGAGAATTCGACCCCCGAGACGGGGTAGTCGAGTTTTCCGTCGCGGAAGGCGCCGTCGAAGAGCGCGCGGATTTCGGCGCCGGTGAGCGTGTAGAGGACGAGGGAGTCCTCGAACGGGGCGGCCATGTAGAGGTCGCGGCGCGTCACGGGGCCGCCGGGGAGGTCGTTGCGGATGCCGCCGCTGTTGATGAAGGCGACGTCGGCGTTGGCGGTGATGCGGATGCCGTCGGCGACGAGCAGGCCGAGCGGGCTCGCCTGGCCGCGGCCGATGAACGCCGCGGTCGCCCCGGCCGGCTTGTCGAGCTCGGCGCGCGTGTACTTTTTCACCAGCTCGGCGGCCGCGGGCTCGTCCTTGATGCTCGCGTCGATCGTGATCAGCCGCGCCTCGCGCGAGGTGACCTTCCGCGTCTCGGTGTCGTATTTCAGGTCGACACGCCCCAGCCACGCCCCGTCGCAGCCGGCCTGCACGATCAGCGTCCCGTTCTTCTCGAACCCCTTCGGAAAATCGCGGTGGTCGTGTCCGCCGACGATCAGGTCGAACCCCGGCGCCTTCTCCGCCAGCCGCGCGTCGGACTGGCTCCCGAGGTGCGTCAGCGCGATCACCAGGTCCGCCTCACCCCGCGCTCGCTTCATGTAAAACGCCCCCTGCGGCCCGTAGTCCGGCCCGAAGTCGAGATCCTTCACGTGCTCCGGGAGATTCATGTCCGGCGTCCCCGCCGTCGTGAAGCCCACGACCGCGACTCTCAGGTCCCCGGCCTTGATCACCACGTACGCCTTCGCGTACTCGACGATCGCCGCCGTCGTCGCTTTCGGGTCGACGCGCGTCACCGTGCAGCTCACGAATGGGAACTTCGCCATCCCCGCCAGCGCCGCCAGGTTCCGGTCGCCATAAGCCCAGTCGTGATTCCCCAGAGCCATCGCGTCGTACTTCTCGAGATTCATCCACGCGATGACCGCTTCCCCCTTCGTCTCGTTCCCCTCGGGCGTTCCATGGAAGCAGTCGCCCGCGTCGACGAGCACCACGGCCCTTCCTTCCTTCGCCGCGGACTCCCGCTCCGCCGCGATCACCGTCGCCAGCCGCGCCACGCCGCCCCGGTCGGGCTTGCGAGCGCCCGAGGTTTCGAAATCGGACTGGGGGAGAAGCGCCCCGTGCAGGTCGTTGGTGTGCAGGACCGTGATGGTGCGGGTTTCCGCCGCCGCCGCGAGGGCGAGGAGGAGGAACAGGGAAGCGGCGCGGAGGATGCGGGGCATGGAGGGGCACAGTCTAACGCGAATCCGCGCGAAATCGGGAACGGGGAGGAACCGGCGGGGCGAGGAATCGTCCAATCGTCCGGAGGTCTGTTACGATTCCGCCGGTTCCCAACGGAGGCCGTCCACGATGGGCCGTCTGCTCGCCTGCGTCGCAATCGTCCTCGCCGCCGCGATTCCGGTTCGCGCCGAAGGAACCGTCGAGGAGAAATTCCGGGCGATCCTCGCGAAGTTCTCGGACGACTCCTGGACGGTGCGGGAGCAGGCGGAGCAGGACATGATCGCGCTCGGGCCCGACGCGCGCGACCTGATCCAGAAGGAACTCGACGCGACGAAGGACGCGGAAATCCGGATGCGGCTGCGCAACGCGCTGGCCGAGATCGGGAAGCCGCGCTGGGCCACGGGGGTCAAAGCGGCGATGGAGCAGGCCGTGCGTTCGGGGCGCCCGATCTTTCTCGTGTGCGCCGACGGCCCGCTCGACCAGGCCCACAGCCGGGCGGGGGAGGCCCTCCGCCGCGAGCTGGCCTCGCCCGAACTCGCCAACGAGCTCAATGCCCGTTTTGTGCTCGTCTGGTGGAATTCCGGCGTCGACGGCGCCCCCGACGACCGCGACCCGAAGGCCGAGCCGTCGCCGGAAGGCGACACCGGTCCCACCGGCGCCATCGGCATCTACATCTGCACCGCCAAGGGCGTCGTCCGCCATTTCCTTCCTGGCTGGTGGCCCGCCGCGACGATCCGCGAGGACATCGACCGCATCAAGTCCGTGTTCGCCGCGCCGGATGCCGGTGAAGCGATCAAGGCACGGACGTCGCTGGCGCGGCTGATCGAGGCCGCTGCGGAGAAGAAGGCCGCCGACAACCCGGAGGAGATGGCGAAACCGGCCGCCACCTCCGAGATCCGCCGCGACGTCGAGCGCCAGCGCCGGGTCGCCGCCGCGTACGCCGCCGGCAGCGAAGTCGTGGGTGAACGGAACGTCGACGAGTTCCTCAAGCTCCGTCTCAAGGAGCTCCTGCTGCGCTGGAACGACGCCCAGCGCGAGCGATAACCCCCTGCCCGCCCTTGACTTCCGATAGGTCCCGCGTACGATTCGCCCTCCTCCCGCGGAGCCCCACACGGATGCGCGTCGTCATCACCGGCGGTGCCGGTTTCATCGGGTCGCACCTCTGCGACCTCTTCCTGTCCAAAGGCCACCAGGTCGTCGCCGTCGATAACTTCCTCACCGGCTCCCCGGCCAACATCGCCCACCTCGCCCGCACCCGCGGCTTCCGCTTCCTCCGCAAGGACATCACAAAGCCCTTCACCGTCCCCGGCCGCGTCGACGCCGTCCTCAACTTCGCCAGCCCCGCTTCTCCCGAAGACTACGTCAAGCTGCAGGTCGAGACGTTGAAGGTGGGAAGCGCGGGGACGGAAAACGCGCTGATCCTCGCGATGAAGAAGAAGGCGCGGTTCCTGCAGGCTTCGACGAGCGAGGTGTACGGCGATCCGCTGGAGCACCCGCAGCGCGAGACGTACTGGGGGCACGTGAACTCGATCGGGCCGCGGAGCATGTACGACGAAGCGAAGCGGTACGCGGAGGCGCTGGTGATGGCGTACCGGCGGACGCGGGGCGTCGACACGAGGATCGTGCGCATCTTCAACACGTACGGCGCGCGGATGCGGCTGAACGACGGCCGCGCGCTGCCGCAGTTCTTCGGGCAGGCGCTGCGGGGCGAGAACATCACCGTGTACGGCGACGGGAAGCAGACGCGCAGCTTCTGCTACGTCAGCGACCTGATCGACGGGATCTACCGGCTGCTGATGAGCGACGAGGCCGAGCCCGTCAACTGCGGCAACCCGGTCGAGATCACGATCCTCCAGCTCGCGAAGGAAATCATCGCGATCACCGGGAGCCGGAGCCGCGTCATCCACAAGCCCGCGATGGTCGACGACCCGAAGCAGCGCCGGCCGGACATCTCGAAGGCGAAGCGCGTGCTGGGCTGGGAGCCGCGCGTGAGCCGCGCCGAGGGGCTGGCGCTGACGCTGCCGTACTTCCGCGAGCAGGTGGCGCAGACGTCGCGAGGGAAGAAGCGCCCGTGAAGGTGCTCGTCACCGGCGGCGCGGGGTTCATCGGCAGCGTCGCGTGCCGCGCGCTGGAGGCCTCGGGCCACGACGTCGGGGTCTTCGACGATTTCTCCACCGGTCACGACTGGGCCTGCCGCGGGAAAAAGATCTGGCGCGGCGACATCCGCGACCGCGGGGCGCTGGACCGAGCGTTCGCGGAATTCCGGCCGGACGCCGTCATGCACTTCGCCGCGAAGGCCGTCGTCCCCGAGTCCGTCGCAAACCCCGGCCTCTACTACGACGTGAACGTCGTCGGCAGCCTGCGGCTCCTCGAGGCGATGCGCGCGGCGAAGTGCCGCCGGATCGTCTTCAGCTCCAGCGCCGCCGTGTACGGGACGCCGGAAAGCACGCCGATCCTCGAGGACGCCCCGCAGAACCCGATCAATCCGTACGGGCGGACCAAGAAGCACTTCGAGGAGGCTCTCGAGGACGCGCGCCCCGCCGACGGGCTTGGCTTTGCGTCGCTGCGATACTTCAACGCCTGCGGCGCCGCGCCCGAGTGGGGGCTCGGCGAGATCCGCGAGCCGGAAACCCACCTCCTGCCGATCGTCATCCGCGCGGCGCTGGCGGGGAAGCCCTTCACCGTCTGCGGCACCGACTACGGCACGCGGGACGGGACCTGCGTCCGCGACTACATCGACGTGCGGGACCTTGCGGACGCCCATGTGAGGGCGCTGGAGCGGCTGAAGCCGGGCGAGGGGGCGGCGTACAATCTGGGGACCGAGCGCGGGACGACGATCCGCGAGGTGGTGGCGTCCGTGGGGCGCGTGCTGGGGCGCAAGGTGCCGTTCGTGGACGGCCCGCGGCGCGCCGGCGACCCGGCGTCCCTCGTGGCCTCTTGCACGAAGGCCCGGGCGGCGCTCGGCTGGACCCCCGGCCGGTCGCTGGACGACTCGATCCGCGCGGTCGCGGAGTTTCTCCAATCCCGGGGGGGATAGGAGGCGGGCATGAAGCGCATCGTGGCAGTGATGGTGGCGGGAGTGCTGGCGGGATGCGGCGCGGAGCCTGCGCCGAAGCCGGAGCCGGCCAGGGAAGCGCAGCCTGCGACGGAGCCAGAACCTCTTCCCCCCGCCGCGGCCGCGGGCGGCAACGCGGCCGGCGACCCGGGGCCCGGCGAACAGCCCTTCCTCGGCCTGCCCGACGTGGTGGCGGAGATGGAAGGGCACAAGATCACGCGCGACGAGCTGTTGAAGCGGGCGGTGGAGTGGTACGGGCGGGAGGTGCTGGAGGAGATCATCCTGAAGTACGTGTTCGAGCGGGCGGTGGCGGACAGCGGGGCGTCGGTGACGGCGAAGGAGCTGGACGAGCGCGTCGACATGGAGATGAAGGAGCGCGAGAAGGAGACGCAGCAGAAGTACAAGATGACGCTGAAGCAGTACCTGGAGCAGCTCGGGAAGACGCCGGAGCAGCTGCGGACGGAGATGAAGGCGAACGAGGACCTGCAGCGGCAGATCCTGCTGGAGTACATGCTGGTCTACGCGTACCAGACGGAGCCGAAGGTCGAGATCTCACACATCCTGGTGCGCGACGCGGCGAAGGCGGAGGCGATCCGCCGGCAGGCGTCCGACGGGATGTCCGATTTCGCCGAGCTCGCCAAGAAGGAGTCCGACGACGGCGGATCCGCGCCGGGGGGAGGGAAGCTGCCCGAGTTCATCCGCGGGATGACGCGGCTGGGAGAAGCGTTCGAGGATGCCGCGTTCGCGCTCGAGAAGCCGGGGGACATTTCGACCGTGGTGAAGACCGTGATGGGCTACCACGTCCTGCGGCTGAACAAGAAGTGGCCTGCCACCCCGCAGTCGTTCGAGAGCCTGCGCGACAAGATCCGGACCGCGCAGAAGGACCGGGCCGCGCTGGACTCGTTCATGCGGCGGCTGAGGGCGCAGTACGTAAAAGGGCTGAAGTACGCGGTGCCGGACCTGGAGCCGAAAAAACGATAAGCGGGTCCGTTGCATGCGATTGGAATTTCTTAAGTTCCTTATTTGTTCTGGCCGAAAGACAGGGGGCGAAGTTAGAGTCACCGGCTTGAAAGGAAACAAGATGAACGCCAAGACCCACCAGAAGGAACTGACCTTCGCCTGCGACCCCCGGCACCTCGTCGATATTCGCGCCGCCGTGCAGTCCATGTGGACCGAACGCGGGCTGACCGAGCGAGACGGCCGCCTGGTCACCCTTGCCGTCGACGAAGCCCTCGCCTCCATCATCGACCACGCCCGCGGCACCAACCGCCAGGGCGACATCAAGATCTCGATCGACCTCGATGACACCCGCTTCAAGGCCGTCATCGACGACTTCACCAACCACTGCGACTCGTCCGGCATGATGGAAAACGAGCTCCGCGCGCACCTTGAAAACGAGCGCAAGCACCAGATGGGGATCTTCCTGATGCGCGAGGTGATGGACGAGGTGAACTACACGTTCCGCAAGGGCTACCAGAACGAGCTGACGCTGGTGAAGTTCGTCTAGGCTCCCGTCGACCCCGGACGCCGGCCCCTGGCCGGCGTTTTTTTGTGCCCGGGCAGGATGACAGGGTTGCATCCGGGGCCGCGCCCAGTAGAATCCGCGCCCCCATGATCTCGCGGCACGAAGCCTACCTGCGGGCCATCCTCGAACACTCGGCCGACGCCATCGTCACGACCGATGCCGACGCCCGCGTCGTCGAGTGGAACCCCGCCGCCGAGCAGCTCTTCGGCTGGACCCGCGCCGAGATCGTCGGCCAGCCGGCGGAGAAGATCTGGGAAGAGCCGGAGGAACGGAAGAAGCTGCTGCTGCTGGTCGAGAAGAAGGGGAAAGTGATCGACTACGAGACGCGGCTCAAGAACCGCGACGGTCGGGCGATCGACATCTCGGTGACGATGTCTCAGCTCCGCGACGACGGCGGCAACCTCCTCGGGACGATCGGCATCTCCAAGGACATCCGCAAGCGGAAACGGCTCGAGCGCGAGCTGAAGCGGCTGGCGATCACGGATTCGCTGACTGCCCTCTACAACCGGGCGCATTTCAACGAGCGGGTCGTCGAGGAGGTCGAGCGGGCCAAGCGGATGAAGCACCCGCTCTCGCTGGCGCTCGCCGACCTCGACGGGTTCAAGCAGTACAACGACTCGCAGGGACACCAGGCGGGGGACGGCGCGCTGCGCAAAGTCGGGCGAGCCGCCCTCACGACGCTCCGCCGCCACGTCGATCTCGCCTTCCGCTACGGCGGCGACGAGTTCACGTTCGTCTTCCCCGAGGCCGACCTCCAGGCCGGGAAAACCGCGGCCGAACGGCTGCGGGCCTGCATCGAAAGGGAAGTCGGCCCGGCTATCACCGCTTCCATTGGGATCGCAGCTCTGCGGGACACGATGTCCTCCCGCGACCTCGTCCGGGCCGCGGACCTCGCCATGTACCGCGCCAAGGCCGCCGGCGGGAACCGCGTCGAGATCTCCGGGTAGGCTTACTTCTTCCCGTTCAGCGCGTCGATCCGCGCCTGGATCGCCCCCCGCTGGTCGTCGGGCGCCGCTTCCCATTCCTGCTTCAGCTGGCCGATCGCCGCCTCGCGGATCGATTCGGCCTCCTTGTCTGCGGACCACGCGGCCAAGGTCCATTTGTGCGCGGCGGCGAAGGATTTCAGCTTGGCGATGGACGGCTCGTAATCGCCATGGATGAGGTTGAGGTGAATTTCGTGCAGGTCGGCGTCGTACTGGATGCGCGCCCGGATCTCCCAGAACGCCGCGAACGCCGTCGCGGAAACGATCACGCCGAAGAACAGCGCCCAGACGAGGCGGCGGAGCAGCGCCTTCCTGCGGGTCAGGCGACCGCTCCGGATGTCCTGGATCCTGGTCTTGAGGTCGGCGCGGGCGGGCTCGATCTTGACCGCGCGCTCGAGGAGGGTGACCGTTTCGTCGTCGCTCCCAGCCCGGTCGGCGATCGCCTCCAGCCAGCGCACCGCCTCCGTCTTGCGGCCGAGGGCCAGGAGCGTTTCCAGCCGGAGTTCCTGCGCCGGCTTGCTGGCCGGGTCGAGCTCCACCGCGATGTCCAGCGCCGACAGCGCCCGGTCGTGCAGCAGCATCTTCCGCGCCTGGATCGCCAGCCCCAGCGCCGCGGCCGCCGCTTCCGCCCGCTGGCCGGTGTCCCGGAGCAGGTGGACGAGCTTTTCCCGGGCCGCGGCGTCGTCCGGGGCGCAGGAAACCGCTTTCTTGTAGAGACCCACCGCGGCGATCGCCTCGCCGCGTTCGGAAGCGCGATGGGCGAGCATCTTGTACTCGCCGGCGGCCTTCGCGGGTTCGCCGTGGCGGACGTACGCCTCCGCCAGCTTCTCCCGGACCCCGATGTTCGCGTGCTCCGTGTCGAGCGCTCGCTGGAAGAGCCGGATCGCTTCCCCGGTCCGCGACGCCCGGGCGTGTTCCTCGCCGAGCCGGACCATTTCGTCGCCGGACAGCGCGCGGAGGTGGCCGGCGCGGACGAGCTCGGACACGGCGTCGTACGTCGAGAACCGCGTCGCCCGCGTCGCTTTTTCGAGCATCCGCACGGACATGGCGCCGTTGCAGTTGTCGAAGATGGCCTGCTGAAGCGGCGAAAGCCCCTGGGGCGCCTCGGGACGGCGGCGCACGAAGACGTCGTCCGGGGTCGCGATGACCTTGTGGATCATCTCCCAGTGGTCGCGCCGCCGCGCCGCTTCCATGATGAGGCTGTTCACGTCCAGCACGACGCCGAAGTCCTCGCCGAACAGCTCGCCCGACGGCGGGCCGGGGACGAAGTCGAACTTGGCCGGGGACCAGAAGAAGACCTCGACGGCGTTTTCGGTCAGCTCGGCCTGCAGCAGGCCGCGGAACTGGTCGGCGCCCGTGAGCCCCTGCGCCTCGGCGAAGTCGGCCCACGATTTCTTCGTGCGCTTTTTCTTCTTCACCAGCGAGTCCATGTCCTCGGCGCCGGGGGTGAGCCGGTTGCGGAAGACGTCCTCCGCGGTGAGCGCCTTGTTCACGCCGCGCGAGAAGCCCTTCACGGCCCCGCCCTCGAACGCCAGCCATGCCTCGCCGCGCTCGCTGGTCACGTGAAGCGTGCCTGCGAGCTGGTTTCCGGCGATGGAGCCGAGGACGTCGGCGAGACCGATCTGGCCGACGTCGCCCTGGAAAGCCATGCGCGGGGGTTCCGGAAAGGGAGGAGGGGGTGGGGAAGGACGAATGATCAATATTCGATGATCAATAGGCAATGAACAATGGCGGGCGGAACCGGGCGGGGGAGCATTGATCATTGATCTTTGGAAATTGATCATTGAACATTCGGCCATGCCCAGAACCTCCGCTCTCCCCCCGAGGCCCGAAACGACCATGACGAAGAAGCCCGCGCCGTCGATTTCTTCCCGAGCCCCGGCGGTCCTGGCCCCCGTGCTGGGCTGGGCGACGCCCCTGGGCGCGATCCGCGCCTCGGGCTGCCAGGTCGAATGCGACGACGGCCGCACCTACCTCGATTTCGCCTGCGGCACCGCGACGCTCGCGCTCGGCCACTGCCACCCCGCCGTCGTCGAGGCGATCGAGAAGCAGGTCCGAACGCTGATGCACACCGGCGGCGTGTTCTATCACGACCCGATGGTCAAGCTCGGCGAGGCGATGCAGTCGATCATGCCGGAAGGGCTGGAGCGGTTCTTCTTTTCGAACTCCGGCACCGAGGCGATCGAGGGCGCGTTCAAGCTCGCGCGCTACGCGACCGGCCGCCCCGCGGTCATCGCATTCTCCGGCGGGTTCCACGGCCGCACGATGGGCTCGCTCTCCCTCACCGCGAGCGCCGCGAAGTACCGCAAGAAGTACCGCCCGCTCGTCCCCGAGGTCGTCCACGTCCCGTTCCCCAGCGCGTTCCGCGCCGGGACCGAGGAGGCCGCGACCCGCGCGTCCCTCGCGGAGATCCAGGACCTCTTCGAGACCCGCCTCTCCCCGGACGAGGTCGCCGCGTTCTTCATCGAGCCGATCCAGGGCGAGGGCGGCTACACCCCGGCCCCGAAAAAGTTCCTCGAGGAGCTCCGCAAGCTCTGCGACAAGCACGGCATCCTCCTCGTGTACGACGAGGTCCAGACCGGCTTCGGCCGCACCGGCGAATGGTTCGCCGCCCAGCACTTCGGCGTCACCCCCGACATCATGGCCGTCGCCAAGGCGATCGGCGGCGGGCTCCCGCTCGGCGCCGTGTGCGCGAAGAAGTCGATCATGGAGAAATGGGAGAAGGGCGCCCACGGCTCGACGTTCGGCGGCAACCCCGTGGCCTGCGCCGCGGCGCTCGCCGTGATCGAGACGATGAAGAAGGAGAAAATCCTCGAGAAGACGCGCATGGCCGGGAAGCACGCCAGCGAGCGGCTCCTCGCGCTGAAGCAGGAATGCGCCGTCATCGGCGACGTCCGCGGCCCCGGCCTCATGATCGGCATCGAGTTCGTCAAGAACGGCCGCGAACCGAACGGCGAACTCGTCGAGGTTGTGCGCAAGAAGTGCCAGGAGAACGGCCTCGTGCTGCTCTACTGCGGACAGGCGCACAACGTGATCCGGTTCATCCCGCCGCTCAACGTGAAGAAGCCCGACCTCGACCGCGGCCTCGACATCCTCCGCGACTCGCTGAAAGCCAGCCTGTGAAAGGGGAGTCGTTCCACGTTTTCGTGATGGACCAGCTCGCGGGATTCCGGGGTGTGGAAGCGCGGGCGATGTTCGGCGGGTACGGCCTGATGTCCGGCAGCGCGCTCTTCGGCATCACGTGGCGCGGCGTGATGTACCTGCGCGTCGACGCCGCGTCCGTGGATGACTTCACGGCGCTCGGCGCGAAGCCGTTCTCGCCCGCCAAGGGCCGCGTCATGAAGTCCTACTACGAGGTCCCCGCTTCCGTCATCGAGGACGCCGACCGCCTCGTCGAGTGGGCCCGGCGCGCCGCCGGCGCGGCCCGCGCCGCAAAGGCGGCGAAGGCCGCGCCGAAGCGCCGTCGCTAGGGCCTACGCCACCACCGACAGGCAGTGGCCGCACTTCCTCGCCTTCACCGGGATGTCCATCGCGCACTCGCCGCAGGTCTTGGTCGCGGGCGGTGGGGCGGGCGCGTCTTCCTTCTTCCGCAGGTTCTGAAGGGTGTTCACCGTCTTGACGAGCGCAAAAATCGCCGCGGCCACGATCAGGAAGTCGACGGTGGCCTGCAGGAAATTCCCGTACGTGAGGAGCACGGGCTTGCCGTCCTTCCCGGTCGTCATCGACCAGGCCAGGTCCTTGAAGTTGACCCTCCCAAGCGCCAGTCCGAGCGGCGGCATGATGATGTCGGACACGAAGGAGGCCACAATCTTCCCGAAGGCCGCGCCGACGATGATGCCTACGGCCATGTCGATCACGTTTCCGCGCAGGATGAACTGCTTGAATTCCTTGAGCATGTTCGGTGTCTCCGAGGTTGTGGACTAATCGAACCAGAGCAAGTGTCTTCCCGGACCGTTTTCCCGCGTCATGGCCATCCTTCGACTCGGCCTGCGGCCTCGCTCAGGACAAGCCGGGCCGAGCGGGGTCTGGACAAGAGAAGACTGTTTCGCGGCCCGGCTTAGAATCGGTAACCCAGCGTCACGAAATACAGCACGTCATGCCGGAACTGGTGCGGGAGCGGCTCGTGGTCGTAGTCCCAGATCGCCCCGACGCGCATCGTCCAGCCCTTGCCGAGCCCCGCCGAAATCGCCGCTTCGTCGCGCGCCTGCCAGTCGCGGCCGCGTTCGAAGTTGGGGTAGAAGGTGAGGTCGTTGGTGAAGACGAGGCCGAGGAAGAGGTCCTGGCGGAAGTGGACGAAGACGCGGCCGCCGATGTGGCCTTCGTCGGCGGACCCGCGGTAGTCGTTGGTGAAGTACGCGACGCCGGCCTCGGCCGAGAGGTCCGTGTGCTCGGCCTTGATGATGTCGAGCCCGGCGCCGACGCTCGTGACCGTCCCGATGCGCAGGTCGCGGTTGAAATCATGGAAGAGCTCTTCGCTGATGTACCCGTAGAAGCGCTCGGTGAACTTGTAGGCGTACTTGATGAGGCCGTAGGCCCTGCGGTCGGTCGTGACGCCGCGCTCGCGGCCGTAGCGGAAATCGGCGCGGATCTGGAACTTGTCGCGCTCGGTCTCGCGGAGCAGGTTGACCGCCGCGATGCCGCTCTGTTTGCGCGAGTTGCCGCCGGTCTGGTAGTAGCCGAGGTCGATCGAGCCGTGCCACTCGGTCGGGGTCTCGTTGATCTTCGCGACCTTGGCCGGCTCGACTTCCACGGGGTCTTTCACGCCGGAGCTTTCGATCTTGAGCGTCCCGGCTTCGGTGGTCGTGACCTTCCCCTCGATGAGCTCGCCGTCGACAAGCTTCAGCTTGACGGGGCCTTCCGTGGTGAGCGCCTGGATCTGGGCCCAATCGATCGTGAGGTCTCCCGCATAGGCCGTCTTGAATTTCAGCTTCCCGCCGTTCATGTCGACGACGGTCCCGGAGATCTTGTCCCCGTTCTTGAGCGTGACGACGTCGCCGGCCGCGGCGCCCAGCGCCAGTGCTGCCAGGAATACGAGAGCCAGGTGAAGACGCAAGGTGACCTCCGAAAAATGGGACCTGGAACGGCGGGGTTACCAGTCGAGGCGGGCAAGCTATCCGCCCCGGATCGCGGAACAAGAAAAAAACGGGCCCGAAAAGCGGCCCGTTTTCATGGGAGTGGAAAAAGGCTCAGGGCTTTTTCTTGAAGAAGCGGCTGGTGCTGCCGCGCATCCAGCGGTTTGTCTCGGGGCTCACCGTCGGGATGGACGGATCGGGCGGCGCCACGGGGGGCGGCTTGAGCTGCGAACTCGGCGGATTGGGATTCGCCGCCGGCGCGGTCTGGCCGGGAAGAGTCACGGCCGGGAGATTGCCGCCGCTCGGCGTCTGTCCCGGGGCGGCCGGAATCTGGGCGCTGACGGCCGGCTGGAATCCGCTGGGCGTCTTGGTCCCGGCGGGCGGCGTGCCGGGCGCGGGGATCGGGGTCCCGGGCGCAAAGCGGCCGGTCGGCGCGACCGGCGCCACCGGGACCACGGAGGCCGCGAACGATTTCGTCGGCGCCACCGGCGTGGGCGTCGCTCCCGGGGGAGGCGGCAGCTTGACCTGCACCAGGTTCGGCCCGCCGGGCGCCGCGGCCGCCTTGTACGCCTGCGTCGCCGACGGCGTCGCCGGCCTGCGCAGCTTCATCGTGATCTGCTCCGCGGCGCGCTCGCCGGAGAGCAGCATTCCCCCGAACGCCGGCCCCATCCGCGGCGTCCCGTGAACCGCCGCCACGGACAGCCCGCACAGCCACAGGTTCGGCAGGTATTCGCCCGTCCGCTTCACGACCTCCTCTTCCGACTCCTCGATCCACATCGCCCCGTTCCCCGGCGGCGTCGCGCAGATGTTGCGTTTCGCCAGCATGTGGACGACGGAAGCGTCGTGCCCGGTCGCATCGACGACGACCTGCGACTCGAGCGGGATCGGGTCGACGTGCGCGGTGCCGTAGGGCATCTGGTAGAGCGGCGCCCAGTTGACCACGAGCCCCTCGATGCGGTTCTCGCGCCAGACCACGTCGCGGACGAGGGTGAGGTTCAGGAAGCGGACCCCGGCGGCATAGCACGCCGCGATCAGCGCGGCCGTGGCGTGCGGCGGGTCGACCAGGATGATGCCGCTGCCGGAATCCTGCAGCGGGACGCGCAGCTCCTCCAGGATGCGGTCGGCCGGCCTGCGGATCGCGGCCTTGTTGGCGAGGTAGCCGCCGTTCCAGAAGCCTCCGCCGAGGTGGTTGCACTGCTCGACGACCACCGTCTTGACGCCCTGGCGGGCGAGGTTCAGGGCGCAGCACAGCCCGCTGGGGCCCGCGCCGACCACGAGCACCTCGGACTGGATCATCTGGTCGAACTGGGCCGCCCAGGCGCGGGTGATCGCCCGCGTCACGTCGGCCTCGCGGCCGTCAGACTGGAAGAACTTTCCGGTCGTCGGCATGGCTAGCGCGCCTCCACCTTTTCGCGGTTCTCCGCGATGATTTTGTCGGCCTCGGTCCAGTCGCCCGCCTTCTGGGAGATGGACATCGAGCAGAATTTCGGCCCGCACATCGAGCAGAACTCGGCGGACTTGAAGACTTCCTGCGGCAGCGTCGAGTCGTGCATCGTCCGGGCCCGCTCCGGGTCCAGCGACAGCTCGAACTGCCGGTTCCAGTCGAACGAGTACCGCGCGCGGCTGAGCTCGTCGTCGCGATCCGTCGCCCCTTTCCGGTGCCGCGCGATATCCGCCGCGTGCGCCGCGATCTTGTACGCGATGATCCCCTCGCGCACGTCGTTCGCATCCGGAAGGCCCAGGTGCTCCTTCGGCGTCACGTAGCACAGCATCGCCGCGCCGCTCCAGCCCGCCAGCGCCGCCCCGATCGCGCTCGTGATGTGGTCGTACCCCGGCGCCACGTCCGTCACCAGCGGCCCCAGGACGTAGAACGGCGCCTCCTTGCACACCTCCATCTGCTTCCGGATGTTCATGTCGATCTGGTCCATCGGGACGTGCCCCGGCCCCTCCACCATCACCTGCACGTCCTTCTCCCACGCCCGCTGCGTCAGCTCGCCCAGCACCTCCAGCTCCATGAACTGCGCCTTGTCGCTCGCGTCGTGGATCGACCCCGGCCGAAGCCCGTCCCCCAGCGAAATCGTCACGTCGTACTTCCGGCAGATCTCCAGGATCGCGTCGTACTCCGTGTACATGAAGTTCTGCTTCCGGTTGTCGATCATCCACTCCGCAAGGATCGAACCGCCGCGCGACACGATTCCCGTGATGCGGCCCTTGATGTGGGGAAGGGCCTGCAGCGTGACGCCGCAGTGGAGCGTCATGTAGTCCACGCCCTGCTTCGCCTGCTTCTCGATCACCTCGAGCATCTTGTCGATCGTCAGGTCCTTGACCTTCGGCACGTCCTGAAGCGCCTGGTAGATCGGTACGGTCCCGATCGGCACCGGGCTCGCGTTGATGATCGCGCTGCGGATCTCGTCGAGCTTTCCGCCGGTCGACAGGTCCATCACCGTGTCCGCGCCGTGCTTCACCGACACGCGCAGCTTTTCCAGTTCCCCCGCGACGTCGCTCGTCACCGCGCTGTTGCCGATGTTGGCGTTGATCTTGCACTTCGACGCGATCCCGATCGCCATCGGCTCCAGGTTCACGTGGTGCACGTTCGCCGGGATGATCATCCTCCCGCGCGCCACCTCGCTCCGCACCAGCTCCGGCGACAGCCCTTCCCTCGTCGCGACGTACTGCATCTCCTCCGTCACCACGCCCTTCCGCGCGTAGTGCATCTGCGTCCGGCAGGCGTCTCCGGCGCGTTTCTGGACCCATTCGCTGCGAAGCATCGATGTTCCTCCAGGGCCCGCTCGGGAAATGGGAAGGCGCGGCTGCCGCGCCCCCGCACGATTCCTCCGCCGGCATGATCCGGTTCAGGTTCAACGGGTCTTATCTCAGGCCGCGCTTCCGGCCGCGGTCACCCCGTGTGCGATCGGGGATGAGAATAGGGACGGGCGGGGGGTGGGTCAAGGAGGGTGTTATGTCGTAGAATGGGCGTCCACCATGAAGCTTCTCACGTGTGCCGTGCTTGCGATCGCGCTCCTGTCCGGCGGGGCGGAAGCGGGGGACTGCGCGGCGTGCACGGCGGCGAAGCTGTGCGACCCGCACGTGGCGGGGGACAAGGAAGCGGCGAAGGCGTTCCGGGAGGGGATGGGGAACCCGGATCCGGCGGTGCGCATCGGCGCGATCACGCTGTTTGCGGAGGCCTGCGCGGCGCACTCGAACTGCCGCCCGGCGGTCAACGCGCAATTGCTCGCTTCGGCTCTCCGCGATCCCGACGGCGGCGTCCGCTCGAAAGCCGCCGAACTGATGGGGGAGCAGGATTCGAAGACGGTCGGCCCGCTCCTCGCGAAAGAGACGGAATCGCTGGTGAAGATGCTCGACAAGGAGCCGCGCGGGGCGAAGGAGGAGGCCGCGTGGGTGGCGAACTACGAGGTCCTGAACGGGATCTGCACCGCCCTGGCGACGATGGGGAACGAGGACGCGGGGGCGGCGATGGCGAAGATGCTCGCTTCGACGCGGCTGAAGGTTCTGAACTCGGCGGCGGACGCGGCGCCGAAGGTGAAGTCGAAGCTGGTGCCGCCGGCGTTCATCGAGGCGATCGACCGGGTGAGGTTTTCGAAGCCGGGGGGCGACCGCGATGCGACGTGGATCAAGCTATTGAAGGGCTGGGAAGCGATGACGCACTCGGGGACGAAATCTCCCGACCCGGCGGACCCGTCGGACGCGATCCGGTACGTGAACGACTGCAAGGCGTGGTGGAAGGCCAACGAGAAGACCTGGAAATAGGAGCGGTCCATGCTGACCGTCGGCGACATCTGCACGAGGAGCCCGCGGGTGACGACTCCCGAGTCGACGCTCGCGCAGGCGGCGAAGGTGATGTGGGACGGCGACTGCGGGATGCTTCCCGTGATCGACGCGGCGCGAAAAGTGATCGGCGTGATTTCCGATCGAGACATCGCGCTGGCCATGGCGATCCGGGGCGCGAAGGCCCACGAGACGAAAGTGAAGGAGACGATGAACGGCCGCGTCGTGTCATGCCGGGCGGACGAGCCCGTCGGTGCGGCGCTCTCGAAGCTCGCCAAGCACCAGTTGCGGCGCCTTCCCGTCGTTTCGGCGGACAACGTCGTCGAGGGCGTCCTCTCCATGGCCGACGCGATCCGGAACAGCGGGCGCTTCATGGGCGAGAAGGGCCAGGACCTGACCGGCGACAACGTCGTCCGTGTCCTCCAGGCGATCAGCGAGTCGCAGGACTCGAAGAAGACGCTTCATATCCCCGGGACGAGATAGCCCGTGGACTGGGTCCTGATGGGCGTGTGGGCAGCGGTTTTCCTCGTCGGGCTGGCGATGGTCTTCGGATCCCCGTACAGCAAGGAGGGGCCGGGGCGCTTCCCGAATGACGAAGGCCTTCCCATCGATGATGACGACCCAGTCTCCGGCCATCACGACGAGCCTGACGACCACGCGTAACCGGTCAAGCCCCGCCGGTCCTAGTACGCCGCGAACGCGCCCTTCTCCGCCGCCGTGAGACCGCAATCCTCGAGCAGTTGCAGGTCCATCTCGGAGCTGCGCCCAAGCGTCGTCAGGTAGTTGCCGAGCATCGTCGAGCTTGCGCCGGCGAAGAACATCATCCCCTGCAGGTCGCGCAGGCAGACCTCGCGCCCGCCGGCCGTCTTGATGTCGGCGTCGGGGATGATGAAGCGCGCCACGGCGAGGCACCGCAGGCATTCCAGCGGAGGCATCTTCGCCACGTCGCCCATCGGCGTCCCCGGCATCGGGTTCAGGAAGTTGACCGGCACGGTCTCCGCGCCGACTTCGCGCAGGTCCATCAGCATGTCCACCCGGTCTTCGACCGTCTCGCCCATCCCGAAGATGCCGCCGGAGCAGATGTGCACTCCCTCGGCCTTCAGGTATCGGATCGTCCGCAGCCGGTCGTCGTACGAGTGCGTCGTGCAGATCTTCGGAAAGTACCGCCGGCTCGTCTCGAGGTTGTGGTTGTATTCGTACAGCCCCGCCTCCGCGAGCGTCTTCGCGATCGCCGGGTCCTCGATGATCCCGAGGCTCGCGTCCGGGTGGATGATCCCCTCGGCCTTGATCCGCCGCAGCGCCTCGCACACATTGTCCAGGATCGCCCCGCGCGTCAGCCCCCTCCACGCCGCCACCAGCCCGAAACACCCGCTCCCGCGCTTCGAAGCCTCCCGCGCCTCCGTCACGATCGCGTCCACGTCCAGCATCTGGTACTCCTGCACCC
This sequence comes from uncultured Planctomycetia bacterium, assembly GCA_964590435.1. Classification (GTDB taxonomy): domain Bacteria; phylum Planctomycetota; class MHYJ01; order WSZJ01; family WSZJ01; genus WSZJ01. Next base: position 39,968 of record CAZPWT010000043.1, read on the forward strand.
CCGTCTTGTACCGCACGCTCTGCGCGCAGAACACGCAGTCCTCCGCACACTTCCCGCTCTTCACGTTCATGATCGAGCAGAACGTCACCCGGTCCCCGCGGAAGTGATGCCGGATCCGGTTGGCGGCCGCGAAGAGGTCGATGAGGTCGGGGCCTTCGTAGGTGAAGAGTTCGAGCGCTTCGACGCGCGTGACTTTACCGCCTTTGAGGACGCGGTCGCGGAGCTGGAAGACGTCCATGGTGGCCTCGACGTGATATGGGGTGAGAGGGAGAATCGTGGATGCTCTTCGGCCGGTCAAGAGTCGGCGCATCCGGCGCGATGGATTCATCGCCGCCGCTTCCAGTCCGTCAACGCGTCCAGGAGACCGTTGACCTGCGCCGGCGTGTGGGCCGCGGTGACGGTGATGCGGAGCCGCGCCGTGCCCGCGGGCACCGCCGGCGGGCGGATCGGGTGGACGAAGAAGCCGCGCTCGAGGAGGAAATCGCTCGTCGAAGCGACGGCCGCATTCTCGCCGAGCACCACGGGGAGGATCGGGACGCGCGGGTCTCCGTGCGTGTCCAGGCCGACGTGCCCCAGCCCGTCCCTCAGGCGCTTCGCGTTTTCCGCCAGCCGCGCGCGGTCCTCGGGGCGGGTCTGGACGAGGTGAAGGGCCGCGAGGGCGGCGGCGGCGGCGGGGAGGCCGGTGGTGAACATGAGGGAGCGCGAGAAGTTCCGCAGGAGGTCGCAGGCGTCGCGGGAGCCGGCGACGAGGGCGCCGACGCCGCCGAGCGACTTGGAGAGCGTGAGCATCCGGAAGTCCGGCCGGACGCCGGCCTCGGCGCAGACGCCGCGCCCGCCGGGGCCGAGAACGCCCGTTGCGTGCGCTTCGTCGACGGCGAAGAGCGCGCCGTTCGCGGCGCGGGCGAGGGCGGCGACGGGGGCGACGTCGCCGTCCATGCTGAAGACGGTGTCGGTCACGTACAGCCGGCGGCCGCCGGCGGTCGCGAGGGCCTTTTCGAGCGCCTCGGCGTCCGAGTGGGGGAGGACGATGACGTCCGCTCCCGAGGCGCGGCAGGCGTCGATGATCGAGGCGTGGTTCATCTCGTCGCTGAGGACGGCGTCCCCGCGCCCGACCGCCGCGCCGATCATCCCCGCGTTCGCCGCCGCCCCGCTGGGGAACATCACCGCGTCCTCTTCCCCCAGCCACTCCGCCACCGCGCGCTCCAGCACCGCGTGCGGCCGCTGCGTCCCGCTCACCAGCCGGCTCGCCCCCGTCCCCCAGCCGTACTCGTCCACCGCGCGCTTCGCCGCCTCCCGTACCACCGGGTGATTGGCGTACCCGAGGTAGTCGTTGGAGGAGAAGTTCACGACCTCGCGCCCCTCGAACCGCAGCACCGGCCCCTGCGGGCCGTCGAACACGCGGATCGTCCTCAGGCGCGATTGACGCGCTGCGTCATCCAGCCGGTCACGGAACGGGGTGTCTCCCATGGGGCGCTGACGATAGCGGGCGGGACGGCGGCGATGGAAGAGCTTCTCTTCACGGCCCCGGGAGGCTGTGACAGAATCCCGCCCCCCATGAACAGAACACTGCCGATCGTCGCGCTCGTGACCGCCCTGGCCGGGTGCGCTTCCGACCCCGTGGTTCCTGCCCAGCCCGGCGAGCGCCGGCTGGCGAACGTCCGCCAGCTCACGTTCGGCGGCGAAAACGCGGAGGCGTACTTCTCCGCGGACGACCGGCAGCTGATCCTGCAGTCGACGCACGGGGACATGAAGGCCGACCAGATTTTCGTGATGCCCGCGGCCGGCGGGGAGATGAAGCTGGTCTCGACGGGGAAGGGGAAGTGCACGTGCGCCTGGTTCTTCCCCGACGGGTCGCGGATCCTGTTCGCATCGACGCACCTCGCCGGCGACGAGCCGCCGCCTCGGCCGGATTACTCCAAGGGGTACGTCTGGGCGGTGCACGACCAGTACGACATCTTCACGGCCCGGCCGGACGGGACGGACTTGAAGAAAATCACCGACGGCCCGCGCTACGACGCGGAGGCGACGATGAACCGCGACGGGTCGCGGATCGTGTTCACGAGCCACCGCGAGGGGGACCTCGACGTGTACACGATGAAGCCCGACGGCACGGACGTGAAGCGGCTGACGACGGAGCCGGGGTACGACGGCGGCGCGGTGTTCTCCCCGGACGGGAAGAAGATCGCGTACCGGTCGTTCCACCCCCAGGGCGCCGAGCTCGAGGAGTTCCGCGCGCTCCTCGCCGACGCGAAGGTCCGCCCCTCGTCCATGGAACTGTGGGTCATGGACGCGGACGGAAGCAACCGCCGGCAGGTCACCCACCTCGGCGGCGCGAACTTCGGGCCGATCTGGCACCCCGACGGGAAACGGATCCTCTTCGCTTCCAATCACCTCGATCCCAAGGGCCGCAACTTCGACCTGTTCCTCGTCGGGGAAGACGGTTCGGGGCTCGAGCGCGTGACGACGAACGAGACGTTCGACGGATTCCCGATGTTCAGCCACGACGGCAGGAAGCTTGTGTTCGCATCGAATCGGGGCGGCAAGGCGCACGGGGAAACGAACATTTTCGTCGCCGACTGGGTGGAATAAGCCTGCCGGGGCAGGCGGTTACGCTTCGCCGTCCGCACCGCACCCGCCATAATCCCCCCCGTGCTCACCCCGGAAGATCTCGCCCTCGCCCAGTCCCTCCTGAAGAGCGGCCGCGTCGACCCCGAGGCGCTTCAGAAACAGATCTCCCTCGTGGCAGCTGCGCCGGGGAAGCGGCTGGGCGATTCGCTGGAGGAGGCGGGGCTGCTGCCGCGCGGCGAGGCGGTGCGGCTGACGGACACGCTGGCGTCGAAGGGGACGCGCGTCCCGGTCGTGTCGAGCGGCGGTGCGGGGGGCCGGAAGAAGCTGGGGCGTTACGAGCTCGTGCGCGAGCTGGGCCGCGGCGGGATGGGCGTCGTCTACGAGGGATTTGAGCCGGGGCTCAAGCGGCGCGTCGCGATCAAGACGACGATCGCGGGGGAGGGCGCCCCCGAGGACATGATCGAGCGGTTCGTCCGCGAGTCGCGCGCCGTCGCGTCGCTGCAGCATCCGAACATCGTGCAGGTGTTCGAGGTAGGCGAAGCGGACGGGGTGAAGTTCTTCGCGATGGAGTACGTCGACGGGACGTCCGTGGATCGCGTGCTCAAGAAAGAGGGCGCGCTGCCGGTCCGGCGCGCCCTTCGCATCGCGGCCGAGGCCGCGCGCGCGCTTCAGCACGCCCACGACAAGGGGATCATCCACCGGGACGTGAAGCCCGGGAATATCCTGCTGGCGGAGGTCCCGGACGCATCGCTGGTGCGGTCGATGGACGGGGGCGAGAAACCGGAGCGCGTGCTGCTCACGGACTTCGGGCTGGCGAAGGAAATGGGAAGCGGCTCATCGCTGACGCTGAGCGGCAACCTGATCGGCACGCCGGCGTACATGAGCCCGGAGCAGGCGGCGGGGAAGACGCGCGAGATCGACGCGCGGAGCGACGTGTACTCGCTGGGCGCCGTGCTCTACGAAATGCTTTCCGGCAAGCCGCCGTTCGGCGGCGACACGCTCGCTTCGGTGCTCTCCGACATCAAGTCGGTCGACGCAAAATCTCTCCGCGTCCTTCGCAACGGCGTCCACCGCGACGTGGACCTCATCGTCCAGAAGGCGATGGCGAAAGAGAAGGACCGGCGGTACGCGACGGCGGGGGAGTTCGCCGACGACCTCGAGCGCTGGCTGTCGGGGGAAGCGGTCGTCGCGGCGCCGCCGACGATGTTCTACCGCGTTGCGCGGTTCGCGCGGCGGCGGCGCGCGGCGCTCCTCTCCGCGGCGGCCTGCCTCCTCGCGGTCGGCTCCGTGGCGGCGTGGCTCGGCTGGCGGCATGTGCGCGACAAGCGAGAGACGGAACAGCGGGCGCTGGCCGATTCCACGGCCAGGGAAGCGCGGGTCCGAGGCCACCTCGCGGCCGCGCTGGAGGCCACGGGAAAGGCGGACTTCGAAACGGCCATGGTGGAGTTGAAGCTGGCGGAGACGGAGATCCCGGGGTACCCGGAGACGATCTCGACCTCGCGGGAGTGCCGCCGGAAGCGCACGGTGCACGGGATGTCGGAGGCGATCGGCCGCGAGAACTGGAAGGGCGCGCTGGCGATCGCGGAGGTCTCGGCCGAGTTCCGCGGCGATCCGGAGGTGGCGGCCCTGTCGCGCCGCGCGGCGGGAACCTGCTCGCTGGAGGTCGTTTCGTCGGAGCCGGGGATCGAGGTCGACCTGGGCGTGCCGGAGCCCGGCGTGCCCTGGGAGGAATCGTCGTTCCCGCCTCTGTCATATGCCCGGAAAGCCGGGATCGTCAGGCCCCTGGGGCCCGCGCCCGTCGCGCCGTTCGACGTCCCGTTCGGCGACTACCTCCTCGTGCTCAGCCGCGCCGACAAGGCGGTCCGCGTCGTCCCGATGCGGCTGGGCCGCTCGACCGTCATGCGCGCCGACTACCGGACCCTTCGCGTCGGCAAGGGATCGGGCGCCACGCACGAGTCCCTGGCCGCGGCGCTTCTGGCGTCGGCTCCCGCGACCGTCGTCGAGCTCGACGGCGGCGTCCACACGATGGTCGGCACGAAGATTCCCCCGGGAGTCCTCATCCGCCCGGCCGCGGGCACCGCACCCCGGATCATCCCCCCCGAGGAAATCTCCAGCATCGATGGCGGGTCCGCCCACGGCGCCATCGTCGAGGGACTCGTCTTCGAGCCCGCGTCCGGCGTCGGCATCAATTTCCGCGACGCCTTCCGTCCCGTCGTCCGGCGCTGCCGCTTCGACGCAGTCGGCGCCCGCACCCTCGATTTCACGGGGGCGGACGACTGGCTCGTCCGGGACTGTTCCATCTCCGGCCCCCGGAAATTCGCGATCGTGGCCGAGAACAGCCGCGGCGGAACCATCTTCCGCGTGCAGTGCAGCGGCGCGGGGGAAGCGGGGTTCGACCTGCAGGGCCGCTCCCTTCGCGTCATCCAGTGCGTCGTGCAGGACTCCGGAAAGCTCGGCATCGGCCTCCAGGGGGACGACGCACAGGTTCTCGCCTGCAGGGTCGAGCGCTCCGGCCTGAAGGGAATCGTCGCCTACAACGGATCGGCGATGATCGTCGAGGACAACCTGCTCGTCGGGAATTGCCACGTCCCCCGCGCCGAACAGAAATTCCACGTCTACTTCGCCGATTGCAGCCGCGTGCGCTTCAGGAACAACACCATCGTCGGCGGAAACGGGACAGGCGTCGGTGCGCTCCAGTGCGGAGGTTTCTTCGAGTCCTGGATCGCCGCCGGCGTCGAGGGCCGCGCCTTCCATTTCCATGGCCTGCCGTCCGGCGGAGTTCCCCTTGAGGACTCCACCACCTTCGACTGGTTCGTCACCTGGAAGTGCCGGAACTGGGGCCGGATCGACACCGTGGAATTCCCCCAGCGCGCTGACGCCGCCAGGGATCCCACGATCGACGGGGCCCATGCCTTCGCGGCGGCCCGTGTTTCCACCGAAGCGGACCCGCGCTTCGTCGATCCCGAGCACGGGGACTACCGGCTCGGCGCCGATTCCGAGGCGCGCGGCAAGGGGCGGGACGGGAAGGATCCCGGGGTCCGGTGGGACGCGCTGGCCGCCGACGAGAAGGACGGCGACGCCTGGCTCCGCCGCGAGAACGGCCGAACGCTGGCACGGGAGGCGATGCGCGCCCTGACCGCGAACGACCCGGCTCGTGCGCGCCGCCTCGCGCAGACGGCCGAACTCCTTGCGCCGGACGACCCCGCCATCGCCGTCCTGAGGGAGCGGCTGAGATGATCACGGCCGAGGATCTGGCCCTCGCCCAGGCCCTCCTGGCCGCAGGGAAGATCGACCCTTCCGGGCTCGAGAGCGCCCTCGCCTCGCTCGGGGCCGAGAATGCCGGGAAGCGGCTCCGGGAGGTCCTCGTGGCGCGCGGCCTGCTCCAGTCGGACGGCGCCGCGCGTTACGGCGCGACACTCGTCCCGGGATCGGTGGTGCCGGTCGCCGCAGACCGGACCATGATCGCGCCCGGCGCGAAGGTCGCCGCCCCTCCTGCGCCGGCGCCGCCTCCCGCGACCAGGCAGGCCCGGAAGATCGGCCGGTTCGAGATCGTCGATGAGATCGCACGCGGCGGCATGGGAATCGTCTACCGGGCGTGGGAGCCCTCGCTCAATCGCTACGTCGCCCTCAAGATCCTCATCGCCGGCCAGAACGCCTCCGAGGACCAGGTGCAGCGCTTCCTCCGCGAGGCCCGCGCGGCGGCGGGGCTGCAGCACCCGAACATCGTGCAGGTCTTCGAGGTCGGCGAGGAAGCGGGCTCCCACTGGTTCGCGATGGAGCTGATCGACGGCTCGTCGCTCGACCGGATCATGAAGCAGCAGGGGGCGTTCCCGCCGCGCACGGCGCTTCGGGTCGCCCGCGACATCGCCCGCGCCCTGCACTTCGCGCACCAGAAGGGGATCGTGCACCGTGACGTGAAGCCCGGGAACATCCTGGTGGCGTCGACCGGGAAGGAGACGAATGCGACGGTTTCGGGGGACGCGCGCCCGATGCGCGTGCTGCTCGGGGACTTCGGCCTCGCGCGCGACGCCACGGCCGGCGGCGGGCTGACGCTGAGCGGGAACCTCCTCGGCACCCCGGCGTACATGAGTCCCGAACAGGCCTCCGGCCGCACGCGGGACGTCGACGCCCAGAGCGACGTCTTCGGCCTCGGGTCCGTCCTCTACGAACTTCTCTCGGGCAAGGCGCCGTTCCAGGCCGCTTCCCTCGGCGACGTCCTCACGGCGATCATTTCGGGGGAGGCTCCGCCGCTCCGGCAGGCGCGCCCCGGGATCCACCGCGACATCGAGCTCATCGTGGCCAAGGCGATGGCGCGCGACAAGGCCCGCCGGTACCTCACCGCCGGGGATTTCGCCGACGACATCGACCGGTACCTGAACGGGGAAGCGATCCTTGCGGAGGCTCCCTCGGCCGTCGACCGGCTGACCCGGTGGTGCCGGGCGCACGCGCCCCTCGCCGTGGCGTGCGCCGTCGCGGTGCTCGCCATCGGCACCGGGGGCGGCTTCCTCTGGAAACGCACGGTCCGGCAGCGGGCCGAGGCCCGGGAGCGGGAAGCGGCGAGCCGGCGCGAGCTGCAGGACAAGGTGGCGGCGGCGCTGGCGGAAGCGCGCTCTCTTTCGGAGCGCGGGGAATTCGGGGAGGCGGACGTTCGCGTCGCGGCCGCGCGGGCTCTCCTGCCGGGCGACCCGTCGATCGAGACGACGGCGAAGGAGGTCAGGCTGGCGTTCCTCAAGAGCCGCGTGGGGGAAATCGCGGGGAAGGCGAGCCCGGCGGAAGACGAGATCGGGACCGCGCGGGCGCTGCTGAAGATGAACCCGGACGTGGCCGGCGACCCGGAAATCCGCCGGCTGGCGCGGTTGGTCGAAGGGACCTGCTCGTGGGCGCTCGACACCGCGGAGGAAGGGCTCGAGGTCGACCTGAACGTGGCGGAGCCGGGAATCTGCTGGGATGAGGAGACCTTCCCGCCCCTCGCCGAGGCGAGGGCCGCCGGCCTCTGCACCCGGGTCGGGCCCGCTCCGGTCGCCGCGCGGGACATCCCCTTCGGCGACTACCACTTCATCGTCAGCCGGGGCGGCGCCGTTGTCCGGGTGATCGCGGCGCGTTTCGCGCGGAACACGGCAACGACGTACGAGCACCGCGTGCTGCGCGTCGGCCGGTCCGGGGAGGCGACGCACCTCCGGGTCGAGGATGCCATCGCGGAGGCCAGGGCCGGCAACACGATCCTGCTGGAGTCGGGAAGTTTCGGCCCGGTGGAGCTCCACGGCAAGCCGGGGGTGCTGGTCGCCGCGGTTCCCGGCTGCGAGCCGGTGGTCAGCAACAAGGCGGCGAACGGCCTCCGGGCGGAGAATTCCCCCGGAGCCCGATTCCGCGACATCGCCGTGCCGGGCGGCGCCGGCGCCCTTTGCGAGTTCGCCTCCTCACCGCGCTCTTCCCTCATCCGGTGCCGATCCCGCGCGATCGGCGCCGGTGTCTCGATCGGCAACTCCGGCGAGTCCGTCATTCGTGATTGCGTGGTGCTCACGTTCCGGACCGGCTTTGCGATCAACTTCGCCGGCCAGCCTGGCGCCCTGGTCCTGAGGACCGCCGTCGAAGGGGGCGACTGGGGGACCCTCCAGTGCTCCTCCGAGCGATTCCGTTTCGTCCAGTCATCGGCCACCGGCGGCAAGCTCGCAGCGGCGTACGTCGCCGCCCCGGACGCGGAATTCAGCGAATCCGAATTTCGCGACTGCCCGAACTGGGGAATCATCGCCGAACTCGCCAACGACAGGATGGTCGTCCGGGACTGCCGCTTCATCCACTGCGGCTTCAGCCCGTCGACGGGCGTCTTCCCGGGCGCCGTGGTCTGCCGGTCCATCACCAGCACCATCGAGCACAACACCTTTTCCGGCGCCTCCTGCGTCGCCCTCACCTTCGTCGGCGGCGGCGTCGTCCGCGACAACCTTTTCGCCACCGTCCCCGACCACCAGTTCGAGGTCGGACCCGTCGTCCCGGGCGCCCCGATTTTTCTCCGCGACGAACTCGACGGCCCGCTCCTCCAGGGAAACTGGTTCGCCCCCTCGTCCTTCGCCGGCCGCGTCCGGACGGAGTTCTGCGCGACGGAAGAAGCGTTCGCCAGCGCTGCGGCGGGAATGAACTGCCCTCCCGGGGTCGGCCCGCCGCTCCGCAAGGTGCCTCCCGAATGGGTCGCCGGCATCGGCGCGGACGGCCGGATTGCCCCGGGAAGCCCCCTCCTGACAGCCTCCTCCGACGGCGGCCCCGCCGGCGCGCGCTTCGACCTCGCCAAGGGCGATTCGCTCAGCAGCGTCGAGTGGATCCGGCGCGACGCGGGGCGGACGTGGGCGCGGCGGGGAGGGGAAGCGCTGGACCGAGGGGAGCGCGCGGCGGCGCAGGCGGCGCTCGCCAGGGCGCGGCTGGTCGCCCCGGCCGACCCGGCGGTGGCGGCCCTTCAGGAACGCCTCAAGTAACCCGCGCCACCCCGTTCTTGACTCCGCGCGCCCGGCTTTGCTTGAATTCCCGCATCAGCCCGCGGAATCCTTTCGCGGGCTTGTCGTTTTTATCAGGGGAGGGGCCCGTGTCCGACATCGTTCCCATGTCGCCGGACGGCTTTGAAGCGGCGAAGGCGAAGCTGAAGCACATGAAGGAAGTCGAGCGCAAGCAGCTCGAAATCCGGCTGGGCGAAGCGCGCGAGATGGGAGACCTCTCGGAGAACAGCGAGTACGAGTCGGCGCGTTCGGACCTGTGGCTTCTGGACCAGCGGGTGAACGAGCTGGAGGACCGGCTGGCGCGGGTGCAGGTCGTGGACCCGAACTCACAGTCGAAGGATGCGGTGCTGTTCGGGGCGAAGGTGAAGTGCGTCGACATGAAGTCGAAGGAGGAGGAAATTTTCGAACTGGTCGGGGAGGGCGAAGCGGACCCGATGAACAACAAGATCTCGATCTCGGCGCCGATTGCGCAGGCGCTGATCGGGAAGAAGGTGGGCGAGATCGCCGAGGTCAAAGCGCCGCGGGGGACGATCCGCTACAAGGTGCTGAAGATTTCCTAGGCTGCTGTCTTACTTGTCATCCTCGTCGGCCTTCTTCTTTTTCTTCGGGCGCGTCAGGTCCTCGCGGTCCTCGACGTAGCCGACGTAGCCGAGGCACATTTCGTCCGTGGTCTTTTCGCCCCAGGTGACGGGCTTTGGCGGCCGGTTCGGGTTGAGCGGGTTCTTTTCGGAGTTGTCGTAGGTCGCCGTGTAGAGGAGTCGCGACCCGCCGGGAAGCTTGAGCGGCTCCTTGAGCATGTAGGCGTCCTGCCACTTGAACTCCCAGTCCGCGATCTCGATGAGCGTCTGCTGCTTCCCGTCCGGGAACTGCGCGACCATCTTCGCCGACTTGCCCAGCAGGTGCTGGTGGGGCGACACGACGAAGATCGTGACGGCCTTCGAGAAGCTCCAGCCCGCCTTCACCTCGTGCCGTTCCGCTCCCGCCGGGATCTCGAACGACGCGTTCACCAGCTCGGCCCAGCGGATCTGCTGCTTCACGGGCTTCTTGGAGAAGTACAGCCCGAGCCTCGTGCGGTCCTTCTGCGGCGTCCCGCACCGGTTGTAGTGGATCTGCAGCACCACGTCCGCGCCCTTCTTGAGCTTCCGCCCGACGCCGTCCGGGAGAACGTAGGGCATGTCGCCCGGCGCCCAGCCGCCCATTTCGCCCGTCGGGAAGAACCCTGGCGACGTGCCTTCCCCGGGATACCCCGGACCTTCGGCCGCGGCGTCGAGCTTCCGCGCCGTTCCGGTCGTGTCGACGTAGGCCAGCACGTGGTGCACGATCCGCGGGTTCCCCGGCCGGATCTCCGTCGCCTGGATCCACACGTCTTCCGGAAGGTCCGTGTGGCAGACGAAGTGCCGGTATTCGTCCGTGGGGCCCGTCGCGGCGAGGCTGAACTCCTCTTCCATCTCGAGCACGAGGTCCGGCGGCCCGAGCGTCCAGTCGTCGTTGAATTTCGGCATCGGCGGCTCGACGGACGCATCCCCGAGCGGGGCGCCGCCGTCGGCCCACTTGACGATCGTGTCGATCTGTGCGTCGGTCAGCCGGCGCTCGTTCAGGAACGGCACGCCGTCGGTGGGCTTCCACGGCGGCATGCGCTTCTCGGAGACCGCGCGCCGGATTTCCTTCGCGAAGGCGCTGGCGTGCTCGTAGTCGGTGAGGTGGAACGGGGCGATCTGTCCCGTGCGGTGGCAGCCGACGCAGTTCTGCTGCACGATCGGCGCGACGTCGCGCGCCCAGGTCACGGGGCCGTCCGCCGGGGGAGGGGAGCGGCGGACCGAGCATCCCCGCGGCGTCGTCTCCGGCTCCGCGATCTCACGGTTCTCCAGCACCGCCGCGACCGCATCCCGCAGGTCGCGCTTCCTCGCCCGCCCGCCCATCGGGTCGTCGTCGATGCGGCCGCGGTAGCGAACGACGTGCTTCGCGTCGAGCACGACCGCCGTCGGGACCGTCTCGATCCCCAGCGCGTCCGCAAGCCGGTGGTCCGCGTCGCACAGCACGGGGAAGTCCACGCCGCGGTCCTTGGCCCACGCGGCGATCTCCCCTTGCTCGTTGTGGTTCGAATTCACGCCGAGCACGGCCACGCCCTTGCCGGCGAAGTCCTTCCCGATCGCCGACAGCTCCGGCAGGTAGCGATTCGAGATCGGGCACTGCGTGCTCACGAACACCAGCACCACCGCCTGCCGGTCGCCGTAGTCGTCCAGCTTTCGAATCGCCCCTCCGTGGTCCTTCATCTCGAATCCCGCCAGCGCCGTCCCGGGCGCTCCCGGCGCCGGGTCCGCCGCCGGACGCAGGAACGCCGCCGACAGGATCAGGAGGGGCAGGGTGGCGCGAAGCGTCTTCTTCATTTCTTCCTCGGTTTCGTCAGGTCCTCGTGGTCCTTCACGTAGTTCACGTACCCCAGGCACATCTCGTCGGACGTGCGCTCTCCCCACCGGATGGTGTGCGGCGGGCTGAACGGGTTCCGCGGGTTGTCCTTGGAATTGTCGTACGTCATCGAGAGCCGAACGTGCGAACCGTCGGCGAGGTGAAGAGGCTTGGCGAGATGGTACGTGTCCTGCCACTTGAAGTCCCAGTCCGCGATTTCGACGAGCGGAACCTTCTTCCCCGACGGCTTCTCCGCCACCATGCTCACTTTCTTTCCCAGCAGATGGCAGTGCGGCATCACCGAGATCACGGTGATATCGCGGCTCACCGGCCACGCGGCGTTTACCTCCCACGCCGCTTCCCCCGCGGGAATCTTGAACCACGGGTTGATGATCCGCGCCTGGTACAGACGCTGTTTGACCGGTCCCTTCGCGAAGTGCAGCCCGATCTTCGTCCGGTCCTTCTGCGCCGCGCCGGTCGGGTTGTTGTAGTGGATCTGGAGCACCAGCGTCGATCCCTTTGGCAGCTTGCGCGCCACCCCGTCCGGCAGCGGCCTCGCGAAGAATCCCGGCGTCCATCCGCCCATCTCGCCGGACGGCAGGAACCCCGGCCACGCGCCCTCGCCGCCGTACCCGAGCCGATCGTCCTCCTCGTCCAGCCGCTTCGCCACCCCCATCTCGTCGATGTACGCCAGCACGTGGTGAACGATGCGCGAGTTGCCCGGCAGCACCTCGACCGCCGACACCCACTTGTCCTCGGTCCAGTTCGTCGGCATGAGGAAGTGCCAGTACAGGTCGGGGCCCGCGCGGACCTCGAAGTCCTCGCCCGGGTCGAGCACCATGTCGGGTTCGCCGAGGAGCCAGTCCCCCTTGAACTCGGGCATCGCCGGCTCGTCCTTTTCGTCGCCCTGGGGCGTTCCCTCGTCGACCCATTTCACGATCGTGTCGATCTGCTCCTGGGTCAGCCGGCGCTCGCCGTGCATCTCGACGCCCCCGACCGGCTTCCACGGCGGCATCCTCTTCGCCACGACCGCGTTCTTGATTTCCTGCGCGAAGGCGGAGGCGTGGAAGAAGTCGGTGAGGGGCATCGGACCGATCTGGCCGGAGCGGTGGCAGCTGACGCAGTTCGCGTAGACGATGGGGGCGACGTCCTTCGCCCAGGTGACGGAGCCGCCCTTCTTCGGTGCGTCGCGGCGCACGGTGCAGCCGAGGGGCTCGGTCTCCGGCCGCGCGACTTCGCGCCCCGCAATCACGGCGTCGAGCGCGGCGCGCACGTCCTCCCCGGTCGTCGGGAACCCCATCTGCGTCCGGTCGATCCGCCCGCGGTACCGGATCTTCCACTCCGCGTCGGCCACCAGCGCCGTCGGCGTGACCTGGATCCCCAGCGCGTCGGCGATCGCGTGGTCCGCGTCGCGCAACACGGGGAACGGGATCTCGTGCTCTTTATGGTGCGCCGCGATCTCTTCCTGCTCATTCCGGTTCGAGTTGATCTCGACCACCGAAACGCCCTTCTCCTTGTACTCCGCCTGGATCTTCGCGAGTTCTCCGAGGAAGCGGTTGCACTGGGGGCACTGCGTCCCGGTGAAGACGAGCACGACCGCCTTGCCGCCGCCGAACGCGTCGCGCTTCTGCGGTTTCATGTCCTGGTCGGGGAGGGAGAAGTCCGGGACGGAGGTGGAAGGGTCCGCGCGGAGGAGGGAAGGGAAGTACAGCAGCGCGGCGGCGACAGCGGTGGCGGCGAGTCGGCGCATCCAGGAATCCCCCTGATATGGAAAGCGGAAGCCCTTGTCCGGGCTGCATATCCGTACGGCCCCGAGGATCGCTCGTTTGACTCCGCGGCCCTGAAAGCCGTATAAACAGGGCGCACCGGACACACACCCCGACAGTTGGAGCACCCCATGCCCCTCATCCGGGTCAAGGCAGGAGCCGAAGTCGGCCGGACCACCGACATCACCAACGAGGTGATCACGATCGGCCGTGACCCGAACGCGATGGTCAAGGTCATGGACCACGGGGTATCGCGGCAGCACGCCGAGATCTTCAAGATCGGCGAGATGTGCTTCATCCGCGACCTGAAGTCGACGAACGGGACGTTCGTGAACGACCAGAAGATCACCGAGGAACTGCTGCGGGCCGGGGACCACGTGCGGATCGGCAACACGGTCCTGACGTTCGAGGATGGCGGCGCGCCGGAGGCGCCGGAGAAGCAGGTCGATTTCGACCAGGGGCGCGAGCTGCAGGCGCATTCCACCATCGAGCTCAAGCTCGACCGCACGCAGGACAAGAGCGTGCCCGCCGCCGAGAAGGTCGGCAAGGAAGTCGAGGACCGGAACCTCTCGGCGCTCTACGACGTCGCCCGCATTATCGGGACCGAGCGCGACGCGCAGGGACTGCTCAACAAGATCCTCGAGCTCGCCGTCCAGTCCACGAACGCCGACACCGGCTACCTCATGCTTCTCGAGAAGGGAACTGGCAAGCTCGTGCCGAAGGCCGCGCTGACCAAGGAGAAGACGGAGCCCAAGATCTCCCGGACGATCGTGAAGCGCGTCATGCAGTACGCCCGCGCCATCCTCACCAGCGACGCGATGCTCGATTCGCGCTTCGCCGGCAGCGAGTCGATCGTCATGAAGAACATCAAGTCGGTGATCTGCGCTCCGCTCGTCTCGCGCGACAAGATCACGGGCATCCTCTACCTGCACTCGAGCAAGGTCGCGCAGGAGTTCTCCAGCGAGGACCTCGAGCTCGCCACGGCGATCGCGCTCCAGGCCGGCATGGCGATCACGTCGTTCCAGGCGGGCGAAGTCCTGCGCAAAACGCTCGTCTCGTTCGTCAAGACGCTCGTCACGGCGACCGAGATCCGCGACCCGAAGATGCAGGGGCACTCCGAGCGCGTGGCAAATTTCTCCTTGGCGATTGGCGCCCAGATGAAGCTCGCCAAGTCCGAACTGCACCGGCTCCACCTGGCCGCCCTCCTGCACGACATCGGCAAGATGGGGCAGCCGCTTCATGCCCCCGAAGGCGCGGACAAGGAGAAGTGGAAAGAGGAACACGTCCACCTCGGCGAGAAGCTGGTGTCGAGCATCGAGGGGTTCGAGGACGTGCTTCCGGGCGTCAAGTACCACCACGAGTACATGGACGGCAGCGGGTTCCCCTACAAGCTCAAGGGCGACGCGATCCCGCAGATCGCGAGGATCCTCTGCGTCGCGAACGATTTCGACAACGCGACGGTGCGCGGTGGCCTGCAGGGGACCGGGATCCCCGTGAAGGACGTCCTGATCGACATGGGGCGCACCGGGGACGCGAAGTACGACGACGCGGTGATCCAGGCGCTTCTCGTGTGCCACCGCAACGGGACGTTGTTCGCGCCGACGAGCCCGTTCGAGATCTAGTCGCCGGGAGTTAGCCTCCGGTTCGCTTGCGGTGCCCGAGCCATCAGGCTCGGGTGGCAATCGGGAAATGCGCGCGGAACTGCGCCTTTGTTCCCGAATCGCCGGTCGCAACGGTCGATTTCGCGCCCATCCGCCATCGCCACAAGGCCTGCGTCTGCATGAAGCGCGTAAAGGTCCGCGGAAGCGTGAATGTTTACGCTATTTCCAATGTACACATCTGCACGGGCCGCGATTCTCCGAATTCAAATCATGACATTCATAAAGTTGCAGATTTATCAAATTAATCCTTGCCGACCGGTTAGAGCCCGCCTAACTTTCCCGCCCCTGACCCTAGGGATTCTGCCCTGACTAAATAAAAACACCGAATCCGCAACTCGATTCGCACAAGGAGACGAACTTCATGGCTGGAAATTCCAGGCGTTCGCAGTGGCTCGGCTCGCTCGCCGCGGGAACGCTCGCGGCCCTTGCGACCTTCTTCGTGTGGCAGGCTGGCTCAGAGAACGCGGCCAAGGATCGCAACCTCTCCTACCTCGATCACGCGGCCGCGGCCGCTTCGGGTCCCGCGGCCTCCATGGTCGCGGACAAGGCCCCCGCTCCGGCGGCCCCCGCAAAACTCCCGCGCGCCACCGGCGTCGCGAACGGGAGCTACGACACCAAGGTTGATGGCGCGACGTTCGTGTTCGGCGCGCCGGCGTCGTCAAGTACCAAAGTCGAACTCCGCTTCGGCCCGGTCGTCGTGACCAGCGGCGACGAGGTGCTGAGCGGCGGGAACATCGGCGAGTACGACGTCGCGAATGGCGGGTTCGAGGCCAAGCGCGGTGGAGTTGCGGAACGCTACATGTATGACAACTCGCGCGTCGAGCAGCTCTTCGTGATCCCGACGAAGCCCGAAGCACCCGGCGCGATCGAAGTCGCGAGCCCGGTTGCGATGACGTCGGCGGGGAAGGTCGAGGTCGTGGGCTACGGCTGGCACGACGCGAGGTTTGAAAAGGGAGGCCTGCGCGTTCTGGACGGCGCGGGCGCCGAAGTCGCCGCGATCTACGGCGCGCGCGTGGTGGATGCAGAAGGCCGCCAGCAGGATCTGGCGCTGGGCTACAGGAACGGCGCGATGACCATGACGGTGCCGGCCTCGTTCGTCGCGATCGCGACGTTCCCGATCACGGTCGACCCCTGGATCGAGCTGGACTTCAGCGGCACGACTGGGATTGCCGCTCTGCCGGCCGGTACGCTTGCGTCCGCCCGCCTTGCCTATTCGGGTGCGGGCACGCCGATCGTCGGTGTGACAAACGCAGCGGGTGACGTTGCGGTCGCGGCCTTCAATTCCGGCACCGGCGCTTGGTCCGGTTTCGGTGGGACAACCGCCATTGTGCCCCCATCTGCCCCTGCCTCGACGATCAATGATCTGGCCTGTCCTGCCTCGTTGAATCCAGTTGTCGTCTGGACTGAGGCGGAGGGCGCAGATGACGAGATTTACCTGGCTCGCTGGAACGGAGTCGCGTGGGTCGGACTCGGCGGATCGCTGGGCGTTGGAGGACTCACTGGAACCGCGAGCGACAGTATCGAGGCAAGGGTCGCCCTGGATGCCACCGGAAATCCAATTGTTGCGTGGCTCGAACTTGTGGGCGGGGTCTTTGAGGTATACCTCCGCCGCTTTGACGGAACATTCTGGGTGCCGATGGGGACCAACCCGATCACCCTCGATGCGTCCGACGCCGGCAACGGAATCAGCGGTACACCGGCCGCTTCGGCGCCGCAACTCGACCTGGCGATCGATCCGCTCGGCAGACCGGTGGTTGTCTGGACGGAGATAATTGGGCTAGCCAACCAGATCTTCCTGCGTCGGTACAATCCCGCTACGGACCGCTGGGAGGAGATCGCAGGCTCTGGGACCGGAACCGGTCTTTCATCTTCGCCCGATTCGTGCGGCGGGCCGAGCCTCGCGTTCGACGCGGCCGGGGAACCAATGGTCGCGTACGCGGTTGCCGAAGCTGCCGACTTCGAGATCTACCTGAAGCACTACGACTCCCTTGCCGGGGCTTGGGTTGGCATCGGCGGGTCCGCCGCCGTGGGAGGTCTCAGCGCGGATTCGATCCTGAGCACCTTCCCCTCACTCGGGGTCAACGCGTCCGGGGTCCCGACCGTCGCGTGGCGAGCGGGAGCGGCCGGTGGCGACGAAATCTACGCCCGCCGGTTCAACGGAACGACATGGGCAGAACTCGAAGGGTCAGCCTCCGGAAGCGCTATCAGCGCCGCGGGCGCGGCCGGGGTTTTTGATCCGAGTCTCGCCATGAGGCCGGACGGTTATCCGGGCGTTGCCTGGGTCGACGGGAGCACGACGCCCGTTCTCTTCAGGCAGTACGACGGTATCCCGGTCCCGACGGCAGCGACGCAGACGCAGGTCACGGCGCCGTTTGTCGCGATCGCCACGGGCGGGACTTCCGCGACGGGTTCGGTCCGCCTGGCGGCGACGATCCCGGCGGGGATCCCGACTGCCGCCCGGCTGCAGGTCGAAATCCAGCCGACGGGGACGGGCTTCACCGGCGTCCCGACGGCCGAGTCTTCGCTCCTCGCGCCCGGAACGACGGCGGCCGTGATCGTACCGCTGACGGCTGGCTCCTATGAGTGGCAGTACAGGGTTCAGGCGGCCGACCCGTCGATCGTCTGCGCCTACACCGAGTTCGTCGCCGGCGGCGCGACGGACTTCAACATCGGCACGACCCCGGCGGCGCCCCTGGCCGCGGACCTGTCGCAGCATCACCTCGATACGGGAGTCGCCATCGCTTCCGGCGGCACCACCCTGAGCGGAGGCGCGATCTTCCGCTACACGCCTTCCGGCGCTCTCCCCGAAGCCCTTCGCCTCCAGATTGATTTCACCGGCGACGGGACCGTTGACGTTGAGAGCCCGCTCAATCCCATGAGCTCGACCGCGGTGATTTCCATCCCGGTGCCTCTGCCGATTGCCGCGTACAGCTGGACGGCACGCCTGACCAACGCGGCCGGAGTCCAGTCGACCGCAACGGCCTTCACGGGCGGTCCTACTGACTTCAGCGTCATCGCGACCCCCGCCCCCACGACGTCCGCTTCGCTCAGTCTTCCGACCCAGACCCGGACGAGCCTTGTGGCGATCGCCGCGGGCGGCGTCACGCCGGAGCTGATGGTCGTCCTGGGCGCCACGATCACCAACGGCGGCGCGACGGCCGAACTGGTCCGCCTGCAGTTCGACGTCGAGCCTACGGGCCTGCTCGACCTGGATCCGGACTTCGAAACGCCGCTGGTTTCCGTCCCGGCTGCCGGATCCGTGACGGTCACCTACACGATTCCCGTCGGTGAAGGGTCGTACGAGTGGGCCGTCCGTGCGCAGAATTCGCTCCTCGTGAACACTGTGTACACCGCCGGCACCGCGTCCTCGCCCGACTTCAGCGTCGATTCGCCCTTCGCAGGCCCGCCGCCGGCGGCGCCGACAACGCTGGGCCAGTTCTTCCTCGACGGCACCACGCCGATCCTCGTCGGCGGTTCCACGCTTGAGGGCGCCGTGACGTTCCGCGCGACCCTGCCCGCCAGCTCCGACATGGTCCGGCTCCAGGTTGAAGTGCAGACCGAGGCGGCGGCCTTCACCGGCTTCCCCGACGCGGAATCCCCGCTGGTTCCGGGAGGGACGACGGTCGATCTCACCGTGCCTATCGGGATCGCGTCGTACAAGTGGCAGGTGCGGACGGTCAACTCGGCTCTCGCCACTTCGGCCTACGTTGAATTCACCGCGGGTGCCGGCCCCGACTTCATCTCTCCCTCGACGCCGACGGTGCCTCCGGCCGCGCCGGCGGCCATCGGGCTGGCCCAAAAGAACCTCGACGGCACGGTGATCGCTTCGGGCGGGACGGCGTTCTCGAACACGGTGCTGTTCGAAGCGGTCGTTCCGGGCCTCGTGACGGACTTCAACCGGATCCAGTTCGACATCGAGTCGATCAGCGTGGGCCCGGACGGCGTTCCCGACATCGAGTCGCCGCTCGTCGCGGGCGGTTCGACGGTCAGCGTCGCTGTTCCGCTCGGCGTCGCGAGCTACATGTGGTTCGCCCGGGCCATCGGGCCGACCGGGCTGACGTCGGCGTACACGGCGTTCGGTCCCTTCTTCGGGACGGACTTCATCGTCGCCACGGGATCGTCCGTGCCGCCGACGGCTCCGGTGACCCTCGCGCAGAAGAACCTCGACGGCAGTTCCATCGCCTCGGGCGGCACGGCGGCGGGCGGCTCGGTGGTCTTCGAGATCGTCGTCCCCGGGGCCGCTACTGAGCTCAACCGGGTGCAGGTCGACGTGGAACCGACGGCGTCGCCGCTGGATGGCCAGCCTGACGCGGAGTGCCCGCTGGTGGCCGGCGGCACGACCGTGCAGATCACGGTGCCGTTCGGCGTCGGGGCGTACAACTGGGCGGCTCGCACGCAGAGCTCGCTCGGCCTGAACTCGGGCTGGACGGCATTCCCGGGCGGCCCTTCCGACTTCGTGGTCGCGACCGGCGGTGCGCTTCCCACGGCGCCGGCGTCGCTGGCGCAGGAGAACCCGGACGGTTCGGCGATCGGGTCCGGCGGGACGGCGGCCGGGTCGATTGTGGTCTTCGAAGTTCTGGTCCCGGGCGCGGCGACGGACCTGGGCAGGATCCAGGTTGACGTCGAGACGACGGGCGCCGGGCTTGACGGCATTCCTGACGTGGAGAGCTCGCTCGTCGCAGGCGGAACGATCGTGAGCATTTCGGTTCCGCTGGCCGACGGGACGTACAACTGGCAGGCGCGGAGCCAGAGTGCGAGCGGCGCGAACTCCTCGTACACGGTGTTCGCGGGCGGCCCTCCTGACTTCGTGATCCTCACCGGCTCGACGCCGCCCGCGGCTCCTTCCGCGCCGGTGACGATGGGGCAGCTCAATCTCGACCTGTCGGCCATTCCGTCCGGCGGAACGGTTGCCGGGAACCTGGTCGTCTTCCAGGTCCTGGTGCCCGGCGCCGGGACGGACCTGAACCGGATCCAGGTGTCCTACGCGGCCGGCGCTCCCGACACGACTCCCGAACTGGAGAGCCCGCTCGTGACCGGCGGCTCGACCGTGACCCTCACCGCTCCGCTCGCCGCCGGTTCCTATAACTGGCAGGCCCGGACGATGAGCTCGTTCGACCTGAGCTCGGGCTACACAGCATTCGCCGGCGGTCCGGCAGATTTCATCGTGGTCACCGGAGGCGCAGCCCCCACGGCGCCGCTCCCGGGAGCCATGAGCCAGCAGAATCCCGACGCCACCCCGATCGCTTCCGGCGGCACCGCCACCGGCTCGATCGTCGTCTTCTCCGTGACCGTTCCTGGCCTGGCCTCCGACATCAACCGGGTGCAGATCGACGTTGAAGCGGGAGCCCTGGACAGCATCCCCGACGTCGAGAGCCCCCTGGTCGCAGGCGGGACGATCGTGACGGTCAGCGTTCCCTTCGCGAACGGCTCCTACAACTGGCAGGCGAGGACCCAGAACGTGTCGGGCGCCGTCTCGGCGTTCACGGCGTTCGCGGGCGGGCCGGCCGATTTCGTCGTCGACACGACCGCTCCTGCGCCTCCGGTCCCGGGCGCGCCGGTCGCGCTCTCGATGGACCAGCAGAACCTCGACGGCAGCTCGATCGCCGCTTCGGGCGGCACGGCGCTGTCGAATGAAGTGGTGTTCGAAGTGGTGGTGCCCGGGATCCCGGCGGACCTGAACAGGATCCAGGTGGACGTGGAGTCGACGGGTTCGCTGGACGGCGTTGTGAACTGCGAGAGCCCGCTGGTTCCCGGCGGGTCGACGGTGCACATCCAGGCGTCGTTCGCCAACGGCTCGTATGAGTGGCAGGCGAGGACGCAGAGCTCGCTGATGGTGAATTCGGGCTTCACGGCGTTCACGGGCGGGCCGACGGACTTCGTGTGGCGCAGGGCGGCCCGACGCCGCCGGCCCCGGCCGGCCTTTCGCAGCAGAACTCGGACCTCTCGGTGATCGCTTCCGGCGCGACGACCACGACCGGCACGGTGATCTTCGGTGGAACCGTGACGACGACCCCGGCGGGCGGCACGGCGCGCCTGCAGGTGGAGTTCTCGACGGGCGGATTCACGGGCATTCCGGACGTCGAATCCCCGCTGGTCGCCGATGGGAGCACGGTGTTCATCTCGGTCCCGATGGCGGACGGGTCGTACAGCTGGCAGGCCAGGACCCAGAGCGCGACGGGCGCGGTCTCGGGCTACACCGCCTTCGCGGGCGGGCCTCCTGACTTCGTCGTCGCCGTGGGCGGCGGTGGCGTTCCGCCTTCCGTCCCGACCGGTCTCGACCAGCAGAACCTCGATGGCTCCTCGATCCCGCTGGCCGGAGCGGCCACGGGCTCGACGGTGGTGTTCGAAGCGGTTGTCGGCGGCACGCCCGGTTCGCTGAACCGGCTGCAGGTCGAGTTCAACCCGACCGGCCCGGGCTTCACGGGCGTTCCTGACGTTGAAAGCCCCCTCGTCGTGGCGGGGAGCACGGTGCACATCGCCGTTCCTCACACGCCGGGGACGTTCCAGTGGCAGGCGCGGACCCAGTCCAGCATGGGCGCCACGTCGGCCTTCGTCGAGTTCACGGCGGGTGGCGGCACGGATTACGTCGTCACCTCGATCGCCGGCGGGCCGGCCCCCGCGTTCCCGATCGCGCTGACCCAGCTCAAGCTGGACGGTGTGACGGGCATCGCTCCTGGCGGCACGACGGACGAGCCGGTGGTCGTCTTCCGCGCAACGCTGCCCGGCGCCCTGGTCGACCTCAACAGGCTGCAGGTTGAGTACCGGGACGCCGCGGCGATCCTCTTCACAGGGAATCCCAGCGTCGAAAGCCCGCTCGTCCCCGGTGGCACGACGATCTCGATCGTCGTCCCGATGGCCGACGGGTCGTACCAGTGGCGTGCGCGCTCGCAGTCCTCTTCCACGGCGGTCTCGACGTGGGTGGATTTCGGAGGCGGCGCCCCGGGAACGGATTACGTCGTGAGCACCGCCGGCGTGGTTCCTTCCGTCCCGTCCGGCCTGGCCCAACAGAACGCAGACGGCTCCTCGATCGCCCCGGGCGGCATCGCGGTGACCGACGTCGTCCGGTTCGGCGCGACGGTGAGCTCCACGACCGGCGAGGAAGTCAGCCTCCAGGTGGACTTCGCGCCGGTGGCCGGCCTGTCCGGCACGCCGGATGTCGAAAGCCCGCTCGTCCCGTCGGGGTCGCTCGTGTTCATCACGATTCCGCTCGGTGACGGCTCGTACGAGTGGCAGGCCCGCACCAAGTCCGCGTCCGGGAACGTCTCGGCGTACACGGCGTTCGGCGGCTCTTCCGGCACCACGGCCGACTTCGTGGTCGCCGCGGGCGCGGGCGGCGTCGTCCCGGCGGTTCCTTCCGGCCTGACGCAGCGCCGGCTGGACCAGTCGATCATCGCCGACACCGGCACGACCTCGGGCGATACGGTGATTTTCGAAGGGACCGTTTCGGGTCCCCCGGGTTCGTTCCTGAGGCTTGAAGTGGAATACACGATTTTCGGGACGGGGCTGTCCGGGGTGCCCGACATTGAGACCCCGCTGGTCCCGACCGGCAGCACGGTCCAGGTTTCGGTGGCGCTGGGTGACGGGCTGTACGAGTGGCAGGCGCGGTCCCGGACGTCGTCGGGCGCCGTGTCGGCGTTCGTGCCTGCCTTCGGCCCCGCGGACGTCGACCATGACTTCGTGGTCGCGGCCGGCTCCGGTGGCGTTCCGCCGGCTCCGCCGAGCGGCATCGGCCAGTTCAGGATCGACGGGTTCTCGGCCATTCCGGCCGCGGGCATCGTGACGGACGACAAGCTGATCTTCCGCGGGACGGTTTCCGGCCTGGTGACGAACCTGTTCCGCCTCCAGGTTGAGTACGTCAGCCTCCCCGGCGCCTTCACGGGCAACCCGACGGTCGAAAGCCCGCTGGTTCCCGGTGGCACGCTGGTGTCGATCGCGGTTCCGATCGGCGACGGCAACTTCATGTGGCGCGCCCGGTCGCAGTCGTCGACCGGTGCAGCCTCGACGTGGGTGGATTTCAACCTGCCCGCCGGCATCGATTTCACGATCGCGTCGTCAGGGCTCACCCCGCCGGTGCCGGTCGGTTTGGCGCAGGAGACGCTCTCCGGCGCGCCGATCCCCGGGGGCGGCACGACGTTCGCCGACACGGTCGTCTTCCGCAGCACGGTGACGAGCGCGACCCCGGGCGGCCTGGTCAGCCTGCAGGTCGAGTTCTCCTCGCCGGCGTCGCTCGGTGGCATCCCGGACGTCGAGTCCCCGCTCGTGCCCTCCGGCACCTCGGTGACCATCGCCGTCCCGCTCGGCGACGGAAGCTATGAATGGCAGGCCCGCGCGGTCAGTCCCACCGGGCTTGCTTCCGCATTCGTGCCGTTCGGCGGCTCGACCGGCGTGACGGACTTCATCGTTTCTGCCGGCACCGGCGGCCCCGCGCCGCTTGTCCCGGCCGGCCTTGCGCAGCGCCGCCTGGATCAGTCGCTGATCCCGTCCGGCGGCACCACGTCGGGGGATACGGTGATCTTCGAGTCGCTCATCACGGGCGCCCCGGGATCGCTCCTCCGCCTGCAGGTCGAGTACGCGATTTCCGGCGGCGGCCTGACCGGCATCCCGGACGTCGAGTCGGTGCTCGTCCCCACGGGCAGCACGGTGCAGATCGCCGTGCCGCTCGGCGACGGGTCGTACGAGTGGCAGGCCCGCACTCAATCCAGCCTCGGCGCCGTCTCGGCCTTCGTGGAGTTCAACCCGGTTCCCGCGGCGATCGATTTCGTCGTGGCCTCCGGCGTCGGCGTCATCCCGCCCGGCCCCCCGACGTCCCTCGAACAGCGGACCATCGCCGGCGCGCTCGTCCCGTCCGGCGGAACCGTCTCGGATGACGCCATCGTCTTCCGCGGCACCGTCCCGGCCGGCCCGCTCTTCGTCCGCATGCAGGTCGAGTTCACCCTGCTCCCCACGGTCTTCTCGGGCGTCCCGTCCGTGGAAAGCCCGCTCGTCCCGGGTGGCTCGGTCGTGAGCATCACCGTCCCGATGGCCGACGGCTCCTACGGCTGGCAGGCACGCGCCCAGACGTCCACCGGCGGCGCTTCCGGCTACGCCAACTTCGGCCTCGCGGCGGATACCGATTTCATCATCGCTTCCAACGGAGTTCCTCCCCCGGCCCCGACCGGCCTCGCCCAGCTCGACTCGGTGGGCGTCGTCATCCCGGCCGGCGGCACTACCTTCAACAGCACCGTCCAGTTCCAGGCCGTCGCCACCGGCGCCCTTCCCGGTGACTCAGTCCGCCTCCAGGTCGACTTCGCGTCCCCCGGCTCGCTCAGCGGCGCGGCCGACGTCGAGTCCCCGTTCGCCCCGTCCGGCTCGACGATCACCGTCGCCGTGCCCCTCGGGAACGGCTCGTATGAGTGGCAGTGCCGCACTTTCGGGCCCGCGGGCGCCGTCTCGCCGTGGACCGAGTTCGTCGCCGGCCTCGCCACGGACTTCATCGTGGATGCCGGAAGCGGCGTCGTCCCGCCGGCCCCGACGGCCCTCGACCAGCTCATGGTCGACGGGACGCCGATCGCCTCGGGCGCGACCGTGTACGAGAACACCGTGAAATTCACGGGCGTCGTCACCACGCTCGACGGCTCGCTCGCCAGGCTCCAGATCGACTTCACCCCGCTGAGCGGCGTCGTCGACGTCGAAAGCCCGTTCGTCCCGACCGGCTCGACGGTGGAAATCACCGTCCCGCTCCCGGACGGCCCGTACGAGTGGCAGGCGCGCACCGCGGCTTCCACCAGCGCCGTGTCGCCCTTCAGCGCGTTCGCCGGCGGCCCGCCCGATTTCATCATCGACGCGGACGAGTCCACGAACCCGCCCGCCACCCCGACCGTGATCGGGCAGCAGGATCCGCTCGGCGTCGCCATCCCGGTCGGCGGTGACTGTTACTTCGACTCGATCGTCCTGTTCGCCACGCTCCCGGGGCTGCCCTCCGACCTCATCCGTCTCCAGCTGGAAATCAAGCCGGTTGCGGACGTGTTCACGGGCAATCCGGACGTCCAGTCCATCCTTCTCCCCGGCGGCTCGACGGCGTTCGTCACCGTCCCGCTCGGCGACGGCGCCTACCACTGGCAGGCCCGCGCCCAGCGCTCGGTCGGCGTCTCTTCCGCCTGGGTCGAATTCGGCGCGAACCCCACGGCCAGCACCGACTTCGTCATGGATTACGACTTCCCCGGATTTGCTCCCCCGGATCCCACCAGCCTCGGCCAGTTCGATTCCAACCTCGAAGCGATCGGCGTCGGTGAACACGTCGCCCACGGCGGCATCTTCTTCCGCGCCACGGTCGACGGCGACCCGGCCAAGCAGTTCAGGCTCCAGATCGAGGTCAGGCCGATCGAGGAAGGGTTCACGGGCCTCGTGACGCACGAGTCGGCGCTTTACCCGGCCGCAACGACGGCGGAAGTCAAGGCCGTCCCCGGCGAGGGTTCGTATCACTGGAGGGCCCGCACGGTCACCAGCTCGGGCGTCCTGTCGAACTGGGTCTCCTTCGGGGCCAACTCCGACGGCGAACCTGACTTCGGCGTCCGGAACGAGCAGAGCCCGACGCACTCCAGCGGCAACGTCCAGCGCAAGTCGCGCCGTCGCCTGTGCGGCCTGACCGGCCTGGAAGTCCCTGCGCTCTTCGGTCTCTTCCTCCTCGGCCGCAAGGTCGTCCGGAAGGTCCGCCGGAGCCGGTCTTCGAAGTAAGTTCCAGCAGGGAAGTGACAGCCGGGGCGGCGAGACGATCGCCGCCCCGTTTTTTTTTGATCGTGCCGTATAATCCCGCCGACGCGTGTCGTGAAGCGCGCCCGTCGGAGACAGCCCCGTGAGTTCCCCTGCCGGCCCCGCGATTCCTGCGCGGCCGGACTCGATAACGCCCGAAGTCCGAGACCGCTCCCTGTTCGTCTCGATCGTCGACGGCTGCTTCCACGGGGCCATGGTCGGCTTCGGAGAGACGTATGTCGGGGCGTGGGCGGTGTTTCTCGGGGCGACGCCGGCGCTGGCGGCGGCGCTGGGCTCGTGGCCTCCGCTTCTCGGGGCGATCTTCGGCGCGTTCGCAGTGGACCTCGTCGACAAGCTGCGGCGACGGAAGACGATCACGGTCGCGGGCGCCACGGTTGCCGGGCTTGTCTACCCGCTCCTCATCCTCCTGCCGCTCTCATTCCCCGGTTTCGGCGCCCACGCGGCGGTCGTGTGCTGGCTCATCTACTTCGCGGGGAACAGCGTCGCGGCGCCGCCCTGGAACAGCTGGATGGGCGACCTCGTGCCGGCCGCGCGGCGCGGCGCCTATTTCGGCCGCCGCTCGGGGCTGATCAACGCCGTCACGTTCGCCTGCCTCCTCGCCGCCGGCTGGATGCTCGACCGCTTCCGCGCCGGGGGGCACGAGCGCGAAGGGTTCATCGTCTGCCTCGCGATCGCCGCGGCGATGAAATTCATCTCGGTCGGGTTCCTCACGCGCGTCGCCGAGCCGCCGTACGAGCCCGCAACGAGCGACCATTTCACCTTCCCGCAGTTCCTCGCCCGTTCGATGGAGTCGAACTTCGCCTGGTTCACGTACGGCATCGCGCTCATGTACTTCTGCGTCCACCTCAGCGGCCCCTTCTTCATCCTCTACCAGCTCAAGACCCTCAGCTGGACCTACTCGCAACTCATGATCTCGATCGGAGTCCAGACCGCTTCCACGTTCCTCACGCAGGGGTGGTGGGGAAGGGTCGGCGACCGGCGCGGGTCGCAGTTCGTCCTTGTGGCGAGCGGCGTCGGGTGCGCGATCCTGCCGCTGCTCTGGTGCTTCACCACGCATTTCTGGCTCATCCTCGGGATCCAGGTCGTCGCGGGGTTCGCGTGGGGCGGGTTCAACCTCGCGACGTCGAACTTCCTGTTCGAGGCCGTGACGCCGCCGAAGCGCGCCCGCTGCGCGGCGTACTTCAACGTGATCACATCGGTCGGGATCATCGCGGGGGCGTCGGCGGGCGCGATGCTGGTGAACCGTGTGCCGGAGAACCTGTCGATCGGCGGATTCACGCTCTGGTCGCCGTTCCTCGTGGTGTTTGCGCTCTCGGGAGTGCTGCGCTTCCCGGTCGTGCTGCTCTGGCTCCGCGGCGTGAAGGACGGGGAGAGGGCGCACGTCGAGCTGCGCGAGCGGGCGCGGCAGATCGCGGTGATCGTGAAGGGCGACCCCGGGGACGCGCAGTAGGGGAGATCCGCCGGGCGCCGCGGGGCGCCCGGCGGAATTCCGGTCCTACTTTGCTGAGAGGTCCCGCGCGTCCCTGACCATCTCGACGAACTCGGCGCGGTAGCCGCCCTCGTCGCGGCCGAGCCCGCCTTTCGCGAGCTCGAGCACGAGGTTCCAGTTGGCCTGGCCCTTGTAGTCCGACTTGCGCAGCAGCATCCCGAACGCCGCGACCGAAGCGGCGAAATCGAATTCCGGCGTCGAGACCGCGTCGCTTCCGGGGTCGTTGACCGCGACTTCGAACTTATCGCTCGTTTCGCCGTTGGGGAGCTTGTACCGCAGCTTGACCGTGCAGAGTTCTCCGGAAGCGGCTCCCGTGGTGGTCGACGGCGCCTGGTACTTCAGCCCGTCGACTTTCCCCCCGGGGACTTCCTGCCCCGCAGGGACGATTTCGTACAGCGCCGTCACCTGGTGCCCCGCGCCGATCTCGCCCGCGTCCTTCGTGTCGTCGTTGAAGTCCTGGTTCGCCATCACGCGGTTCTCGTACCCGATCAGGCGGTACCCCGCGACCTTCGCCGGGTTGAACTCGACCTGGATCTTCACGTCCTTCGCGATCGTGATGAGCGTCCCCGTCGCCTGCTCGACCAGCACCTTGCGCCCTTCTTTCAGCGTGTCGATGTACGCCGCGTTGCCGTTCCCCTTGTCCGCGAGCTGCTGCATCCGCGCGTCGGCGTAGTTCCCCGTGCCGAAGCCGAGTACGCTCAGGAACACGCCCGATTTGCGCTTCTCCTCGATCAGCCGCACCAGCCCGCCTTCGCTCGTCACGCCGACGTTGAAATCCCCGTCGGTGCAGAGGATCACGCGGTTCACGCCGCCGGGGACGAAATTCTCCTGCGCGACCTTGTACGCCAGCTCGATCCCCTCGCCGCCGTTGGTCGAGCCGCCGGCCTGCAGCCGGTCGAGCGCCTTTTCCATCGCGCCCTGCGCCGCGCCGGTCGTCGGCGGCAGAACCAGCCCCGAGCTTCCCGCGTAGACCACGATCGACACCGTGTCCTTCACGCGCAGTTGTTTCACCAGCATCCGCAGGCAGTTCTTCACCAGCGGGAGCTTGTCGGACGACTCCATCGACCCCGAGACGTCGATCAGGAACACCAGGTTCGCGCGCGGCGCCTCTTCCAGCGCGACCTTCTTCCCCTGGATCCCGATCCGCGCCAGCCGGTGCTTCGGCTCCCACGGCGCGGGACGGACCTCGACGGCCGCGGAGAAGGGCTTCCCGTCGACGGGCGAGGCGTAGTCGTACGCGAAGTAGTTCACCATCTCCTCGATGCGCACGGCGTCGGCGGGCGGGAGCTGGCCGTCGTGGACGAAGCGCCGCACGTTGGCGTACGACGCGGTGTCGACGTCGATCGAGAACGTGGAGAGCGGCTGGTCGGCGACGCGAAAATACGGGTTGTCGCGGAAGTGCGCGTATTCCTCGGTGTTGAACGCCGGGTCGGCCGACGGAACGGGCTCCTGCAGGGTGCCGGCCTCTCGGCACGCGGGGGCGGCGTTTCCGCCATACTCCGCGTATTGGCACCCAGCCACCGCCGCGGCGGCCGCCAGCACCCCGACTCTTCCGATCCACGCTGCTCGCAATTTCATCGTCCCCTCCGCAAAGAGCCGGTTTCCCGGCGGTTGTCCCCCTGACGGCGATGGAGGTACAGC
Organism: uncultured Planctomycetia bacterium; assembly: GCA_964590435.1. Taxonomy (GTDB): domain Bacteria; phylum Planctomycetota; class MHYJ01; order WSZJ01; family WSZJ01; genus WSZJ01. The sequence continues at coordinate 68,730 of CAZPWT010000043.1, forward strand.
GGGGAAGCGGCCGCCGGGTTCGCGGAATTGCGCGGAATTTCCGAAGCCGGGGTGCGGTAGGATGCCTGCGGGAACAGGGAGAGGGGGAATGAATGCCGGAACCAATATCGACGGGTGGCCGCATTTCCGTGCCGTGCCCGTGCGGGGCGTCGTTCACGGTGGAGATGAAGTTCGCGGGGCGGCAGGGGAAGTGCCCGAAGTGCGGGAACCTGATGCTGGTTCCGACGCCGACGCCGAAGGTGACGTGTCCGCGCTGCAACTACCTCAACCCGGTGGAGGAGAAGTACTGTCTCCAGTGCGGGGAGCCGCTGGAAGCGCCGGCTCCCGCCCCGGCGCCGAATCCGGGAACGCGCCGGATGTCCCGTCCCCCGGACGCGCTTCCGCCGAGTGAAGCGCGGCGGCCGAGCGAGGCGCCCGCCGTCGCCCCGGGAACGCGCCGCGTCACCCGCCCGCCAGCCGCGCCGCCTCCCCAGGAGCCCGCGGCTTCCGGCACCCGTCGCGTCACTCGTCCACCGGCTCCTCCTCCCGCCGAGCCGAACGAAGCTTCCGCCGCGGCTCCCGCGGCTCGCCGCACCGGCGCCCTTCGCAGCAAACTCGCCGAGCTCGAAAAGCCCCGCCGCTCCGTCATCCTCCGCTTCATCGTCTTCCTCGTCCTCGCCGGCGGCGCCGGGACCGGCACGTTCTACGGGACACGCCAGTACGCGATGCCCCGGATCGCCGCGGCGCAGGCCGCCGAGACCGAAGCTCGCAAGAGCGTCTGGCCGCCGAAGTCGCTCGACACCCTTCATGACCGGCTCCAGGAAATTTCGCGCTCCAAACCGCGCGAAATCGCCACCGCGCCCGCCACCCCGGAGGAAAAGGCCCTGCACGCGACCATCGAGTCCGAACTGGCGCGCCTCAAGCTGGAGAACCAGGAGGCCGTGAAGGTCGCCGAGGCCGCACACAAGGAAACGGAAAAGTGGCAGCTCGGCTGGTATGGCGTCATCGGGCTCGCAGGGCTGCTCGCCGGGCTGATCGGCTGGAAACTGTCCGCGTAGGCCTAACGGCCGAGGTCGATCTCGTCCTCGCGCCGCAGGTCGTTCAGCCGGAACGCGACCGCCACCCGCCGCGACTTCGGGAGCCGCTCGAACGCCCTCTCCAGCGCGTTCTCGTCCGTGCAAGCCCGCGCCGCCCAAGGGTCTTCCAGGTCCGCCTCCCGCACCTCCACCGCTTCCCCCGCCCTCGCCAACAGCGCCAGCCCGACCGACGGCCGGTCCGTCGCCTTCATCCACTTCTTCAGCGCCGGGACGACTTCCTTCAGGTGGGGGAGAAGCGCGAGCGCCGCGTCCCAGCGGAGCGGGACCGCCAGGTTCCCCAGGCGGTCGTCCAGCGCGGGGAGGAGAAGGGCCGAGGGCGACTTCCCCGAGAAGATTTTCGCCGCCTGGAGAAGCGCCTTCACCGCGTCTTCCTGCGGATCGGGCGATTCGCCAACGCAAGCCTCCGGTCCCGATTCGACCAGCCGCGACCAATCCTCGCTCGTGACGGGCTCGGGCGCGGCCGCAAGGGCCGTCCGCGACGCGTGGGCCTTCGTCGCGGAGGCGGCCTGCGCTGCGAATTCGGCGTCGTCGCCGGCGCGGAGGGCGAGGCCGGCGAGGTGGTGGTGGGCTCGGTAGCGGGTGTTGGCGAAATACAGTGCTTCGTCGAGCGAAAGCGCGGCGTCGATGAGGTGGCTCGCGAGGCCGGCGGCCGAGCCGTAGGCGGTCCGCGCGCGGTCGGGCTTGCCGCGCCATTCCCATTCTTCGCCCCACGCGATCAGGACCTCGACCAGTTCGTGCACGGCACGGGTCCGCGCCGCGGGAGGGGAGGGCGTGCGGCCGGCAGCCAGTTCCTCTCTCGCCCGTTCGCGGTCGCCGAAGTCAATCGACGCCGCGTCCGCCGCCTGCTTCGCGTACTCGCTCGCTTCCAGCACCCGGCCGTCGGCCAGCGCGATCAGCGCTTCAACGAGCGGCACCGCCCCGTTCGGGTCCCCGGCGCCCTTGGCCAGCCGGACCGCGTCGAGCAATTCGCGGCGGGCGGAAGGGCCCTTTTCGAGGAGGTCGGAGAGGCGGGAAGCGGGGACGCCGGCAGGGTCGGCGGCCGCGCGGGAGGCGAGAGCGGGGAGGAGGAGGAGAGTGAGGAGGGGAGAAGGGCGCACGGTTCTTTATCGGCTGGCGGGGGGTTGGGAGTTTGGAGTTTGGGAGTTCGGTTCCGGGCTCGGAGGTCCGGGTTCCGAGAGGTTGCGGGTTGAGTTCGGAGTTGTCGGAGTACCATCGCGGGCTCGGAAGGCGGAAATTCTAACCCGTAACCGAACTCCCAAACCCGCAACTCCCCACCCTCCCCGGTTTCAGATATCGTGCGGCCTTCTCCATGACCCTGCATCGCTACCTGACCAACTTCGACGGCCGCCGCATCCCCTGGCGCTCCACCGACGTCCTCATCATCGGTGGCGGAGTCGCCGGCCTCCGCGCCGCCCTCGAGGCCGGGAAGAAGGCCCGCGTCCTCCTCGTCATGAAGAAATCCCTTCATGACTCCAACACCGAGTGGGCCCAGGGCGGAGTCGCCGCCGCCCTCGACCGCGGCGACACCATCGCTTCCCACGTCCGCGACACCCTCGACGCCGGCAAGGGCATCGCCAACGCCCAGGTCGTCCGCACCGTCATCAAGGAAGGCGCCCTGCGCGTCAAGGAGCTCATCGCCTGGGGCACCCAGTTCGACCGCTCCTCCGGTGAAATCCGCTTCGCCCGCGAAGGCGGCCACTCCCGTGCCCGGATCCTCCACGCCCACGGCGACGCCACCGGGGCCGAAATCGCCCGCGCCCTCATCGAGCGCGTCCGGGAGTGCGCCAACGTCGAGGTCATCGAGAACACGTTCGTGCTCGATCTTCTGGTGAAGGGCGGACGTTGCCAGGGCGCTCTCGTCGCAGGGCCGGACGGCGCGCGCAGCGGCATCGCCGCGGGCGCGACCATCCTCGCGACCGGCGGTTGCGGCCAGCTCTACCGTGAGACGACCAACCCCGACGTCGCCACCGGCGATGGCCTCGCCATCGCCCACAGGGCCGGCGCTTCCCTCGAGGACATGGAGTTCGTCCAGTTCCACCCGACCGCCCTGTACATCGCCGGCGCCGCCCGCGCCCTCATGTCCGAAGCCGTCCGCGGCGAGGGCGCCGTCCTCCGCGACCGCCTCAAACGCCGCTTCATGCCCGACTACCACCCCGACGCCGAGCTCGCCCCGCGCGACACCGTCTCCCGCGCCATCGTCCGCCAGATGCGCGCCACCAACGACACGCAGGTCTACCTCGACCTCACCCACCTGCCCGCGGTGAAGATCCGCGAGCGCTTCCCCGGCCTCGCCAAGCTCTGCCGCTCGTTCGGCCTCGACATCGCGCGCGACCCGATCCCGGTGCGCCCCGCCGCGCACTACATGGTCGGCGGCGTGAAGACCGACCTCCACGGGCGCACTTCGCTCGCCGGCCTCTGGGCCGCAGGGGAGTGCGGCTGCGCCGAGTTCCACGGCGCCAACCGGCTCGGGTCGAATTCGCTCCTGGAAGGGCTGGTGACGGGCGTCCGCGCCGCGAATGACGCACTGCGTCAATTGAAGCCCGCGCCCGCCCTCTCTTCCCTCGCCAACCGCAACCAGGCCCCTCCCGAGGGCCAGCCCCCCGTCGACGTCGTCGACCTCCGCGCTTCGCTCAAGGCCCTCATGTGGCGCGAAGTCGGCGTCGAGCGCGACGCGGACGGCCTCAGGCGCGCCATCCAGGCGATCGACTTCTGGAAGCGGTACGTCCTGCCGCGCGAGTTCAACGCGGTCGCGGGGTGGGAGCTCCAGAACATGCTCACCGTCAGCGGGATCATCGCGAAGTGCGCGCTGGCGCGGGACGAGAGCCGGGGGACGCACTACCGGACGGATTTCCCCGAGACGGACGACAAGAAATGGAAGAGGCACCAGGTCGTGTGACCGGCGGGTCCTTGCCATCGATCGCGCCGCAAGTGCACCTTGCTAGAATGAATCGGAATCCATTTTCGCGAGCCGATCATGAAATTCGGATCTCACCTTGGACGTGTGACCGCGGTTCTGGTCGCCGGGTTCCTGTCGGGTTGCGGCAGCCCTGTGACGGCGCCGCGACCGGACGATCCGCCCGCGGACGTTTCCGCGAAAGCCGTCGAGGCCTTCGACACGGCGATCGCCGACCCGGCCACCGCCACTGCGCGGCGCGTTCAGCTGGGGCTCGCAGCCGCGGAAGCGATCCGGGAAAGAATCGACGCTGGTGACGCGTCCCCGGCCCGCGCCGCGCAACTCTCCCGGGTCACCCGGCTTTCGGGCCAGCCCGCCGCCGCCCTCAAGCATGCCGAGAGGGGGCTTGCCGCCCATCCCTCGGATCCCGGACTTGCCAGGGAGCGCGTGTGGTGCCTCCTGGATCTCCTCGGCACCGAGGAAGCCCTCGCGACTCACGAGGGGCGCACGGAACGCCAGTCCGCCCTTCCGCTTCGCGCCGCCACCCGCCGCGCCTGCCAGGACCTGGCGGCGATCCCGGGGCAGAAACCCCTGGGGGACGGCTGCGCGGCGCTGGCGGACAAGAACGGGAAGGAAGCGATCCGGAATCTCGGCGAAGCGGTCGGGGCGGGGGAGCGGGACCCGGAGCTGCTGTGCGTGCTGGCGATGGCCTGCCTCGGATCGGAGGATCCGGGGAGGGCGGAAATCCTGCTGGGCGAGGTGCTGAAAATCGACGCGGGGCGGCTGGACGCACTGACCCGGCGTTCTGCGGCGCGGGAACGCCTGGGGGACGACCGCGGCTCGGACGCCGACGCGGACCGGGCGGTGGAACTCTGGCCGGAACACGTCCAGGCGATCGATGTGAAGGCGGGCCGGATCACGGACTCCAGGAACGCGGCGTCCATGCGGGACTTCGCGTCGAGGATCGACGCCCTCCGGCAGAACTCGGCCGGCGCATTCGCGCTTCGGATACTCGCATTCGTGGTCGAGGAGAAGCCGGGCGAGGCGACGAAGGAGGCGGATGCGGCCGTTCTCGCCTGGCCCGGGACGCCGGTGCCGCTGGTCATGAGGGCGTTCGCGAGGATGGCCGCGAAGGATGCAAAGGGCGCCATGGAGGACGCGCAGGCGGCGTTGGCGCTTGCGCCGGGAGAGCCGCACCTGGAGTGGCTCGTCGCGCGGATGGAAACCGGCCGAGGAAAGGCGAAGGACGCGGAGAAGCACCTGACGGCAGGGCTCAAGACGGACCCGTACGACTCCGGCTGCCTCTCGCTTCGCGGAGAACTCCGCCTCCAATCCGGGCGCGCGAAAGAAGCGATCGAGGACCTCGAGCTGGCGGTTCGCATCCGGCCGTCGCTTGCGGATGCGTGGAAAACGCTGGCCCAGGCGCGGGAAGCGGCGAAGGACCCGGCGGGGGCGGCGGAGGCCTGGAAACAGGCGGTGACGCGGAAACCGGACGATGCGGAGATCCGGGGAGCGTACGCCGACTGGCTGGCGTCGCGGGGAGACAAGGCGGCGGCGATCGCCGAGCTGGATGCAGCGGTGAAGGCGGCGAAGCCGGCGGAGGCGCTCGAGTTCCTCCGTCGCAGGGCCACGTTCAAGGAGTCCCTCAAGGACTTCGCCGGCGCGAGGGCGGACCTCGACGAGGTCGTGGCGAAATATCCCAAAGAGAGCCCCGGGTGGAACCAGCGCGCGAATCTGCGCGCCAGCCAGGGAGACCGGGAGGGCGCCCTCGAGGACTACGGGCGCGCGATCGACCTGGCCCCGGACGACGCCGTCATCCGGTGCAACCGGGCCATCTCGCTTCGCGAACTCGGCCGGACGAAGGAAGCGAAGGCCGACCTCGATGCCGCAGCCCAGGGCGAGGGAGTCACGCCAGGAGTCCTCTTGCAGCGCTCCGCGTTGCTGCAGTCCATGGGAGACCGCGAGGGAGCGCTCAAGGATGCCACCCGGGCACTCGAGCTCAACGCTTCCAGCGTCGAGGCGCTTGTCCAGCGCGGCAGCCTGAAACATGACGGCGACGACCTCAAGGGGGCGCTCGCGGACCTGGACCGGGCCGTGAAGCTGTCACCCGATTCCGGACCAGCGCACAACCTGCGCGGCATTGTGAAGGCCTCCCTTGGCGATTACGAGGGAGCGCTGGAGGACTACGACGTCGCCATCCGGATGCTTCCGGATTCCCCGATGCCCCAGGCCAATCGCGGCCACGCCCTGGCTTCCCTCGGCAATTTCGATCGCGCCATCGAGGCCTTCGACGCGTCGCTTCTCATTTCCCCGGCCAGCCATGACATCCTCAACTCCCGCGGAATCGCACGTTTCCGCCTCAAGAACTACCGCGACGCCGCGGCGGACTTCAAAGCCGCGGCCGATCTCTCTCCCTCGCACGGCCAGTACTGGCGCAACCTCGCCGAAGCGGAGCGGTCCAGAGGGGACAAGGTCGCCGGGTACTCCGCGATCGACAGAGCCATCCGCGCCGCGCCCGACAATGGATCCTGGCGCCTCGACAAGGCCGTCTGGCTCGACGCGGACGGAAGCGCTGACGAGGCCCTCTCGGAGGCCAACCTCGCCGTCGGGCTGATGAAGGGGCGCTTCGAACCGCTCAATTTTCGCGGAATCCTTCGCCAGAAGGCCGAGGATCTGCGCGGCGCCCTCGAGGATTTCGGCCGCGCCGCCGCCCTCGCGCCGGACAACGGGCAGGTGGTGTCCAACCTGGCCTTGCTTCGCCTGCGCACAGGAGATCCAGCCGGCGCGATCACCGCCGCCAACGAGTCGATTCGCGTCGCCCCGGGCTCCGGCAACGTCGTCCTGGTCCGGCTGCAGTGCTACGCCGCAGCCGGGCGCTCGAGCGAAATCGCGAAGGACATCGAGAAGTCCGCCGACAAGTGGCCGAAATCATCCAGCCTCGCGGCGATCCGGGCCGACCTCCGGATCCAGCTCGGTGACGCGAAGGGCGCCGCCTCAGATCTCGATCGCGCCGCCGGCCTCGATCCCGACGATCCCTTCGTGAAACTTGCCCGCTGCAGGTCTCGCGTTGCGGCCGGAGAGTCGGCTCAATCCGCCGCCGACCTGTCGGCGTTCCTGAAGCACTTCCCGTCCGCCCCGGCGGCCCTTCGGCTGCGCGCGGAATCCCTTCGCGCCGCCGGACAGCCCAGGGAGGCGCTGGCGGACATGGAGAAGGTGGTCGAGCTCCTTCCTGACAACTCCGGCGTCCTGGTGGAACGAGGTGAGGCGTACCTGGACGCTGGGGAGTTGAAGCCCGCGCGGGCGGATTTCGAGAAGGCGATCGAACTCGACCCCGGGTCGACGGTCGCCGTCGCGCTGCGAGCGGTCGCGCGTCACGGGCAGGGTGAGAAGCAAGAAGCGATCGCGGACCTGGAGGGAGCGCTGCGGAAGGCGCCTTCCGAGTGGAGCAGGCGCGCGTACTTCCAGCGACTGCTGACGCTCTGGAGGGAGGAAAAGTAGGGCTGACGGGTCGCGCCGCGGCCCGCGACAGGCTGTCAATCTGGCAAGCCGACCGGGTGGTTGTCAGGCTCGAAGTTGCCGGGCCCCCGGCACCTCTCTGCATAAGTCATTGCCGGACATTATTTTATGAAGTTGCACTTCCTGCGAACAGGGGCATAACTTTTGCTTTTTGACTCCCAAGGACCAGCCCTGACCCCTTGAGGAGCAAGCTCTCATGTCCAAGACCATCGGCATCGACCTTGGGACGACCAACTCCGTCGTCTCCGTCATGGAAGGCTCGAACGTCACCGTCATCACCACGCCCGAGGGCTCGCGCCTTCTCCCCTCCGTCGTCGGCTTCACCGAAAAAGGCGAACGCCTCGTCGGCTACATGGCCAAGCGCCAGGCCGTCACCAACCCGACCAACACCGTCTACTCCATCAAGCGCTTCATGGGCCGCCGTTGCGCCGAGATCCAGGAGGAGAAGAAGCGCGTGCCGTACAAGGTGGTGGGGGAGGGGAACGACGCGGTGAAGGTGGAGATCCGCGGGAAGATGCACACGCCGCAGGAGATCTCGGCGATCGTGCTGGAGGGGCTGAAGAAGGCTGCCGAGGCGTATCTCGGCGAAGAAGTGCAGGACGCGGTCATCACGGTGCCGGCGTACTTCAACGACTCGCAGCGCCAGGCGACGCTCGAGGCCGCGAAGATCGCGGGGTTCCGGACGGAGTGGGAAGTCGAGGATCCGCGGACCGGCAAGAAGGTGAAGCAGCGCCTGCGGATCATCAACGAGCCGACGGCGGCCGCGCTGGCGTACGGGCTCGACAAGAAGGGGAACGAGAAGGTCGCGGTGTACGACCTGGGCGGCGGCACGTTCGACATCAGCGTGCTCGAGGTCGGCGATGGCGTCGTGGAAGTCAAGGCGACCAACGGCGACACCCACCTCGGCGGCGACGATTTCGACAACCGCGTCATCGACTGGATCGCGGAGGAGTTCAAGAAGGACAACCGCATCGACCTGCGCGCCGACAAGATGGCGCTTCAGCGCCTGAAGGAGGCCGCCGAGAAAGCGAAGATCGAGCTCTCCAGCTCGATGGAAACGGAAATCAACCTCCCGTTCATCACGGCCGACGCGAACGGGCCCAAGCATCTTCAGCTGAAGATCACGCGGGCGAAGCTGGAGCAGCTGATCGGGGACCTGATCGAGAAGTCGCTGGGGCCTGTGAAGCAGTGCCTGGCGGATGCGAAGTTGAAGCCGGAGCAGATCGACGAGGTGCTGCTGGTCGGCGGATCGATCCGCATCCCGATGGTGCAGCGGATGGTGAAGGACTACTTCAAGAAGGAACCGAACCGTTCGGTGAACCCGGACGAGGTGGTGAGCGTCGGGGCGGCGATCCAGGGAGCGGTGCTGAAGGGCGAAGTGAAGGACGTGCTGCTGCTGGACGTGACGCCGCTGTCGCTCGGGATCGAGACGTACGGGCAGGTGTTCACGAAGCTGATCGAGCGCAACACGACCATCCCGAAGTCGGCGAAGCAGACGTTCTCGACGGCGGCTGACAATCAGCCGGGCGTGGAGGTGCACGTGCTGCAGGGCGAGCGGCCGATGGCGAAGGACAACCGCACGCTCGGCAAGTTCCACCTCGACGGCATCCCGCCGGCGCGCCGCGGCGAGCCGCAGATCGAGGTCACGTTCGAGATCGACGCGAACGGGATCCTGAACGTGAGCGCGAAGGACCTCGGGACGGGGAAGAGCAACTCGGTGCAGGTGAAGGCGAGCACCGGGCTGAGTGACGACGAGATCAAGCGGATGGTGAGGGAAGCGGAAGCGAACCGCGAGGCGGACGAGAAGGCGAAGGAACTGATCGAGGCGCGCAACAAGGCGGACACCCTGGTGTACTCGACGGAGAAGTCGCTGCGGGAGAACAAGGACCTGGCGACGGCCGAGGAGAAGTCGAAGATCGACGCCGCGATCGAGGCGGTGAAGAAGGTGCAGTCGGGCGACGACAAGGCGGCGATCGAGAAGGCGATCGAGGAGCTTGAGGCCGCGGTTCACCCGATCGCGCAGAAGCTCTACGAGGCGCAGGCGAAGAAACAGCAGGGCGGCGGCGAGCCCGCGGGCGGAGAGCCGGCGGCGGAACCGGCGGGGAAGGGAGCGAAGAAGGGAAAGAAGGGCGACGGGGACGACAACATCATCGATGCGGAGTTTGAGACGAAGTAAGGGCGGCCCAGGAATCCTCGACCCCCGGTGAACAGCCGGGGGTCTTTTTTTTCGAGCCGTTATCCGCGGCCGTTTCCGCGTCATCCGCAACATCCGCGTCTTCGTTTCTCGAAAGATAAAGGAATACGCGGATAAAAGCGGATGACGCGGAAACTGCCGCGGATACGGCCCCTTGGCAAGGCGCCCGGCGCGATTAAGACTCTTAATCTCACCGTTCTTCCCTTAACTCCCCAAGCCCCTTCAACTTGGGACTTGCCCCGCCCGCCCGGCACCGCTTCAATAGACCTCCCCGATGATCGAAGTCACCAACCTCGTCAAGCGCTACGCCGGCTTCACCGCCGTGGACAACATCACGTTCAAGGTGGAGAAGGGGGAGATCGTCGGGTTCCTCGGCAAGAACGGCGCGGGCAAGTCGACGACGATGAAGATGCTGTCGTGCTTCTTCCCGCCCACATCGGGGTCGGCGCGCGTGGCGGGGTTCGACTGCGTGACGGACTCGATGGAGGTGCGCCGCAGGATCGGCTACATGCCGGAGCGCGTGCCGCTGTACGAGGACATGCGGGTCGAGGAGTACCTGGACTACCGCGCCCGGCTTCGGGGCGTTCCGCGGCGCGAGCGGGCCCACGCCGTCAATGAGGTCATCGCGACGATCGGCCTGAAGGAGATGCGCCGGAAGCTGATCGGGTCGCTGTCCAAGGGTTACCGCCAGCGCGCGGGGCTGGCGGAGGCGATCGTGCACAAGCCCGAGCTGCTGATCCTCGACGAGCCGACCGCGGGGCTCGACCCGGGGCAGATCCGGCAGGTGCGCGAAGTCGTCAAGGAGCTGGGAAAGCGCACGACGCTTCTCCTGTCCACGCACATCCTGAGCGAGGTCGAGCTGACCGCGTCGCGGATTCTCCTCATCCACCGCGGCCGCATCGTCGCCAACGGGACCCCCGGTTCGCTCGTCGGCGGCGCGCAGGCCTTCCGCCGCATCCGCGCCGAAATCCGCGGCCCCGCGGCGATGGTTGCGGCGATGCTCAAAGGGCTCCCCGGCGTGACGGAGATTTCGTTCGAAGAAGCGGGGGAGTGGAGCGTCTTCACGATCGACTCCGACCCGTCCCAGGACCTGCGCGCGGACGCCGCGAAGTTCATCGTCGACAATGGATGGGACCTGCGCGAGCTGCGCGAAGAACGGATGACGCTCGAGGACCTGTTCGTCCAGATCACGCGGACGGACGAGGCCCTTCCCGCCCGCCCGAAGCCGGCGCCTCCCGCCGCGGAGGCGACCGCGTGACGAACCTCCCGGCCCTCACGAAGCGCGAATTCACGGCGAACTTTTACTCGCCGATGGCGTACGTCATCGCGACGTTCTACCTGGTCTTCGCGGGGCTCAGCTTTTACATCCTGCTCAAGGACCAGCGCGACGCGAACGCGATGCGCTCCCTCCTGACCTTCCTCGGCTTCATCCACACCATCTTTATCCCGATGGTGACGATGCGGCTGATTTCCGAGGAGCGGAAGAGCGGGACGCTGGAACTCCTCGTCACGGCGCCCGTGTCCGACACGGAAATCGCGATTTCCAAGTTCCTCGGCGCGACGCTCTTCACCGCGCTCATGATCGCGCCGACGATGCTCTACACGTTCGTGCTCAAGCAGATCGGCGGCCGGCCGGACATGGGGATGATCGAGGCCTCCTACATCGGGCTGATGCTGCTCTCGATGTCGTTCATCGCGATCGGGCTCTTCATCTCGTCGCTCACCGCGAACCAGATCGTCGCGGCGATCCTGACGTTCGTGACGCTCTTCACGTTCTACTTCCTCATCGGCTTCCTCACCGGGTCCGCCGAGTCGCTGCCCTTCCACGACACCATCCCGTGGCCCGACATCCTCGGGTACATGCACTTCGGCGCCCATCTGCAGTCGTTCGGGAAGGGGCTCGTGGACTCGCGCGACGTCGTGTACTTCCTGTCCGTGGTGGTGCTCGGGATTTTCCTCACGGTGAAGTCGCTCGAGTCGCGGAGGTGGCGATGACCGCGCCGGCGCCGAATCCGCAGTGGGGCACGAAGGCGCGCTTCGGCGTCGCGTCGGCGATCGGGCTGCAGCTCCTGCTGATCGCGGGGATCATCGTGGCGGCGAACTGGATCTCTTCGCGGCGCTACCGCCGCTGGGACCTGACGGACGACGTGACGTACACGCCGGGCGAAAAGACGAAGCAGCTGCTGGCGAAGATTTCGGAGGGCGAGGCGAAGTACCAGATCGTCGCGTTCTATTTCCCCGACGAGTATGGGGCGTGGGAAGCGGCGCTGAAGCGGACGCAGGACCTGCTGGAGGAGTACCGGACGCGGTCGCGGGAGCGAATCTCGTTCGAGATCGTCCCGGTGGCGAGCGTCGGCGGGGGCGGGGTGCAGGCGGCGCAGAAGAAGCACGACATCCGGTCGCAGATCGGCGCGAACGACGTGGTGTTCAAGCGGGGGGACGCGGAGCGCGTGGTGAACCTGCGCGAGTTTTTCGGCCAGCGGTGGGACGACCTCGGGCCGCGGGATGCGCCGAAGCTGACGTCCTTCAACGGCGAGGCGATCGTCACGTCGACGCTGCAGGTGCTGGCGCAGGACAAGCCGATCGTGCTCGCGTTCACCGTGGCGCACCAGGAGGCCGCGGCGGACGACGTGCAGGGGCCCGGCGAGTGGGGCGCGTTCGCCCAGTCGATGCTGCGGCAGCGCGAAGGATACGCCCTGCGGCCCCTCACCCTTCCCCCCGGAGGCAGCGTCCCCATGGACGTCGACGTCCTCGTCGTGGCCGGGCCGAAGCGCGACTTCAACGAGGGCGAAATCAACGCGCTGTCCGTCTTTCTCAGCCGCGGGGGCCGCATCCTCGTCACGCTCGACTCGGGCCCGGAATGCAGCGACCGGCCGCTTCCCAACCTGTTCAAGTTCCTGGGCGGGCTTGGCATCAAGCCGCAGACGGACTTCGTGATGGACCCCGAGAATGCGCCGGAGCAGTTCGTGGCGGTGCCGGGCGGGGTGCAGCGGAAGAAGGACGCGGGGACGTTTTTCCTGTCGGGGTTCGACCGCAAGCATCCCGTCACGGCGAAGTTCGACGCGGACAAGCAGGTCGCGGTGATCGGCTCGTGCGCGCTCCTCGTCGAGCAGGACGCGGCGCCGGAAGGGGTCAAGGTCACGGAGCTGGCGCGGTGCGGCAGCAACGGGTGGGGGGAGAAGGACTTCCCGCGCAGCAAGGAAATGAACGCGGACCGCGACGAACCGGGGCCGCTGGCGGTGGCGGTGGCGGCGAGCGGGCGGATGAAGGGCGGCTCGGGGGAGGAGGACTTCCGGGTGGTGGTGATCGGGGACTCGACGGCGCAGGCGAACGGGGCGCCGCAGGAGCTTCGGTCGCCGGACCTGGTGCTGAACTCGATCCGCTGGCTGGCGCGGCAGGAGTACCTGATCGCGGTGGACCCGAAGGTGCCGGAAGACCGGTCGCTCATCATGTCGAAGGGCCAGAGCCGGCGGATCTTCTACGTCTGCGTCCTGCTTCTTCCCGGCCTCGCCATCGCGTTCGGCATCACGATGTTCCTGACGCGGAGGGCCGCATGAAAGGCACGAACCGCACGCTGCTGATCATGGTCGTCGTCGGCGCGGCGATGGGCGGATGGGTGTGGTGGGAAATGAAGCGCGGCGACGACGGCGGGGGGAAGGGCGCCGAGCCGGTGGAGCTGTTCCCGTTCGTCGGCGAGGAAGTGGCGCAGGTCGAGATCAGCCGGGGAGGAAAGACCGTCGCGGTGGAGAAGAAGGACGGCGCGTGGCGCCTGACGGCCCCGCGTGCGTGGCCGGCGAGCACGACGGCGATGATGATCATGCTGCGCGGGGTGGACCCGGCGGAGAAGGGGAGCCCGTTGCCGCCCGGGGCGACGACGCCGGCGGCGGCGGTGCACGGGCTGGATGCGCCGGACATGACGGTGACGCTCGCGTCCGGGGACGGGAAGAAGTCGGTCCTGCAGTTCGGCAAGCCGCTGGGCGCAGGGGACCGGGTGTACGCGCGCCGCGCCGGCCATTCCGAGATCCTGACGGTGCCGCGCGCCATGTTCGCCGCCTTCGACCGCACGCCGGAGTCGCTTCGGGACACGGGATTCTCCCGCTTCGACTTCAAGCAGATGAAATCGATCGCGTGGGCGTCGCAGGGGAAGGAAATCCGCGTGGAGAAGCAGGGGCGCGGGTGGCGTCTCTCGGGAGTCGCGGACGACCTCGCGGATCCGGCGGCGCTCGAGGAGTGGGCGGCGCGGCTGGGGGGCGCGGCATCCGACACGCTGGCGCCCCGTCCCAAGCCGTCCCGCGCGGAGTTCGGGCTCGACCCGCCCTTCGCCTCGATCGAGATCGCGCTCGAGGGGCGGACGATTCGCGTCGCGGTCGGCGCGCCGGTCAGCGAGGGGGACAACCGCCGCTGGGCCGACACGAGCGAGTACCCCGACGACATCGGGACGATGTCCGACAAGGACCTCGAGGTCCTGACTCCCGTCCCCGCGGCCCTCAGGGCGAACCGCGCCCTTCCGTGGCCGCTGGCCGAGGTCGAGGGGATTTCCGCGAGCGGCGGCGCGGAGTTCGAAGTCCGGAAGCAGGCGGGCGCCTGGTCGCTGGTGAAGCCCGCGCTCCTCCCGGGATTCTCTCCCGGCCGCGTCGATGCGTTCCTGCGCGACCTCGCCGCCGCCACCGCCGCGACCGCGCCCGTCGGGCCGGCCCCCGCCGGCGCGGTGAAGCTCACGCTGCGCTTCGCAGGCGACGTCCAGCACACCGTCGAGCTCTGGGGCGAGGGAAGCGATACCTTGTTCCGCACCACCGACCCCGACCGCGTCGTCCGCTCGTTCGGCACCTCCTGGCGCGACCACGCTGCCGCCGGCGCGCACTTCTTCCGCGACCCCGTCGTTCCCACCGGCCTTGTGCCGCTCCAGGTGAAGTCGATCTCCATCACGGACCGGAACGGGGTGAACTGGGTGGAAGCGGAGTTCAACGGGCGGGAGTGGCGGCCGACGGCGCCGGTGGCGGGGGGAAAGCTGCTCGACTCGGAGAAGATGAGCCGGCTGAACGGGCTGTGGACGGCGATGACGGCGGACACGTGGGTGCCGGATGCGAAAGACTCGGCGGTGACGGGATTGGCGGGGGCGCCGCGCTGGAAGGTGCGGCTGATCCCGGACCCGGGGCGGGCGAGCAGCGCCGCGGAGCGCGTCTACCTGGTCGGAAACGACGGCCCCGGGAATACGATGTACGCGATCCTCGAGGGGACCGACGGGGTCTTCCTCGTCGACCCGGCGGCGGCCGGCATGCTGCGCGGGGGCGTCTGGAAGGACTAGCTCCCGCCCTCCCGCGTGAGGCACAAATCGTGGCCAACTCGCCCCCTTCCACCTAGAATTTCGCCCTTCACCCACGCGAGGGACCGCCGATGGACGTCGACGGGATCAAGAAGCTCATCTCCCTGATGAACGACAACGACCTCTGCGAGCTGGAGGTCGAGGAAGAGGGCCGGAAGGTCCGCCTGAGGAAGCACGAGCAGCATTCCGCCCCGGGCGGCGTGATGGTTTCGATGCCGATGGGGATGGGAGCTCCCGCTGCCGCTGCGCCGGCCACCGCCGCTGCCGCGCCTGCCGCCAAGCCGGCTCGCACGGACGTCTTCGAAGTCAAATCGCCCCTCGTCGGCACCTTCTACCGCTCCGCCAAGCCCGGCGCGCCGCCGTTCTGCGACGTGAACGAGAGGGTCGGCGCAGAGAAGACGCTCTGCATCATCGAGGCCATGAAGGTCATGAACGAGATCAAGGCCGAGATCGAGGGCGTCATCGAGGCCGTGCTCGTCAACAACGGCGAACCGGTCGAGTTCAACCAGCCGCTCTTCCTCATCCGGAAGGAAGCGTAGGCCCGTGTTCAATCGGATCCTGATCGCCAACCGCGGGGAAATTGCGCTCCGTGTGATCCGCGCCTGCCAGGACCTGGGGATCGGCACGGTGTGCGTGTACTCGGAGGCGGACAAGAACGCCGGATATCTTAAGTACGCGGACGAGGCGATCTGCATCGGGCCGGGGCCCGCGGCGAAGTCGTACCTCGACATCAGCCGGATCATCAGCGCGGCGGAGGTGTCGGACGTCGAGGCGATCCACCCCGGCTACGGGTTCCTCAGCGAGAACGCGCACTTCGCCGAGGTCTGCGCTTCGTGCAACATCGAGTTCATCGGCCCGCCGCCGGAAGCGACGCGGATGCTCGGGAACAAGGCGCGGTGCCGTGAGCTGGCGAAGAAGGCGGGCGTGCCGACGGTGAGCGGAAGCGAGATCATCGACAGCGAGGAGAAGGCGATCGCGGTCGCGCGCGAGGTCGGTTACCCGGTGATGGTCAAGGCCGCGGCGGGAGGCGGCGGGCGCGGCATGCGCATGGCGCACAACGACGTGAGCCTCGTGAGCGGGCTGATGGCCGCGCAGGCCGAGGCGGGCGCGGCGTTCGGCGACGCTTCGGTGTTCATCGAGAAGTACATCGAGCAGGCGCGGCACATCGAGATCCAGGTCATCGGCGACAAGCACGGGAACATGGTCCACCTCGGCGAGCGCGACTGTTCGCTCCAGAGGCGGCACCAGAAGCTCGTCGAGGAGACGCCGAGCCCGGTGATCAACCCGGCGCTGCGCATGGAGATGGGCGCGGCGGCGGTGAAGCTCGCGAAGGCCGCGGGGTACATGAACGCGGGCACGGTCGAGTTCCTGCTCGACACGAAGGGGAAGTACTTCCTGATCGAGATGAACACGCGCATCCAGGTCGAGCACGGGATCACGGAGCTCGTCACGGGAATCGACCTCGTCCGCGAGCAGATCCGGGTGGCGGCGGGGGAGAAGCTCTCGTTCAGGCAGGAGGACGTGAGGTGGAACGGGGTGGCGATCGAGTGCCGCATCAACGCCGAGGACCCGGACCACAATTTCCGGCCGTCGCCGGGGAAGATCACGAACTTCTTCGCGCCGGGCGGCCCGTGGGTCCGCTGGGACAGCCACGTCTACACGGGGTACGAGATCCCGCCGAACTACGACTCGATGGTCGGCAAGCTCATGGTCCACCGCCCGACGCGGCAGGAGGCCATCACCTGCATGCGCCGCGCCCTCGAGGAAATCGTCGTCGAGGGCGTCAAGACTACCGTCCCCCTTCACCTCGAGATCTTCGGCCACACGCACTTCATCCGCGGCCAGGTCGACACGAACTTCGTGGAAGGGTACTTCGCGAAGAAGTAGCGGGCGCTCTTGCTTGACGCCGGGGGTGCATGACCGGAGTTGCACCCCCCGGCTGGCCGATGAATAGGGTGACCGGCGAGCGATCCCATGAGGGGTTGTAGGGCCGGCGGTCCTCTGGAGAGGGGGCAGCCATGGCATTTCGCAAGTCACCTGCGCGGGAG
>CAZPWT010000044.1:0-70581 GCA_964590435.1 uncultured Planctomycetia bacterium
CTGAGTATCCATCACACCTTGAAACGCGTTTCACCCAAAAGTAAAGCCTCCTCGACGGTCGAAAGGGGTTGTGGCGCAACACCCTGACCACGAGGAGGCTTACGATGACGCGGAATATTTCCAAGATTCTTATCGGCAGGACCCGTCGCTATCTTTCCGACTTTCTGCCGCTCATGGATGCGTGGCGGCAGGAGTTCTTCCCGACCCTGTTCAAGGGGATGATCCAGGCCGGAGGGCTGCTGGTGACGGAGATCTCCCGGCAGGTCCGGGAGGAGGACGAGAGCATCGACACGGTGTGGCAGCGCGTGAGGCGGCACGTTGGCAGCCGGGAGTGGTCGAAGACGTGGCCAGAAGTTCAGGCCAGATTTGCGAAGAAGAATGCGAAGGGGCTGCACGAGATGTCGCCGGTCGTCGTGGACTTCAGCGACCTCTCGAAGCCCTACGCCAGGGACATGGAGTATCTGGCGCCCGTCCGGGACGCAGACTCGTCGAGCCGACTCGGGATGCCGGTCATCAATCCGGGTTACACGATCTTCGAGAGCTACGTTCCTCTTGGCGAGGGCGGCGATCCGTTGCCACTGGTCTGCTTTCCGTTCAGCGTGCAGGACCCCGCGTTTCGCGGGCAGAACTACGCGATGAAGATCGGGATGGATCGGCTGGCCGCCGCGCTGGACGGCAAGGGGATCGTCATCGTGGACCGCGGATTCGACTCGGACTTCTTCTACAACATCATGCACGAGCTGAAGATGCGCTTCTTGTGCAGGCTCGTCGGCAACCGCACCGTGCTCGACGAGGGCCGCAAGTCGCTCGGCCTCGCCGAGGAAGTCGCCGGCCGGATGACGGCGACCCACGAAGCTCCTATCCGGATCTGGCATGACCACGAGTGGCAGCAGCGCAAGTACCGCCTGGCCTGGCGGACGATCACCCTGCCCGACACCGAGGAGGCCTGCACGCTGCTCGTCGCGACCCGAGCCGACAACCCCGACAGCCGCATCATGCTCATCACCAACACGCCCGTTCTCTCCGTCATCGACGCTCTTCGCCTGCTCCGCCTCTACATGGTGCGTTGGCGCGCCGAAGACGCGATGCGCGTGCTCAAGTCGAAGCTCGGCATTGAAACCGTGCGCGTCGCCGACTTCGATTCCATCAGCCGCCTCGTCGAGCTCGCCTTCTGGGTCCTCTCGCTGCTCACGCTGGTGACAAGCGAGTTGAGCGAAGAGCAGCGAGACGCCGTGACCGACGACATCGCCGCCATCCCGACTCCCATCCTGCTCTTCCATTACCGGGTCGTTGAGTCGCTCCGAAAATGCCTCGGCAGGTACGGGCCTCACTTCTTGAGCTCACGGCGAGCGAGGGCATAGGAGGTTCAATGGATACTCAGCGGATTCCTCTGAATCCAGCTCGTCGGCCGCCGTTCAAGCCCGCCCTTGAACTCCGCCCCTTCCGAGGCAGATACTCCGCTCTGGCGGTCGGCCCGTCCTGCGTGATTGGACGCGGGGACGCGGGCCAGTGTCCTGTGGGCGTGCGTGACCAGCAAGCGCGCGCCGGGCCGATCGCCCTCCGTTCTGAGGCCGGTGGATGCCGGCGGGAGTCCGTCTGTTGGATTCGAGACTTCGAAAGCGGAGTGCCGAAGCAGTTCCGGGAGATGAGAGCGTGGCCACGACCTTTCCCATAGATGATGACGTCGCGGCCTTTGCCCCGCAGGAGATCTGCGCTCGGATCGAACGCCTGACGTCCAGAATGATGTCTTTCTGGAAGGACCCCGGCAGCTGGCCCGGCAAGGAGGCCGAAGCACTGCTCAACGCTTCCATGCTCGAGTGGCAAGTTTCTCTCGCGGCAAGACTCGGGTCGTGGCTGAGCGCGAGTTCTTCAGGAGAGCTCATCCTCGCTTGGGCAAATCTGGGTGCGCTCGTGGAAGGGCAGCTAAAGCTATTCCTCTGCGCGTTCTACGCCGACTACAAGCAGGACGTGGATGGCATTTTCATCAAGAAAGCGAAGAAGGACCCGGACACCTGCATGCTTGCGGAACTGCGAGCATACTTCGAGCGGCAGGTCTGGAAGTCCCACACACTTACCTACGCTGAAGCTGACTGGAGTGCATGGGTTGACCGCGTGCGCGTACGACGAAATGCGATCCACGCCTTCCAACCCTCGCCGATCGGGACCGTTGCGGAGTGGACGCAGGACCTGCGGCACCACCTAACGTTCGTGCGCTGGACGAACTGGCGGCTGATTTACCCGGACGAAATCGCGACACCGACGGACGAACCCTAGGTGGATGCGACTCGCGGAACGGATCCTTGGAGCACACGTGTCCCTCCTTGATCGAACGCAAGAGGAAGCACTCCGAGACGCCTACCTCCGGGCGGTCGATGACGCGTTTCTCGCGTTGCGGGAGGCCGGCGGCGACGCTGTGGAGCATGATTCGCAAGAGGTCTTCACCCGCACGGAGGAAGCCGGAGGTCGGGTTACTCACGGCGTGGCGCATGTCCGCGTTCTCTCGGGCCGAGTCTTCATGTACGAGAAGTGGCCGCAACTTGCGCAGCGAGGACCGGTCTCTACCTTCCTGTCGAGCTTCAATGCCTCCCTTCGAAGTGTCTCACTTCAGGCAGGGCAGGAGGGCCCGTCAACTCCCGAGCAACTGCGCGGACTGTTCGGGAGCACCTTCGCTCATCTTGCTCGAGGGCTTCCCCCAACTCTGACGCCATCGGTAGCCGAGGTGAATGCGACCTGGCGGGGCATCGTCGGCTGGTTCTTCGAATCAAACCTGCCCGTCGTCGAAACGGTTCTGCTGGGCAATTTCGACTGTGCCGGAGTGAGGGTCGTGCTTCCGGGCGGTCTTTCGATCGAGCGGATTCCGGACCAGGAGCTTTCGCGCCGCGTTTTCGAGTTGACCCGCTCAGGCAACATCGCGCAGGGTCAAATCCACTGGCGAGCTCACTGGAACTACGAAGCGACAAGGGAGGAGTACTACGCTGGCCGAAAGGCCCCCTCGCGGCTGGCGGCGCTCGGGGTGGCGCTTCGTCTGATGTGCGCCGGCGACCTGCAACTTCTGCGACCAACCCACCGATGCGAGCTCCCGATCGTGTACTCGGGTGAGCGGTCTTTTCCGGAGGAGCTGATCCTACCAGGCCGCAAGCTCGTCCTCGACCCGAAGCAGGCTCAAGAACTGGGAGATCTGGTCGATCGAGCGGTTACAGCGGACTTTGCAGAGTACCTCCCGATGCTGCGACTCATGGAGACTGCCTCCGCCAGGAGTGAGGATGATCGGATCGCCAAGTTCGTCATCGCGTTGGAGGGTCTCCTCGGTGGGTCTCAAGCACCGGACATCGCGTACCGACTGGCACTCCGCACGTCGCGATTGCTAGCCCCGCTCGCCGCGGATCGGGAGAGATACTTCAAGATCCTGAAGATCGTCTATGGACTGCGCAGCACGATCGTTCACGGCAGCGGCGTCTTGCGGAACCACAAGGGCCTCAAGAAACTGGCGGCGCTTGGGGTTGAGCCTCACGCACTTCCCGGTTTCCTGGAGGACCTGCTCCGGCGCGGGCTCCGACTGAAGCTGGAACGCCCGGACGACTTTACGGATGAGGCTCTCGATCGCCTTCTCTTGTCCGGCTGAGTCCGAAGAAGATCTCGCATTACCTTCATAATGAGCACAAATCTGAGGGGGCGGTGGGGCGCGGGAGGGGTCGGCCGGGGGTCCTGGAGAGGGAATTCCACCCCCAATTTCCCCCGGAAAACGCACAGAATCTCCCGTTTTCTCCCGTTTTTCCCCCGTTTCCACCCACTTTTCAGCCACGTTCACGTCGCGCTCCAGAGGGAAACTCGAATTTTGTGGCAGAGTCCGGGGGGTGCAGGAATGCGGCTTGGAATCCGGCCGGCGATTCGAAGTTGAGGACGCGCAGTCACTTATGTCAACACGAGCTGTCGAACGCTCGGCCGAGAGGCGCATTTCCTGCCACAGAATTCACCCGCTCGCCCCGCCCACCCGATGGCTCGGTAGCGCGCCACTTCCCTCCCCCGCCTAGAGCCAGAGGCCGCGCGGGATGTTCCCGAACATCGGCGTGATCGGCGGAAAGAGCCGGTCAGTCGCCCACCGACGGGGGTCGTACCCGGCGGGGACCTGGGCGATGACCTGCTGGCGCAGCTGCGTCACAGCTGCGGAAAGCGTGTCCACGAAGTCGTCGTGGTCGCCGCGTGGGAAGGTCAGGAGTTCGCGTTCGATCTCGACCAGCCAGGGCGCCCCGGCCGGGAACCAGACTCTTCCCTGCTCCATGAGGGGCGTGGCGGCCATGGCGCGGCTGAACTTGTCCTTGTCGACCTTGATCTCGCGCACGGGATGGCCCTCTCGCACCGCCTGCTGCACGATCGCGAGCTGGA
Organism: uncultured Planctomycetia bacterium; assembly: GCA_964590435.1. Classification (GTDB taxonomy): domain Bacteria; phylum Planctomycetota; class MHYJ01; order WSZJ01; family WSZJ01; genus WSZJ01. The sequence goes on from CAZPWT010000044.1 coordinate 4,384, forward strand.
AGCCGACCGACTCGACCCCGATGTAGGCGGGGCGCCAGAGGGCCAACGCCTGCCGAAGATGCGGCACGATGTCCGGACCCTCGAGGCGCCGGCGGACGACGTCGAGAAGGAAGAGCCGCTGGGGCTGCTGCCGGGTGGCCCCCCAGGTCGAGATCACGGTGTAGTCGGCGCTCGTGCGCGTGGAGGTCGCGAGGTCGCAGGTAGAGAACTTCGTCAGGGACTCCATGGGCACCTCGAGCTCGGCCGCCCGGATCGCGCTGTCGGTGCGAGTGAAGTACCGGAACCACCCCCGCTTGAAGAGTCCGCCTCCCAGCGGCGCGGGGGCCTGCTGGAGCTGGCCGGCGGCCCCGTAGGAGCCGAGCTGCGCCTTGAGGTCGTCGACCTCCTTCTTCCCGAAGCGGGCGGGCCAGAGAAGTTCTCCGTCCTCCTTCCGGGGATCCTCCCAGCCGATGGACGTCCGGGTCCGGGCGCCATCGAACTCCGCAGGAAGGCGCAGGACCTCCCAGCCGCCCTGCCTCGCCACGTGGCCCGCGAGGTCCGACTCGTGGACGCGCTGCATCACGATCACCCTGCGGGACGTCCGGGGGTCGTTCGCCCGGGTGGACATGACCTGGTCCCACCAGTCGAGGGCACCCTGGCGCACGATGTCCGACTCCGACTCCACGATGTTGTGCGGGTCGTCCACGCAGATGAAGTCCCCGCCCTCTCCCGTGATGGCGCCTCCGACGGAGGTCGCGATCCGGAAGCCTCCCCTGTCGTTGTCGAAGCGGCTCTTGAGATTCTGGTCCTCCGACAGATGGAAGGCATCGCCGAACGCCTGGCGGTACCAGGGCGACTCGATCAGCCGTCGGCACTTCAGCGAGTCCCGGATGGAGAGCGAGGCCGCGTAAGAGGCGAAGAGCCAGCGGGTCGACGGCTGCGAGGTCCAAACCCACGTCGGCCAGAAGACCGCGACTGCCAGGCTCTTCATGTGCCGGGGCGGGATGCAGATGACGAGGTTGCGGATCTCGCCGCGCGTCACCGCCTCGAGGTGTTCGCAGATCGCGTCGATGTGCCAGCCCGGCGTGAAGGGCGTCTGCGGTTCGACGATCGGCCACGCGAGCCTGACGTACTCACGCAGGCTCCGCCGCGCCAGCTCCGCCTTCAGCCCCAGGGGCGTCATCCCGGGCGGCAGGGGGAGGCTCTTCTTCCTGTTTGTCGAGGAGTCGTTCAAGGTCCTTGAGCTCCTGTTCGGTGTACTTCGAGTAGTCGAAGGCCGGCGCGGGCGCCTGCTGGTGCTCGATCCTTCCTTCGGTCTTCACGTCGAGCTTGGTGCGGCCGTACGCGTCGGGGTGGCGGCGTTCGAGGAGCCAGGCCGCGGCCTGCCAGTTGGACTTCGCGGCCGCCCGGATGAGCGCCAGGCACTGCGCAGCCGCCTTGCCCTCGGCCTCCCGGACAGCGACGGCGAAGGCGTAGTACGACCCCTCGCCGTCCGCGTCACCCCGCTTCACCCAGCGCCGCACGGTCTCGCGGCTGAGGCGGGCGAAGCTGGCCGCCACCTCGTACGTGGCGCCGATCGAGATGGCCTGCACGACGGCCTCCTGGATCTCCGGCGTGAGTTTGGGTTTCCGGCCGCGCGGCATCAGGCCACCTCCACGTTAGGGCGGGACTCGTTCCGGGCCCGCCGGCCTGTGAACTTCTGCCAGCGCCGCACGATCACGTCGACGAAGCGCGGATCCAGCTCCATGGCGAGGCACCGCACGCCACGCTGCTCCGCCGCCACGATCGCGGTCCCGGAGCCGCCGAAGGGCTCGTAGAAGCAGTCCCCCTTGCGGAGGTGGTTGTCGATCGGCCGCGTGTAGAGCGCGACGGGCTTCTGCGTCGGGTGATCGACCTTCTCCTCGTTGCTGCGGGACATGATCATCTTGGGCGACGCCGCCTCCCAGATGGTGGTCTGGTCGCGCGTGCCCAGGAACGGCAGCGCGTCCTTCTTCCGCGCGTACCAGCACGGCTCGTGCTGCCAGTGGTAGTGCTGGCGGCTGATCACGAGCTGGGGCTTCGCCCAGATGATCTGCTGCGACAGGTTGAAGCCGAGGCGGCGGAGGCCCGATCCGACCTCGACGCTGAAGGCCGACGCGTGCCAGACGTACGCCGTGTCGAGCGAGGGGACGAGATCGAAGGCGTCAGACCAGTCGGCCTTCGTGTCGCCGGAGATGGTGGTGTTCTTGTGCCCCTCGGCGCGCTTCATGTAGGACGCCTCGGCCGGGCCGAGCTTGTTGATCCCCGCTCGGTCGCGCCACTCCATGTCCAGCATGACCCCGTACGGCGGATCGGTGAGCATGAGTCGCGGCGCGGCGCCAGACAGAAGCCGCTCGACGTCGTCCTTCTTCGTGCTGTCGCCGCAGAGCAACCGCTGCTCACCCAACGCCCAGAGATCGCCGGGCTGGCTGATCGCGACCGACTCGGGAAGCGGAGCTTCGTCCTCGACCGCGGGATCGGCGAGCGCGATGCCGGAATCCCGAGCCAGGCGCTCGACAAACTTGTCCAGCTCGGTCGAATCGAAGTCCACGGACTTGAGCAAGCTCGCCAGGACATCGTCGTTCGTGCCGGCGAGAGCGGCAAGCGGATCGATCGTGAGCAGAAGCTTCCGCGCCTCCTCCTCCGTCACGTCGAGGACGAGCACCGGCACCTCCACGTCCGGGGTCGTCTCGGCTCTCAGGTGTCCATCGATGAGAGCCAGGCTACCGTCGGGCAGCTCGCGTGCCAGGAGCGCGTCCGCATAGCCGATTTCCTTCAGCACCGCCTGCATCGCCTCGCGCTGGCGCTTCGGATGGAGCCTGAAGTTCTCGGGGTGCGGCTTGAGTGCACGCGCCTGCACTCGGCGCAGTTCCTTGATGCGGTTCTTGATTTCCATGCCTGAAAACTACGCGTTCGCAGGCGGAAAGTCTGTTCTGGAATGAATCCTAACAAAATGGTAACATCCGCCCCAGTCGAGTCGAGACCCAGTGGACCTTCCCTATGGCCCGCGGAAATGCCTCGACCTTAGTTCAATTTTTACAAGGGAGCCATTAAGTATGAGCGATACATCAGAGAAAGAGTCCCGGCAGGAGCCGAGCAGCCCCGCACGCCGCGTGCTCGCCTTGCGCCCTTGGTGGCAGAGGTACGCCGGGCCGATCCGCCCCTCGGACATCTACGCCGGTGCGATCCTGACGCATGCGCTGGAGATCATGCCGACGGGGCGCGTCGCGAAGCAGCTCATGCCGGCGATGGTCCGGGCCTACTCGGAGTTCCTCCGCGATCTGCCACGCGACCTGGTCGAGCAGGGGCTAATCCAGGCCGCCCCACATCCTCCCGGAGATGCGTGGGCAGAGCACCTGGCGATGCGGGAACTCCACGCCTTCATGATCAACTGGATGGGCGAGATTCCAGAGACCAATGGCCGGCCCCTTCGCGACTTGAGTGTTCGCCAGCTCATGCTCCACTTCTACTACCAACACTCGCTGTGCCCACTGAGACCCCCGAACCGCAGGTTCCCGGCTTCAGTTGAGAGCCTCGCTCCGGAGTCGGTGTTTTCAATCTCGCGTGAGAACTCGATTGCAGCTCACGAGTACGAAAGTGCCCGGATCATCGACGGCCTCGAGCACCTCGCCAGGTGGGGGAATACAAACGCTGCCGGGAAGCGCGGCGCCTTGTTTACGAATCAGGACGTGGAGGAAGTCCGAAATGAACTCTGGATCGACCACCCACTGAGCGCGCTCTACAAAGCCAAAGACGGTTCGTGGAAGCTCCTCGCACGAGAGATGGTGTCGAAGCTGCGCGACGCCGGGAAGTTCTCGCGGACGGCGGCGCATGCTCTTGCGTCGAACCTAGATGAGAGCGAAAGCGCGGTCCTCGATTCTGATCAGATCGCAGATGGCGAAGCGGTTATCGACCTCCTGGCGGTCCATGCTGCGCGAGCGCGGATGCTGGAGATCCTGGACGGTGAGGTCCGACGCCCCGCTGCTTCCAACCTGGTGAGAATTGTCCGAACACATCTGATTGACTTGATGCTGCGCCGGAAGTCGCAGCGGAGTATCGCGGAGATGACGGGTGCCAGCCCGGGACACATCTCTCGAGTCCTGAGCCGGGAAGTCGCGCGTCTGAAGAGCATCCCGGAACTTAAAGAAGTGTGGGCTGCCCTACTGGGGTAACAGAAATTCTGAATTTGGCAGGCAACTTGTGGGTGTCTCGCATGCCTTGGAGTAATGGACACACACCTCAAGTCAGCAATACCCGATCCGGCCCGAGCGCGAGCTCTCGGTCGGGCGCTCCTCCCGGAGCTGATGGCAACGGAAGACGTCGCGCTCGCCCTTTGCGTCGGAGTTCGATCTGCGCGGCGGTACCTCCGCGCCGGGTGGCTCGGCCCAACGATCCAACTCGGTCGACGGGTCTTCCTCCGGCGTGAGGCCTTCATCGCCGCGCTCAAGCGGGCGGAGGTGGGCGCATGAAGTACCTCAATCTGGGAAAAGTGCTACCTCCGGAGGTACTCGCGGAGGTTCAGCGGTTCGCCGCCGGGGCATGCTGGATCCCCGTCCGCGTTCGTCGGCGATTCAAGACCGCAAGCAACCCAAGCCGCGACAAGGAGATCCGTCGGCTCCGCGATGCCGGCCGGACCTACCGTGCAATCGGCGAGCAATTCCGCCTCGCCGCGTCGGTGATCTGGACGATCTGCAACAAGGCGCCCGGCCGTCGCGGCGGCGGTAGGAGGGGCAAATGAGCCTCCCCGCGCTGGTCCAGGGTGGTTTCTGGCGACACCCTAAGCTCTATGACCTGGCGGAGCGTCTTGGCGTCGAGCGCGCACACGCCGGCGGACTACTCGTCTCCATGTGGTGTTGGAGCCACGAATACCACCCGGACGGAGATCTTTCGAAGACGCCGCCTTCCCTCCTGGCGGAGGCCTGCGGCTGGAGAGGCGATGTCCGGAAACTCGCAGCTGCGCTTCGGGAGTCAGGATGGGTCGATCCTGACGGCCGAGTCCACGAGTTCCTTGAGCACCAGGGCAAGGCTGCGCGACGTCGTGCCGCGAATCGCGAACGGATGCGCACAGAACGCGCACACCATGCGCACAAGAAGAACACCCCTTCTCCTTGTCCTTCTCCTTTGCCTTTGCCTTTGCCGTTGCCTTTTCCTGAAGCCTTAACAGCAAAGGACTCTTGCGCGGAGCCGGCAGCGGCCCCGGCGTCCGCGCCGCATGAGGATGCGGTCCTTGAATTCCCAACGGCAGGAAAGACTCGCTCCTGGAACCTGTACCCCAGCAAGGTCCAGGAGTACCAGTCCACCTTCCCGGGAGTCGACGTCGTAGCCGAGTGCCGACGCGCTCTCCAGTGGCTGCGGGACAACCCGGCGCGCAAGAAGACCGCTCGCGGGATACCCAAGTTCCTCGGCTCCTGGCTCGGCCGGGCCCAGGACCGCGGACCGACCACGCGCCCTCCCGCGTCCCCGCCCCCTTCCAGGACCGACGACCTGCCCGTGCTCCGTCCTCCGCAAGTAGATCCGGTCCTGGATGGTGTCCGCGACCTCCTCGGGGAGGTGCCCCATGCGTGACGTACACCTCCACAACCTGGATCTGGAACGCGCCGTCCTCGGTCCCTGCATCTGCCACCCGCGCCGGGCGCTGCCGCAGGCGCAGGAGTGGCTGGGAGAAGAGGCTTTCTTCGACCCGCGGCACCGCGAGCTGTGGAACGCTCTCCTCGACTACCTGCGTGCGGGTTGCCCGGAGGGAGACCGGATTCTCTTTTTCGACTTCCTGGCACTGCACAGCGCATGGGAGGCGGTCGGCGGCAGCGACTACGTGGCCTCGCTTCTGAACGGATTCGACTGGGATTGGGCGAACGTGGGCTCCTACGCACAGCAGGTCGCACGGTACGCCCAGCGAAGGGGCTACGTCGCGGCGGGTGATGCCATTTCCCAGGAGGCACAGGGCGGCGATCCCGATCAGGACATCGCCGAGCGCGCCGCCACGATCCTGAAGCAGGTTCCTGCGGCGGGCGGCTCGAGCGGCAGCGAGCTTCACGAGGATCTCCCCGACTTCTGCGCGCTCGACCCCGAGAAACTCTACGGGCCGGCCGCGAAGTGCGGGATCAGTTCTCTCGACTACGCCGTGCCCCTCCACGGGCCGAAGTTCGTGGTCGTCGGTGCCCGCCCCGGGCATGGGAAGACCGCCCTGGCGATGACGTACACCGTCACGACGGCCGTGGCCCAGAAGCGTCGCGTCGTGTTCTACGCGCTGGAACAGGAGCCGGTGATGCTGAAGATCAACTTCCTGTCCCAGCTCACCGGGCTCCCCGCGACGAAGATCGCGCGAGGGGAACTGCCGCCGGAACAGCGCGAGCAGCTCAACATTCACGTGCGCGACCTGCTCAAGTCCTTCCAGGTCACGTTCGTCAACGCGGCGGGCTGGACAGCGGAGCGGATCGTCGCGCACGCCGAGGCGCAGGCGGCGGTGGCGAAGCCGGGGTTGGTGATCGTGGACCACATGAACCTCATCCGGCTGCCCCTCATCGGGCAGCGGAACGGTCCCCAGACGAAGCAGGAGGCGATGGCGGCGGTCAGCGCCGACTTCAAGCGCCTGAGCCTCTCGATCGGCTGCCCGGTCATGGCGCTGACCCAGTTCAACCGCGCCGGGGCGACCGAGGACAAGCGCCCCACCACGGCCGCGATCCGGGACACCGGGATGATCGAGGCGGACGCGGACGTGATCCTCCTGCCCTACCGGCCCAAGGCGGGATCCGGCGGGGCGGTGTTCGAGAACGACGTCGAGATCATCGTCGCCAAGAACAAAAACGACGCGCCCGGCCGGATCGAGTGCGGCTTCAACCCGCCCACGATGAAGTTCGTGGCGCGGCGCGAGACCGCCTCAACTCCGGGCGACGACGAAAGGGGGTTCTGATGGAGAGCTTCGCCGAAAACCGTCTCCGCCTGATCCGTGCGCAGCTCGCCGCCGTCGTCCTCGTCGTCGAGGACGGCGAATGCGAGCTTCCGCCCGGGGCCGTGGCGGAGTTGCGTCGGATCGAGTCGTACCTGGACCGCATCAGCGCGCGGGTCGATCCCGCACGCATCCCAGTTCCCTGCACCTCTTCAGGAGACCTCGCATGAGAATCGCTTCGAAATTCGACGGGACCTGCTCGCTGTGCGGCTCGACCTGGTCCGTCGGCGACGAAATCGAATACCGCAAGAACTGCGGTTCGATCTGCACGACGTGCTCGGCGAGCGGCCGCACTCCGCCCGAAAAGACGAATGCACCACCGACGACCTCGGCGAGCGCCTCCCCCGCGTCGGCCCTCGGAGGAAGCGACCTGCGGGCCTTGACGGACGCAGCGAACCGGATCGAGAGGGCCCTCGCGGGGATCCTCGCGGAGATCCGTGATGCGAGGCAGCAGGCGAGCCCCGCGGCGCCGCCGAGGTCACACGCCGCGCGGGAGGAGGGCCCGTTCTGATGTCGATCACCGCCACCGTCATGACCGACGTCACCGAGACTTCCTTCGTCACCGCCGCCGACCAGCGCACCGACCTCGTCGCCCTCCTCGCCGCAGGCGTCCTTCGCCTCGCCGCGGAGCGCGCCCGGGTCGAGCGGAAGCGAATGCGGACGCCCGAGCCGCGGTCACAGTCAATCGCCATAACCCCTTCTATACCATCGAGATATGACTTGCTGAGCACCCGGGGCCAGAGCGTGTATGCGGGCCAGACGGGTCGGCCTGCCCGACGCGGGGCTGGCGCGGGAAACGGGGCGCAGCGAGCGCCCTCCCCCACCGCCGCCAAGGCGGCCGACACCGAACAAGGAGCATGCAGATGACCACGATGACGCTGGTGCAGGCGAAGGAGCGTCTGGCCGCCCTCACGAACTCGGACGTGGCCTGGCTCTACCGGAAGGCGACCGGCGGGCAGAAGCCGCCGCGGGGGACGAAGCCGGAGACGCTCCGGGACGCGGTGGCGGACGTCTTCCGCGAAAAGGCCCCGGGGCCGGAGGAGACCGCCGTCCTCCCGGACGACGTCGCGGGGTGGTTCGACCAGGTCGGCGCCGGCCGCGCGGTGGCGATGACCTCCAAGCCCGAGAAGGAGACGAGCGTCGCGGTCGAGCTGGGCAGGCTCGCGAAGCTCCCGACGGGCAACCTGCGCGAGAAGTACACCGAGCTCTACGGGAAGCCGGTCAAGACGGGCAACCGCCAGTTCCTGATCAAGAAGATCGCGTGGAAGCTGCAGGCCGACGCCGAGGGCGGCCTTTCGGAGAAGGCGAAGGCCCGCGCCGAGGAGATCGTGGACGAGTCGATCGTGAAGGGGAAGAAGCCGAAGATGGCGACGGAGCCGAAGTCCAGGGACTCGCGCCTCCCCGCTCCGGGGTCGATCATCACGAAGACGTGGCGGGAGAAGACGCTCTCGGTGCTGGTGGGCGAGAACGACTTCGAGTTCGAGGGCCAGAAATGGCGCAGCCTCTCAGCGATCGCGAGCAAGCTGCTGGGATGCCCCTCGAACGGGTTCCTCTTCTTCAATCTCCTGCCCGCGCAGAAGGTGGCGGTCGAAAAGCGCGCCGCGAAGCAGGTGGAGAAGGAGGCCAAGGCCGCGGAAGCGTCCGAGCCGCCCTCCCCTGCCGCCGACGGCGCGACGGATGCGCCGAAGGCCGAACGGAAGGGGAAGAAGGGCCGGCAGCCCGCCAAGGCCGGAAAGGGGGCGAGGTAACCCATGCGCCGCCCGAGCGAGTTGAACCCTCCCCGGAAGCAGATCCGCGCCGCGATCTACTGCCGTGTCTCGACGGACGAGCGGCTGGGGCAGGAGTTCAACTCGCTCGACGCGCAGCGTGAGTGCTGCGAGTCCTTCATCGCCGCCCGGAAGCTCGAAGGCTGGACGGCGCTTCCCGTGAAGTACGACGACGGCGGGTTCAGCGGTGGCAACGTCGAGCGCCCGGCGCTCCAGCGGCTCCTGGCCGATGTGGATGCCGGGCGCATCGACGCTGTCGTGGCGTACAAGTTCGACCGCCTCTCGCGCTCGATCAAGGACTTCGCCCTCCTCCTCGAAGGGTTCGAGGAGAAGGGCGTGGTCTTCGTGAGCGTCACGCAGCAGATCGACACCTCGAGCGCCGCGGGCCGCCTGCTCCAGAACGTGCTTGTCACGTTCGCGCAGTTCGAGCGAGAGGTCATCAGCGAGCGGACCCGCGACAAGATCCGGATGTCGAAGCAGAAGGGCAAGTGGCTGGGCGGCTGCCCGCCGCTCGGCTACGACCGCGCGAAGGAGGGCTGCGCTCTCGTCGTGAACGAGGCCGAGGCCGCGCGGGTCCGCGAGATATTCGCCCTGTACCTCCAGGAGCGGTCGCTTCTCCGCGCCGCCCAGATCGTCAACGCCCGGGGTTGGCGGTCGAAGACCTGGACCACGAAGAAGGGTGTCACGATCGCCGGACGCGAGTTCACCAAGACGTCGCTGCAGCAGCTCCTCGTGAACCCTATCTACGCCGGCCGGATAGCGCACCGGGGCCAGACCTTCAAGGGCGAGCACGCCGCCGTCGTGGACGAGAAGACCTTCGCCGCCGTCCAGCGCGTCCTCGAAGACGGCCGCCGGCGCCCGGTCGGTCGCGGCCCGAACGAGAACGCCTATCTCCTCGGCGGCCTCGTCCGCTGCGCCGCCTGCGGCTCGGCCATGACGGCCGGGACGACGACCAAGGGAGACGTGAAGTACCGGTACCACGTCTGCGTCCGGGCAAAGAAGCTGGGCGTCGACGCCTGCCCCGTCCGATCCGTCCCGGCCCCGGAACTGGAGGCGTTCGTCGTCGACCGGATCCGCGCCCTCGGCCGCGATCCCGAGTTGGTCGCGAAGGTCATCGAGCGGGCGAAGAAGGCGCAACAGGAGGGCATCCCGCCGCTCCGGACCGAAGAGCGAGCCATCGCTGTCGAACTGCAGAAGCTGAAGAAGGAGGCCGCCCGGCTCGTAGCCGCCCTCGCCGGCAGCGACAGCGCCACCACGAGCGGGAAGTTGGCCGAAGTCGAGCGCCAGGTCGAGCAGTTGAAGACCCGCCAAGCCGAGATCCGCGACGAGATCGCGGCGCTCTCGAAGGCGACCGTCGACGAGGACGACGCCCAAGCCGCCCTCGAACTCTTCGACCCAGTCTGGCAGCACCTGACGCTCGCCGAGAAGACCCGCCTCGTCCGCACCGTCATCGAGCGCGTCGAGTTCGACGGCGTGAAGAACGAGATCGAACTCCACTTCCACCCGCTAGGGCTGGCGTCGCTGGCCGAAGAGCTGAAGGCCACGCCCGAGCCCGTCGTCGCCCCGAAAGGAGCCACCGCATGACCGCCGCCGCCGAGCCAGCCGCAACCGCCCTCGCCGTGCGCGTCCCTTTCCACGTGGCGCGTCCTTCCCGCCGAATCGAGCTACGGCCGGGGCACGCGCCCGAAGCCGCGCCTGGCGCGAACGTGCCGCGCGTTGCCCGGCTCCTGGCGCTCGCGCATCTCTGGCAGCGGCGCCTGGGCGATGGCGAGGTCGAGGACTACGCGGCGCTGGCCAAGCCTGCCGGCGTCACCCGCGCCCGCGTCTCGCAGATCATGGACCTGCTGCTGCTCGCGCCGGACATCCAGGAGGAGATCCTGTTCTTGCCGGGGGCAAGGGGCCGCGAGCCGATCACCGAGCGGCATCTGCGGCCGATCGCGGCGACGGCTAACTGGCGGGAGCAAGCCGAGCAGTGGCTGGGCCTGAAGTAAGTCCCTTCCGGCTCCGGAGGAATCGGGAAATACCGGGTAACATTTGACTTGCCTTTGCCGTACAATGACCAAACAAGCAAGTCAAGGCGTGGAGGACATAGGAGGGGTGTCATGGCAGAACCCGTCATGCTCAGCGGCACGCTTTCTGAGGAGATGTGGCTGTTGAGCGTCAAGCCGCAAGACAAGGTGTTGGCATGGGCTCCGAAGGGAATGGTGACCCTGTTCTCATCCAAGGATGCGGTCGTGAAATTCGCCAGCGGCATGAACGTCGGGAAGGACAAGGGTTTGCTTCAGATTAGAGGATGGGACGCGCTGCTCGCACTGCTGAAGGGTCTTAAGTCAACAGGTTGCAAGTACGTCTGCATCGATCCGGTCGGAGTTGCGGCTCAGGCCGGTGGAGTCGACGCGGTGATTTCGAAGGTGCAGGAGGTGGTCGACGGCAAATTCGACTTCGGCGGGCCCCCCGACCCGAGCTCCCGATAGAAGATTCTGGAAGCCCGAGATGCGGAATTGAGGAACGGTGAATGAACGCCTTCCGACATGTGATTCGTGAGCGACGCGGCGACAGTATCCTTGCCGAGTTCGCAGGCGAATCGAACGGCTCTTTGACCGTTACTCTATACGATGACCAGGCCCAACCTCGAGGCGGCGCTGTGTGGCCAGCGAGCGAGAACGCGCCGCGCTTCTTCTTGCTCGACTCGGCACAACTTGCAAGGTCGGCACTCCAGATCGACATGGACCAGCATTGGTCGTTGGCAGCGGACATCGAGGGGCGTCGATTTCGACTGCGATCGTGGCTTGGTCCAGGTGAGTCCATCGGGTTCATTCTGATGGCTGAGACTGAACTCCGCCGGGCGGCCATCGCGGTTGGGGAAGATGGCATTCCCTTCCTTCAGCTCTTCGATTCATCCGGCAAGTTGATCGGTCGGAGCTCGTAGCTGACCCATGGGAAAGATCCACTTTTGCAACGTCGGATGTGCAGATTGCACCGTGATTCAGGGCGCCACTGCGACGTACCTCATCGACTGTTCGGGCATTGAGGACCATGCTGGACTGCTGCCCTCGTCTAGGAAGCTCCGCGGTGTATTCATCACGCACCAGCACCGCGACCACTTCGGAGGACTGACTTACCTCAAGGACAAGGGGTACTCGATCGAATTCCTGATTTACTCGCCGTATGAGCGCAGACAGGGAGACAACAGCGTGGAGTACGACGAGTGGCGAGAGTTTAACGAGCTCCGTGACTATTTCGTGGGCCGGGGAACGCAGACTCGGACTCCCTTTAGGCAGTCGGATTTCAAGAAGCGGTTCTGGGAAGCCGGAGACCTGGACTTTGAGATTCTCGCGCCGTTTGAGGACCTCGCCAAGAGTGACACCCGCGAGCTTCACGACGCCTGCCTGGTTGTCGGCGTGTATGCTGGCTCCCGCCGTTTCCTGGTCTGCGGCGACGCCTCGGACGCCAGCCTCAACAAGCTGGCTAGCAATACAACAAACTACTGCAACGACGTGCTGCGATGCAGTCATCACGCGAGCATCAACGGCGCCGACTTGGAGTTTGTGAAGAAGGCTGCCGCGAAGTACACGGTGATCTCCACAGCGTCCGGCGTACACGACAACGTGCCCCATCCGACTGCCCTGAAGCGGTACGCTGACAACACGGCGAACAAGGTTTACAGAACTGACGTGTTCGGAAGCGTCAATTGGGAATACTAGGCGATGGGCGAATACCTTTCGAGATTCACCTTCTACGACGTGATGGGCTACTTGCTGCCAGGGCTCATCGCCCTTTGCGCTGTGCTTCTCGCGGCATCAGCGATAAGCCCTGCCTGGACAACTGGCGCAGTAAGCGAGGTCCCTCACTGGTTTGTGCTCCTCGTGGCGGCCTACTTCGCGGGGCACGCTGTCCAAGGATTGACGCATCGTCTTTTCCCCAGGGACGTCCTACGTGCCCAGATCGCTCGAACGGCGGCCCCGGCGCTTCTTTCCGTAGTAAGAAGGGCCATGGAACATCATTCGCTTCCAGCCACCGAGGCCGTGAGCCAGTTTGCTTCGCTTGATGCCCTCAAATTGGACTTTGAAGACCGTGAAGTCTTGGTAGCCCGGCAAGGGTTCTTCCGGGGGTCGTCACTCTCGTTTGGTTTTCTCGGGGTCGTCCTGCTTGTCTCAGGCATCTTCGGCAGGGAGGTATCAGTGTTCGCGTTCGCGCCTGGCCGTGGGCTGTGCACCACGGGCGGCGTTCTGAGCTTGGGTCTTGGCGCATTGTTTCTGTGCCGATACCGAGATTTCATACGTCACGAGCTCGAATACGCCGCAGCGGAAGCGGCGAGAAGCGTCCGGTCGACCAGCGACTCGACGCCTAGCTGATTCGTGCGCCCTTCGGCTCGACCGTCACCGGCCCGACCAATTCGGGCGACGGCGAGTAGCGCCAGGACGCGCTCTCGGCTCCAAGTGGCCCCAACAGGCGGCGGCGGCTGACACTCCCATCGATCGCATGCTTGCGCCCGCGAGCCAAGGGCATTTCCGGGACTTCGAGCTCGCCCGCACTCTTCCCGGCCGTGACGCGTCCTTTCCGATCCTGCTCGCCTGACGTTCCGGCTCGAATCACTTCCCTTCCCCGCCCCTCCGAGCCCACATGAACCCTACCCACTTCGGAGGCACCGATGTTCGGCTTCGAGATCCGAGTCCGCGTGAACTCGCTGACCTGCCTGGACTGCGAGGTCCGGTTCGGCCTGGAGAACGCCAGATTCCAGCGTGGCAAGGACTGGAACGTCTCACGTGGCGTCCATCTCGTATGCCCGCGGTGTGGCGGCACGAAGACGGTGCCGGAGATGGAGGTCGAGTTCCGGGATCTCTCGCTGCCACCGCCGAAGTCTCAGTCCTGACGCCGCCCCGTCTTCTTGCTCCCCTTGGGCCGCCCCGGCCCGCGCTTCTTGTTCTTCGAGACCTTCGGCCGCCCAGGACCGCGACGCGGTGGAGCGCCGTCGATTGGGGCTATTTCGACCCGAGTCCGAATCTCGACCGGCACCAGCCGGTAGACCCGCGCCTTCCCCAAGGTGCCCGCCGCCGCCCGCTCACCGAGCAGAGCCAGGATGCGCTCCCCGCTCCCGACGACGACCTGCTTTCGCCCGTGGGCCAGCAGCAACTCCGGTTCGGCCCCGCCACTTCCCCGCTTCGCCATGTTGGCCTCCTGCGCAAACGGTAGCGGGGGCGAGGCGACAGGGCGAGCGAATCTAGCGCACGGGTGCGCCCCTCGCTCGCGATCACGCGAAGGCCAGGTGATGGGCAATGAACGCCATTCAACCGGCAATGGTGCTCATTCGGGAGTCATTTGTAGTCGAGTCGACTGAGGTCATCGGCTTCGACGAGCTGCGGCGCGTCAGGGTCCACTCCTTCGATCCCCAGTGTCACGTTTCTCAAGAACGAGCAGACCGCCTTGTTCAGCGTGCGCAGTCGCCGGATGTCAAAGGCCCGAGGAAACTTCTCGAGAGTCGATTCGCAGTGATCCTTCGCGCCTCCGGGCAGCTTTCCCGGCTTCTTCAGCGGATAGCGGAATTCAAAACCGTTGGGATCGAGACCATGAAGCTCTAACACCAGCTTCTCGATTCGATTCAGCGTCGCGACCGGACCCGTTGGGTAGTGCGCCCTAACGCGAGGTCTCACCGCTTTCCACAATTCAGCGAGGTCATGGGTGGCAACCAGTGTGTCCTTTGCCCACTTGCCCTCGAGGTGACCGTCGCGAATGAGGAACCATTTCAGATGGACCTCGACCGCGTGTCGAACCAGAAATCCGATCGGATAGAGGTACGGATCCGGGTGACCCGTCCACTTCTTCCTCCCCAGCCACCCGACCAATGCGTCTGCGGCCTCACGGTATCCATCAGCGTACGCATCCCACGAATGAGCCCCGTACCACCTGACGAAGGCGATCGTTCGATTCTGTCCCATCGCACGTCCTCCATTAACCCAATGCCCGACGTCGTGCGGCTCCTCGAGGGCCCCCTCTCGTCAGGACCGTTCCCAAGCCGGCGGCCTACTCGGTACTCCGTGCTGGAGAAGCTGAAGCCGGGGGATCTTGGCTTCCTTGAAGATCCCACGCCCCCTCTGCTCGTTCACCCGGCGTAGCGCCTCCTCCGCCCGGGCCTTCAGGGCCTCTTGGCCGAGGAGGAACTTGCTGCCCAGACGTCGCACCGCGACGTAGGGGTAGATCATCCAGTCGACCAACGTCAGGAAGGGCTCGTGCTCGGGCGCCTCGGGGACGACCTTCCACGGCGAGTCCTCCAGGCCGAACAGGCCGGGGTTCTTGTAGCCGAAGGTGCCCCGAAGCTGATTCACGAAGGCCAGATAGACTTGCGGCGTCAGAACTTCCTCGCGATCCGCGGCCAGCCTGGGATCAAAGACCACGTCGATCTTGTCGGGCATCGGACCGGCACAGAGGACCTGCACCACTCCGTTCTCGAAGAGACGAAGCACTACCTCCGAGTAGTTGAAGTCCTCGACGCTGCATCTGCGAGCGGCGGCGATCCAGCGGTCCCCCAACGATCCCGCGTTCGCGCGCTTCGCACATTCGCGGATCATCCCGACGAACTCCTCCCTCGGGATGTTCCGGAAATGCTCGTCGGTCCTTACAGCAAAGGCGCAGACCGTCGCGTTTGCCTGAACCACGATCTCGCACGCCCGGGAGAACTGCTCAGCGGAGAGATCGCACCCCTTGAGTTCCCCCTTTCGAAGCTGGCTCGGTGGAGCCGAGTCGACGAGCCGCTTCACGCCGTCTGTGACGAGGGAACGCGTTCGATCGTCCCAGTCCGCGATCACCGCGCCGATCCCACTGAGGGAGTCCTGCTCCGCGGAGAAGCTCCCGCTCTCGTCGACTGCGACGATCTTCGTCGTCATGGTCCCTCCTTATCGTTCGAGGGGCGTTCTCGGTTCGACTGGTTCTTCACCAAGATCGGCGGAAAGCCGTCTGCGGAGGAGCGTCTCGCGAGCGGAATGTGTCTCAACCCGTTAAGCGACCTGCTCTTCCATCTCTGCCCGGATTCCAGAGAGTTTTGCCTTCAGTACGGTCCGGGGTGCCTCAACGCGGGACGGTTGCAACTTCCGGCGCCGGCTCAGTATCGCGGCCCTGCCCTACCCCGCGTCGCAAGTCCCGACAGCGCCCACAAATAAAAACACCCGGCGTCCTGCGCACTCCGGCGAGCTGTTAACCAGCCCTTCGGAATTCGTGCGCGAGACGACGGGTGTAGCTCCCCGGGGAGGACTCGAACCTCCAACACACCGGTTAACAGCCGGTTACTCTACCATTGAGCTACCGGGGAACGTTCGGGGCGGAATCGTAGTGATGAATGCCCCGCCCGTCAACTCAACGCCCTTCCCCGCCTCGCGGTTCACAGCCCCCGCCATGAAAGACGGCCCCCGGCCGGGTCGCCGGGGGCCGCCGCCGTTCCCTCGCGTTACTTCGTTCCTGCGGGCGCCGCCCAGGAGCTCGGGCAGAGGACACCCATGGCCTCGGCCTCCCTGGGCGCACCGATGGCGAAGACGTCGACCCTTCCCTGGTAGAACAGGATGTTGCGGTCGTCGCCCTTCCCGTGATAGGGGACGCCGTGTTCGTCGTTGCCGCAGGCGGCGATGGGAAATTCCGGGGGCGTGAAGTTCTCGTCCAGGCCGGCGGCGCCCCAGGTGTAGCGCGGGGAGCCGGGTTTGTCGGAGTTGGACCAGGTGCCGGACTCCTTGAGGCCCCAGAAATGGGTGCCCGCGCCGGCCTTGCCGCGGACGGCGCAGCGGAAGAGATTGCCGTCGGTGGCCATTTCCTTGCTCCAGAGCAGGGCGAACCAGGTCGCGGCGCCGGGGGTCGGGGAAGCCTTGTACTTGGACTCGTAGAGGGCGAAGTAGACGCCGATCTGCTTGAGGGAGTTCTTGCAGTCGGTCTTGCGGCTGTGGCCACGGCCACAGACGTTGATGGGGACGAGGAAGGCGACGAGGACGACGATGATGAAGATGAGGACGACGAACTCGAAGAGAGTGATCCCTTTCCGGTTCATGGAGTTTCTCCGTCCGGTTGGAAACGTGGTAACGGCCGGGGCGCACGGTGCGGCCCGGGGGCGGGCGATGTCCGTCGGCGTGGTGAAGAACGCCCGACCGCCGCTCCGGGCGGCCCGTGGGGGCGGCGGGGAGTCTCCGTGGGGAGAGGGGCGATCGCGGACTCGCGGGCCAGGAACCGGTGACTCGGGATGATGGGATAGATGAGTGCAGGGGTTGGGGCGTCGGGAGGCGGCGAGGGCCTGAGGCTGGGGGGCGGGTCTTCGGTGGGGGTCGGTCGTCCTCCTTCCGCAAATGGGACCGACCGCATTGTAGAGAAAGCCAGGCCGCATAAGAAGCCACCCGCCGAAGCCGCGCAGCGGCGGAGGCGGGCCCTCAACCTTCACCTTTCCCTTTTCCTTAACCTGCCGTTGTCCCTCCGCAGCCGGCGGTTTGCGCCGGGTTAAGGAAAAGGGAAAGGTGAAGGTCAAGGGGCGGCGCTGCGCGCCGCAGGGCTCGCAGAGGGACTAGAAATCCGTCAGATCCTTCGGCTTCGCCGCCACCCGCAGCGCGTTCAGCACCGCGAGCAGATCGATCGCCTCCTGCGCGATCGCCCCCGCCACCGGCGTCAGGAACCCGAACGCCGCGAATCCCATCCCGCCGACGCTGAGCAGCATCCCGCCCACCGCGCTCTGCAGCGCGATCGTCCGCATCCGGCGGCACAGGTGGAAGAACTCGTCCACCTTCGTCAGCGAGGCATCCATGATCACCGCCCCCGCCGCCTCGCTCGTCACGTCGCTCTTCTGCCCGAACGCGATCCCGACCGTCGCGGCGAGCAGCGCCGGCGCGTCGTTGATCCCGTCGCCGAGGAACAGCGTCGGCGCCTTCTTCGTCTCCTCGCGCACGATCGCGACCTTCTCCTCCGGCGACTTCCCCGCGTGAACCTCGGTGATCCCGACTTCCTTCGCGAGCCACGCGACTTCCTGCTCGCGGTCGCCGGAGACCAGCAGGATGCGGTTCACGCCGTGCCGGTGCCCCAGGTGCCCCACGAACAGCCGGCTCTCGTCCCGCGGCGCGTCGTGGAACCGGTACAGCGCCGCGAACTTCCCTTCCGCCATCACGATGCACTCGAGCCCCACTGCGGCCGGCGGCAACTGCGCCACCGCGGCGGGATCGAGCTTCGCGAGCGCATTCCGCCCCGTCACGAACAGCTCCCGCCCGTCGGCCTTCCCCCGAAGCCCTTCCCCCGGCTTCTCCGAGATCTCGTCCGCGTCGCCCACGACGAGCCCGGCCTCCTGCGCGGCCGTGGCGATGGCGTAGGCGAGGGGGTGGCGTGAAGCGCGCTCGAGGGCGGCGACGGCCTTGAGGATGGCGCGGCCGTCGACGCCGGGGGCGACGACCTGGTCGGTGAGGCGCGGCGCGCCGTAGGTGAGCGTGCCGGTCTTGTCGAAGATGATCGTGCGGACCGTGTCGACGCGCTCCATCACGGCGGGGTCGCGCACGACGATCCCGCGGCGCGCGGCGAGCGAAATGCCGCCGAGCAGCGCGATGGGGATGGCAATGAGAAGCGGGCAAGGCGTGGCGACGACGAGGACGGCGAGGAAGCGGGCGGGTTCGTGGGAGAAGTACGCCGCGGCGCCGGCGATGACAAGCGCGAGCGGCGTGTACACGGCGCCGAGGCGGTCTCCGAGCCGGCGCAGCTTCGGACGGCGCTGCTCGGTCTCGCGCATGACGCGCATGATGCGCGCGAAGCGCGAGTCCGCCGCCTTGCGCACGGCGCGGACCGCAAGCGACGCTTCCCCGTTCACCGCGCCCGACAGTGTCTCAGCGCCCGGCGCCTTGCGGATCAGGAATGGTTCGCCCGTGAGGTACGACTCGTCCATCGTGCTGCGGCCTTCGAGGACGACGCCGTCCACCGGGCAGGTCTCGTGCGGGTGCACCACGACGACGTCGTCGAGCTCGATCGCGTCGATCGCCACGTCCTCAACTTTCCCGTCGCGGCGCCGGTGCGCCAGCGCCGGCATGCGGCCGGCCAGAGCCCGCAGCACGCTCGAAGCCCGCGCCACCGCGAACGTTTCCAGCGCCGCCCCACCCGACAGCATCAGCACGACGAACGCCCCGGCGAGGTACTCGTGCAGGAACGTCGACGTCACGATCGACACCCCCGCAAGCAGGTCCGACCCGAACTCCCCCTTGAACATCTTGAGCGCCAGGTCCAGCACCAGCGGCGCCGAGATCGCGTACACCACTAACAACGGCCAGCGCGTCAGCGCTCCAGGCTGGTGAAACCCGAACCGCAGCGCCAGGTGCACGGAAATCCCGAGGACCGCGCCGAACGCGATCCAGACTTCCTTGGTGGAGAAGAAGCTCTTGGTGGGTTGGGCGGAGTCCATGTGTCGTGCAATCGCAAGGCGGGTGCCGGGCGCGACCTCCCGAAAGGAGCTATCGAAGCTTCAGGAAATCTTCGACGCTGAATCCGGCGTCTTTCAGGATCCGCGCAGCCAGCCCTCTTCCCAGGTCGCAGCCCTTGTGGACGGGAACAGTCACGGCGGTTCCGCGATTCTCGCTCCAGAGCGTGGCGTGGCTGCCAGAACGACGAGTTTCAACATACCCCTGTTGAGTCAGGAATCGAATCATCTCGCGAGCCGTAACTTGCGGGAGTCTCGCCATCAGGGAATGGCCACCGTCAGTTCTTCCACGTGCACGAGGTTCTCGTGCTGCGGTACGCGTTTCTTCTTGGCGAGAAGCACCGCGATATGCTGCTGGATCGCCTCCCGGATGGACTTCCTCGCGTCTTCGATGGTTCGACCGTTGCTGAAACACCCGGGCAGCGTGGGGCTGTAGGCGAAATACCCCGGATCCGCCGGTTCCTTCTCCACCACGATCTCAAACGTGAAGTAGCGCATGCACAGATTCTAGGCTTCCGGCTCCCCTCTGGGAAGTCGCGGCGCATTCCTCCTCGGTTTGCGGCTCTGCTCTCGCTATCCTCTGGCGATTCCCCCCCTCCTGCGTACGGGATCCCCGATGCTGAAACGCCACATCCGCTTCGCCGCCGTCGCCCTCGCCGCGCTGTTCCTCCGGGCCGCTCATTCCGAGCCCGAAGATCCGCGCCGCCGCCCCGACCTGATCGCCGCGATCAAGCGCGTGGAAGAGAAGTCGCTGCGCGAGCACCTGTTCTGGCTCGCCGACCCGGCGCGCGCCGGCCGCGACACCGATTCGCCGGGCGCGGACGCCGCGGCGCAGTACATCGTGGCGTGGTACGAGAAGTGCGGGATGAAGCCGAAGGGCAACGACGGGTTCTTCTACACGTGGGGGACGCCGGGGAAGAAGGGCGAGCTGAAGGATTCGTGCCGGCTGATGATGGGCAAGGGCGCGAAGCTGGCGACGGCGGAGTACGAGAAGGGGTTCAAGCCGGCGAAGTTCAGCTCGACGGGAGTCGCGACGGCGGACCTCGTGTTCGCGGGGTTCGGGATCACGGCGAAGGAGTACGGGTACGACGACTACGCCGGACTGAAGGTTGACGGGAAGGTCGTCGTGGTGTTCGACCACGAGCCGCAGGAGGCGAGCGACGCGAGCCCGTTCGACGGCGCGAAGCCGACGAAGTACTCGGACCTCGCGACGAAGGCCGCGATCGCGAAGGAGCACGGCGCCGCGGCGCTTCTCGTGATGCGCGACGCGGCGAACCACCCGGCGGAGAAGGGAATCCCGGCGGACGACGAGCTCGGCTGGCCGGGCGAGGGGGACGCGTGCGGCATCCCGGTGGTCTACCTCTCGGACGAGTCCGCGGCGCAGCTCGCCGCGGCGACCGGCCGCAAGGAATTCGCGGGGTTCCTCAAGAAGATCAACGACGAGGGGAAGCCGTGCAGCCTCGCGCTGGGCTGCCCCTGCGACATGCGCGTCACCGACCTCGCCCCGGTGATCGGCGGCCAGAAGAACATCATCGCGATGAAGGAGGGCGAGGACCCCGAGCTGAAGAACGAGTACGTGATCCTGTCGGCGCACTACGACCACATCGGCCTCGGCACGCCGCAGGACTCGCTCGGCGGCACCGGCAAGATTCATCCCGGCGCGGACGACAACGCGAGCGGCACGTCCGGCCTCATGGAGCTCGCCTACGCGCTGCAGCCCCTTCACCACAAGCGCAGCATCCTCCTCATCAACTTCGACGGCGAGGAAGCGGGCCTGCTCGGTTCCAAGGCGTTCGCGGACAAGCCGACAGTCCCGATGGACAAGATCGTCGCGATCCTGAACATGGACATGATCAGCCGCAACAAGCCCGCGGCGATCAATGTGGGCGGGATCGGCCGCAACGCGCGCCTCGACGAGGTGCTCAAGACGATCAGCGCCCGCTACGGGCTGGCGATGGAAACCGACGGGATGGACCAGTACATCCAGCGCAGCGACCAGTGGAGCCTGATGGAGAAGGGCGTCCCCGGGGTGTTTTTCTTCGGCGGGATGCACGGCGACTACCACACGGACAAGGACACGCCGGACAAGTGCAATGTGGCGAAGATGAAGCTGATTACGCTCGTTTGCCTGGTGTTCCTGGATGAGGTGGCGAACGGGCCGAGTCCGCGGAAGTAGCAGGGGGAAGGCTGGCGAAGGCGTGCGAAGGCTGGCGAAGGCTGAGTTCAAGGCACCTCTTGAACCCGAACCTGGCCCTACAGCAGGACGGTCGATGACATGCACAAGTTATGCATGCATGTGTAACTCGTACGCGCCCCACGCTGCCCAATCGTCGGCCAGCCGGCAACTTCCCTCCGGCAATCCGCCAAGCCTCACGCCCTGGCGGCCGTCCACACCGGCTTGCCGTCGCGAAGGTAGGCGTTGAGGAGAAAGTCCCCGACGCCCGCGAGCACATAGGCCTTCTTGATGTCGATGCCGGAGAGAAGATTCTGGAACTCCGCTTCCGTCAGAAGGCCGGCCAGGCAGCGCCGGACGAGGTCCTCGGCGAGTTCCTTGCCGTCCCTGCGCCACGCGCCGGCGATCCGGAAGGCGGGAATGGCGTTATTCGAAACCCTCAGGTCGCTCGCGCTGAGCTTCTTCATCGCAAACAGCATCTTCTCGCCGTCGTTGAGCCGAGAATCGGGCCGGGCGTCCATCCCGGGAAGTTCTTTGACGGGTTCCACGGCGGTCTCCTGAGGGCGAGCGAAGGGCAGGCGGGGCTGCGGCCATCATAGCGGTATCCCATCACGCAATCGGGACCGTCGCCGGAATCGCGCGGAATTGCTGTCGCTTCATTCCCGACCCGCGTCGCAATCCGCGCCGGGCGCCCGCTCCTTCAGCGCTTCCCAGAGCGCCTCGCGGCACCGGCTCCGGAGCGCCAGGCTGAGATCGGGGCCCGAGGCGGTCGAGCCCAGAGTGGCCTCGATGGTGAATTCCCCGAGAAGCGCGAGCTTCGCGTCGAGATCGAACAGGAACACTTCGGCCCTCAGTCGGCCTCCCGTGAACTGAAAGCTGTCCTCGTAGGTGGGTGCTTCGAACTCGAGATTCCTGACGACGAAAACGAAGCGGACCTTCGCGAATTCCTGCATCCGTAGGGCGGCTTCCTGTTTCTCCTGCCACTTCAGCGGCCTTCCGGGAGCCCACGCGTCCTTGCGCGACAGGCAGGCGGCCGCGGTGGCCGCGTCGGAACACCAGCGAAACGTCACGGGCCCTGGGGCGGTCAGGTCCGAGAGATCTTCCTCGTGAAGGGCGATGGCGTTTGCCTGGGTCGGCAGAGTCGGGAAAGCGAGCGGCAGTTCGCCGCCGGGTTCCGGCACGGCCGAGGTGAGGAGAGCGAGTCTCGCCTTGAGCGCGGGGATCAAGCCGAGTCGCGCTTCGGCGGCCGCCCGGGCCATGTCCATCATCCGCCGCTCGTTGCGGATGCCGAGCCAGATCCCCGTGCCGACGAACAGCCCGCCGGCCAGCAGGGCTGGAACGGCGACCTTGAGGATTCCCTTGGGCGAAGCCACGCGGCGATTGTCGCGGGGCTGCGGCCGAAAACAACAGGAACGTCATCGAGCCGCGGCGCTACTTCCGCGAGCACCACCAGGCGCCTTCTCCCGTCGCCGTCTCCCCCGCCACCACGATCGTCCAGCGCCCGTCCGAGATCACGAGCCCCGAATCGGACTTGTTCGACGCCTTGCGGAACTCGTGCTTCCCGTCCGGGCATTTCGACTGGTCCCACCGCTTTGCCGGCGGCCCCGCCTCCGGCCGCACCCGGGGGCGCTTCCCCTCGACGCTGTACCAGCTGTCCGACTCGTCCATCCTGAAGACGATGCGGTCCGTCTCGGACTCGGCCTCGCCCCAGGGAATCACCCACATCTCGTCGAGGTCGAACACGAGCTTCTCGAGTTTCGCGGCGGCGGGGTCGAGCGTCACCGTCTGCAGGCCCGTGGCGAGGTCCAGCGCCACGAGCAGGTCCTCGGGCTCGTCGGCCCCCTTGTCCACGACGGCATAGAGCCGCGCGCCGTCGGGCGAGAACATGACCTTCAGCAGGTCCTTGTCGAACGTGAACGTCCGCACGTGTTCCTGCGCCGGCAGGTCCGAGACGTCCAGCAACTTGACCTCGCGCCCCTCGATCCACGCGAGCAGCCCGGGATGAAGCGCTTTCACCTCGCTCTCGAACTGCTCCTGCGCGCTCCGGCGCTTCTGGCAGGCGCGGAGGGAGAATGCCGCGGGAACGCCGACGATCAGAAGCGTGATCACGACGCGGATGAGCCTACGGCCGAAGGGAGTGGAAAACGGCGGTGGAGGAGCGGGCTCGGTCACGGGCAGAAGGCTACCCGATTCGAGGGGGAGCTGTGCAGGGTGGTGCGCGCAGAGCTCGCGAGGTCAAGCCTGCGGCTTGCGCGGTGCGAGAGGGTGAATCAAACGCCAGATGCAAACCGGCAGCAGAACCGCAACGACCACGTTCCAGAACCAGTAAGAGGTCGGGGACCCTGAAAACCTGAGCAGGTTCACGGCGAGAATCCCGAGAAGGCTCGCGAGAATCACGCTGGTGTGCAGCCGTAGACATTCTCTCGGCCACGTGGCGAACCGGACGAGCACCTCGATCACATTTCCCGCCAGCACAAGGACCAGCCTCCAATCAGTCTTCTGCTCACGCAGAAGCCCCAACCCGATGACCGTGCCGCAAATGGCTGTGACGATCAGTCTGCCGGAACGGGTCGTCGCTGCGTCCACGAGGCGCACGACGCCGCCATCCATCCACTTGACGGCGGCATTGACTCTCGGCACGACGCCCTTCCCGGAGTCAGGCGCAGGAGAAGGGGGAGGCAAAGCGTCCATAGGCCGAAATGATATCCGATCATGCGACGCCGCGAGGAAACCGCGGGCCGAATCGGGCGGCCAACGCGAGCTCGCGACGCCACGCGGAGGCGAGCGGATGGGAAGGGCTGACGTCGCTCACCACGACCGGGTCCGCCGGTGCGTGGGCCGTGCCGCCAAGCAAACAGTCCCGGAGGACGTCCACGTGGACGGCGAGTGCATGCACGCCCAGGGAGCCGAGAAGCGCGGACACGCGGAGCGCCGCGAGGGCCTCACGTGAGACCTCGCCCGCCGTCGGCTTCTCCGCCTGCACTTCTCGCAGAGCGCCCTTCAGCTCCGAATGCAGGAACGACTCGGCCCTGGCCAGGCCGTCGCCTTCGAGGCGGAAATCGAGCCGGGCCGCCGCGGATTCGGGGTCGGCGATCTGCCAGACGACGCGACCTTCAGCCGTGAGTCCGTGGATGCCACCGACTTCGCCGGAGCCCACGAAGCGGAGTTCGCGGAGGCCGCACGGGACGGCGATCATCGTGGAGCCCGTGCCCCAGAGCCAGACCGACAGACCGACACCCTCGCGGACGACACGCCCGTCGCGAACGAGCCGGACCCAGGTCGAGGGTTCAGCCTGATAGTGTCGGATTCCGAACATGAAAGCCTCCATTCCGCCAGCCTTCGCACGCCTTCGCCAGCCTTCGCCAGCCCCCCCTAAACAACCAGCCTGGCCTTCCGGTTCGCAGAACGGATCCGCGCGATCCGCCCGCTGTCGAACGGCAGGAAGTCCGCCTCGATCCCGTCGCTGAAGATCGCGCCGCCGGACGGCATGAGCGACTCGACGACGAGCTCGCGCCCCTTCTCGATCCACCCCGCGGCGATCCCGGCCTTCGAGTGCCGCGACACGAACGGCTCGCGCACCGCGAACACCAGCCGCGGGTCTTCCCACGCCAGCTCGGGGCGCTTCCCCGCCGCGCCGCCCGTGAACGAGGCGAGGCCGGCGGCCATGTTGAACACGGAAGAGAGCCAGCCGGTCGAGCCCGCGCCGGTGGAGACGAGGATGCCGCTCGACGACTGCGGCTCGGAGGCCTTGCCGAACGTGAGGCGGTAGCGGGCGCTGACGTGGGAGCGCGCGCCGATGAAGAGGTCGTTGAAGGCGAGAAGCGTCTGTCCGTCGTTGAGCGACGCCTCGGCGAGGGTGACCTCGCGGATCTTCGCGCGGCCGGTGAGCACGCCCTCGACGGCGAGGCGCGCGTTGTCCGGCGTGAACGGGAGGAGCATCCCGTCGTAGCGGGCCGGGTCCGGATTGACGCCCACGATCGGCTGGGCGCCAGCGTACTTCGCCGTGTTCGCTACAAGCCCGTCCTGCCCCACCGGCACGACGAGGTCCTTCTCCGAGAACAGAAAGGTCGGGACGATCCCGCGCTCCAGCGTCTGCACTTTCAGCCCGAACTCCAGCCCGCGCCGCACGCCCTCCAGCGACCGCCGGTACGCATCGTCCTCCTTCACGTAGTCCGCGAAGTCGCCGCCCGAGCGCTCGATCCAGAATTTGGCCTGCCCGCGGGAGTTGAAGCGTTGGGATAGCTCCTCGAGGCGCGTCTTGCGGGTGACGATGATGAGTTTGTCGTACATGGGACCTCCGGGTGAAACCGGGGTGTGGGTTGGAGAACGACGTCGAAAGTCGAAGGTCGAAGGTGAGTTCGGAGTTGGGGTTTGCAGTTGCCCGCCTTCGACCTTCAACCTTCGACCTTCGACGCCTTTCGCCGTCATCGCCGTCACTTCCCCGCAGGTGCCATCAAGCTCCTCAACAGGTCGGGGCTCATGTTCAACTCCCCGATCTTCCCCGCATTCTCCGCCAGCTCCCGGAACGCCAGCGCAATCGACGCCCGCGGATCCATCCCGCCCGTCCCCAGCGCCGCCAGGATCTTCCAGTCCATCCCCTTCACCGGCTTCAGCGTGGTCTCCAGCGCGTAACCCTTCGCCTCCGCATCCTTCCGCTCGTTCGCCGACCGCTGGTCGATCAGCGTCGCGCGCTGCTCCTCGATCGCAATGTCCGCCGCGATCTGCGTCTCCCGGATCTTGCGCTTCTTCTCCTCCACCGCGATCTCCGTCGACAGCTCGCTCTCCTTGATCCGCCGCTCCTGCTCCACTGCCGAGTTGCGGCGCTCGTAAATCGCGAGGTCGGATTGCCTCTGAAGCGCTTCCCGCGCCTCCGCCTCCAGCGCACGCGCCATTTCCGGCGTGGGGCGAATCGAGAGGATGGACAGCGCAAGCGTCTCGATGCCGAGCGACGTCAGGGCCTCCGCGCCCTTGAGTTTCGGCAGCACCTCCGCCGTGATGCGCTCCGTGGCGCCGAGGGCCTGGCGAAGCGGCAGTTTCTGGATTTCCGCGCGGACGAGGACTTGCGTCGTGGCGAGTAGTCGTTCGCGCAGCTTCTCCGGATCCTCGGACCGGTAAGCGCCGTGGGCATCCACGGAGAAGTCGAGCGCGGCGGCGAGCTTCGACGGCTCGGCAACGCGCCATGAGACCTGCCCCTGGACGGTGACGGTCTGGAAGTCCGCTGCGATCTCCGTGAACGCGAACGGGAGGTCCGAGGTCGCGACGGGGACGGCGACGAGGGTGGCGCTGGGCGCGAAGTACAGGAACGAGAGCCCGGGGCCTTCGCGGGACGGCTTACCGTTCCGGAACAGGGCGACCCAGGTGGTGGGAGGGGCTTTGAAGTAGCGGATGCCTAGCATGGGAGGCCTCCTGAATGGATTGTCGACTCTTAGTGTCCTTCTGACACTTATATTAGTGTATATATGACACTAAGTCAACTCGGGCGCTCGCCACTCATCACGCAACCCCTCGCCCCACCGCCTCTTAAGGCAATCCGAAATTCCCGCGACGCTTCCCCTCGCAACCCGCCTTCGCCCCTGCGGGGCTACGGCGGGCAGGGCCCGCAACTCAGTTCATTTCCCCGGCACCCACCACGCCCCTCGCGCACTCGCTTCGTTCGGCGTCACCTTCACGTCCTCGCGCTCGCCGGAAATCTCAAGCCACTCATCGTCCTCGTTCGTCGCACGCTCCAGCACGTGCTTACCGTCCGGGCACTTCTCCTGGTCCCATTTCGCCGCCGGCGCCCCTGCCACCGGCCTCACCCGCGGCCGCTTCCCCTCCACCGAATACCAGTACCCCTTTCCCAGCCGAAACGTGATCCGGTCCTGCTCCGACTCCGCTTCCCCGTGCGCCGCCACCCAGAATTCATCGAGATTGATGTCGTCGTCCTCGAGCTTCTCCGTGCCGAGGTCGAGGATCGTCCGCATCGAAGCGGTCGCCGCGTCGATCGCCTCGATCCGGTGCACCTTGTCGAAAGTGCCGGACTCGAGAAGCGCGTAGATCGTCGCGCCGTCGCTCGACCACGCGACGCGCCGGGGCTTCGCGGACGGATTCACCGAGGAAACCTCCCCGAGCTGGCCGTCCCTGCCGAGGTCGCGCCAGCAGACCCTTCCGCTGTCGTCCATCCACGCCACTTTCCCGCCGTGCTCCGCCTGGATCGCCGTCAGCGCCCGGCGCACTCGGTTCAGCCGAGCGTCCTCGCACTTCACCGCCAGCCAGCCCAGCACGACAAGCGCCGCGACGACCGAAACACAGCCCCCGGCCTTGCGCAGGCCGCGGCGCGCGGGGTCGTCGGCGGGTTTCATCGGCAGCGGCACGATCTGGGCCAAGGGGTAACTCCTCGCGGGATTCGGGAATGCGCCGCCTCCGGCGCGCGTATGGTATCCAGCCGCCTTGATCGCCGCTCGCCCCCGGTGCTACGCTCTTCACGGACGCTTCCGGGGGAAGCGCTTCCATTTTCCGGAGCACGGCCGATGGCATTTCCCTGCCGCCTTGCGTTCCTCGCGCTGCTGGCCGCCGCATTGCCGGGAATCGCGCAGCAGCCCACCGAGGAGCTCCCCAAGCCGAATTTGATCGGGCCGATCCTGGATGCGAAGGAGAAGGAAGCGGCCCTGAAGAAGTACGGGGGGACGAAGGAGACGGAAGCGGCGGTGGAGCTGGGGCTGGGGTGGCTGGCGCGGCATGCGGAGGCGGGGGGCGGGTGGAAGGCGGACACCTACAACACGCACTGCGAAGGGACGAAGTGCGAGGGGATCGGCGGCGGGCACCATGGGGAGAAGGTGCCACACTCGTACAACGACGCGCAGACGGGGCTGTGCACGATGGCGTTTCTCGGGCACGGCGTGATGCCGAACGAGGAGGGGACGGACCAGGAGAAGCTCGTCTACAAATCGCTGAAGACGCTGGAGAATCCGCGGTCGGCGTGGGGGTTGGCGCTGGCGTGCGAGGCGCTGTCGATGGCGGAGGCGCTGGAGCGGAAGGGGCGCTGGAAGGCGGCCGCGCACCGGCTGGCGGACCAGATCGTGGGGATGAGGCTGGAGGACGGGTGCTGGGCGTACGCGGGGGACTTCCGCGGCGGGTCGGACACGCCCTACACGGCCTTCTGCATCCAGGCGCTGGTCGCGGCGCGCGACGCGGGGTATGCGCTTCCCGAAAACCTCGCGAAGAAGACGGACGATTTCCTCAATTCGCTGGAGGAGGCAAAGGGCGGAAAGCTGGCGTACCTGAAGGCCGGGAGGCAGTACGGGTACACGCCGACGAAGGTGAACGGGATCAGCGCCGCGGCGGTCCGGGAACTGCTCGCGGTCGGGACGGACGGCACGCGGCACAAGCTTCACCTCGGGCTCACCGGCAATGACATCCCTGCGTGGAAGATCGAGTGGCAGACGGTGCCGGGGTACAAGGAGAAGTTCCAGGTCGGCAACCTCGACCTCTACCGCTGGTACTACGGCACGATCGCCTCGTTCCACGCGGGCGGCGGCCTCTGGACGAGCTACTTCGGCGCGGTGAAGAAGGAGCTGCTGGCGCACCAGCGGAAGAGCGACAAGGACGGCTGCGCGAAGGGGTCGTGGAACAACGAGGGGACGTATGAGATCGATGTCGGCGGCCGCGTGTTCACGGTGGCGCTGGCGGTGCTGATGCTGGAGCAGCCGTATCGGCAGGTCAGGCAGAGGAAGTAGCCGAAAGGCTGGAACTACAAAATACAAATCTCAACTCTCAAGGAAACAGCAAGGAGCAAACGACAAGATTCAAGATCGGCCCCGCTCCAGAGCGCGTGAGCCTTGGAGTTGGAGTTTGTATCTTGGCGTTTACTTGAAAGTTGAAATTCGCCTTTTGGATTTTCCGCGCAGCGGCTACCTCCCCTTCGCGCGGCCCTCCCACCACTCCTTCGCCGCGCGCTGCCTCGCCGCCTCGCTGTCCCACCGGAACCCGCCCAGGTTCGTCATCGCATCCACCACCATCGCGCGGATCCCCGCGTCCGGGTCGTCGAGCAGCGGGGCCAGGTCCTCCAGCACGCCCGGATCGTTCTGCTTCATGAACATCTGCACCGCCCTCCTCCGCACTCCCGCATCGTCGGACTTCAGCATCTTGCGCATCTCGTCCGGCTCCATCGCCGCGCCCAGTTCCTCGAGCGCCATCTGCCCGTGCTGCTGCACCTGCGGGTCCGGGTCCTTCAGCAGCTCCTTGATCGCTCCCACCGCGGACTTCACGCCGTAGTGCGACAGCGTCAGCGCGCAGCACCCGCGGATGTACGGGTCCTTGTCCTTCATCCCCGCCACCAGCGCCTGCTCGTTCGCCGCGCTCCCGTGGTAGTACAGGATCCGCGCCGCGATCCGGCGCACCCCGAGCGATCCGTCCACCAGAAGCGCTTCCATCACCCGCGTCATCGCCGGTTTCCCCGACTCGTACGTCGCCGTCACGTACGGCGTCAGCACCCCGTCGGTTTCCGGCAGCCTCACCGCGCTCTCCTGCGCCGGCGCCACGAACGCCGGGTCCGCCAGCCGCTCCAGCAGCCCTTCCGTCGCCGCCTTCAGCCCCGCGTCGTCCTTGATCACCGCCAGCACGCGCTCCTTCCGGTGCAGCACCGACGACTTCTCCTTCAGCAGCTCCCGGATCTCCCCCAGCTGCGCCCGCGCTTCCGCGTCCTTGTGATCGGCGGGAAGGGCTTTCTCGACGGCGTCGGGGTCCTTGTCGCCCCAGCGCAGGATCGTCGTGCGGGCCTCGGCGCGCACGGCGGGGTTTTCGTCGGCAAGGCCGGCGACGGCGGAAGCGATGTCGTCGGCGGAGGGGGGATCGGCGAAGACGGCGAGCGCGGCGGCGAGGAACGCGGAGGCGAAAACGAAGGGGCGAGGCAGCATGCGGGCTCCGATGCGATGTGGGTAGCCTATTGGACGCTCGAAGGGCGCTTTGGTTCAACCCGGGAGTGGAATCCATCTTTGCCGTGAATCCGCGGCCCCCCGGACGGCGTAAGATAGGGTGGAGGCCAACATGAAACGACTCCTGACCGCCCTGACCTTTTCCGCGCTGATCCCGCTCGCCGGGCTCGGCGACCCGCCCGCCGGCAATCCCCCGGAGCCCCCCATGCCCGCCACGGAGAAGGCGCTTCCCCCGATCGACGCCGCCGCGCCGGCGAAGTTCGAGACGGCGACGTTCGCGGTCGGCTGATTCTGGGGACCGGACGCCCAGTTCGGGGCGCTCCCCGGCGTGATCCGCACGCGGGTCGGCTATGCAGGCGGGACGACGAAGAACCCGACGTACCAGGACATCGGGGACCACACGGAGTCGTTCCAGGTCGACTACGACCCCTCGAAGATCACGTACGAGCAGCTGCTCGCGATTTTCTGGAAGTCGCACGACCCAGCGTCCGGCTCGCACTCCGTCCAGTACCGCAGCGCCGTCTTCACGATGAACGACGCGCAGAAGAAGGCGGCGCTCGAGTCGAAAGAGAAGCTCGAAAAGGACGGCGTCAAGGTCAAGACCGCCATCGAGCCCCTTCGCGAATTCACCTGGGCCGAGGACTACCACCAGAAATACACGCTTCGGAACAACAAGGCGTTCCTCAAGCAGCTCCAGAAGTTCTACCCCGACGAGAAAGCCCTCGCCAACTCCACCGCCGCCGCGCGCCTCAACGCTTACCTCGCCGGCGACGGCAAGGAGTCGCTCTTCGAAAAGGAAATCGGCCAGCTCGGGCTCGACGAGGCGCACCAGAAAATGCTGCGCGAGAAGGTCAAGGGACGCCTGCAGGGCGACGACGAGGTCGCGCCGGCGGAGTGTGGGGCGGGCGCTGAGGAGGGGTCGGGGAAGTAGGAGCTACTTCCGACCCACTTCCCAAGTCCCCGTGTTGGCGTCCCAGACTGTCTCCGCGGAGAATCGCTGGGCCCACTCGCGCCAGGACTCCCGGGCTTTGGCCGCCGCGGGGTCCGACCGGGGAAGCGCCTCAGCGTCGTAATCGAACTCGGCGCGCACGGTGAGTTCGCGGATGAAGGTCCAAGCGGTACCGCCGCAGCGTTCGTTGTTGTGGTCCAGAGCGTCGACCAGGGCATCGGCGACCTGGAACGCGGCGAAGTCATTCGCCTTGTTCAGAGCTTCGGCGACAGCCTTCATCCCGACCGGATCCCGGCGCAGGAGGTCCTCGGCAAGCTCTTTCCGCCGGGACGGAGACTCGGCCTGCAGGCGAAGAATGACGGGATTGGCGCGAAGCCAGTCCTTGAGCGCCTGGAGGATGTCCGAGAAATGCACGAACACGGGAACGGCGTCCGGATCCTCCTTCCGCGGCGTGGCCGGATCGGCGTAGCAGCACAGCAGATCCAGGGCGGTGCGACGCACCCGGGGATTGTCGTCCGCAAGCCACGAGACAAGGATGGCGAGGTCAGCCCGGTCGACCGGAGC
This sequence comes from uncultured Planctomycetia bacterium, assembly GCA_964590435.1. Lineage (GTDB taxonomy): Bacteria > Planctomycetota > MHYJ01 > WSZJ01 > WSZJ01 > WSZJ01. The sequence continues at coordinate 36,102 of CAZPWT010000044.1, forward strand.
ATCCGGGAGGGCCACGAACCACTGGCGGCGATCCGGAACCAGGCGGCCGGATTGGGACGCGAAGCGCGTCCTCAGCCGAAGCGAGTAACGGATGAGCGGCAATCGGTCCCAGGGTTGAGGCCACGGGATAGCCGGGTCCACCAGCCCCTGAACGACCACCGCCAGCTCGCCGCGCGTCCGCCCGTCCTCCTTCACGACGGCGATGCCGTGGATCGACTCGTTCACGGCCAACTCACGCCGGGCCGTGAGCGCACTGGTCGTTAGCCAGCGCCCCTTCGCCTGAAGCGCGGCCAGCGCGGCTTCCTTCTCGGCGCGCGACGAGCCGCGAAGGCCCTGGCGCGCCGCGCAGAATTCGAGATACGCGTCCGGCAGGAATGATTCCCGGAGGTCCGCCTCGCCGGGCCGGTGCAACTCGTGAGCGATGTCAAGAGAGGCAGGCCCGGGTCCTCGATTCGTCAGCGTGTAAGCGATTCCCCAGAAGCCGTCAGTTCCGCACTGGAATCTCTCGGGCACTTCGGACTCATAGTCCAGCTTCCACCGGGGAGACGGATCCGCAGCCGCAGGAAGGACGGCCAGGACCAGGCAGAGGAGGCTGAAGCGCATGGCGGAATTGTAGCCGGAGCCCCGACCGGAATTGCCATCGACCTCCCGGGTTATGATCGGCTCATGCCCAACGCCTCCCCTCCCGATTTTCGCCGCCTCAGGTGGTTTGGGCTCGCGTGGCTGGCGCTGCTGGTTCCCTGCTACTGGCGCGAGTACGGCCCGATGAACTTCCTGCAGCTGTGCGACATTGCGTTGTTCCTGACCGTGATCGGCTGGTGGATCCGCAGCCCGCTCCTGCTTTCCAGCCAACTGGTTTCCTGCCTGCTCGTGGACACGTTCTGGTGCGTCGATTTCTTCGGCCGGTTTCTCACGGGGCGAAGCACGATCAAGCTCGCCGAGTACATGTTCTCGCCGAACATACCGCTCTTTATCCGCGGAATCTCGCTCTTCCACATTTTTTGGCCTGTCCTGCTCATCCTGTCCGTCCGGAAGGCAGGGTATGACCGGAGGGCCTTGCCGCTGCAAGCGCTCATTTCACTTCTCGTCATGACAGTGTCCTTGATGCTCACACCGGTCTTCGCCCCCGGCGCGAACATCAACAACGTCTTCCGCTTTCCCGTCACCGAGCGCGCCGTGGCCGGCCAGCCGACGCAGATGCTTCTCACCTGGGCCCTCACGGTCACCGGACTTTACGTGCCGGGCCATCTTGTCCTTTCGCTTCTGTGGGGAAAGAGGAAGGCCGGGGAGTGAAACACATCACATTCAGGAAAGTGCTGTTCGGGATCTCCGCGATTCTGCTCCCGATCGGGTGCATCCGGATGGATGGGGACCGTACCGACCTCATGCTGATGCACATTCCGACGGTGCTTGCCCTCGTCGCGTGTATCGCCTTTGCTGCCCGTGCGAATCTCACGAACGCCTCGATCGCCATGCTGTTCGGCTTCTACTCACTCCACCTGCTGGGAGCTCACTACTACTACTCCTGCGTCCCGTACGACGACTGGAGCCGTGCGCTGCTCGGTCACGACATCACCACGACCTTCGGGTTTTCACGGAACCACTACGATCGGCTGGTGCACTTCTCCTACGGGCTCCTCCTGTACGTGCCTGTGAGGGAATGGCTGTTGCGCCAGGGACTGGGAGGCTGGCGCACGGGAGTCGGTTCGATCGCGCTGCTGCTGGCCAGTTCGGCTGCCTACGAACTCTTTGAGTGGTCTGTTGCCGTGCTGATGGCCCCCGACCGGGCGGAACGTTACAACGGGCAGCAGGGCGATCCATTCGACGCCCAGAAGGACATGGCGCTGGCATTCGTCGGCTCGCTGCTCGCCGGGGCCGCAGATGCGCCCTGCGCGATCTTCAGGCGCCGCCCCGGGGAGCCGGCGTGAACGCCCGCTGAGCGACGTCCACGCCCTTCAGCTCGAACGTCCCCAGGTTCGCCATCGGCCGCGTCGTGAACTTCGCGAACGTCTCGCTGACGACGACGGGCTTTGAAACCTGTGCGGCCACCGCCTGAAGCCGTGCGGCGAGGTTCACCGCGGGGCCGATGCACGTGAAGTCGAGCCGGCTCGCGCCGCCGATGTTGCCGTAGGAGACTTCGCCGGGGTGAAGGGCGACGCCGAACGAGATCGGCGGTTCGCCGTCGGCGGAGCGGCGCGCATTCATCGACTCGAGCGCCGCCAGCGCTTCCGCCGCCGCGTCGAGCGCCGCGTCGCACCGCCCCGGGGCCGCCGCGTCGTCGGCGTACGGGAAGATCGCGAGCAGCCCGTCGCCGAGGAACTTCAGCACTTCCCCGCCCCGCCGGTCGATCGCGGGGATCTGGCAGGCGAAGAGATCGTTGAGCGCGCGGATGACGGACTGGGGGGCGGACGTGCGGGCGAGCGGGGTGAAGCCGCGGAGGTCGGAGAACCAGACGACGGCGCGAAGGGTATCGGTGTCGCCGAGCTGGATCTGGCCCGCGAGGATGCGGGCGCCGGCGTTGTGGCCAACGTAGGTGCTGAGGAGGTTGGTGGCGGTCCGCAGAAGCGCGAGGATTTCGCCGATGCGGGCCAGCGGCGGGACGACCGCGCGGATCGCGGCGAGCTCGTCGTCCGTGAACCCCGACGGCCGCTTCGTCGCGAACGTCACCGGGTGACCCGGCCCCGAGATGAACTTCATCGGCGCCGCCACGAAGTCGCGGTACCCCTCGCGGAACAGCGGCGCGAGGCTCGACGGCGCGGCGGCGTCGAGCCGGTGCCGTTCGATTTCGCCCGTCCGGCAGCACGACGACATCGGGCTCCCCAGGAATTCCGGCGACTGCAGCCAGGTCCACGTCTGCTCGCGAACCTCGACGTCCGGACGCTCCGGCGTCCACACGAAGCTGCGGCCGACGATGCTCGGGTGCAGCGTCTTGACGAACGCCTCCATGCGGTCGATCGCCACGCCCGCTTTCACGAGCCCCGCGCACAGCCCGTTGATGACCTGCTGGGGGCCGGAAGCGCCCGGGGCGCCCTGCACGAGCCAGTCGACGACGGGGCTGGGGTCGATCATCGAGGGAAAGGTACACGCTCGCCGATGCTTGCGAAAGTGAGAGCAGGCGAGCACCCTATCCTCTTCCGCTCCCTCCCCATGACTCCCGAAACCGCTGCCACGCTTCTCGGCCTCACCGGCGCCGAATCCCCGGACCAGATCCGCGCCATCTACGCCGCGCAGGCCGCGGCCCTCGATGCCCGCATCGCCGCGTCTGACGGTGAAGCGCGCGAGCGGTATCGCAAGGACCGCGACGACGTCGAGCTCGCCCGGCTGGCGCTTCTGGGATCCGACGCGAGGCGCGAGCCAGCGGCCGTTAGTCCACCGGCGACGAAGGGGAAGTCGGCGATGGACGGACCGCTCGGCGACGTCGTGTTCGCGTTGGTCGTCGTCGCGTGCTTTGCCATTCCCTCCTCCATCACCGGCTGGTTCATTCCGCTTCCGCGTTGCACCCCGGGGCAATCCGCGGGGATCGCGGCGTTGGCGGGACCGGCGTGGCTGCTGGCGGGCCTGGCGATCGGCTGGCCGCTCCACTGGATTTTCAAGCGGCTGCTCGGCTGGTCCGTCGGGCCATTCCTGGCTCTGGCCTACGTCTGGATGACTCATTTCGGCAGCGGGAAGGACAAGCCGGTCCGGATGTTCGAGGATGTCCTGATGGAGATCTGCGTGACCGCCGTGATGGGGACGCTCGGGTCGTGCCTTGCCGTCGCGGTTGTCGTGGCCCCGATCTTCTGGATCTTCGGAAAATTCAAAGAGCCGCCGCCTGGAGGCGAGGGCGAGTAGACCCTGCGGACCTCCGGTCACGTCGCCGGACAGGCCGGATCGCGCGGGTCCTGGGCGGCCGTCAGAGGGAATCCCCTTCCGCAAGATACCGCTCGCTGTCGATCGCGGCCGCTGAGACGCGCAGGCCCAGGCCTTCCAGGCGGATTCGAAGATCCTCGGGCTTGTTGAAGAGGCACCGCCGCGGCGCCAGGAAAGACAGAAATCGAGTGAGCCCCTGCGACGCATCGAAATCCACGATCAGGAGCACCCCCGGCCGGCGCAGGCATCGGCGCGCCTCGCGCAGGAACGGCTCCTGGTCGTGCACGTGATGCAGGACGTCCACGAGCAGCACGGCGTCGAACGACGCGTCCGGGAACGGAAGCGGCTTGCCGGGCTCCAGCACGACCGTGCGGAACGGCTCCCGCGTCGGCACCGAGGCCAGCGCTTCACCGTCGATGTCCGCCACCGTCCAGGCGCCGCCGAGCGCCGGAGCCAGCGCGACCGGCACGCGGCCCGTGCCACCGCCGAGATCGAGGACGTCCTTCAGCGGCCCGCGCTTCTCCAGACGTTCCCGCAGGAGCGCGATGACGTCCGCGCGGCGGTGAAAGAGGTACCAGGACTTCTCGATGAAACCGAGCAGGCTCATGGCGGTCCTGGAGTGCGTGGCGACGGGCGATGGAGGTTTCTATCATCGCAGATTGTCCGCGACACACCCGCCACGTTTCCGGAGCCCCGATGCTCGTCACCGAACCTCACGGCGCGATCACCGTCCTGCGACTGCACCACGGCAAGGCCAACGCGCTCGACGTCGCGCTCCTGCGCGAGCTCGAGGCTGCGTTCGCGCGCGAGGCCGTCTCCCCGTATCGCGCCGTCGTGCTCGCCGCAGACGGGCCAATCTTCTGCGCGGGGCTCGACCTGTTCCAGCTTGACGCCCCGGAGCTCGCTCGGGAAACTCCCGTCAGGGACTGAGGGAACTTTCTGAATTCTTTTCGCAGGGACCGCGTCGATGCTCCTCTCAAGGTGCCTTCGTGTTCTGGTCACGGCTCTTTTCGCTTTTCCGGGCCCTCTGGCCGGAATTCAGGGCCCGCGCGCCGAGGCGGCGGATGTCCTGATCGCCGTCGTTTCCTCCGGGGCCGATTCCACATCGAAATCTGCCGGTCCGCGGCTCCAACTCGGCCGGACCTTCGTCGCCGGGGGCGATGCTTCCGCCGACGATCTCGGCTGCGGCACCCGCCTCGCGGAACTGATCGCGGATGCCTGCCCGGGCGTCGCCGTCCACATCCTGCCGCTTCAGGTGGCGAACTCTCGAACGCCGGACCCGTCGCCGGCCGCCCTGGCTTCAGCCGTGGACGCCGCGGTGGCAGCCAAGGCCGACATCCTCCTCGTCGCCTGCGTCTCCACCCGCCGACACGCACCCGTGGCCGAGGCCCTCGACCGGGCCCTGAAGAAGGGCATCGTCGTGCTGGCCCCCGCGGGCTCGTCGCCTGAAGGCTTCGACCTCTTCCCCGCATCCCATCCCGGCGTGCTGTCGGTCGCCGGCATTGAGCCCGCGCCTGCCTCGTCGCCCCAGGCTCTTCCCTGGCGCCTCACGGCCTTCGCCAACGCGTCCGCGCGCACGGACGTCCTCGCCCCGGCGCTCGACCGGGAACGCGATCTCTGGGGAAGCGGCGTGGCGGCGGCGCGTGCGGCGGCGTTCGCGGCCGTGGCGCTGGCGCGGCGAAGCGATGTGCCGCGGGAAAAGAGACGCGAGTGGCTCCTCGGCCTGGGCGACGGTGCGATTGCGGGCAACGACGCACCGGGACGATTCACGCGAGTGTGGGATCCCGCGGCGATCAAGACCGCGCTGGCGCGGGCTCCCGAGGGCGGTCGGCTCGAGCTGGTCTCTATGGTGGCCGCTTCGCGGCATTCCCTGAGAATCCGTGTTCTCAACACCTCCTCCGCCGCCGCGAAGGGAACGCTGCGCGTCTACTCCACGCTCCTGAGGGAACCCGTCATGGCGGGGATCCCGGAGGTCGCGCCGGGGGCTACGGCCGTGGTGGTGGTCGAGACAGGCGCCGACGCAGGCATGACGCGCTGCGTCGAAATCGCGGGACCGCGCGAGGACTCCCCGCCCGCGGACACCGTCCTGCTCTCCGCGCCGGTCCAGGCCTGGGCAAATTCCTTCTGCATCGCAGGGCTGGAGGTAGAGCCGCCGGAAGCGGGCGCGACCACCGTGGTCGTCCGGATCCACGTCGCGAACCTGACCGGCTCCGACGCGGAGAAGGTCCCCATCCTCGTCGGCCTCGGGGGAGCAGAGAAGACCCGCATGGTCGCAACTGCTGAGAACGCCCTGACGCCCGTGGAGTTCGTCATGGACATCCCCGCCCCAGGCAAAGCCCGTTCAGCCCTGCCCCTGCTCGTCGAAGTTGGCCCCGGCGCCCAGGCGGCCGCCCGTGGCGGCACCGTTCCTGCAGACGCCGACCCGATTCACCTCGAACCTCCCCCCGTAAGGAAATAGCCCCATGCCCACCCGCTCCGCCCGCATCACAGTGCCGCTTCTCCTGGTCGCCCTTGCGATCGCCGCATGGCTCGCCCCCCGGGCGCTGTCGTCGCCGGAAGGAGGCCGCCGCACAGCCGATTTCGACTGCGAGGACCCCAAGCCGCTTCCCGCGGACACCGTCATCGTCGCCGTCGTGGACACCGGCGTGGACGCTTCTCATCCGGCGCTCAAAGACCGCTGCCTGCCGGGGGTAGACGAAGCGGGGGCGGTGGCGGAGGGCTCGGACATGGTGGGCCACGGGACGGCGATGGCGGGGCTGATCTGTGCGGACGACGAGAAAAACGAGTTCGACGGGATCTGTGCGGGCATTCCGAACGTCCGCATCCTCCCGATCAAGGTGACGATCGGCGGGACGAAGTGCCCGCCCTCGACGCTGGCGATGGGGATCGAGGCGGCGATCGACCGCGGAGCGCGGATCGTGCTGGTGGCGATGGGGATGTCGTTCACGACGGAAAAGCTGGAAGAGGTGATGAAGAAGGCGGAGGAGAAGGGGGTTCTGGTGATCGCGGCGGCGGGGGCGAACGGCGGCTGCCACGACCTCTACCCGGCGGCGCATCCGTGGGCCATTTCGTGCACCGCGACGGCGCCGCACCCTGAGGAGCAGCCCGACGGGAAGAGTATCCTGACCGAGACGCTCGCGCAGCCGTGCAACCGCTCGGGCAAGACCGAGATCCTCTCGCCCGCCCGCGCGGTCGTGATATCCGCCGACCACGGCTATTCCGAGATCGAAGGCACGAGCGCCTCGGCGGCCCGCGCGGCCGGATTCGCCGCGAAACTGCTCGCGAAACACCCGGGGATGACAGCCGCGCGCGTCCGCGAGATCCTTTCCATGAGCGGAAAGGACGACCGCCACGGCAACTCCTGGGTCCAGGTCCCCGCGCGCATCCTCTCTGCCGAGGCGATCGAGCGCTACGCGAAGGCGGACGACTTCGGCGACCTCGTCCTCACGTACTGCTACCCCGAATGGGCGAAGCCGAACCAGAAGATCAAAGTTCGCGGCGTTGTTCGCAATATCGGCACGAAGCCCGTCTCGGGCGACCTCGTGCTCCAGTCCTGGAAGCCGGTGCCGTTCAAAGTCAGCACGGCGATTCCGGAAGTGGCGCCGGGGGCGAGCGCGGAGGTGTTCCTTGAGGTGCCGGGGCTGCCGAGTGATGTCATCGATGCCGATGCCCAGATCGTTTCGAAGGAAGACCAGAACCCGGACAACAACCGGCTGTACATCGCGATTTGTCCGCTCGAGGAGGATCCAAGCATCGTCATCCAGCGTGTCAACGTTCGAGGGTGGACGAAGAACGGGGAGGCGATCGTGAACTGCGTGATCTCCAACCAGAGTCCCGGGCCCCTGGAGGGGCGTGTGGAAATACCCATCGACGACAAGCTATACCAGGCGCCCGCAAAGGTTGAGGCCGGACGGAACGCTGTCGTTGAGATTTCAATCCTGATGCCGCCATCCGGAGGCAAGTTCACCTCGAACAGCTTCTCGGTCCTCGTCATGTGCGACAAGACGGAATTGGGGGACAAGCTGGTTCGGCTCTGGTCAGCAGAGGAGAGTGCGTCGACCCAGTACGCCGATCTCTGGGAAACCAGAGAATTCATCTTTGACGCACCTGCCTTCGTCAGCAAATCGAGGGCGGACTTTCCGGTCCTCGCGTTCATTCCCGAAGTACACTCTGCTCAACTGGATCGGGACAGTTATCGTGCGGAGCAGAGCAAGGGCGCGCTGCCTCAATCCGGCGTTTGTCTCGAGGAAATCCTTCTCGAGAGTCTCGACGAGTCTGTAGCCACCTCGTACCAGGCCCCCAAGGACGGGGTCACCGCGAGAATCGGCGGGGTCCCCCTGCTCCAGTTCCTCAGCAAACCCTTCGAGAACGAACTCCCGCGATTTGAGACTCCGCCCAAAGTCTTGAAGCACGTGCTTATCGAGGACGGCCTCGGCAACGAGGTCTCGCCCGGCATGCTCCCGGGCTGGATCAATTACGACGGATGGAGCGTCGTTTTCAGGCTGCCCAAGTGGACGCTCGTCAACTCCTCGGGCAGGCTCCCCCGGGAGGGTGAATTCGGCTATCTGCGGTGCTATGCCAAGTACTACGAGCTTCCCTTCCCACTGGCGCGCGAGCGATTCAGCAGATTGTCGAAGGAGAACAAAGGCATCGTCCACGTACAAGAAGCCATCCTCCGCATCCAGCTCGACGTCGATCTCCCGCGCCTATTCCCCAACGGCCAGTACCTCGACACGCACGTCCACACGGCCTCGGAATTCTCCCGGCGCATGGTCGAGCCTCGACTGGCATTCGGCGGCCCCCTCTGGATGCTGATGCGGTCGGCGTACGCGATGGGGCTCGTCGGCGACCACACCCTCGCCCGCGCAAAGCACAGGCTCGCGCAGGCCCTGAGGCTCCACTCTCGCGAAAAGCGCTGGGCGACGGACATCTTCCTACCCATCGATCTGGACATGATCGGCGCGAACCCGTTGGAAGGCGGCAGCGCGCTTCACACGCTTATCACCACCGACCACAACTGCTTCCTGGCCGACGAGGACATCCCGAACGCGGAGCCTTATCGAGGGACCGCGCCGGGAAGCGAAATCAAGGTGTTGCGGAAGTTCGTGGGGGCGGGGGCGTGCCAGGAACTGGCGCTGCATGTCCCCGACCGGTTTCTGGGGGCGCCGCACGCGCTCGTTTACCGGGCGGAGCCGATGGAGGGCCCGTGGCATGCGGGCCACAGCTACAAGGAGATGATCGGAAAGTGGCGCGACCTGCTGCAGGGCCTTCGCGTGATGGTGGAGCACAAGGGACTGCTCAAACTCCAGAAGGTTATTCCGACGGTGGACGATTTCCTCGCCATGTTCTTCCGCGGCCTGAAGCACGGGCTGGGGCTCGTGGGCATGGTGGCGCCGAAGGGCGAGGACGCCCTGCGAAACGCCCTTCGAGAGGCGATCAATGACGAGTTTGGCACGAAGATCGACGACAACGCGTTGAAGGACCTGATCCACTCGTGGGGAAACCGCACCGCAAAGGACTGGGAGAACTTTCTCAGAGATGCCGAGGCGATCGCGGACGAGGTCTCGGGTACGCCCGACAAGAACCGCTGGGACGTGATGACGACCGAGAAGCAGCTCCTCGACCCGGCCAACCCGAAGGCGAGCTACATCGCGGCGCACCCGTTTCTGGACACGAAGAATCCCGGGGTGACGGACTACATCCACGAGGACGTGCCGCTGGCCCCGGGGTCGCTGGCCTGGGAGCTGGACGACTTGCCGAAGGCCGCCAATCTCACGACGCAGCGGATGCGCCTCGAGGATTACAAGGGCGACTTCCCTTTCAAGGGGATGCAGATCTGGAACGAACCCCAGTACTGCAAGGCGGAGTTCGGCGACCCCGCTGAGCTCTTCCGCACGAACGTCTGGCGCAGCGGGGTCATGACACCGAACCCGAAGTGGTTCGACGAGCTGTCGTTCGGATTCCATTACTATCTGCGCGACATGGTCCGACCCGGACTCCTGTACGCCATGGACTCCTCCGCGCGCGACGACGGCGCGAAGGTCTTCTTCGCGCGCAAGGCGTACCTGTTCGCAGGCAGCGACGCGCACGGCGCGTTCAACTACACGAGCGGACACGGCGGCACGGTGCTGGGGCATCCGGTTTTCTCGAAGCTCGTGACGCTGTTCGGCTGCTCGCACGGCTCGGTCGCGCACACCTCGCACTTTGCCGCTGCCCGCGTCTACGCCGAGGAGCCGAGCCTCGACGCCGTGGTGGAAGGACGCCAGGTGTGCACGGACGGGCCGGTCGGATGGCCGGCGCTCGACACGGATACCTGCTTCGACTCCGATGCCGGCCTCTGGCACGATTCCTGGCGCCACGCCCGCTTCGCCAACAACGACGACGGTCAGATCGGCGGCCGCGGGGCGTTCGACGGCGGCCGGACGGCCCTGGTCCGCCGCGAGTGCGGCAATGCCGCGCTCAGGTATCGCGTCGCAGGCGCCGAAGGCCAGGGCGGTGCGCCGCGGCTGTGCGACCTCTTTTCCGTCTCACTTTCCGACGAACAACTGACGCGCGAAACCGCCGGCATGCCGATCCCCTTTCTTGAGCCCGCCGACGAGTGGACCCCGGGACCGTGGTCCGAACTCCAGGTCCGCGCGCTCCCCGGCACCGTGACCTTCTCCGAACCTCGCGCCCTCGTCCTCGCTTCGTACACCGCCTCCACCCGCGCGCGCCGCTTCGATGTCCCCGAGCGCCGCTCCTTCGCCAACCCCATCTGGTGCTCGACCGTCGAGATTGCGATCTCCGTCAAGCCGCAGGTCGTCGACGGTGTCGCCTTCGTCCCCGTCGGGGCGTTCACGGCCGAGTTCACGTGCGACCACTCGATGTTCGACGAAGCGACCGTCGTGCTCGCGAAGCAGCTGGACGAGAACGGCGACAGCGTGGCGGGCCTGTGGCGGCTGATGCCCGTGCCGGACCCGGCGGAAGGGCTGTGGCGGAACCGCGAACGGCAGGTGCAGGGGAAGACGGTCCGGCAGGCGGACTGCGTGCTCAAGGCCGCCAACGTGGAGGCGATCCGGCTCGTGAAACCGTGGTACCCGACCGAGGGCGTCGTCACCTTCGCGGTCATGATGGCCAATCCGCGCGACGTCCACGGCAACCGCCTGAACGCAGTCGCCAACCTCGTTGAAGTTTCCGTCCCCCAGGGGGGCACGCCGCCCGAAGATCCGTCGGGCCCGGGCGACGGCGCGAACCCTCCCGCGGAGCAGACGCGTTCCGGCGGCGACACGACGACCGTCACCGTGAAAGGCGGGGAGCAGGTTTCCTTCCCGAAGGGCGCGACAATCGATGGCAAACGCATTCCGCCAGGAACGTGGTCCGTGCCACCGGAAGTCCCGGCGGCCGGCATCAGCGTCCTCGTCTCCTGCGGACAGCAGAGCCTGACGCTCCTCATGACGAAGGAGGCTACGCCGGAGGTGCCTGCGCTCGCGCGGACAACGGGAGGATTCACCGGAAAGGTCCCGTCTGCCCAGACCGGCTCCACCCAGGTCTTGGTCAAGAACTACGCGGACCGCACCGCGACCATCGGCGAGCCTTTGGTCGTCACGGGCAACTCCTGCGTCTTCCTCGCCCCGGAGCTCGATCCGGGCCCGTGCGACGTCGTCCTCACGCAGGGCAACGCATCGAAGACATTCAAGGTGGAGGCCGTCGCCGCAGTCCTCCAGTGGGACCAGCCCGACGCCCAGATCGGCGACGTCCGTTCCCTCTCGATCGTCCTCAAGGGCGCTTCACGCCCCGCCGACTGGCGCGTCTCCGGGACGCTGACGGTCCAGAACGCGCAGATTGTCGAGGTGGATCCGCGGCTCACCCGGGAGGCCGACGGGAGTTTCACCGTGAAGGACCTCCCGGGGGACGCGGGAATCCTCGTCCGGGCCGGCGCGGCGCAGCAGGGGAAGATGACGGCGACGTCGTGGCTGGAAGCGAGCGCGACAGGGAAATGACGAAGGACGGGAGTCGAATGGACCTTTCCGGGCCCGGCCTAGAACTGAAACCCGACTCCCACGAACACGTTCACCAGCGTCAGGTCGACCTCGAAGTCGATCCTTCCCGTGCGCTCGACATTGAGGTCCGTGACCCAGGCGCCTGCGCAGAAGTAGAAATACCGGTGCAGGTACAGCTTCGCTTCCAGCGACGCTTCCAGGTACACGACCTCCACCGACCCGTAGTCGAACACGAACCCCGACGCCGAACCCTCGATGCGGAGGACGTTGGCGATGGTGAGTCCTGCGTAGACGCCGGCGACGACGGTGCCCGCCGGCGCGCGGCCGGATCCGCTGAGGCCCGTGGTCTCGTTCTTGATCCAGAGGCGGGTGTAGACGTAGCGCAGCCCGGCGCCGACGCCAAGCTCGAAGGCGACCTTCCTGGCGTCGCCCTTCGTGAGGAAGAGCCAGTCGAAGTCGCCGGCGAGCGCGGTGACGGAGAGACGCGCCTTGACCTCGTCGGAGACCGTGAAGTGGACGTCGTCGTACTCGAACGTCTCGTCGACGGAGTCGTCGCCCCTCCAGGACTTGCCGAAGGCCCGTGCGCGGATCTGGAACTGCTTCTTGAACCGGACGGTCGCGGCGCCCTCGACGAGCCAGTCGTCCTCGTCGATCGAGAGATCGCCGAAATCGATGCTGTCGCCGTCGAAGAAGTCGCCGTCGGCGGAGGCGTCGCCGGTCAGCCACGCGAAGCCGGCGCGGCCCTCGACGTTGAAGTAGAAATCGTCGATTTCATGGCCGGCGAGGTCGATGAGGCCGGCGGAAGCGGACGAGGCGAGCAGGGCCAGGGCGATCAGGGATCGAAGCATGGTTTCGCTCTCCAAGGGTGCCCGGGGGAGTGCGCGAATCGTATCCTGCGAGACCGCCGGTTGTCACCGTCCCCGTGACGCCTGCTTCGCCGGGCCGACGGTCACGACCACCTTCACGGTTCCGCTTCCCTCGGCCGTGAGCACGACGTCGACCTGGCGGGTGTCCTTCCTCAGGACGCACTTCATGTTGTTCACATCGAGGGGGATCTACTTCCTTCTCTTGTACCAGAGTCGCACGCCGTGTTCCGCCCTTCCCAGCGACGAATTCAGCACCTTCTCCGCGGTATCGAACTCGAGCGAGGCCCCGTCGGAGCCGGCAACGGTGAGGCGCAGGGCGCCGATGGTCTCCGTCCCGTGCAGGAGAGTCCTGACGTAGAGGATGTCGCCCCCCAGCGCGAGGCCGAGGCTGGATTCGACCTTGCCGTGCTGCGCGACGGTCGGCGAAAAAACCTGCGCGCCGGGGGGCGGCCACGCCTTGGGCTTGATCGCCGGGTCGAAGGCCAGCGTAAGGACGTCGAGTTCCAGCGGCGCGCTCCCCTTCGCCTCTCCGTTGATCTTCACGGTCGCAGGCTCCGCGTTCTCGGAGACGCCGACCTTGATGGACATCGTGACCTTCGCTTTCGCCGGGGCCGGCGGAGCGCAGGCGGCGAGCAGGACCGGGAGAAGCAGTGCGGCACGGGGGGTCATGGGAAGCGCCTCACAGGTTGCGGTACACGTCTCTTCGGTGGCGGGTGCGGGTGGACGCGGACAGTCCGGGCGGCGTCGCCCACAGTGTAAAGCACGCGCCGGCGGCTGCCGACAGCCTGGAAATACGACCGTCCTGGCGATTTGCTCTCCAGGCCGAACCGGGAGAGTCACCTTCCCGGGAACGCCGGATGTTCCCATCCTGGGGTTCGTCTTCTCGAAGTTGCTTCTTCCGTTCAAGTCCGCCCCCCCCTTTCGCCGATAGAGGAGATACGCCTCAACAGGGAGGGGACTCTGATGACCGAACTCGAAGCGGCGATTTTCAGCTTGCTGGATCCCTTTGCGCCGGAGGTGGCAGTCCTGGGGGAAGGAACGCTGCGGTCGCTGGCCGGCCGGCTGGCGGAGGCGGCGCGGGATGCGGTGTCGGGCGTGACGAAACCGGGCGAATGCGACGTCGCGATGCGTTCGATCCTGCGCCACGCCGGGTACCCGCGCGACCGGGCGAAAATCGCGGCGCGCCGGATGGTGGAGCACGTCGCGTAGCGAGCTTTAATCGGGTATTCATCCGCGTGTCAATCGGCCTTCATTCCCATGCGCGATGATTCTGCGCATGTCACGCCGCTTCACCGCTTACCGCACTCTTGTCGCATTCACATGCCAGACTCCGGTCTTCGCGCTCTTCTACCTCGCTCACGGCCTCGACTTCAGCGGTCTCATGACCCTCGCCCTCGCTTTCGCGGGAGCGAAGATCGCCTGCGACCTCCCGAGCGGCCTGTTCGCTGACCGTTTCGGACGCAAGGCGGCGATTCTCGCGCGCGTCGCGCTTGAGTCGGCCTCCGTCGCCCTCCTCTTCGGCCATCACTTCATGCTCTCGTCCCTCCTCGCCGGCGCCGCCGTCGCGTTCAGCGCGGGAGCCGAACAGGCCCTCGTCTTCGAGTGGCACGGCGGCGGTTTCGCAAAAGTCTTCGGCCGCACCACTTCGTGGAGCTGTCTCTCCACCGCCGCCGCTTCCATCGCCGGGGGCGCGCTCGCCACCGTCGATTTCCACCTCGTGTACGCCCTGCGTCTCGCCGTGCTCGCCGCCGCCGGCGCCGTCGCCCTGACCTTCGTCGAACCGCCGCGCCGCGCGGCCCCCGCCGCTCCAGCAGCCGCTCCCCTCCTCCCGCGTCGCCTCCCCCGCCTCCTCGCCTTCGTCGGCGCCCTCGGCGCCGTCCACGTCGCCGCCCTCCAGCTCCAGCAGCCCTTCCTCCGCCACGCCGGCGTCCCCCTCGCCTGGCTCGGCGCCCTCTTCGTCGCGTTCCAGCTCGCCACCGCCGCAGGCGCCCGCCTCGCCCACCGCCTCCACTCCCCCCTCCACGCCGTCGCCCTCCTCAGCGCCGCCGGCCTCGCCCTCGTCGCCATCCCCCCCGCCGCCGCCGGCGTCGCCGCTCTCTTCCTCCTCAAGTTCGCCCACGGCCTCTCCCTCCCCTCCTTCGGCGCCTCCCTCAACGCCCTCGCGCCCCCCCACTCCCGCGCCACCGCGCTCTCCTTCCGGTCGCTGTTCGAGGGAAGCGCCCTTCTCCTTGTCGCGCCGCTGATGGGCCGCACCGCCGACTCTGTCTCTCTCCCCGCCGCCTTTGCCGTCGCCGCCCTGTTTGCCCTGCCCACCTTGTTGCTCCTGGAGGCTTCACCATGCGTCGCGCCTGCCGGATCGCGCTCGCGGGCCTGATCGTCGCGCTCGCGGGATGTTCGAACGTGCCGTACCACGAAAAGCAGGACCTCGGGCTCAGGATCATGCAGTTCGACCCGAACCCGCTGGAGTCGTCGTTCCAGAACAAGATCATCTACGCGCGCGAAGTCAGCGGCGGCCGCCCGGGCAATGCGGCGGGCGGAGGCTGCGGATGCGGAAACTAGCGCTGGCCCTCGCGCTCCTCGCGCCCTCCCTGGGCCTCGCGCAGGCGAAAGAAGAAGCGCCGCAGCCCGAGGGCGGGAAGCGGCTGCTGGCGGACACGTCGCGCAATTACCTGCGGCTGGCGATGAACTTCTACCAGCAGGACGACGGCGGCGGGAACAAGGACGTGGACGAGAACATGCAGGTCCTGCAGCCGCAGCTCCTTCTGGGGCTCGGGCTCACCGAGAAGCTGTCGGTGAGCCTGATGGCGCAGGGCGGAGTCGTCAGCGCCGCCTCGGCCTCCGGCGGGACGCGGCCGGACGCCGAATCCGGCGCTTCGGGAGGAAGCGGCACGCGCTCGCTGCTGCGCGGCGACCGGTTTTTCACGATCGAGCCCGGCGTGTACTACGCCTGGAGCGACGCGGTCGGCACCGGCGTCAACGCGAGCTACCATCACGAGGACACCTACGATTCCGCCGGCGTCAGCGCGCGCTTCGTCTACACCACCCCCGACAAGAACGACACGTTCCTGGTCCGCGGATCCGCGACGTTCGACTCGCTCGATGTCACGTACTTCGACGGATCGGACGGCGGATCGGAGCGACGAACGACCTGGGGGCTCGGGCTCGGGTGGACGCACGTCCTCGGGCGCCGGACCCAGATGACGCTCAACTACGACTTCACGGTCCAGGACGGTTTCCTGTCGACCCCGTACAACTCCGTGCTGGTCGCGGGCACGGAGGTCGCCGAGGTCCTCCCGGACTCCCGCCTGCGCCACGCCCTCTTCGGGCGCGTCCGTCATCTCCTGTTCGACCGCCTCGCCCTCGAGCCCGGGCTCGGCCTCTACGCCGACGACTGGTTCGCGACCGCCGCCAGCCTGGAACTCCGCGCATTCTGGGAGTTCGCCCCAGGCCTCTTCGTCCTCCAGCCGTTCTATCGTTTCCACTGGCAAAGTGAAGTCGACGCGTTCACGGACAGGGGCGACACGGCGATCCCCGACGAGCGCACGCAGGACCCGGACCTCGATCGGCTCACCAGCCACACCCTCGGCCTCAAGATCGTCGCTCCCGGCGTCCGCATCCTCGGCGTGGATACGGAGCTCGAACTCGGCGGCGAATACACCTTCCGAAGCGACCGCCTGAATTCGTTCAGCGCGACCTTCGGTCTACTCGTGAGGTTCTGATGAAGAGAATCGCGTGGCTTGCGCTCCTCGCCGGATGCGCTTCCGCCCCGTCGCAGGACCGGGCGCCGTCGTTCCGCCTGGCCGGGCTGGACGGGAAGGTCGTCGAGGCGGAGCAGCTGTGGGACGACGGGCCCGTGCTGCTCGTTTTCATGACAACGTGGTGCCACGCCTGCAAGGCGGAGGTTCCGCGGTTGAACGAGATCGCGAAGACGCACGCGGTGGTGGCGATCTCGACGGGGGACACGAAAGAAGCCGTCGAACGCTGCCGGGCGACGACGGGGATGACGTATCCTGTCCTGCTCGACGACGGTGCGGTGGCGAAAGCCTATGCCATCCAGGCCAGCCCGACGTGCGTGCTGGTGGAGAAGGGCGGCGCCGTCAGGTACCGCGGCGCGAAGCCCCCGGAGAATCTCAAGTGAAGCGACGCGCGTGGATTGCCGTTCTGCTGGTCGCGGGGTGCGGGAAGCCGCCTCCTGCTCCCGCGCCCCCCGCAAAACCTGCGGCGGGCGCGGCGCACGCATCGTGGAAGGGCACGCTCATGGGGAGCAGCGCTTCCATCGAGGTGTGGGGAGACGACCAGGCGGCGTGCGACGCGGCGGTTGGGGATGCGCTCGCGGAGATCCAGCGGCTGGAAGTCATGATGACGGACTGGAAGCCGGAGAGCGCGCTGATGGACATCAACCACGCGGCCGGGAAGAGCGCGGTGAAGGTCCCTCCCGAGCTGCTGTTCCTCATCGGACGGAGCCTGCAGGTCAGCGAGTTGACCGAGGGGGCGTTCGACATCTCGTTCGCCGGCGCGGGCAAGCTGTGGAACTGGCGGGCGCCCGACCCGAAGATCCCCACCGACGAGGAGGTCCGCGCGTCGCTCGCCACCGTCGGCTGGAGGGGGATCGCCGTGGACCAGGGCGCTTCCACGGTGCATCTCACGAAGCCGGGAATGCGGATCGGGCTCGGGGCGATCGCCCCGGGGTATGCGGGAGACATGGCGATCGCGAAGATCCGGGCGCGGGGCATCCGCAACGCAGTCGTCGACATGAGCGGCGACATCATGCTGATCGGCGACAAGGCATCGGGAGTCCGGACCGTGTCGATCCGCCACCCGCGCAAGGAAGGCGAGATGCTCGCCATCCTCCCCGTCGCCAATTGCGCGGTCTCGACTTCCGGGGACTACGAACGCTTCTTCATGAAGGATGGGAAACGCTACTGCCACATCATCGACCCGCGGACCGGGTACCCGGCGGACAAGTGCCAGAGCGTGACGATCGTCTCGCCGACGCTGGCATTCGCGGACGGGCTGGCGACGGGAGTGTTCGTGCTCGGGCCGGAGAAAGGGATGGAACTGGTCGAGCAGCTCGAGGGGGTGGAAGCGATCATCGTGGCCGCGGACGGGACGGTGAGCCTGTCGAGCGGGCTGAAGGACGCGAAGGTGGACGGCGGGAAGTAGACTCCGGCGATGGGCACGTTTCTGCTGTACGGCGCGACGGGATTCACGGGGCGGCTGGCCGCTGAGCGGGCCGCGGAGCTCGGCATGCGTCCTGTCCTTGCCGGGCGCTCGGCGTGGCCGCTCTCGGGAATCGCCAGGTCGCTGGGGCTCGAGCACCGGGTCTTCGGGCTGGGCGATCCCGTTGCGATCGATGCCGCCCTCGCGGGAGTGTCACTCGTCCTGAACGCGGCGGGCCCCTTTTCGCAGACCGCGAAGCCGCTCGTCGAAGCCTGCCTCCGTGCGAAGAAGCACTACGCGGACATCACGGGCGAAGTGGACGTCATGGAAGCGATCTACGCGAAGCACGACGAAGGGGTCACGGCCGGCGTCATGCTCCTGCCCGGCGCCGGGTTCGACGTCGTTCCCTCCGATTGTCTCGCGCGGTTCCTCAAGGAACGCCTCCCGTCCGCCGCGAGCCTCGTCCTCGCGTTCCGGGCGAACACGCGCCTCTCGCACGGGACCGCGGCGACCATGATCGAGCGCATGAACCGCCCCGGAATGGTCCGCCGCCGGGGCGAACTCGTCTCCGTTCCGATCGGCTCGCTCCGCCGCGAAACGCCCTTCCCCGCCCTCGCCATCCCCTGGGGCGATCTCGCGTCCGCCTTCCGGAGCACCGGCATCCCCGACATCGAGTGCTACACCGCCGCGGGCGCTGCCGAGCGTCTTGGCCTCGCGATCTCCCGCGTCCGCCCCCTCGCGCCGCTCCTCCGCTCCGCCATCCGCGCGATGGCGACCGGGCCGGACGAGTCGCTGAGGAAGAGTGGACGTTCCCTCGTCTGGGGCGAAGTCAAGGCGCCCGACGGGAAACGCTTCTCGGCCCGCCTCGATACTCCGGAGCCGTACGCGCTCACGGTCGAGGCGATGCTCGCGGTCGCGAAGAAGGTCCTCGCCAACGACGTACGCCCCGGCGCGCAGACGCCGGCGACCGCGTACGGCAGCGGATTCGCGATGGAACTCGGCGGCGTGACCCGCACCGAACTCTGAGCCGGCCTTGCCGCCCTCCCCGACAGCGGCGACAATCGCCCTTCCCACGCATTCCAGGAGACAGCCCATCAGGAACATCGGCATCCTCGGCTCCGGCACCGTCAGCGACACGCTCGCGTCCGGCTTCCTCAAGCACGGCTACAAGGTCATGCGCGGCACCCGCGAGCCCGGCAAGCTCGCCTACTGGGCGAACCGCGCGGGGAAGAACGCCTCCGCGGGGACGTTCGAGCAGACGGCGAAGTGGGGCGAGCTCGTCGTGGTGGCGGTGAAAGGGTCCGCGGCGGTATCGGTCGTGAAGCGCTGCGCCGCCGCGCTGGCGGGCAAGATGGTGATCGACGCGACGAACCCGATCGCGGACAAGCCGCCGGTCAAGGGCGTCCTGCAGTTCTTCACGAAGCTCGACGACTCGCTCCTGGAGCGGCTCCAGGCGGCCTCGCCCAAGTCGCGCCTGGTCAAGGCGTTCTCCTGCGTCGGCCACGCGCTCATGGTCAACCCCGACTTCGGCGGCGTGAAGCCGACGATGTTCATCTGCGGCAACGATGCCGGGGCGAAGCGGCAGGTGACGAAGATCCTGGCGCAGTTCGGGTGGGACGCGGAGGACATGGGGACCGCCGAGGCGGCGCGCGCGATCGAGCCGCTGTGCATGCTCTGGTGCATCCCGGGGTTCGTGCGGAACAGCTGGTCGCACGCGTTCAAGCTGTTGAAGAAGTGAAGCGCGCCGCCGGTCAGGACCGGGCCGCGGCGACACACGCCGTTCCGTGCAGATCGTACCCCTCGGCGCGCGTCACCTTGGCCGTGATGATCTCGCCGAGCGGCAGGTCCTTTCCCGTCAGGTAGATCACGCCGTCGATATCCGGCGCGTCCCCCGCGGTGCGCCCGATCGTCCGGCGCCCCTGCCTCGACTCCACGAGCACCTCGATTTCCTTCCCCAGCCACTTCCGCTGCCGCTCGAACGCCACGGACTGCTGCGCACGCATGAGGCGGTCGAAGCGCCGCTCCTTCACGTCCTCGGGGATCTGGTTCTCGTAGCGGCCGGCGGGGGTTCCCTTTTCCGGCGAGTACTTGAACGCGCCAGCGCGGTCGAACTTCGCCTGCGTGACGAATGCGAGAAGCTCCTCGAAGTCCTCCTCCGACTCGCCGGGGAAGCCGACGATGAACGTCGTGCGGAGGACGAGCCCCGGGACGCGCTCGCGCAGCCGGCGGATAAGGTCGAGCGTCTCGGCCTTCGTGATGTTGCGCTTCATCGCCTTCAGCATCGGGTCGGAGATGTGCTGGAGGGGCATGTCGACGTAGCGGACGACGTTTGGGGTGTTCGCGAGGGCGTCGATCATGTCGTCGGTGAAGAACGACGGGTAGGCGTACATGAGGCGGACCCAGCGGACGCCGGGGACCGCGGCGACTTCGCGCAGCAGGCGCGGGAGTTCGAACGCGTCGTAGAGGTCCTTGCCGTAGCTCGTCGTGTCCTGCGCGATGAGGTTGATCTCCTTCGCGCCGTCGGCCGCGAGCTCGCGGACTTCCTTGACGACCATCTCGACGGGCTTCGAGCGGTGCTTGCCGCGGATCTTCGGGATGATGCAGAAGGTGCAGACGTTGTCGCAGCCCTCGCTGATCTTCACGTAGGCGGTGTGGCGCGGCGTGAGGCGGAGGCGACCGACGTCGGCGCTGCACTCGCGGTCGTTGCGCTCGACCTGGTACTTCGCCGGCGACTTCTTCCGCTTCGATTTCACGCGCGCCGACAGGTCCTCGCACAGCTTCGCGATCTTCTCCTCGCCCATGATCCCGAGGAACGCGTCCACGTCCGGCAGCAATTCGACGAGCTTGTCCTTGTCGCGCTGGGCCAGGCACCCCGCGACCACCACGCCCGACGCTTCGCCCTTGCGCTTGTGCTCGCACGCCTCCCGGATCACCGCGATCGATTCCTGCCGCGACGCCTCCAGAAACCCGCACGTGTTCACCACGATGATGTCCGCGTCCTCCGCCTTCTCGCAGACCGCGAAGTCGTCAAGCACCAGCCGCCCGAGCAGGACCTCGCTGTCGACGAGGTTCTTCGGGCAGCCGAGCGAGATGAAATGCACGTTTCCGGTGGGCATGGGGGGAGAGAGCTTACGACCGCCGCTGGAAGCGGACAATAGGGATCGCCGTTACCCGACGCCGAACGTGTAGTTGGCCGTCAGGAGCTCCCCCAGCGGCGGATCCTCCGGCCCGATGTTGCACTCCTCCAGCACCCCCGCCCCGAGCAGCTTCAGGATCGCCGGCGCCAGCCGCTGCCGCACGCCGACGCCCGCGCAGTGCATCTCGTGGAACCCGAACGGCTCCTTCACCCCCTCCAGCCACCGCACCAGCCCTTCCAGCCACGGGTTCGGCTCGCAGATCACCGGCGACTTCCCCGGCCCCCGCACGACCAGCGCTTCTTCCGCCCGCTTGAAGCTCCAGCCCGCCGCGGGACGGAGGAACCGCCACGGCTCGAGCGGCACGTCGGGGACCCACGTGAAGCGCGGCTCCGGGATGCGGAGGTCGACCTCGGCGGAATCGGGACTGGTGAATCCGCGGACGGGAATCGGCGCGATGATCCGCTCGGCCGCGGACAGGAACGCGCCCCACCAGCTGAAGGTGCTGTTGGCCATGACGATGAGCGGGAAGCGCGTCATGAGGTTGAGGGTGCGGCCGGCGTCGAGGTCGAGGTAGACGGGTTTCCAGGGGGCGAGCGCGGCGCGCAGGGTGTCGTCGAGGCCGAGGCCGCAGACGTAGGTGCGCTCGGGCTTGAGCTGTTCCAGTGCCTGGACGTAGAAGGACACGTCGAGGCGGCGGTCGAGGAGGCGCATGTCCAGCGAGCGCCGGACGTGCACGAGGGCGTCGCGCGGGCCGGGCTTGATCGGCAGGTCGGCGGGTTTCATGCGGAACCAGCGGCGGATGCGGTCGGCGTACGGCAGGTAGTACTCCGCACGCTGGAAGTACCCGTGCAGGACGATCCGGTGGTCCCGGCCGGCCTTCAGCAGCCACGGGAGGTTCAGCGACTGGGTCGTCCAGCCGAGCTTCTCTCCCATGACGTAGCGCAACTGCGGGCGTTCGATGACGCGCCCGGCCCGTTCCTGCGGCGCGTCCTCGAACATCTCCCAGTGCATCGGCATCCGGTCGACGATGCCGGACCGCTTCTCGATGTCTCCCCACGGCCCCGAGCCCGAGAGGCGGCACGCCAGCGCGTGCCCCAGTTCCTCGGACAGCAGTCGTCCGAGCGCGTAATTGAAGAGGTTGTTTCCCAGGTGCCCGGCGTAGATGAGTTCGATCATGGTGAGCCCAGATTAGCGCACGGCAGACCAATCGCCGAAGGATCGCACGCTCCCGGAAACCCGGCGCGGTCTCCCGGTGTATTCTCCCCGCATGCGAGTCCTCCGGGCGATCCTGCTCCTGCTGGCCCTCCCCCTTGCCGCCCCGGCAGGCGACGAAGAAGTCGTGCCCTGCGACTCGACTGCGGGTTTCCAGACGGCGACGCCCTCCGGCGGAAAACCTGCCGAAGCGGAGCTCCGCGCGGTCGACGGGAACGTCGTCCTCGCCTACGAGCGGGGAAAGATGGCCCCGCTCGCGCACGACGCCCTGCTCACCGAGCTGAAGGAGCTGCGGCTCCGGCTGCACTCCACGCAGGCCGCGACGTTCGTCGTCGTCGTGAAGGATCGCGACGGCGCGAGCTGGCACCAGCCGTTCGCGCTTCCCGCGGCGGAGTGGACGGACGTCGTGCTGGGGGTGGAGAAGTTCACGCTGAACCAGGATTCGGCGGTGAAGAAGCCGCGGTTCGAGCCGGGGCGTCTCGGCGCCGGGTGGCTGCTGCTGGACGCGGCCGCGATCGTGGGAAAGGGCAGCGGGGCGAACGAGCTCCGCGTCGACGAGGTGCGGATCGTCCGCGAATCCCTGGAGGAGACGGCCGGGGACTGGGTCGTCGAGAACGATCAGGCCGTGACGGCCGGCCGCCGGCACGCCGGCCGGCTTCTCGTCAAGCCGGGCGGCAAGCTCACCATCACGGCGCCGCGGTTCGTCCTCGACGGCGAACTTTCCCAGTCCGGCGGCGCCGTCGAGTTGAGAGGCGGCGTCGTGGAGATCCCGCAGCGCTTCCAGCACGAGCGCACCCTGCGGCTCGCCGGCGATTCCCGCCTGTCCTTCCGCGACGTCCTCCTCCGCACCCGCTTCCCCGCCGCGCTCAAGCTCGAAGGCGCCCCTTCGGTCGAGATGGATGGCGCCGAGTGCCTCGGCGGGTTCACGTGCGACGTGCCGCCGAAGGCGCGGATCGCGCTCACGGGAACGAAAAACCCGGGCGAATTCGTGATCGCCCCGGGCGGCTCCGTCCGCGTCGACCGCTGCGAGAACGTCATCCTCTGGCACACCCTGGGCGAGAACCTCAAGGGCGTCCTGAGCTTTCCGGGACCCGATGTCGGCCCGAAGTGGTCCAGCGGTCACGGGCTGGACGTGACTGTCGAGAACTCGAAAGGCGTGCGGTGGACCCTGCTGTCGCTCCCGGGCTCCGCCGGTTCCGTCGAGAGCTGCGACCCGATGGCCGCCGGGCTCCTGTTCGGCGGCAAGTCCGTCACGACGCTGGACGATCTCCAGAACGGCCGCGCGCTGGCCGACTGGCGCGTCCCGGCGCCCGACCGCGCCCTCGCGTTCCGCAAGTCCACCGTCGGCGCATGGAACGTCTACGCGTCGGACGAAGCGACTGTGAGCGTGAGGAAGTCGACGATCGGGGAAGCGATGACCTTCGGAAAGGGGCGAATCGAGCTGGAGGACACGACCATCGACGGCAAGGGCGGGTACGTCGGGGCGCACGACGACAGCACGATCCGGCTCGTCCGCTGCCGCCTCACGTGCCTCGCCGTCGCGCGCCACCGGTCGCGCCTCGAGCTGGTCGAGTGCGACGTGCAGGGCGACGTCCGCGCCGTCGAGGGCGCCCGGGTCGTGCTGGAGCGCACGAAGGTCTCCGGCAAGGCCGAGTCCGATGCCGGGGCGAGCCTCGAGCATCGGTAGCTCTCCCCTGCGCATCTTCTTTGCCGCCTTCGGGCCGCGCCCGTAACGTGCCTCTCCCGGCAATTCGCCGGACTCACCTATTCAGGAGATCTTCATGCGTCATTTCGTCCTGGCCGCCCTGTGCGCGGCCGTCCTCTTCGCAGGCTGCGGAAAGTCGGAATCCTCCTCGGGAAGCGGCGGAAGCTCCGGAGGCGGGTCGACGAGCGGGGGCGGAGCTTCCGCCAAGACCCCCGAGCAGTTCTTCGACTCCATGAAGGGCTCCATGATCAAGGGCGACTCCGGCGCGCTCTGGGGGATGTTCAGCACCGCTTCACAGAAGTGGTTCATCAAGTCGATGGCGGAGATGAAGGACGGGATGAAGGACGCGCCGGAGGAGGGGCTTGCGAAGACGGCCGAGGGATTCGGGATGACGGTGGCGGAGTTCAAGGCCGCCGACGCGGAGAAGCTGGCGAAAGCGATGCTGACGGCGCAGAGCAAGGACGCGAAGGAGAAGGAGAAGATGGAGAAGACCTCGTTCGTGAAGGCGGACGTCCAGGGGGACAAGGCGATGTGCGAAACGAAGGAGGCCGACGGCTCCGCGGAATACGTGGTGCTGGTGAAGGAAGGCGGGGAGTGGAAGTTCGACATCGAGCAGTCGCAGGAGTACGACAAGCAGAAGAAAGGCGGCGGCAAGTAAGGCGCTCCCGGGTGCCGGAATCTGTGACGGCTCCCGGCACGGGCCGCGATTTCGACGCATTGTGCTTTCCCGTCAAGCCGGATACCGTTGCGCCACGATTCATCCCACACCTCGGAAAGGAGCTACGATGGGCAAACTCGCGCTGGCCGCCATTCTTTCTGCAACCGTACTCTCGTCGGTTCTCGCCGTCCCCAGGGGGCCGGTGAACCCCGCCCTGCTGAAGATCGAGAGCGGGTATTACGCCCAATTGCAGCGCCTCTATCGCGACTACGGGACCTCCTGCGCGTACGACCTGTCCAGCGCGGAGGAGGAGGCTTTCAAGCGCCGGATCGACCAGTTGAACTCACGCCGCGTCGTTGACTACAGGCGCTACCAGTCTTCACCGGATTTCTATCCGTACTGCACTTACGGGTACGGCGGACCGAATTAAGCCGGAAATCCAGGGCTGCCCGGGGGACGAGCGGTTGCGTGACGCCGCCGCTCGTCCCTTCCGGTCCTTTCCCTCCCGGCCCGGCGGGCTTTCACGACAGCCTATTCATGAAATTCGCGCGGCCGATCGACCGACTTGCAGAACTCTTCCTCGCCCGCGAAAACAGCCTCCCCCTCCGACGGCCGCCCGTCGAGAAAGCCGACGAAATCGAGCTGCTGGGCTGAAGAGCCTCTCTCAGTGCGGAACTTTCGGGCGATCTCCACGGCGGGGAGGGTGTCGCGTCCCATGACGTGGGCGAGCTCGAAGTGGACGATCCCCTCGTAGGAGCGGTAGACGAGCTCGGTGCAGACGAGCTTGTCGGTGGTCTTGAAGTCGAATTCGTAGTCGTACGGCTTGCCCTCGTTCGCGAAGGCGCGGGCGATCGCTTCGGCCTTCTGTTGCGGCGTGGCGCGCGGACGCAGGACGGCGACGAAGTCCGCGTGGACGGAATGCTCGAGCGAGTTGAAGACCACGCCCTCGCTGATCGCCTCGATGACCGCGTGCCGGTGGCCGTCCTCGCACGGCTTGCGCCACCGCTCGAGCTTGGCCTTCACGTCCGGGTTGTCGAGCAGCCCGAGCGCCCGCATTTCGTCCTCTGAGCCTACGTACATCACCGCGTGCGGCCAGAAGCCCGGGAGGAACGCGTTCGACAGGAAGAAGTTCCGCCGCTCCAGGATGATGTCCCCCGGCTGCATCTTCGCGCGCAGCTCGTCGATCTGGCTCTCGCGGATCAGCGGCGGCCGCGCGACGACCCGCGTGTCCCCGATCCACTCCGAGAGCTGCGACTGCACCGCGTACACCGGCGAATACGCGTCGCTCTTCACCTTCGACAGCACCCGGTTCAGCCAGTTCCGGTGCGTGTGCACGTCCAGCGCCCGCGTCGCCTCGATCCCCCGCGCGATCCGCTTCTCGAACCAGTCCATCTCCCCGGGCTCCCAGACCTTCTCCTCGCGCCACAGCGGCCGGCGTTCCTCGAAGTAGGCGGCCATTTCCTCGAAGCGCTCGGCGTTGGACCCGGCGCCGATGCCGGAAGCGATGCGGTCGAACATGCCGGCGGCGATCCCCCAGCGCGGGTCGGGCTCGTTGAGCTTGCGGCGGGCGAGGCCCCAGTCCTGGAACGTGACGACGAGGCGGCCGGAGGATTCGAACAGGGCGGTGGCGGCGGCGTAGGCGACCAGGAAGCAGCGCGCCTTGAGCGCCTGGTCGCGCACGGACTCGAACCCGGCGTACATGGCGACCTGGCGGAGAAGGGCCGACCGGTACGTGAGGAACGTCATGTAGTCCTTGCGAAGCGCGTCGTCCTCGGGCGCGGTCATCGTCTCGCGCCCCTGTGCCTTCATCGCGCCCTCGAGCTGAGATCGCAGCGCGGGGAAGCGCCCCGCGAGCTCGTCCATGCCGGCGGTGACGGTGCGAAGGCGGGCCGCGTCGGCGCGGACGGACGCATCGATCTCCTCCGGCGACATCCCGGCGAGCGCCGACGGGAACGCTTCGAAGACCGCCTCGGAGCCGCCGGTGATGCGGCCGATGTAGATCCCCGCGACCACGAGCACGGCCTGCAGGACGCCGAACGCGGTCCAGCGGAGCCAGAGCGGGATCGGCGAAGGCTCGCCGGCGTGCTTCTGGCGGTAGCGATAGAACACCACGACCGAGCCGCCCACCGCCACCGCTCCGAGCGTCCCCATGATCGCCATGGTCCACCCCGGCGGGTCCGCCATCATGTCGCGCCGCAGCACCAGCAGCACCCACGACAGCCCGTGCGCCAGGATCCCTGCCGCGGTCACCTTCCCGAAAGTCGTCCGCCAGTTCACCTCGTAGAGCCGCAGCAGCCGGAGGTGCGCCGCCACCAGCGACGGCACCGCCGCGCCCCACCAGATCCGCCACAGGTCCGCCTTCTGCTTCGCGTCCGTCCACACCAGCAGGTAGAACGCGATCTGCGAAGCGGCCAGCAGCGCGATCGCGGCCGCGCCGAACCCGGCGCGCGGCGGCGGCGGGCGCAGGTAAATGGACGTCAGCCCCGCGCCGATCGCCAGCCCCGTGGCCGTCACCAGCCACTGCCACAGCACCGGCGGAATCGAATGCCCCAGTACCCCGATCCCGAACAGCACCGCCGCGATCAACGCAAACAACGCAGACAGCCGGCTGCACACTCGGCTCATGGCTCAGCGGCCTCCCTTTTTCCTCGCAACCCGGCCCTTCCCCGATTTCACCATTTCTTCCAGCCGGTCCAGCCCCATCTTCACGTTCTCGATCGGCGGGCCGAACGAGAAGCGCATCCAGTTCTTGTACGGAGACGCGTTCCGGCGGTACTTCCCGGGGTTCACGTCAAAGAACTCGCCGGGCACCGTCATGACCTGCTTTGCGAGCGCGGAGCGGAAGAACGTCATCGCGTCGTTGAACGGCGCCGGCAACCGGTCGAGCGATCCCCAGCAGTAGAACGTCCCGCGCGGCTCCGCGGCGAAGCGCACGCCGATCGCCTTCAGCCGCTTCACCATGAGATTCCGCTTTTCGCAGAACACGTCGCGAAGCGCCCGCGTCTCCTGGTCCGCGCGCCACGGCTCGAGCGCCTGCAGCGCGGCGCGCTGGGCGATGCGTGAAGGGCCGCCGTCGATCGCCGAGGCCGTGCGCGCCATCGACTCGACCATCGCGGGCGGTCCGGCGACCCAGCCGATCCGCCAGCCGGGGTAGCGGAACGACTTCGTGAGGCCGTCGAAGATCAGCACGGGGTCGCGGTCCGGGTCCTCGACGTGCGCGGCGGCGCTGACCGGCCCCGCGGCGGGCTTGCCGTCAGCCGTGTAGATGAAGTGCGAGTAGAACTCGTCCATCAGCAGCGTCACCCGCCGGTCGCGCGCCAGCTTCACCATCCGCGCCAGCTCCGCCCCCTCGACGACGTTTCCCGTCGGATTGCACGGGTTCGAGATCACCACCGCGCCGAGGTCCCGGTCGTCCACTTCCCTCTCCAGCGCCTCCGCCGTCAGCCGGAACCCGTCCTTCTCCCGCGTCCGGATCGCCACCGGCGCCAGCCGCGCCAGGTGCGTGTTGAACATGTCCTCGTACGCCGTGTAGTCCGGCAGCTGATGCCCCACCGACACGCTCCCGAGCGCCGCCATCGCCCGCGTCAGCGCCAGCCGCCCCCCCTGCGCCACCGCGATGTTCCGCGCCGTGTATGGCTTCTTCCCCCCGCGGCACAGCCGGTTCACGTGCACCGCAATCGTCTCCCGCAACTCCGGCGTCCCTTCCAGCGGCCCGTACGCATGGTCCGCCGGCTCCAGCCGCACCTCCGCAATCCGCTTCGGCGCCCCCCGCATCTCCCCGATCTCCGGCTGCCCCTGCCCCAGGTTGCACCAGTCCGGATGCCCGTTGCGAAACCCGAGCTTCACCGCCTCCGCCACGACGTAGATCACGCCCATGTACGGGACCTGCCGAAGCGCGGCGAGGTCGGATTGCGGGTCGGGCAGGACGTGGGTCACGCGGGGCTCCGGGGGATGGGAAGGGGCGTCAGCTTGGGCGGGGTTCAACCCGGGGTCAAGTTTCCGCGAGATTGAGTACGATGAAACCGTGAATAACCCGCCAGCGAATCCGATTCCATTGGACGATCGGCACAAATGAAGCTGTTCTTCGCCCTCTTGCTGTCCTGCGTTGCCGGCTGTTGCTCAGTCGATGAAACGGTATCAGCGGACGAACCCGTCCGGGAACGAGTGGCGACTATTGTCCGCGCGTTCATCGATGCCGGACCCGATAGGAAGATCTTCATTTCGACCGACGAGTTACTTCAGATCTGGCCAGAGTGCGCGACAGCACTCGCACGGGAAGTTGCTGAACGGCCCTACAAAAGAGGCTCCGTAACAACCGAGGAATACGACAGGTTGCTCAGAACCGATCCTCCTGCGGAAGTCTTGGTCCGAACCCTTGTCCTGAATGTGCTTGCCGAGGCACGGCCGGAAGACGTTGGGGCAAATCCGGAACTGCGCGGGCTTCTCCGTGCGGTCGCGCTGGACGATGTTTGGGCCATGCTTCGGGTCCAGGCGATGTCGATCCTCGCGAGGTGTCCGGTCAGCAGTGACCTGGAAGTGCTGGTTCGCGGGCTGCATGATGGGACGTCACTTCTCCACGGAGGGATCGTCGCGGAGGTTGCGCAGCACTATCTGGGTCGATTGCTGGAGGGCGTGCAGGGTGTACCAGCCCCGTGCGAACTCACCACGCAGAAGGAAAGAGACGCCGCCATGGGACGATGGCTGACTTGGTGGCACAACCACAAGGATGCTCTGACTTTCGATCCGGAGACCGAACGATTCCGACACCAGTAATCACCGTGGTTGTGACCACGATTGCTCCGCGCCTGACGCGCAGCGTGACGCGAGAGCAGATGTCAGCGGGGAGAGCCGATTCGCCATGCTTGGTCAGACTCAGCCTCGACGAGAAATCGCAAGCTGGTACGCCAGCAGGCTGATTAGAGGCACGCCGTTCATCCACCACGCCGCCGCTTCGCGCATATCCCGCGAGTGACCGGGGAGCCCGCCTTCCCGGGAGGCACGCAACACGAGCAGGGTGCCGAGCCCCGCGAGAAACCAGGCGCCGCCCGCGCCGGCGAACGGGCTCCAAAGGAACGCCGCGTTGGGAAGCGCGCCGAAAGGCGTCGGCGTGAGATGGCGGCCCGGGGGCGAAGCGAGCCAGATGGTGATCGGAAGTCCCATGCTGCCCGCAATGCCGACCGCGGCGATGACGGAAGCGACGTTGACGGCCCGGTCCCCGCCGTCGTCGCGAAGGGCGGCCAGGGGCGCGAACGCGACCGGCAGGAACACGGCGATCCCGACAATCGCGAGCGCATCGCTTCCCTCGGCCCGGCCGAGCATCGCGTTCAATGCGACCATCGCCGCGCCGACGCCGGCGCAAAGCGCAAGCACGAGGCTCCCGGTGCTCGTCCGCGCTTCGATGCAGAAGCTCAGGCGGGGCGAACCTCCGCCCCACGGGGTGTCCGGCGCGTTCGAAGCGAGCCCGGGGAGCGGGATGGCCGCACGCGGAGGGCCCAGGCGACGGCGTCCGCCGTGCAGCCCGTCCAGCGCGATCAGCAACAGGACCACCCCGACGCTGAACACAAGGAGGGCCACGACGAACCCGGCGCCGCTTCCTTCACACAACGCCCCGAACCCGCCGAGCGCGCTCGCCGCTGCCAGGATGAGCCCGAGCAACCCGACGCATCCGCTTTCCGCACCGTCGCAGGAGTCGTTCATCGCGGGCCCCCCGCCAGGTGCCACGCGACCAGCCCGAGATACGTCAGCGCCAGGAACGCGAACAGCAGCATGAGCAGCGCGTGCCCGAGGACGAGCCCGCGACCCTGCGGCCAATCCGCGTGCTCGAAATAGAACAGGTCCACGCCGATCCGCGCCGACCAGTACACCCCGATGAACGCCGCCAGCGCGAGCGCCGCCCGGTCCCCGCGCAGCAGCTCTTCGCGCAGGAACAGCGTCATCACGCCGAACGCCACGATCGTCAGCACCGTGAAACCGCCATACGTCCACATCAGCTTGCGGTTCAGCGGCCGCAGGCGCTTCAGCTCATGCTTCCACCCGAGCCGCTTCGGCACCTGGAAGCTCGCGGCGAGGATCAGGAAGTGGCCGAGGCCGGCGCCGACGATGAGTTCGCGGAGCATGGGAGCCTCCTTTCATTCCATGAGGCGGTCGTGGAAGGCGCGGCAGGCACCGAGGACGAGCATCACCGCGCAGGCGGCGGTCAGGAGCATTGCGACGGCCGCGACCAGCGGCAGGTTCGCTGTCAGGAGCGCGTATCCGGTCAGCAGGAGCAGCGCGACCAGGAGGCAGCGGAAGCCTCGCTCGGCGAGGGTGCGGTCCGTCCGAAGGCCGGCCACGAGGAGTCCGGCGATGAGGCCCCCGGCGGCGATGAATCCCGCGAGCATCAGGAACAGCGCGAAGATCCAGACGATGAGGATCATGACATCCCTCCCGTGGCGGCCGCCGCAAACACCAGCGCGAGGAACGCGAACAGCCCGAGGAACGCCACGTCGAACGCGCTGTTCCGCCGGCGCTCTTCCCGGTCGTAATAGAACAGCTGCACGCCGACGCGGATCGCCCAGAACGCGGCGAGGTAGCCGCACGTCCAGCGCGCGAGCGACGCGCCGCCGGCGAGGAAGTCCGCCGCGCCGAGGCAGAGCGCGCCGAGCCCCGCGAGCACGAACACGATGTATCCGGCGTGCACGTAGAAGATGTTGCGCACGACCGGCGTCGCGCCGGCGAGGCTCGCGGCGTACCGCAGCTTGTACGGCGCGACGAAGTTCACCGGGATCAGCGCGAGCTGCGCGAGGCCGGCGAGGCGGATCAGGGTGGTAAGCGTGGTCACGGGCCCCTCCTTTCCGGATTCCCGGATGTCTCGAGGTACACGACGCCGAGGACCAGCAGCGCGACGACGGCGGCAATCGCAAGCAAAGCGAGACCGAACAGAAGCCCGAACAGCTCCATGGCATCGCCCCTTTCACCGCACCGCTGCCGCCGCGAGCATCGGCAGGATGACGCCGCGCACGAAGGGCGGGTGGAACAGGAAAAACGCGGGGCCGGCGATCGCGACCCACGCGAGGACCCGGCCGCGCCAGCCGCCGCCGAGGCCCAGACGCTTCCCGAAACGGCTCCGCTCGAGCGCCAGCACCGCGCCCTGGAACACGAAGTACGCCGTTGGCAGGCCCCAGCCCGCGCGGACCGGGACGCTGATCACGAGCTCGTGCACGAGGCCGCTCACGGCGAACACCGCGAACAGCGCCCACCCCGGCGCGCGGCGAAGCGGCCGCAGGACGAGCGCGCGGCAGAGGTCCGAGAATCCGCGGTTCCAGCGGTCGTTCCAGAATTCGGAAGGGCTGGCGGCGAGGAGCGGGGCGTTCATGAGCGGCGGGGCGTCCACACCGGCGGCGCGCCAGAAGCAACTGAGCATGTGGAACGCGCCGGAGTGAAGCGCGATCACGATTGCCGCCATCGCGAGCCAGCCGGCCGCGAGCCCGTCGAGGCGCGCCGCCGCCACGAACATCGCGACGCCGAGCGCCGTCTTGAATGCCGCCGCCGCCCACTCCCCCGCCCGCGGCGCTTGCGGCGCGGCACCCGAGAGGAACCGCTTCGCCTCCATCCCCGGCCACAGGACCAGGTACGCGAGCGACCGCCCGAACGCCGCCCGCGGCGCCAGCCGGAACGTCGCCCACTTGCACCCGAGGAAAATTGCGGCGCACAGCGTCCACATCCAGGCCCACGCGGGAAGCGCTTCCCGCAGCAAGAACGTCGCGGCGGGGAGGGCGAGCAGGGGGGCCCAGGTGACGGCGGCGGAGCGGCGGGGGATGCGGCAGGCGCCGCCGGCGCAGTGGCGGTGAGCGGCGATCCAGCGGTAGACGGCGCGCATGGCGAGGCCGACGCCGGGGACGCGACTGGCGGCCCAGACCGGCCACGCCCAGCCGACCTCCCGGCAGATGCGCGCCACGGCCTCCGCGCCGCCGAACGTCCGGCCGCCGGCGTCGATGAACGCCATCTCGGCGGGGACGTCGCCGGCGCGCAGGCCGAGGCGAGCCTCGACCCACGGGGCCTGGAGCGGGACAATTTCGATGCCGCGGCGGGCCAGGATCGGGGCGAAGCGCCGGGCGGAAGAGGTGCAGAAGGAGCAATCGGCGTCGTAGCAGACCCAGCCGGCGGGGGCCGCGGGGGCGTCGTCGAAGAACCAGGCGCTTCGTGTTCTGCGGGCTGTCATGACGGTTCTTTCTGTAATGAGAGAAACACCGAGGCCGAAAAAACCGCCCGCCTACGTCCCGACACCCAGCAGCTTCTGCAGCTTCCCCCCGTACTTCACCACCTTCTTCAACGCCCCCGGCGACATCTTCACGAACTCCTCGAACGCCTCCGTCAGCGTCTCGAAAAACTCCAGCATCTGCACCAAGCGCTCCTTCGCCGCCTTCTCCCCGTCCTTTTCCGCCTGCGCGATCGCCTCCCGCAGCACCGCCAGCGTCGGGTCGATCTCGCGGCGCTTCCGCTCGACCGCGACGAGCTTGAACATCGCCCACACGTCGTGAAACGTTTCGAAATGATCGCGGCGATCCCCGAGGACGTGCGAGACCTTGGCAAGGCCCCAGCCCTGGAGTTCGCGAAGGGAGGTGGAGACGTTGCTGCGGGCGACGGACAGCGTCTGGGCGATTTCGTCCGCGGGAAGCGGCCGTCCGACGATGTAGAGGAGGGCGTGGACCTGGGCGACGGTGCGGTTGATCCCCCAGCGGGTTCCCATTTCGCCCCAGTGGAGGATGAACTTGGTTTCGGTGGCAGAAAGGTTCACGGGGCGCAGCTCCTGTTCTGTTGTTTCTGTCTGTACAGAAATATAAGACATGACCCGCCGGGAGTCAAGGGAAGGAGAAGGAAAGGCTGGCGAAGCCTTGCGGAAGGCTGGCGGACAGGAACGTTCTGGGCGCAAGCCACCTCAAACGCCTTTCAGCCTTCGCCAGCCTTTGCACGCCTTCGCCAGCCTTCGCCAGCCTTTTTTCCGTGAACCGCCCGACCACTTCCCCCATCAACCTCAAGTCCGGCGCCACCCACGGGACTGTAGGCTAAGAGCAGACCCCCCGGCTGTGGCCCGGGAGCCGTCGGTGCGACTCCGACCGGTCCCTTTGAAGGAGAAAGGTCATGCCAGACGACGGAAGCGCAAATAGTCCGCAAGCGTCAGCCCGTGAAGGGATCTTTGATAACCGACGGATCTTCCCGAACCGGCTCCCGGTTCCATGCAATCCCCTTCCCAACCTGGGAACCGGGGGCCGGTTTTTCTCTCTCTAGTCTCTCTTTCCGTCTCCGGGGTTTCGTCTAACGGCTGAGGACGGCGCCCCCTCAACGCGCAGATGGAGGTTCAAATCCTCCAACCCCAATTCGCCTCCCGCGCCCCAGCCTTCGCACGCCTTCGCCAGCCTTCATCAGCATTCGCCAGCCTTTCCTGGGGCGTCGGCTAACCGGCAGGCTCCGAGACTTTGAATCTCGCCGTGGACGTTCGAATCGTCCCGCCCCAATTTCCGTGTCTGTAGCTCAACCAGAAGAGCCCCAGTCTCCGAATCTGGAGGTTGCAGGTGCGACTCCTGCCGGACACATCACCGGCCCGGGCAACAATGGCCCCCCCCCCCGACGTCCGCCCCTCCCCCACACTGGCGCCGCGCCCGGGCCGGTTCTCACTTTGTGGTGAAGATCGTGAGGTTTGCGAGGCGAGACAAACAGCCGCCTCGCCTCGCAAACCTCACGATCTTCACCTCAAATTGATGCGGGGTGGATCAGTAGCTGATCGGCGGTCTCATAAGCCGCAAAGAAGGGTGCAATTCCCTTCCCCGCTATCTTTCGCGCGGATGCCGGAGTGGCTCAACGGCTCGGTCCGCAAAACCGGTGCACAGTGGTTCGAATCCACTTCCGCGCTTCGCGGAGGGGTGGGAGTCGAGGAG